>JBGVTE010000001.1:0-3744 GCA_041862375.1 Candidatus Aminicenantaceae bacterium
CTAAAATCTTAGGAGTTAAACCTACCACTTTGAATGAAATGATCAAGAGACTGAACATCGATATCAAGAAAATACAGGAAAACTGATCCCCCTCTACCATCCATAAATCATTTATTGATCATTACCAAGAAAATTTTTCAGGTATTGCCCTGTCAGGATTTAAGGGACAGGAATTTGGTTTTTGTGCTTGCCACTAATACCTCTCGATTTTCAGCAATTTCAACCCACTGATATCCTGAAAGAAACATATCACACTCAAAACAGCAAAATAATCAGCAATAGTATAGAATATGCCGATCACATTAAAAAAAAGCAACCATGAATGTAAGTGTTTCTTTTACCTTTTAATACTATAAATATTCAATCCTGCCAGCCAGGATCACATCATCTCGAACATAGATGACTCCAGGTTCTCTAAGGATTCGTTGGAATTCTTCATACGAGAAATCGTCACGTACTGCAGCCTCAATTTTATCACCGAAGTACAGTTTTTTATTCATTGAGTCGATAAGGCTATTGATTCGGATATAAATCTTCGCCTTAGCTTGGTCCACAACTACTATGACTTGATTCCTTCGGACAATAATTGCACGAACTTCAGGCAACTTTGAGACTTTCGCCGTAAAACGCTTCAACATCCTGTTTTTTCTGTTCCGAATGTAACGGTAGATAAAAAGTCCAATAAGCACCGACAAGACCAGTGTACCAATACCGATATCTGTAATGATTAAAAATACCACCAGAATCAAGCTGCTCACAACAACTGCTATACCTTTGGTGCCAAAAGGAATCGAGGATTTTAGCAATTCGAACAATCCCTGAATCCTATGGCCCAGCGGCATTGAGTACTGAATTCCCGATTCTATATCCTTTTTCAAATCCTTTAAATCCGCTGCGAGGGAATGTGCATCTTGATATCGGTCTTCAGGTCTCTTACGCAGGCAGCGCAAAATAATTCGATGCAGCTTAGGAGGGAGGTTTTTCTTCACTAGTGTAACAGGACGTACCTCCTCGAAAGCAATGGCGTGCAGTGTGTCAATTGGAGTGTCACCCTTAAATGGCAGCTCTCCTGTCACCATTTCGTAAATTACGATTCCCATCGAGAATACGTCACTACTTTGGTTTAACTGTTGGCCGCGGGCCTGCTCAGGACTCATATAGGCAATCGTTCCTACCAGTGTGCCAGGTAGTGTTTGAGAAAACTTCTCTGTTGATGTTAGATCCTGATTGCTGCCCTCTTTAATGCTTCCAACAATCGGATCCAACAACTTCGCCAATCCAAAATCAAGTAGCTTCGCGTGTCCGTCATGTGTTACCATAATGTTGGCAGATTTAACATCTCTATGAATGATATTTGCCTTATGAGCCCGGCTGAGACCCTCGGCGATTTGCAGAGCAATTTCAACCGATCCTAATAAATCCAGTTCACGTCTTGCAATTAATTGGCTTACGGTCTGCCCCTCAACGAATTCCATGGCCATGAAGGTTATTTCATCAATCTCGTCAACATCATAAATCTGTGCGATCGCAGGATGAGTAACGGCTGAAGCCGCACGCGCTTCCTGTAAAAAGCGCCGTTGCCTGTCACGGTTTGCGGTTAAATCTTGTTTGAGCACTTTTAAGGCCACCGGCCTGCCCAACCTAACATCAAGGGCACGATAAACAACGCCCATACCTCCTTTTCCTAGTAACTCTTCAACTTTGAAGTGTTTTAGTGTTTTCCCAATCATTATTTAACTTATATTTTGGAACGGAAAAAGCTTACCACGTAGATTAGGTTTTGACAAATCAGTTTCTACCCCGCTCATCCAGTCTTCCTGCCCTAACTTAACTATTCTCTATCTCCAGCTTTCTTCCAGCGAATTTTTAACACAGGTATAATCTGATATCAAAAGTGTTACAAATATTAACACAACAGAAATTTTTGTGCTTATCCAATGAGGTAATTGAATTTTGTGATTATGAAGTCACCTTTCATGATCTATTCCAAACCGAGTTTTTTTTCAAGGGCACTAAAAAACAGCTCCGCCAATTTTCTGTCCCTTCTTAAAGCAGCTCAGTCAATCTCTTCTTAGCATCCTCAATCTCATGAATATCTGGGTCAGTATCCTTCCAGAGATCGAGGAATTTTGAGTAATAATCAATAGCTTTGGTTAAGTCGCCCTCCTCCTCGGGGATCTTAACCAGCGGATAGAAGCTCCTGGCGTAGATGTCGCCGTAATAAAACCTGCCTGCAGTAAGCAATGTAATCTTTTCATATTCTTCTCGGGCTCTCTTCAAGTCTCCTGATTTGTTATAAGCAAAAGCCAAAGGATCGAGGAATAAGGCATGTATATCATAAATTGTAAGGGATAAGAATTTGGTTTTTGTGCTTGCCACTAATACCTCTCAATTTTCAGCAATTTCAACCCACTGATATTCTGAAAGAAACATATCACACTCAAAAACAGCAAAATAAATTTTCAAGAAATAGAGAAAATGCGACAAAGACAGAAATATAATCAGCAATAGTATAGAGTCCGCCGCATTGAGGGCAGTGCAGAGTATCATTGAAGTTTGAGACCTTGAGGAATCGACCGTTTTTTGCCACACCTCCCTCTGTTTTAAGAAAGTGCAGGTGGGGATGACGCTGACGGTAAATCCCTGCCACGGTTAGGTTATGCAGAGGGTTTGTTTAAATAAATTTCTGTTTTATTTATATTTGTTTTTAACGTCACTAACCTATGAATTCATCATTATTTTGGTTTTATTTCCTGTGGAAGGTAGATTTAATAATAGTATACGCAATTCAAAAAATATTTTTCTAAGATGAAAAGAAATAATAGGCTTTCAAGGGGAAATAAATTGATTTTTTCTTTATTTTTCTTTATTTTTAGAGAATATTGAGTTTTCTTCGCTTCGCTACAAAAACGATTTATTTATAAACTTTTAATTATTAAACAATTATTATGGAGAATAAAATGATCAAAGAAAAAGGATTTAATAAACATGTTTGGAAAGTAATGATGGTTTTGTCAATCATCTTTATTATTTGGACTTTATTTGTGATTAGTAGAGGCACTGAAATTCTACCAACTGCATTTAAACTTGCAGGATCATCGCAATTAACAGAAGATTTAGAGAAAAGCGCTCTTGAATTTATGGACATGACCATGCTAAAACCTTTATGGGAAGAAATATGGATAGGTATATTTGGATTATTTATTGCTTTTGGGCTGAAAAAAAAGAAGAAATATGCTTGGACACTGGGCATCTTTTGGGGAATTATGATGATAACTAATGCAGCAATTCAAGGAGGATACGAAATATTTATCTTAGGATGGTCAAAAGTCTGCTTACAAACATATACATTTCTTTTACTTGGTGTGATTGCTCTAATTAGTCTTATTATCTCTAAAAAGGAATTCACACAAAATGAAAAATAATATTAAAAGGGACATTTTTAAACATCCCTAATACTTTACCTTGGTTATTATTATTTGTTGTTGTGTATGTTGCCTGGAAGTGGGAATTAATGAGCAGTTTAATAATCACATCGATAGGATTATTTACAATATTTTTTTTCAAACATATAAATCACTTGTTACGTTTTTAGAAATATCATTCCCGCTCATTTGTATTAACCAGAAAAAGTTCAGGGAAGACCTTTTTTATAGATTGAATGTTATTAAAATTGAGCTGCCTCCCCTTAGAGAAAGAAAAGAGGATATACCACTTTTAGTTAAGCATTTTGTAGATATTTAC
>JBGVTE010000002.1:0-2270 GCA_041862375.1 Candidatus Aminicenantaceae bacterium
ATGAGAAAGGAATCAAAACAATAAAAAATATTATCATTACTTGATAACCTAATTGGTCCCCTAAGAAAAATGAAAATGGAATCAGCTCCAAAAAGCAGCTTCTAAGATAAAAAAAAGTGGGAATACCCCCTTGAAAATTGTGGTTAAAACCAAAAGGGGTCCCGTGTTCAAGAAATAAATCCTTGCATTCAACAGAAGTAGAGTAATATCGAGGATGGTCTTCAAGGGTAAGTAAATCATTCAAATTTTTGAAATTTATAAAAGAGCCTATAATACAAAGAGATAATACTATGATGACACATAAAAAGATTTTATTTGAAATGTGTTTTCTTGACCATATCAAGAACATAGAAATACAAGAAAGAGCAACTATAACATTCCATCTGAAGAATGGCCTATCTACTATTTTAAATGATATCCATCCCACCACCAGAAGCAGAAGCAGGGTTAATATGACTGTTATCGCTATTCTGTTTTCCTTGAACCAGTTTTTGAGCATAATTTTAAAGAGTCGCCTTTTGCTTAGGTTTTTCGGCCCACTTAGCTCCCTCTGAGACCAGGGAGTTCCAGGCAAATCCAAAGGCAAAGGCAGTACAGAATAGTTTGATAAAGGCCTCTGGTCCTGCAGTTGGCCCGACAAACTCAAACTTTGGGAAGATGAGCAAAGTGGTAATTAGGCCCAGAATAAACGAAGCCAGGGCTGACAACCAGTATCCGTTTTTGAATTCTTTAATCTTTCCTTGCCTCAGCTTTCTTAAATACGGCACTAACGTCCTGGCCAGGACACCTAATAAAATTCCTGAGAGTTTCAGGAAAAGCTCCATCCGCATACCTCCTTGCTTTAGGATTCTTTTTCTTTCAGGTCATTCGCCCTCTTCAACTCATTAGCCAGCTTCTCACCTACTTTCACTACCTTATCAAGCATCTTCTTGAGAGTCTCCAATTGTTTTGGCTCAAGAGTAATCTTCATCAAAATCCTCCTTGAATTTCACAAAAGTATCCATTGCTACAACTTGTCACTCAGAATGGGGATTTTTGGTGGATTTTTCTGTTAGGATGCTATATGCTTCCTGGGCATTGATGACGGGAGTGCGGGATATCTTCTCTCTTTCCTGGTTTGAGGTGGGGAGGTTGACTTCCAGTCCTTTCTCTTCTGCTTCTTTATAGGTCTCCTCTATCAAATTCTGAATCTGGCTATTTTCAGGGTTCTTTTCGTTTATCTTTCCATAGAGGGTGAGGAGATTGTTTGCTTCCTGGCTATTTGTCAGAGGCAGTCTCTGGCACTCTGCAAGCGCTTCGTCTATTCTGTTTTGAATGAGTAGAGTTTCTACGAGTTGGTATCTATGTTCTGGCTTCTCCTCGGTTAATTTCCTGTAAACCTCTGAAGCTTTATGGAAAATTGACTTTTCAACATATGTCCGGGCGAGTCTGGAAAGAATATCTGAAGTTAATTCCCTTCTCGTCTGCGCCTCTTCAGCAAGATTGACGAACTTCTCCTTGTGGCCGTTGTCAAAATAGAGTTTCAGGAGTTTGTCCTGATATTCCGGGCTTTTCTTATCTAAGTGGTTCAATTTCTCATAGGCGCTGATGGCTCCTTCGGTGTCTTTTAGCTTCTCGCAGAGTTCAGCAAGGACGTTCAAATCATAGGGCTTTTCTCTAACTGCTACCATCCGCCTGAAGATATTTACCATTCTATCTTCTTGACCTAAATCGTGGTATATTTGCGCTAATCTTTGCAAAATTTCGTAATCGTCTCCTTCTAAGGAGGATTTCTTTTCGTACATCTCGGCTGCTTTTGTTAAATCCTTTACATTCTGGTAAGAAAGCCCTGCCTCGCCAAACATTTCTGCTCTCTCATAGGCTAAGGCAGTCGTGGAATCGAAAATCTCCTCTTCCTTATAGTGATTGGCAAGCATGTTTACTAAATTTTTATTTTCTGGCAGATATCCGGAGATTCTCTGGTATGTAAGAAGTTCAGTGTATCTCTTCAGAATTATGTTGTGTCTCTTTTGATAAATTAAGACAAGAGTGAAGCTGAGAATGAGTAAAGGGAGGAGAATTAGAAGAATCAATAAATTTGGGTAGCGGGGTCTGGCTTCTTCTATCTTTTCGGGTATAGGGGTTGGTGCAATTGCCTCCTCAGGGGGAGGGATTGGAGCAATTACCTTCTCAGGTATAGGGGTTGGTGGAATTGCCTTTTCAGGTACAGGGATTGGTTTAATTGCCTCTTCGGGGGGTGGGGTGGGTTCAATTACTTCTTCGGGGATAGG
>JBGVTE010000003.1:0-7610 GCA_041862375.1 Candidatus Aminicenantaceae bacterium
CTTTCGGGGATACTTGGATTGCGTATCCGCAAATAGATATTACTTATTGATGCCCAGCAGCTTGTGGGAAAGGTCTCCTCAATTATCAAGCAAACCTGAGAGCCAATGGATCACATTTAGAACTAAGTTTAGATTATCTTTTGCCTCTGCCATATTGAATCCTGTTGGTTTCCTATCCGGTCCCTCCACCTGGGCGCTGAACATGGCAGCATCACCAAAGACAGCTATCCGACCTTTCCCATATTTCAGCGCTGCACCCACCAGCCAGCCTCCGGCATGGAGCCAGGGGGAGTTACGGTTGATTCGCATTCCATCTTCAGGCAGCATCAGGATCTTGTCGTTGTCAAGAATCAGCAACGGTTCAACCTTCGCTCCGGGTTCCGCGCGAAACGCCTGTGTCCCAAAGGCCATGACACGGTTCAATCTTTCAGTGACAGATCTTCCTCTGGTGATCACATGATCGGTAATTCCGCCGGTGGAACGATAAAAAGTCAAGGCTCCCGCTCCGGTCTTTTGATCAATACAAAAGCCGTTATTGAAATACAGCCCGAAGGTTTCAGCCAGATCGGCAGCGGCGCCTGCATAAGGCATATGCTCAGCTATCAACAGCAAGGAACCGTCTGAGGATACCCAGCGATTGATTAACGAGATCTCATCATCAGAATATGCGGAGTGAATCGGAATTTTCCAATTATTCAAATTTTGCTCATCTATCCCATTGATCAGCACTAAGATGTCCACACCTTCGAGAAGCTGTTCGTCTAGCCTCCGCTCGGCTGTTCGAATCCGATACCCGTCTCTTCGTAAGACTTCAACAAACGGACTCATAAGCCCGTCAATCTTGGGCTTATTATGATGAGCATTGTCGAATAGCACCACTGGTCCCTTTCCTGATGGATAGGCAGGATTCTTGATATCAGGTACAGCCCCCATATCCGGTTTCCACTGTGCCATGAGCTTTAAAGATCCACCCGCCGTCACTAGGAACAGGCAAAGAGCAGAGAAGAGACCCAGGACTTTTAGGCAAATGAAAAAAACGGAGTTTTTGGATTCGTGAGTTTGCAATGCTGGAGTAATGGCAAACATTTATCTCCTATCTCTAAAAATAAGATTTTTTTTCGCTTGCGGCAAATCTCTCAAAACTTCCCTCGATATCCACCTGCAAACATCCAAAAATATAAGTATCACATCCAAAACGTCAAAGTCAAAGACATAAAAGCAGCACAATTCACCCAAAACCTCTGAGTCAAAATGTTTCAGATAGACTACGCCCTCGAATCAGCAAAAAGAAGCCTGGAAAGCCCTCAGAAATAGTCCGCGCTTTCCCCGGCGGCCATCAACAACTCCTGCTGGACATGATGAGGAGGAGGGGGCCTTTCAGCCATAAAGGTAATCTCCGCCCATCCTTTGGAAGGGACAAATAGAGTCTCGTCTTCAATGATCGGCGGACGGGAAGGATCTGCTCCTCTCTTGCGGATCTTTCCTCTGTGCGCGTTGGAATAAGGTCCGTAGTAACGGATCATGACCTGTCCTTTATCAGGAATATGAGAGGTGATTCTGGCTATGAATTCCACATAATCCATCCGCTCAAGCTCTGAGCTGTCTTTACCATACTACTGATAGCACACCTGGCCTTCTTCCTCATCAAAGGAAAGCTTCTTGAGGGAGAGTATGGGTCTTATAATGTATTTGCCCACACGTTCGGCCTCATCTCTGCTTGTGGCTCTGACTTTAGTGTGCACGTTAAACCCTGTGTGGCGCCAGTGCAGGATTTTTTGCACAAGCGGGAGGTTTATAAGCTGTTTACGGAGAAGAAAGGAGAAGACCTCCCGGGTGAAAAACCGACAGAGCAGAGTATCATTGAAGTTTGAAATCCTGAGGAATCGTCCCTTTTTATCTTCTCCTCCCTCTGTTGTAAGAAAATGGAGGTGGGGGTGAAGATTTATTCGGGAACCAAACGACTGTATCACGGCAATAATACCTGGTACAATCTCTTTGCCTGTTACAGTTCTGAAGTATTTCAGGATTGCTTCTTTCCCGCAGAGACAGAGACCAGAGAGAAGCGAGCGTTTGTATTTGAAGAATACCCGCAGCATCCTGGGGATGGTGAATACCACCTGGCGGTGAGGTACATCCAGGATGAGTTCCTCCCTCATCCACTCACCCCACTCCTCCCGCCTCTTGGAATGGCAGGAAGGGCAAAATCCGCGAACTTTACATGAGAATGTTAAAAGCCTCTCGGACCCACAATCTTCACACCGAATCCTCGCAAAACCACACTTCGGATTGCCACAGTCTAAGTATTTCTCAACAACGTCTTGAATGATTGGACGAAAATAGCCGTACTCTCTCTCAAAGCGATTCTCATATTCTGCAACAAATTCGTCAAAATAGTGAAACAGCACCCTGTAGAACACAGTGCGCTCCGGATGACGCTGGTGATAAACCCCTGCCATGGCAGCAGGGATGATTCAAGAAACGGGCCAGAATAGAGGCTTACAGATATCCTCCCCTGTAAATGGTCATCTCTGATTCACACGCTCATTACAAAAATGTCAACAGAAGTTAACGTTGGAAGGATTGAGGATGCCTCAGGAATGGACCTTAACTGGTTCTGGCGCGGATGGTTTTTTGGTACGGACCATGTTGACATAGCCTTGGAAAATGTGAAGTGGTATAAGATAAATATAGGGGAGCCGGAAATGGATAAGGCTATAGAACAGGAAAAGGAAAACCGCCTCCCGGAAAGATATATCAGCAATATTCGAAACAAGAAGGAAATCAAGGAGACAGCCGTAGAAAAAGATGATCTTGACCAAAAAAGAGGAGCGATAGAGCGCATTTCAGAGAAAAATGAGGGAGATTTGTCACATGGACCAAGAAAAACAAAAAGAAGGATTTTCAAGTCCTTTGTTTTCAGTGAATTAGAAATGAGATATTCGACACGGACACATGACTCTGGATCATGGAATCGGGGTTCGAATCCCTGCTTCCCTGCCACTCTGAAAATACCGCTTTTCAGGGGGGGACCAGCAAAATTTCTGTTCCACTGATTTACTCATCGTTATACAAATGTAGGCGATTTTAAACAATTTTCGTCACAAAACGTCGCACAAGAAAAGGTGATTCGGCATAATTTCTTTTACAGAGGAAGGGGTTTATATTTATTTATATTTGGGCTTCGAGGTATGAATAATTCCGCAACCACTTACATAAACCTTTTTTTCACTTTCGTCGTTATAGACAATGAATAATTCGATTTAAGGAGTCTACAGTGAAGAAAAGAGCTCTTCTAATAATTATGATTACAGCATTGGGATTTCAGCAGTTAGTGTCCAGAAACAACTCTCAAACCGTGCTCCCAAAACCGACTGGGCCTTACTCGGTTGGAAGCCGATATTTTTCCCTGATCGATAAGGACCGATCCGACCTCATATCACCCGAACCTGATGACTATCGGGCGATATCGCTGCAAGTGTGGTATCCGGCTGAGCCAGGACCAGACGATCAGCCCATTCTTCTGAATGACAGAAAATTGATTGAGGGCTACGTGCAAGAGGGTGCGCTAACCTCTACAATTTTAACCGAGTGGGCCATGGAACCGACGCATTCCTTTCTGAAGGCCCAACCGTCTAAGGCTAAAACCCCTTATCCGGTCATTCTCTATTCTTCATCCGGAGTGATGAACGCCAACACATTCTTGTCTGAAGAATTGGCCAGCCACGGCTATGTTGTTTTCAGCATCGGCCATCCCTACTGGTGTGAGTTTTACTATGATGCTGAAGGCAAAACTATTCCCTTTGACAAGAACAATGAATATTACAAACAATTGTGGAAAGAAGAAGGATCCTGGCAAGTGCTCAAAATCAAAAAAGAGATTACATTGGCCAAAACGCTGGAAGACAGGCCGGATCTATATGAAAAACTCAACCAGGCTATGCCGACCGAAGTCAGCGATTTGCGCCTTTGGGGTGAGGACATCGCTTTTGTGGTCGATCAATTGAAGGAAATGAATTCAAACACTGGTTTTTTCAAGGGAATAATGGATGTGAATCGCATCGGCGTCATGGGCTATTCCAAGGGAGGAGCGGCCGCCGGACAGTACTGTCTGACCGCGGACGACCGCTGCAAGGCTGGAATCAACCTGGGGGGCTTCATGTTCGCAGATATTGTCGAAAAAAATCTGAAAAAACCGTTTATGATTATGGAACATATTGAACCCTGGGCTCCAGACGGTTTACCCATCGGTGAATTATTCGTCCAAAAGGCAGAAAGCGATGCTTATATGGTTGCGATCAGAGATGCTCTTCATGGCAACTTTTGCGATATGACTTTAGCAAAAAAGTACATCAAACTGGAAGGGATTGTTGGACTCATTGATGGAGAAAAATTTTTAAACATTATGGAGTATTATGTGCGGGCTTTTTTTGACAAATATGTCAAAGGCATTCCCGGTATGGTGATCGAAGATCTCTCGGCCACCTATCCCGAAGTCATTTTCAAATCCCGGAATGAAAAAACCGCAAAGTGATTCATTGATAATATTATGTGGATCATAACGGACCGGTTATAAAAACAAGGAGGAAAACACAGATGCAGACAGCAACAAAAGGACTGCTGATAGCAACTTTAGTAATTAGTTTAGTGCTTCAGGGTTGTCAGAAGCAGGAACAAAGTGATCGTCCCCCTACTCAACCCAGGAATAGGCTGGAATTTACTGAGATTATGGGGTCTGAATTTCAAGACACCGCACCTCTGGACAACCGCTTCTTCATGCCGATGGGAAAATGGGAAGAAGCCAGACAGAAGTTTGAAGGCACCTTGGTTGTCCCCGAGTTCATCATGCAAACCACCTATGAGGAGACAGATTCTGTAAATCCATGGGACTACTTCCCCGGTTTTACCCTGGACTTTTTCACACATGGAAATCACCTCGTACCGGTATCGAGAGAAACCATACATAAATTCAGCAACCGAAGCTACTGGTGTATCATCATTTCCCCGGGAACCGTCTGGTTCGAACCTGATGACAGCGGTATGTCGCGTGCGTCTTTCCCATTAACTTTGATAAACGAAAGCTTCAACGTAGCCCACAATGGCGTGGCCACATTCGTCTATGATGAAACACAGGTGTCGTCTCTATTCTTTCAGGCAACACAGGAGACGGATCCGATATCCCCAGGCGACTTCTGGGGTGTCACTACCATGGAGTACAAACCGCATTCAATCGAGAATAAAAGGCTCCTTACTGCCCAATTTGCCGAAGAAGAACGGAACCAGATTGCCATACTTCCTTTTTCAGCCCTGGGCAAAAATGTGGATACAGCGCTGCTGGAAACATTCAATGGCGGGATCGAAAACGAGGAGATCAGCGCCACTGGTCTGATCTGTAACAATACCTTGTACCTGCAGCCGTGTACCACCCGTTACGGCGAATATCCATACGGACGACATATGCGGCATGGTGCGTACTCGCTGACCAAAGCCATGGGGGCATTGATCGCCCTTCTGCGTTTGGCCGAAAAATACGGCAAGGAAGTTTTCGATCTCAAGGTCGCGGATTATGTCATGATTAAGGCAGCTCATGATGGTTGGAAATCCGTAACTTTCGCCGATGCGTTGAATATGGCCACAGGTGTCGGTGATAGTATGCCTGAGCGGCTAGAACCCAACGTCATGCAAGGTGACGAAGAACAGCCCAAGTTTTTCAGTTTCATTCGAGCGAAAAGCAAACAAGAGAAGCTGGATATTGCCTTTTCATACGGTGACTATCCATGGGGGCCGGGGGAGGTCGCCCGCTACAACTCCGCTAATACATTCATTCTGTCGGCAGCCATGGACGCTTTCCTGAAAAGCAAAGAAGGTCCGGAGGCCGACATCTGGAAGATGGTGCAAACAGAGGTCTTCAGGCCGATAGGCATTTTCCATGCGCCCATTATGCGGACCATCGAATCAGATGGAAGCAAGGGGTTACCCATCTTCGGATATGGTTTGTATCCCAATGTTGAAGATGTGGCGAAGCTTTCCATACTGCTGCAAAATAACGGCCGACATCAGGGGCAACAGCTTCTCCATTCCGGAAAACTGGCCGAAGCCCTGTATCGAACCGATATTATTGGATTACCCACGGGGGAGATGAGTGAATACGGAGAAATCACCTATCACCTGTCTTTCAATGGCCTGCCCTATCGCTTTAAAGACGGCCGGATCCGCCGGATTTCTGTCAGTACGGGTTTTGGGGGCAATCACTGGGTTCTTCTTCCGAACGGCGTCACGACTTTTAGGTTTTGCGACGCTAACAAATATGGTGTTGGTTCTATGGTTGATGTTGCAGAGGCTATATGTCCTTTCCAATAATTAGGTATTTTCGAATGATCCGAGTATCTCGGAACTTGTCCATGTACAATGCAAAGATCCTCTGTGTATACAGAAAGGAGATCTTCAGACAGGCTTGTGTCCATTCGAGGGTAAAAAATACGAAAAAATATCAAAATATGTTGTTGACATCGAATTTTTAACGCATATCATTATAATTTAAGTCATTTTGTCAAACAAAGGGCATATTTAAGAAAAGGACCAAGATTTCCTTTACTTAAATGAGGCATTGTCTCTAATAAATAGATATATAAATGGACTTTTTTAGAAAGTCATTAAAAAAATTTTGGAGCAAGATCCATAAAGATCCAGAAGATCTGACATCAAAAATACAGCCAATAAATAAATTTGAACAAATTCTTATTAGTTCTAGCCCCGAGGAATATAAAAAAGCTGCTGTTGATTACCCTACTAAACTGCGACCCTGTGATCTCTATTATCTTTATACAAAACCCTTTGATTGTTCAAAAGATAAAAGTACATCCCGTGAACATTTCACTAATTTCGCTCATTTGCTTGAGATTCTATCACTACCTCCTAGAACAAAAATATTAGATGTAGCCTGCGGTCCGGGGTGGCTGTGTGAATTTCTGGCAAGGTCGGGTTATAACGTTACAGGAATCGATATCAGCTCTGATCTGATACAAATTGCTAAAGAACGTATTGAAGCCATAAAGTTCGGCCCGGAAGAAGGGAAACCCCCTGAAGTCCGATTCTTAGCTCAGTATTTAAAGCAATTAAACCGGGAGGAAAACTTTTTATAAGGGAAGGAGTTATGCCTCTTCAGGGGTCAGAGGGTGAAAAAAATCTAATTGGATTTATAGGAATTTCATTTTTGTGCATGCGGCAAATCTCTCAAAATTTTCCTCAATTTCCACCCACTAACGTCCTGGAATGAACATATCACAGGAAAAAAGATGAGGTCAAGGATAAAACAAAGAAACAAAACGACAAACAAAACAAAAAAGTAAGCTTCAAAATAGACTCCTCCTCTCAAATCAACAAGAAGCAGTCAAGAATGCTCTCATCAGAAATACTCTCCTCTCTCAAAGTTATGTTCAGGATCCTTCGATTTAGAGGCGTAATCATTTTGACAATACTCAGGCAGAAAAATATAGGAATTTGGTTTTGGGGATGGCATTGAATCTCGCACAATTTTCCCGGATTTACATCATCTGACAGCCTGGAATGAGTGTATCACATTCAAAACAACATATTCAACGGCAAACACGATA
>JBGVTE010000004.1:0-6632 GCA_041862375.1 Candidatus Aminicenantaceae bacterium
TGGGGGTCTCCCCATTGTCTAGACAGAAAATAGGCTTCTTTAAGGTGTATTTTGTACCTGCATTGAATGATTTCATAGTATCCGCCATTTTGTCAAAAAAACAAAGCTCTGAGAGCCTCTATAATCAACAATCTCTTCCTTACCCATGTTCTTACCTATAAGCAAAAACAGCTTTTTGTACCGATGGTATTTCATAATAGACTTCTTGGGGTGTCCGGTATTCTAATGATTCGTGAGGCCTTTCGTTGTTATAAAAATCAAAATAAAAGGCTAGCCTCTCTTTAGCCTCGGATACACTCCGATAATCATAGAGATAAACTTCCTCGTATTTGATCGTCCGCCACAGCCTCTCAACGAAGATATTGTCATAGAGTCGGCCGCGGCCGTCCATACTGATGCGAATGTCTTCTCCTTTCAAAACGTCAATAAAATCTTCACTCGTATACTGCGGACCCTGATCTGAATTGAAAACCTCAGGGTTTGAAATCTTCAATGCTTTCCTAAGAGCATCAATACAAAACTCTTTTTCCAGGGTTATCGAAAGCTCCGAGGATAGGATATAACGACTGAACCAATCCATGATTACGACCAGGTAGACAAACCCATGAAGAAGCCGGATGTAGGTTATATCCGAGCACCAAACCTGATCCGCATGATCTATCGTAACTCCTTTTAACAGATAAGGATACTTCTTATGTTCAAGATACGATTTACTCAAACGAGGCTTTGGATAGACAGCATAAAGCCCCATCAACCGTATAAGCCTTCGTATCCTTTTTTCGTTAACCCAATGTCCCTGGCGACAAAGCCAGGCCGTCATCTTGGGCACTCCAAAAAAGGGAGTCCTGGTGTACTGCTCATCAATAAGCCTCATCAGATATTCGTTATACGAGTCATCCCTCTCAGATCTGTAGTAATAGGATGATCGATTCAATCCTAGAAGCTCACACTGCCTGGAGACTGAAATCATTTTATTTGCCGCTTCCACTTCTTTCCTCTTCTCTTTTACAGGAGCTTTTGCGATTTTTTTTTAAGCCAGTCCAACTCCACTTTCAACTGGCCGATCTGACGATAGAGCTCAGATATCAACTCTTCCTGATCTACATCTTTCTTCTTTCGACGGTCAGTGAAGAGCTCAGGAAGCAGTTCCAGAAGCTGCCTTCGCCACTTGCTAATCTGGTTGGCATGGACCCCAAATTCATTGGACAGCTCAGCTAATGTTTTCTCTCCTTTTACAGCTTCCAAAGCGACTTTGGCTCTAAAGGTGGCATCATATCTTTTTCGCATATTGACCATTTTACCATACCTCCTCCAAGGTTATGGCAGGTCAAAATCCACCTTATTGCACTGTCCAGTTTTTGGGGAGAGGCTCAATCCATCCTTCATTATCCTATAAAACTCACACAATAATGCTTCAGGGTTGCTTGTATGGTGAAGAACACCTTCGCAATATACATAATCAACACTCTGATCTTCCAAGGGAATAGTCAACATTGAATCCTGGATTAAAATCAGATCAATTCTGTCAAGGTCAATATTATGGAGCGACATTCGATGCGCGGCGAGGCGCAATGCTTTCTCCGAAATATCAATTCCGATGATTTTTCTGGCTCGACTACGCAGGGCAAATCCTATTAAATCATGTCCAGGTCCACATCCATAATCAAGTATAATCTCATTATAGTGGTCTCCATACAATCCCATGATCTCCTTCCACATAGGGTATTTCTTAAATCTCTGCTTTATGTATGCCTTCGATTGCCAAACATTCTTAAAGGTTGGCGTAAAAACAGTATGGTCTTCCCAGTATGTATTAACAGGTGTACTACCCTTATTCTCTCTCTTATCGATTATACATGGCTGAGCTGCTGGCTGTTGAAATTGTGCTATTGTATTCCAAAGTACATCTCGCGTAAAAACTATGCTCAACCTAATAGCCTTTTTCGCTGTTGCCTTTAGTAATCTTTTTACTTTGGATATCACCTGAACTCCTCTCAGTCTCCCTTTCTATTGATTCTTAAAAAGGGCACTGTAAAGAAGGTAGCGGATAAAATATTTAATAGAGAAGAGGAAATCATCCCCAAAATTTTTTAGGAAAAAACTCTTTCATATAAGCACGAAAATTTGGGAACTTATCTTTATTAATTAACCACTGCTTTATATCCTCTAACAGCCTATTTATATTAACAAGTTTTCTTCCTGAACTTGGGAATAATTTCATTCCTACATACAAGACCCAGTAAAATAGTGATTTGATTGTGAGTATTTTTTTTCTTTCTTTACGATTCAGCAAATAACCACCGTGAAACACAACTGACGTACTCTCTACGAGTGCTTCTCTAACATCATCCAATCGGAAAAATGCGAGCTCCCCATACTTTTTTTTCCACCCGATGAGGGTAATATCTTTCCATGTTAAACCATCGCGTTTCAGCCACCAGTTCTCAAGCCCCCAGTCATCCTTGTATGAATAGTAAAGCTCAGTACCAGGATAGGGAACTATGAGACTGTAATACAGGCCTTCATCATAGAACTTAATCGCGTGTCGTAATGTCTGCCTAATAGTCTCAGGTGTCTCCCAAGGAAAGCCTAAAATGTAATTAGTTGTATAAGGAATTTCTGCTTCTTCTGTCCATGACAATGCTCTATTTATTCTTTCTAAATTTATCCCTTTTTTGAGCCTTACTAGAGAAGAGTCATCTCCGTGCTCGATTCCATAATCAATTGATATGCATCCTGATTCCTTCATCAAGGACAGCAGCTCTGGATTCACAAGATTTATTCTTGTGACACAGGCATACTGTATGACCATTTTTTCTTTAATAATTTGATTGAGAAGTGACAGAGTATGCTTTCTATTTGCAGCGAAGCTGTCATCAACGAACATAAATTTATCAATTCCATACTTAGCTTTTAAAAACTTGATTTCCTCGATAATAAAAGATGGTTGACGAAATCTATACTTACGACCCATTACTAAATTGGAGCAATACGTGCATCTCCCCGGACAACCTCTGGCTGTGAGAATAGAACCAAAAGGCGGACCAAAACGACCGCTGTAATTTTTACGATTGAATAACTCTACAGCTGGCAAAGGAATACTATCGAGGTTTTGGATTAATGCCCTGGGAGGATTATGGATCACTGTGCCATTAGATACATAACTTAATCCATGAATCTCATCCACGGATCTCTCGCCTTTGAGGTACTGGATTAATTCGACAAATGTCTCTTCACCTTCACCTCTTACGACAAAGCTGGCTCCAAAAGTGAATGGTTCCTCTGAGAGCACCATAGGATGAGGACCTCCAACAACAATTGGAATTTTAAGTGAACGTAACATGCCTATTAGTCTATATGCTTTCCTGGCAAAATCTGTGTATATAGTGATTCCGATGAGATCTGGATTATAGTCCCTCGCATCTGCTACAATCTGATCATCGGTTATATTCACATTAGATGCGTCAGCGTCTACTATTTTTACCTTGCATTGTACTTGCTGTGCTACTGCAGCAATGTATGCGAGCCCCAGGGGTATGTCATTAGTTCTATTGGAAAACTGAGGATTAATGAGCATAATCTTCATGGACTCTTCACGTTAATATGTTTCCAATGTAATATGGGTGCAGTAACTCCCCTTTTACCTTGTTGAATTATCCAGAAACGGGAAATAGGTTTTCCTTCAATAACAGTAAAAGAAAGCAATGGGTCAGGGCCAACTATTAATTGCCCATAATGCAAACCAATTACTGGAGAGATAAGGTACCTTCCAAGTTTAAGAAAATTAGCTGGAACCACGCATTGAAGTATATTACGCCCCACTGTGAGAGTCGCCCAATCCTTTTCAGCTCCATCAGTGTGGTGGCTCCGAAAGAGAACTATTCCGTCTCCCGTTTTTAAGTCTAAACCTATATGCAGATTTTCCTCAAGACGAGCCAAGTCGAATTCAAACTCCACGATAATTGACTGATCCCTTTGGAATATGCTAGTTAAGTTACCGGATGAATCTCTTGTGCGCATTGAAACCAACTTTATTAGCTCATTTCCAGGTTGGGAAGATCTGTCATCCCATACCACTTCGGCCTCATTCATATTTTCATAAGATACATATTCCTGGATTACTTTTTCAGGTTCATCATCCATAACTAATTTACCTTCATCCAGAAGAATTGCCCGATTACATAGGGCCCGTATAGCTAACATGTTATGACTCACAAACAAAACTGTTCTGCCTTCTGCTGCCACATGGCCCATCTTTCCCAGACACTTTTTCTGGAATGCAATATCTCCCACTGCCAACACTTCATCCACAAGCAATATCTCAGGTTCCAGATGGGCTGCTACAGCGAAAGCAAGGCGTACGAACATACCACTGGAATAGCGCTTTACTGGAGTATCTATGAATTTTTCTATTTCTGCAAAAGCAACGATTTCGTCGAGCTTTCTCCCGATTTCAGCCTTCTTCATTCCAAGGATTGCACCATTTAGAAAAACATTCTCCCTGCCAGTCAGTTCAGGATGAAAGCCAGTACCCACCTCAAGTAATGATCCCACTCTTCCTTGGATAAATGCACAACCTCTGGTGGGTTCTGTAATATTGGAAAGAATTTTCAATAAAGTAGTCTTCCCAGCTCCATTCCGGCCAATAATACCCAATACCTGCCCCTGGGGCACTTCGAATGAAATATCTCTCAATGCCCAAATAACATCTTCTTCTTTAGCATTTTCATCATCAAACCTAGTCAATCTTCGCAATCTGGCCAAGTTTCTCAAGGGGGCTGTAATTCCATCCTTAAGAACTTCCCGAAAGGTCCTGTACTTTTTTTCCCTGAGCCCTATGCGGTAGCGTTTAGAGAGATTTTCAACAGTGATAACAGGCTTATTCATTAGTCCTCAAATTATGTCCGCAAAATAACGTTCCATTTGTTTAAAATAAAATGCACCTAAAAGAAATAAAAATACACTTATTACTGCTGAGATTAATATAAGTTTAAAGGGAAACGCTGTAGTTCCCAATAGTGCAGAACGAAAACCTTCTATTACTCCTACCATCGGGTTTAAGGCATATATCATCCGGAATCGCTCTGGAACCATTGAAGCAGGATAAACAACTGGTGAGGCAAACAGCCAAAATTGGATTATGAAAGGAATCGTATAACCGATATCCCTGTATTTAGCGTTTAGAGCGGCAAGAAATGAACCTACTCCTGAAGCGGTCAGCACCATAACGATTATCAGTAAGGGCAACACAGCCGTAAGTGCAGTGGGGTGAATATGATAAAATAACATCATTCCAATCAAAACCACAAAAGCAATTGAAAAATCTAACAGTCCAGCAATCACAGGTGCAATCGGGATTATTATCCGTGGAAAATATACCTTGGTTATAAGGCTTTGTGAACCGACGAGACTAAAACCAGAGTTTCTAATTGCGGTAGAAAAGTACGTCCAAGCTATCATAGCTGAGTAACTGAATATTGGATAAGGTACATTATCTGAAGGGATTTTAGCCAATCTTCCAAAAAATATAGTAAAAATGACCATAGCGGCGAATGGCTGAATAATTGCCCACAATCCCCCAAGAACTGTCTGCTTGTAGCGAACTTTAATACTTCTTACAACAAGGAAATAGAACAAGTCTCTGTACTGGATTAATTTTTTAAGATCAAAAAGCTGCCAGCCTTTTTTAGGTTGAATAATAGTAACCGGAACTTTTGGCTCCACAGATCTGTTATTTGCCATGTTTTCCATTAGCTGTAATCCTTGTAAATAATGTAGGTACCTAAAAATAAGTAGATAGGCGAATTATATTTATCTATGTAGATATAGACTTTTTAATAATTTAGTTTAAATATACTTACAACCTCGTTTTTAAAAACTAACTGTGACAATCCTTTGGCTTCGACAATATCTTTGGCAATAGTTGCATAATAATAAGGGCTGTACTTTTTATAATAATCATCCAGAAAAATATAGTTAATACCTAGAGATTTAAGGTGTCTTCCTGCAGTTTCGACGTTTTCAATAGCAAAAAAATCAATCATTTCCCGAGAATTATACTGTATTCCCTTTCTTTCTGCGTAATAATAATATCTTGGGCCTCCAAAGATTAGACATATTGATTTCCTCTCAGTTCTAGTGTTTACATAATCTACTGCTTTAAAATACCCTTTTGCATAATATTGCAATTTCGCTTTATCTGGCAGAAAAAATGTACTCACTGCTTTCAGTTCAATCTTATTTTCTCTAAGGTGTGATTCCGTAGGGATAACTAAGGCAACTACAAGCAAAACTGGCCAGAGCCTTCTTGCTGGATTTTTATCCTTGTCATCAATACCAGAACTCAACACCAAGCCAGAAAAATAAGCCCATATAGGTATAGTAGTACCTATGTAGCGCCAATTCGTCCATAAATCGATATCAGAATCATAGAGCTTCAACACTATGGGCATTAGAATGAAATATAAAAAAGCTGTTATGAATACTTTATCCAGTTTCGTTTTATGCCTAAAATACTTCCACCATAAAATTATACTTATTAAAAAAAGATAAAAATGAATACTAAAATATTTCAAGTTCGTAAAAATTTGAAAATATCCAAAATAATACCTCTTGAATATTGTTTCCTGTCC
>JBGVTE010000005.1:0-9252 GCA_041862375.1 Candidatus Aminicenantaceae bacterium
TTGTCATTGCGAAGAGCGAAGCGATGAAGCAATCTCTTAAGGAAGGGCATTAATCTATTTGTTTTCAATGAGATTGCCACGCTCTCTTCGATCGCTCGCAATGACAATGGAACTGCCTTTTTCGAACACTTATTTTAATCCCGTCACTTTGGGACAAACTCAATTATTTATTTGAAGTGCTTTGCTTGCATGGATAGCAAGGCCTCACCTCAGAAGGCGAATTGACTTATTCTAACCTTTATCCTACAATTAGCCCATCAAAAAGAAGGTACTCACCACTTTAATAACTTAAAAAATGACAGCATCAAACGAGAGGCGAGTTGAAAGTCGGCGCTTTCCCCGTTTGAAGGTTCAATTCAATTTCAATCCTCCTTCGATCTTCGGTTCTAGAGGCCGTATTTTCAATGTCAGCCTTGGAGGTGTGCGGATTTACAGTGATAAATGGTATAAGGTAGGAAAACTCCTGGAAATAGAAATCTTTCTTCCTACTGAGAACTCACTGGTAGCCACAGTAAGAGTTGTGTGGATAAAAAATCTTCCTCCAGACTCAGATAATCTTTTCGACATTGGCCTTGAGTTTGTCACTCTGCCCTTCGATGGTACTGATGAGCTCCAGCGCGTGCTAGAGCATATTCCTTCCACTGAGTAGATTTATTTCTACAAAAAGAGTTTCAGAATATTCCATAATCCTAAGAAAGTCACAATGAGAATTACCAGAATTCCAATGAGATTCTGCCTAAAACTGTTAACCAAGTTTCCCATTTGCTTGTAGTTGTTAAGAACAATGAGTAAAAATATTGAGGCTACAGGCAAGACTAATCCGTTGGCAACTTGAGCAAAGATTATAACTGCTAGAGGATTGAGGTTAAAAGATGAGACTATAAATCCAACAATAATAACTCCAAGCCAGACCGCTTTAAAACCTTGGGAATCATGACCTCCCTTCCATCCAAGGACTCCTGAAGAAGCAAATGCAGCTGCATAGGGAGCAGTGAGAGCTGAGCTCAAGCCTGCAGCAAAAAATCCTATCCCAAAAAGAAAGTTAGCAAAAGATCCAAACAGGGGTTTAAGCTGTTGAGCAAGCTGGACTCCTTTCTCTACAGTCATTCCTTTCTCGTAAAAAGCAACTGCTGAAGTTATTACAATAGAAGCTGATATGATTCCTCCCAGGCCTATGGCAAGAATCAAGTCTTTTTTTACCTTTTTAAGGTGAGCAGCTGAGTTCCATTTTTCTTTTACTGCAGAGGAGTGAAGGAAAAGATTGTAAGGAACAACAGTTGTACCTATGAGTGCTAAAATGAGGTAAAGGGAATTCCTGGGGAATGAAGGAATTATTCCCTTAAAGATTGATATGAGATTAGGTTTAACGATGATGACAGTTGTTAGGAAAGATACGCTCATCAGAAAAACCAAGAAGATTAAAAACCTCTCGATTAACCTGTATTTCCTTCTACTCAAAATAAAAATGGCTAATATGGAAATGAGAGCAACCCAGTACTTTCGTGGAATTGAAGTTGCTATCTCCAATCCCAGGGAACCTCCGATGATATTTCCTGCTTCATAGGCAGCGCAGCCAAAAGTGATTGATAGAAGAGTCAATGACATAAAGAAAATCCTAGTTATTGGTGTTTGCGAGAATTCTCTTAGAGATTGAGCAAGATCAAGTCTGGAACCGAGGCTCAATCGTCCTGTCATTTCCTGGAGTATTATAGTGGTTACGGTAGCAAAAACTAAGGTAAAGAGGAGAACATAGCCAAAGCGTGCTCCTGCGAGGGAGCAGGAAGTCACTGTTCCAGGGCCAACAAAAGCAGCAGTGACTAAAAAACCAGGACCAAAAGAGGATTTCTTATTTCTTTTGGCCATAGCCTCCCCCTCCTGGAGTCTCGATCCGCAGTATATCTCCGGGATTGACCTTAATATTAACCTTCGAGTTTAGGATGATTTTTTTCCCTCGGGAATACAATATATTCTTCCCTTTGGTTCCTTGTTTTCCTCCCAGAACTCCATAAGGAGAAAATTTCCTCCTTTCTGATATGATTGAAACATGGGTGGGAACTATGAATTCGTATTCTCTAACTATCCCATCACCACCTTTGTTTTTCCCTCTTCCACCTGATCCTCTCCTTAAACAATATTTCCTAATTTTCAAGGGAAGATAATTTTCTAGAGCCTCTAACGGAGTGTTGAGAGAGTTGGTCATGTGGGTATGGACTCCACTAAGGCCAGGAAGATCAGCACTTGCTCCCATTCCTCCCCCGATAGTTTCGTAATAGGCAAAGGTAGTTTTTTTTGCTGGATC
Organism: Candidatus Aminicenantaceae bacterium; assembly: GCA_041862375.1. Taxonomy (GTDB): domain Bacteria; phylum Acidobacteriota; class Aminicenantia; order Aminicenantales; family Aminicenantaceae; genus WVZL01. Next base: position 2,300 of record JBGVTE010000005.1, read on the forward strand.
GTATCCGCCGAAAGCAATGTTATTCATGGTTCCAGAGCTGGCTGCGGGAATCTTTTCGGGAATAGCTTGAGAGAGCGCTCCCAGCAAGACATCAACAATTCTCTGGGAAGTTTCCACATTACCTCCAGCAGTGGCAGCTGGATACCGAGCATTGACGACAGAACCAGGAAAGGCTTTAATTTTTAGGGGCTTCATCAGTCCTGTGTTGAAAGGAATGTCTTCTTCTATGAGTGATCGAAAGACATAGAGTACGGCGGAATATGTAACTGCAAAATTTGCATTAACACTTCCTTCTACCTGAGGTGAAGAAGAGCTAAAATCGATAAAGGCTTCATCATCCTTAATCTGAAGTCTCACGCTTATATTTATTGACTCATTCACAATGCCATCATCATCCAAATAATCAGTAAAGACATACTCTCCATCTGGAATTTCTCTTATGGTTTCCCTTAAAATTTTCTCTGTATAGAGCTGGATTAAATCAGTATAACGTTGTATCTTTTTCAGCCCGTATTTTTTAACGACTTCTTCTAGACGCTGTTTTCCCTTTTGGTTGGCTGCCATTTGAGCCATAAGGTCCCCTTTCCTTTCTTCGGGGGTTCTGACATTGGCGAGAATAAGATTGAGTATGTCTCTTTCTAATTTTCCTTTTTGGATTAGTTTCAGAGGCGGAATGATGAGACCCTCTTGGTAGATTTCAGTAGCTAATGGCATAGAGCCAGGAGTCATTCCTCCTACATCGGAATGATGAGCTCGATTGGCAACGAAAAAGGCAAGCTTTTTGTCGATGAAAACAGGTAATATACATGTAATATCAGGAAGGTGAGTTCCTCCTCTGTACGGATCATTGAGCACGACCAAGTCATCCTCTTCGAAGGAACAGGCTTTAAAGGCTGCTTGGACTGAAAGAGGCATTGCACCAAGATGCACAGGAATATGGGAGCCTTGGCCGAAGGTTTCTCCTTTTTGATTGAAAAGGGCACAAGAAAAATCTCTTCTCTCTTTTATGTTTGGAGAGAGGGAAGTACGGCCCAAAACAGCACCCATTTCTTCTGAGATAGAGATAAAAATATTCTTGAAGAGTTCGAGCTCAATAGGGTCAAATTTTGTCATTTATTGATTATTCCTTCTGAATAATTAAGTTCAACATATTATCGACCTTTGACAGGAAAGATGGAGGCAGAAATGTAGTCGATTCATAATCTACGATAAGTGCAGGGCCTTTGATTATATGTCCCGGTCCCAGAAGAGATCTATCGAAGATGGAAGCCACGTACTTTCTTCCTGCATAATAGATAAGTTGCTTCTTTAGAAAAGCCCGCTTTAGGTCTTTTTTTATCTGAGCGAGTCTTTTTATTCTAATTTTTTTGCTCCTTCCCACCGCTTTTATTCTTATGTTAACAACTTCTACAGGTCTTTGAGGGTGGTAATAAGAATAAAGTTTTCTGTGAGCACTGTGAAAATCGGCAATAAAAGAGAACGAAGCTCCTCTCATTCTTGGTTTTTTGTAAGGTAGCGTGATTTCATAGGATTGGCCTAGGTACCTGAGATCCAAAAATGGATAGATAAAAATATTTTCCTCTCTAAAACCATCACTTTTTATATCTTTAATACCCTTCTTAATAAGCTTCTCAAAGTGTTTTTCCAGGTCGTTCTCTCGGATATTCTCTGTAGTTTTTAAGATAGATTTTGAATAATCCTTGATTGAGTCTGCAAGGAGTAATCCAAGAGCGGAGAGAACGCCAGCATTTTTTGGGACAATGATTTTACCTATTTTAAGGCGGGAGGATATTTCAGCCGCGTGCATTCCTCCTGCTCCTCCGAAAGAGAAAAGTGCAAAATTCCTCGGATCAACACCTCTCTCGATAGAAATAACTCGAATAGCCTTTTCCATGTTGGCGTTAGCAATTTCGATAATTCCTGCAGCGGTTTCCAGAATAGATTTGTTGATTTTTTCAGCCAGTTTTTCTAGTGCTTTTAAGCCTCTTTCTGGATATATCTTCATGGTGCCGCCAAGAAAATAATCAGGATCAAGACGCCCTAAAGCTAAATTTGCATCTGTTACAGTAAGTTGGTTTCCCTGACCATAGCATGCTGGTCCTGGGACAGCTCCAGCACTCTGAGGGCCTACCCTGAGTGATCCCCCGCGATCAACATAGGCAATAGATCCGCCTCCGGCTCCTACAGTATGAATATCTATGATGGGGATCCGGACGGGGAAGTCTCCGATTATACTTTCATTTGTCCTTCTTATTTCTCCATCTACAAGGGATACATCGGTAGAAGTCCCTCCCATATCAAAAGTTATAATATTTTTAAAACCAGCTAAACCTGCCAATCGAGAGGCACCGACAACACCCCCTGCGGGGCCTGAAAGAGCTGTTCTTATAGGCTCTAATTTAGCCTGGGAAGGATGAATGTAGCCCTCGTTTGATAGCATAATTCTCAGGTCTGCTTTTTGTATTTTTTTCTCTAGGTTCGAAAGGTAGGTGCTTATTACTGGCATAAGATAGGCATTAACAGCAGTGGTGGCTGTTCTTTCGAATTCACGGTATTCAGGCAGGATGCTGCTAGAGATAGATGCCATGATTTTCCTTCTTCTCAGCTCTATTTCAATAATTTTCTCATTCGTGGAATTAGCATATGAATTGATCAGTGATACAGCCACTGCTTCTGCCCTTGATTTTTTTATTTTTTCGAGAAGACTTTTCAATTCTTGAAATGAAACTTTTCTTTCAACTTTTCCTTCAACAGAAGTCCTCTCGTTAAGTCCGAAACAGAGCTGGCTGGAGAGTATAGGCTCCCTCTTTTCTCCTTTTAAGCTGTAGAGTCCTTTTCTTACTTGACGTCCTATGAAAATGATGTCCTCGAAACCTTTTGAAGTAATGAGAGCAATCTTGGCTCCTTTTCTTTCTAGGAGTGCATTGGTGGCTACGGTCGAACCGTGAATTATCATGAGTAAATGAGAATCATTCAAGAATTCCAGAATTCCCTCAAGAATGGCAATAGATGGGTCTTTTGGCACTGAGGGAATTTTTTTTACTATGAGTTTTCCTTCTTTATGAATGACAAAATCAGTGAAAGTCCCCCCAGTATCCACTCCAATCCGCAGCTCTTTTCTCATGAAAGATATCTTTTTAACAAAAAATAAGGGTCAGGTCTACAATTTTACAAAAATATGATAGCTATGAGTAGATAAAGGGGAGGTCTTATTTACAGGTGCTGCATGATGTGGCACTACATGTGGTGCAGCTGCTGGAGGATGAACTGAGCCGATTGCTTCCTCCTCCAATCCCAAAAGAAGAGATGAGCTTTTGGAGGTCTTTACCTCCGCAGGCTGTGCAGCAAATATTCTTTTCTCCTCCTACAGGAGCAAGAGTTTCAAAATGCTTTCCACACTTTTTACAGGCAAATTCGTAGATCGGCATTACAGAAGTATTTTATAATTTTTAGGCGTGAAAAACAATAAAATTGAAATGGGGACGGCTCTATTTTTTAATAGAGCCGTCCTCATTTTTCCTTTTAAATAATGGCTATAGCTTCTATCTCGACTTTCACATCTTTGGGAAGGCGGGCTACCTGGACAGCTGCTCTGGCAGGAAATGGAGCTTTAAAAAATTCCGCATAGACAGTATTCATGCGGCTGAAATCATTCATGTCGTGGAGAAAAACTGTGCACTTGACTACTTTATCGAAGGAGCTTTTAGCTTCTTCGATGACAGCTTTGAGGTTGTTCAAAACGAGCCTCGTTTGATCTTCAATGCTCCCTGTACTAAGTTGTCCTGTAGAAGGATCAATGGCAATTTGTCCAGATGCAAAGACAAATCCGTTGGCCACGATTGCTTGTGAATAAGGCCCAATCGCTTTGGGGGCCTTTTCAGTTTTGATTTCTTGCTTCATTTCCTTTCTTCCTCCTTCTTTTGAAAACAATTTTTGACCTAATAAGGCCACACAGCTTAAGCTGAGCAGAGCTTCTCTTCTTTTCATTTAAGCTCTCCTTTATAGTATTTATGAAAATACAGTGATTTTTATTGGGCGGCTTTTTATCATTTTCTTTCCTTTTCTTGCAGAAGCCCTAATCGTGTGAAAACCCGGTTTCAGATTCCAGGATAAAGAAAAGGGGTATTCAGAAACTCCAATTTTCTGGTTGTTTAACCACCATTCTATTTTGTCAACGCCCATCTCTTCAGGGACATGTGCCTTGAATTTAATTGTCTGGTATTTTTTTCGCAAAATTGGGTCAATTTTGAAGATGTCTCCATTTACAGGGAAAGAAATTGCAATCATTTCCTCTAATGGTTTTTCCATAAGTTGACGAAGTTTGTCTTTGTTATAGACAGTTCCTATTTTTTGGTGAAAGAAGCATGAGTCTTGAGGTTCTGTTCCTTCTATGAATATTTCTTCTATTATGCCAGGACAAGAGGCTGTGGGGAGCTTTCCTGAAAGAGGACATATTTTCGCCCAGATTAATTTCTCTGGTTCCTTGAATGCTCCACCAGATTTTTTTTTCTCAAGAAAAAGCATGATATCCTTGAAAAGCGGTCCACATCCTGTTATGCCAGATACATTTTGCATCGGCTTTCCGTCGAAATTACCGACCCACACTCCCACTGTATACCTGGGAGTATAACCGATAGTCCAATTGTCTCTGAAATCTTTGGAAGTCCCTGTTTTGGAGGCGCAGGGAAAGGGAAGGCTCAGAGGAGAATTATATCCAAAGGAAGGAATACGCGCATCCCTGTCTGCAAGTATATGAGTTATAATATAAGCTACCTGGGAAGTAAATAGTGGGATTCGAGTAGATTTTTGCTCCTTTACTACCTGGTTGTTATCAACATCGAATGCCTTGAGAATTGACTTTTCTTGGATGAAAAGACCTTGCCGAGCAAGAGTTGAATAAGCAGAGACAAGCTCCAAGAGAGTTACTTCTCCGTTGCCAAGAGTCAATCCGATGCCGTAAAAACTAGGGCTTTTCCTGAGGCTTTCGAATCCCAGTCTTTTCAGCCGCTGGTAGAGTAAATCAGACCCGAGGCTCTGAAGAGCAGAAGTAGCAGGGACATTATAAGAACAGGCCAGAGCACTTCTCATTCGGATAGGGCCGTGAAATTTTTTATCATAATTTTGAGGAATGTAACTTCCTTGAGGCGTCATGAATTGAGTTTCTACATCTTCAAGGATTGTGGCTGCTGTCATTCCATTTTCTAATGCAAGGGCATAGGTGAAAGGTTTCAGAGTTGATCCAGGCTGCCGCAGTGAAACTGCTCCGTTGACCTGGCCATCGTGGCGGTAATCAAAGAAATCTTTAGAGCCAATCATGCATAAGATTTCTCCTGTGGTGTTGTCCAAGACAATTACAGCGGCATTGGAGACTTCATGAGTTTCTAAAGTTTTTAAATGACTTTTTACCAGGATATCAACTTTTTCCTGGAGGGTGTAATCAAGCGTTGTCTGGATTGCGCTCAATTTTGTGCGCTCTTTAGAAGAAATTTGGTTAAGGATGTAGTCGCAAAAGTGAGGTGCTCGGAATTTATCTTTTTCAGAGATAAGGTTTAACTTTTCCTCTAAAGCTCTTTCGAGTTCATCTTGTGTAATAAAACTTTGGCTGTACATTCTTTCAAGGATTTCTCTCTGTCTTTTTTTACCTTTATCAAAGCTTCGGTAAGGATTGAGATATGAAGGAGAACGGGGTAGCCCTGCCAGGAAGGCTGCTTCAGCCAAGCTGAGGTGACTTGACGGTTTGTCGAAATAGAGGCGTGAAGCAGCCTCAATACCGTAAGCTTGATTTCCATAGCAGACTCGGTTCAGGTATTGAGTGAGAATTTCATCTTTAGAAAGGGTGTTTTCCATTCTTAATGCCAGCCAAGCTTCGTATATTTTTGAAAAGACGTTTCGTCGGACGTGATAGGTGTTTCTGACAAGCTGCTGGGTAATAGTGGATGCACCAGATACAATTCTTCCTGATCTTATATTCTGGATGAAAGCTCTTGCAATCGCCAAGAAATTAACTCCCGGATGAAGAAAGAAATGTTTGTCTTCTGCAACCACTGTAGCTTTTGGAAGATGGGGTGAAATCTCTTCTAGCCTTACCCAGTGGCAATGTCCGCCTTCAGCTGAGAGAACTTCTCTCAATAAGATGTTATTGCGATCCATGAGACGGAAGGAAACCATCGAGGCTGGATTGAGCCTACCTTTAGGGATGTGAATGTAGAGCGAGATAAAAAACGTCAGTGGAGGAAGTATAAGAACAAGGACAATCGTCTTTTTTTTAATCTTCATTTTACAATTATTACCGTAAACTCTGGACTTCTGCCAAAGACTTCAGGAGAATACATCTCTTCAGCTTTAGTGCCAGAAGCATGGAAGGTGCCGAAAGTTAAAGCTCGTGCTAGATAGCGATGGGTATGGATTCCAGGCTTCAAGCTATCAGCAAAGAGAAGTACTCTGTCATCATGCATCTCAATGTGGTTGAATCCTAGCCACCACGGTTTCCGTTCTTTCTCTTCATCGAGCTGCTCAAGCCTCCGTTGCTCCTCCTCACTTTCAGTTGCAAATGTTGGATTCACAGCTTCAAGCCCAGCTGGAAGAGGATCATGGACAATAATAAAAAGGCTTTCTCTGGGAATAGCTACGTGGAGTGTGATTACAACAAGAGAACCTGCTTTGATGGATTCTACAGGCCTTCCATCAAGAGTTGCGATCTCTTTTTGAACAGCAAAACCTTCATCTCGGGCCTCTAGCTTTCGCTGAGGAGCATAGGTCATCTGTGTCCCGTAGTAGAGTGATCCTTTGCCTTTCTTTTTAATCTTGAGAGGAATTGTCTTCCCTGGCTCAAATTTAGCTAAGGAGACCTCAGTTTTTACGATTTTATCCCGCTTGGCTTTGAAGATTTCCTCAAGAAGGAGTTTGCCTGCGAGACGGACTTCTACTTTGAAATCAGGTTCAACTTTTTCATA
>JBGVTE010000006.1:0-3575 GCA_041862375.1 Candidatus Aminicenantaceae bacterium
CAAAGTCCGGATGTTACTACTGTCAACATCATCTGTGAGGAAGCAGGAATAAAATACGACTACTGCGATGTTCCCACTGCTGAAATGATTGGCACAGGAGTCGGCTTAGCCGGGAAAGAATCTGCTCCAGGCTTTCATGTAGAAATATATACCGATTTGGAGACGTTTCCCACAGGTACTCCTTATAAGACAGTAATCTTTGCTGTTGGTGCCAGCTTGAAAGGAATGGGAGCTTCGGGTCTCACCGTAGATGCTGAAGTGAGCCGCTTGGAGAAAATCATCGAGTACTGCAAGGAAAAAAAGATATTCATCATCGCAGTCCATGTTGGAGGTGCATCAAAAAGAGGTGCTCCTGGAAGCGACAACGAAAGAATGATCGATGCCGTTGCTCCTTTTGCCGATTATCTCGTTGTTACTGGAGACAGCAACAAGGATGGACGCTTCACAAACATAGCGAAAGAAAAAGGAATCCCTTTCACTCAGATTGAATATGCTCTCGATCTTGTGGATATTTTTAAGCAGGTGTTTCAATAGGGCTCAGATTTAAAAAATTATAGTTTATTTTTAGAGAATAAGCCTACAGAAAAGTAGCCTGTGCCCTTTTTAAGGAGAGTGTAGCAACATGTACCTTCAAACTGGAATTATCTTAGCAATCATTGTGATTGCTTATGCCTTGGCCAAGTGGAAGAAATTATCTGTAGAATTAAGCATGCTTGTTGCCGCTGTTGCAGGAGGATTAGCCGGGGCAGTAATAAGCAATCCCCCTCTTGGCCAACTGGCGCGTCATCTCGTAGAAGGAACTTTTACCTACGTAGATGTCATCCTCGTCTTTACTACAGCTACCATATTCATGGCTGTTATAAGCGAATCGGGGGGCGTGATTTACGTCGTTCGAGGAACCATAAAATACTTCTATAACAGACGTATTATTGCCTTAATACTGCTGATGATAATCGTCCTCATCCCTGGAGCTCTGACAGGGGCGGGCAGTGTTTCTCTCCTTGTTGTCGGTGCGCCGGTTGCATTAGCACTCGGCTACTTGGGGATCCCAAAGAGAAAAGTTGCTGCCATACTCTTTATAGTTGCTGGTCTAAGCGCAGCCGCTCCCCCGGTTAATATCTGGGCAATGATTTTATGCGCTGGAACTGCCATTCCATATGTTGGTTTTGAGCTTCCTCTTGGTATCCCGGTCCTGCTCCTCGGAACTTTCACTGTCCTTGTCCTGGGATTAAAAAGAGAAAAAATTATGAGTCTGGAAGAAGTACTCAAGGAAATGCCTGAAGTCCCAGCGCGCATGAAATGGTGGAGAGTGACGGTGCCATTTCTGGTTTTCATCGGACTTGTGGTAGTTTACAGGATCTGGCCTTTCACTGTGCCTATCTTAGGTCTTCCCCTTGAATTCGTCATCGCGGCATTGGCAGCACTTCTTTTAAGCACTAAAAAAATTAACATACTTGTTTTGTCGAGAGATACAGTTAAACGACTGCTTCCACTCCTTGCAACCATTGCTGTAGTTGGCGCACTGCAGCAGATAATGACTGCAACCGGAGTAAGGGGTCTTTTATCCTATGCAGTAATCAGTACTCCACTTATAATACTTTTCATCCTTTTAACCATAATCATACCAGTCTCAGAGGGAGTTTTAACCTATGGTGCAGCAGCCATCATCGGGATTCCCCTTATCTGGTTTCTTGACTCTCTGGGTCTCCATGCAACCATAGTCATGGCAGGGCTGAGCCTGCTCTGGCCATTAGGAGATGGCCTCCCCCCGACGGCCCTGATAGGAAGACTCAGCGTGATGGTCTCAGAGTATAAAGGCTCTTACTGGTCATTTCTACTGAGAACCTGGATTCCCTGGTTGGCTATTACTATTGTCGCAATTCTTATGATTATCTTCAGTGCCCGCCTGGAATTCCTTGTCCGATGGAGTATGTGATGGAGGTGATACTATGCCTATAATAATGATTGCCTACTATGTGATTTCCGCCTACATAATAGGCATGCTCCTCTGGAATTTTATCAGGGAAAAAAAGAGCATCGACGACATGATACTCTATCTTCTCGTACTGATTCCTCTCGTCCTGAGAATAATCCGCGTGAAGTAGGATAATGATGATAGTGCTGTAACAATATGTGCTCTGTAAAAAAATAAAAGGAGAAAATAAGCATGACTCGGGAATGGACGATAAAAATATTATTGCTATGTGTAAGCACAGCTATAGTGATAGCGGCAGGTATTCAGCTTTACCGTCATCGGCATTACACTACACCCATAGTTGCCGGTCCAGGAGTTACAAAAGTCCTAAAGTTGAGCGATTATTCTAGGGGACTTAAGGGGACTATGGGAGATACCAATGTCTTTTTTCTCGAGGGGGAAGAAGAAGGCGGGAATGTGCTCATCATGGCCAATACGCATTCGAATGAGCCGGCATCGATACTCACCGCCCTGATATTTCTGGAAAATGCCATCGTCGAAAAAGGAACACTCATTATCATCCCACAATTTAACAACAGTGCCGGGAGGAACACGAGGCCTGGTGACGGCTACCCTCTCTACTTTGAAATCCCAACCGATTGGGGAAGTAAAAAGTTCAGGATGGGAAACCGCGATGCTTCACCGCTCGACCAATGGCCAGACCCTGATGTTTACATTCATTATCCCGATAGGCAACTGCTGTCATACATCGATGTCAGGAATACAAACAGGACATGGCCCGGAAGAGCCAATGGACCTCTTATGGAGAAAGTTTCCTTTGGTGCGATGCAGATAATGAGAATGGAAAATGTTCATCTGGCCATTGATGTACACGGAGCTGAGACGATGTTCCCTGTAACCAATTGTATAGTAGCTCCTGAGAAATCCATGAGAATAGCAACGATGACCTCGCTAACAGTTAAGGCTCGCGAGAGATTCGAAAACCACGTCGAGCCTTCTCCATCAGGATTCCGGGGACTATCCCATCGGGAAATCGGAGATTATTCGGATACCATGCCTTTTCTGCTGGAAGCACCTCTCCCTTTCCTGGACCAACCTACAGGTCCAAAGACAGTGGATTTACTCTTGGACGGCAAGGATCCATTCCTGCTGAGTCTTTCAAAGAAAGGTAAGCTCTTCGCGCCTTACGACGAAACAGGATGGCCGATAGATAAGCGCGTCGGCCAGCACTGTTCTGTTATTCTCGAGCTTTTCCGTCAATTTTCACGAAAATTCCCGGATAGAGAAATCAAAGTCCGTAATGTGCCCAGCTATGCAGAGGTAGTAAAAAACAGCATCGGATACTATTATCACAATCCTGAAGAAGCAGACAAAGCCGACATATATTATAATTAACTGAGTCTGGAACTGTTTTTTATTTAAAAAACCTTATTTTCCTTCTGTACAATGATCTTCTGTCTTTTTAGTCCTTAAAACGCCGACTGGACTCTTTCATAAAAAAAGGGCAGGATTAGCCTGATTCTCAATTATTTTTTACGGTATACGGACTTGAGTATTTTTTTCTTGTTCCTGATGTTTCGAAGAATCTCTGGAAGCAGGGATTTAAATTCCTTCTCAGTGTATTCGGTTTCCGCAACCT
>JBGVTE010000007.1:0-10867 GCA_041862375.1 Candidatus Aminicenantaceae bacterium
ATCTCTTTCATAGTATGCTCGGGCGGAATGTAGGGTTTGAAGGCGTTATCGCTCATAGCTACCTCCTTTGTAAGCAATAATTAATTTTTTGGAATAATATCTTTCCCGAGGTCTAAAAGTCAAGGGAATTTACCTGTGAATTAAAAAAAGAGTTTTAAGATTTTTTGTTTGCCTCAGAGAGAAATTTGTGTTAAATAAGACCTAGTAAAATAGAAGAGAAATTGAGATGAGTCTGTCAAGATGGTTCAAAGATAGATTGTTATGTGATTTAGCCATTGACTTAGGAACAGCTAGTACACTTGTTTACATTAAAGGGAAAGGTATTGTTCTTAATGAACCTTCCGTTGTTGTTATAAATAAAGATACTGGGAAGGTTGAAGCAGTGGGAAGTCGAGCAAAGGAAATGTTGGGAAAAACTCCGGCTAATGTCGTGACTATAAAGCCCATGAAAGACGGAGTCATTGCTGATTTTGAAGTAACAGAAAAAATGCTTGACTTTTTCATAAAAAAATCCACCAACAACCGAAGTTTTCTGATTAGACCAAGAATTATTATCGGAATACCTACGGGAATTACTCAAGTTGAAAGACGGGCTGTTAAAGACGTTGCTGTGAGGTCAAAAGCTTCAGAGGTATACTTGATAGAGCAACCCATGGCTGCAGCTGTCGGTGCTGAGCTTCCTATATCAGAGCCTACAGGAAATATGATTGTTGATATTGGAGGAGGAACAACTGATATTGCGGTTATTTCACTTGATGGAATAGTCTTTAATCATTCTATAAGAATAGCAGGGAATGAAATGGATGAATCTATCATTAACTACCTCAAGAAAAAGTATAATCTGCTGATTGGAGAGAGGACTGCAGAGATGGTTAAAATACAGATAGGCTCTGCATATCCCCTTGAAGAATCAATAACTATGGAAATAAAAGGGAGACATTTAAGAGAAGGAATTCCTAAAACAATTGTTATTGATGACCAGGAAATTAGAGAAGCTATGGAAGATGTGATTGTAACAATAATAAACGCTATTAAAATAGCTTTGGAAAAAACTCCTCCTGAACTTGCAGCCGATATAATTGACCGAGGTATCATTCTTACAGGAGGGGGAGCTCTTCTCAAAAATATAGACAAACGTATCCGTGAGGAGACTCAGTTGCCAATATTTTTGCCTGAAGATCCCCTTGGAACAGTTGTATTAGGTACCGGTAAAATGCTTGATGATTTAGAGCTCTTGAAAAAAATTTCTAGTCAATAATTCTCTATGCTCCTTTTTCTGAAAGAAAGAAAGAATTTCATAATATTTTTAACCCTGATCCTTTTTCACCTTATATTAATTTCCTTCCAAGTTTCTACTGACGGAAAGAGAATTTATTTTAAGGAGGTAATTTATTCTGCATTTTCCCCTATTCAGCATGGAATTGCTGTTTTCTTTAAAAAAATCGGCAACATCTGGGATAACTATTTCTATCTCTTAGAGGTTCAAACGAAGAATAAGCAAATGAGAGAGGAAATATCTTTGGTTCGTCAGGAAAATTATCTTCTCAAGAGAGCTCTCCAAAGACTAAAAAACACTAAAGATATTCAGGAATACATATCAAACATACAGGATTATTTCATAATTGCCCGGGTTATAGGTGTTGACACCAGGAATGTATATAAGTCCATCAATATTGATAAGGGATCGTTGGATGGACTTAAAAAGGATATGGTAGTCCTCGATAAAAAAGGAAATTTGAGTGGCAGGATTGTAGAACCAGTTACTTTAAAGGAGGCTATTGTTCAATTGATTACAGACATCGATAGCGGTGTTGGAGTCATATCCAAGAAAAAAGAGTTACTAGGAGTAGTATCTGGGGATGCAAGAGGAAACTGTTTGTTGAAATTCATAACCGCTACTCAAATAATAGAAGAAGGAGAAGAATTAATAACTTCAGGTTTCGATCATGTTTTTCCTCAGGGAATTAAAGTGGGCAAAGTGGTTTCTATAAAAACTGAACATTCCCTTTTCAAAAAAGTAGAGGTTAAGCCATATTTTAGATTAGAAGATTTAGATATGGTGGTTATCATACTGAACGATTCTCTTGAATTTTTTTAAAGGAATGAATGAAACACTTTGTTGAATTTTGTCTTGGGATAATAATAGCCCTTGCTCTTTACACTTTTTTAGGTAAAATTTATTTCTCTCTTCCCCAACTAATCAATTTTTTTACTCTTGTAGTCATTTATTTTGCTCTTACCAAAGGAAAGATTTATGCCGCCTGCATGGGGACAGTGAGCGGTCTTATCCAGGACTCTTTTTCATTAGGAGTATTTGGTGTAAGTGGATTAGCTAAAACTATTATGGGTTACTCAGCTGGAATAATCTCTCAGAAAACCAATGTTCTTCCTTTCTTCCGCAATTTCATCTTCATTTTCATATTAATATGTGTAGAAATTATAATATCTCTTTTTTTCTACTACTTTATAGCTTCAGAATACGTAAAAGATATGGGTTTTTTAGTTTTCTTCCAGCCTCTGAGTAATGCTTTTTTCGGAAGTTTTATCTTCATGTTTTTAAGAAAAATTAAAATATTTAAATCTTAGAAGAAGAAATGGACCATAAAAGTATTTATGAAGATTTATCTCTCATTATAAAGAGATCGAATAGGGCTTATATTCTTGTAAATATTTTTCTCGTTTTTCTAGTCTTTTACTTTTGGAAGGTTCAGATTATCGACCATAACCATTTTTGGAATAGGTCTGAAGCAAATAGAATACGCGAAGCTACCGCTTCTGCTCCAAGAGGATTGATAACTGATAGAGAAGGTGCTATTTTAGCCGACAATATTGCTTCTTTTAAGGTTTCAATAATTAGAGAAAATTGTAAAAACTTTGAATTATCTTGCCAAAGAGTTTCCCGTTTTTTGAATATGGAAGAAGAAGTTTTGAAAGAAAGAATTGAAAAATATGAGTTTTTGCCTCCCTTCAAGCCCATTGTTATCAAAGAAAACTTAACTATTAAAGAAGTCTCCATGATTGAGGCGAGAAAACTGGAATTTCCTGAAATTGTGCTTCAAACAGAGCCAAAGAGATTTTATCCATTTAAAAGCTTTGCCGCTCATACCATAGGATATCTGCAAGAATTATCATTGGAGGATATAAAATCAAACAATTACAAGGTAAGAAGTTTAGGAGAGTTGATAGGAAAGACTGGGATCGAAAAAGAATATGACTCCCTGTTACGAGGAGAAGAAGGGAAATATATTGAAGTTGTTGACAACCTCGGAAGGATTAAAGAGAAGAGAACAATAAGAGAGCCAGTGCAGGGAAGTAAAGTTAAGCTGACCTTAGATTATGAACTTCAAAAAAGAGCTGAAGAGCTTTTAGAGGGAAAGGAAGGAGCGGTAATAGTTTTGGATGCTCAGAATGGTGAGATTTTAGCTTTAGCTAATTACCCTACTTACGATCCAAATAAATTTATCAACCGATTCACTCCTGAAGAATGGATTGATTTGATAAATAATCCAGAGTTTCCTCTTGAAAACCGAGCTATCCGGGGCCTGTATGCGCCTGGTTCTGTGTTTAAGCTTACCGTTGCTTTGAGTGCTCTTGATTTACAACTAATTTCAGACAGAACCGTATTTTCTTGCAATGGGCGTATTAATATTTATAGTCATCCATTTTCATGCTGGTTTGCAGAAGGACATGGCCCAGTAAACCTGACAAGCGGAATAAAGCATTCATGCAACATCTATTTTTACAATCTTGGAAAGAGATTGGGAATTGAGGAAATTGCACGCTACTCAAAGATGCTCGGTTTTGGAGAAAGAACCGGAATTGATCTTCCAGATGAGAAGGAGGGATTGATTCCAACTCCTGAGTGGAAGAAGAGAGTAAGAAATCTGCCTTGGTACCCAGGAGAAACAATTTCAGTCTCAATTGGCCAGGGGCCTATCTTGGTCACACCCATTCAAGTTGCAGTTCATACATCTCTTATTGCTAATAGAGGAGAGAGTATTTCTCATCATCTGCTTAAATCTTATTTTGACCCGCTAACAGAAAAGGAGAATATGGTTTACCCGGTTACCAATGAAAACAGAGATGGAATAAAAAGCTCTTTTTATGAAAAGATTACCAAGGGAATGTACAAAGCGGTCAATGAAGGAGGAACAGCCAGATTAGCCATGGTAGAGGGGTATAGAGTGTGCGGAAAGACAGGCTCAACCCAAATTGTTAGCACTGTCAGGAAGAAGGATGCGGCCCGACCTAAAAAAGAAATCAAGACTCATTCTTGGTTTACAGGTTTTGCTCCGCAGGAAAATCCTAAAGTTGTTGTTACAGTGCTGGTTGAATACGGAGGTATGGGAGGAGAGACGGCTGCTCCTATTGCCAAAGAATTATTCGAACTTCACCGGAAAAGACATGATTGATAGAAGCCTTGTAAGAAATATTGATTGGGCTCTTTTAGCTCTTTTACTCTTAAATTCTGTTTTAGGAGTAGTCGTAATTTACAGTTCATCTCATTATCTTCCCGGAAATTTATATTTTAAACAAATCATCTGGATCATTCTGAGTCTATTAGCCCTACTTTTATTCTTGGCTGTTGACTACAGGAAGATCTTGCCTTATTCCTTCTATTTATATGTCACTTTCGTGGCTATTCTGGCAGGATTGATCATTTTTGGGAAGGTAATAGCTGGGACAAAAAGCTGGATTAAACTTCCCTTTTTTCAGGCACAACCCTCAGAATTTGCCAAGATTATTGTCATTCTTCTCTTAGCTCATATCTTTTCAGAATACGAAATAAACTATCTTAATTGGAAAACAGGATTTTTAGCTTTAGCTTTGGTCGCTATTCCTGCTTTTTTTATAGCCTTGCAACCGGATCTTGGAACAAATTTGACTTTTATTCCTATTCTGTTTGGGGCTTTAATTCTAGCTGGCTTGAACAGAAAGATATTGATTTTTTTATTAATCATTTCATTAGTAATCGGCATTGCTGGGTGGATTTTTTATCTTGAAGATTATCAAAAACAAAGACTTATCACCCTTGTTTCTCCCAGCCAGGACCCTCTAGGCTCTGGATATCATATCCTCCAATCTAAAATTGCCATTGGTTCAGGAGGACTTTTAGGAAAAGGATATAAAAAAGGGAGTCAAATTCAGTTGAGGTTTCTACCTGCCCGGCATACTGATTTTATATTTTCTGTCATCGGAGAAGAATTTGGATACGCGGGTGTAATTGTGATTTTTTTCGTTTATTTCTTATTTCTTTCAAGGCTGTTCCATTCTGTTGATAAATCTAGAGATAGAGCAGGGATGTACATAGTTTTTATGGTAGCCATGATGATTGCCTTTCAATTTTTTGTGAATGTCATGATGGTTGTAGGACTTTTTCCTGTAACTGGAATTCCTCTGCCTTTATTGAGCTATGGAGGGTCATCTCTTTTAACGAATTATTTAGGTATAAGCCTTGTTTTGAATGTTAAGATGAGAAGGTTTGTGAATGTTTGAAGTCATATACACAGAATCCTGATCATTCACAATGCTCGAGCATTATGTGATAAGCAATATCTTATTGATTGTTTAACTTCTCAAGTTAATTGTTCCTTTTCACTGGCAATTAAAAATCTCAAACCATAGCGGAGATAATATGAAATAAAGATTAATTTAAATTATTATATTGTATGAGAAAATAATGAATGTGAAGGAAATTCTGAAGCAAGTAGAGAAACCTGGGCGCTATCTAGGTGGAGAATGGAATCATATTAGAAAAAATCCTTCAAGAGTAAGTGCTAAGGTCGCCCTTGTTTTTCCCGATTTATACGAGATTGGGATGTCTTACTCGGGGCAAAAAATACTGTACTCCCTTCTAAATAGTCATTCTCATATATTAGCAGAAAGAGTATATGCACCTTGGGTGGATTTTGAGCAAAAGCTTCATTCTCAGAATACACCTCTGTTTTCCCTCGAAAATAATATTCCTCTTCAAGAGTTTGATATTTTAGGGTTTTCACTTCTCTATGAACTTAATTATTCTAATATACTAACTATCCTCGATTTAGGGCAAATTCCCTTACTTTCTACTGAAAGAAACATAAAATTTCCGTTAATTATAGGAGGTGGTCCTGCTGTCTTCAATCCTGAACCGATTGCTGAGATTTTTGACTTGTTTTTAATCGGAGATGGAGAAGAGGCTTTTATTGAGATTGTAGAGAAGTTCATGCGCCTTAAAAGAGAATGTGAGGAAAAAGAGCCAATCCTTAAAGAGCTAATCAAGATCAAAGGTGTTTATGTTCCCTCTCTCTACAGAGCTTTCAAACCTCCCAAATCTTACCTCCTTGCAGTAAAACCTGTTGAGGAAGCACCAACTAAAATTGAGAAAAGATTATTCTATGACTTTCACAGAGCGCCTTTTCCTGAAGATGTAATTGTCCCCAATGTTCAGACTGTTTTTGACAGGGTTGCGGTTGAGGTGGCTAGAGGTTGTCCTCAAAAATGCAGGTTTTGCCAGGCTTCAAGCATATATTTTCCTTATAGAGTCAAAAGCCCTTCTCTCGTAATAGAGAACACAATAAACAGCCTTTACTCTACTGGGTATGAGGATGCCTCTTTAGCTTCTCTTTCTATCAGTGATTACCCTTATCTTGATGAAGTAGTTGAATATTTAATGGATGAACTGGTTGAGAGGAAGGTTTCTTTATCATTATCTTCATTAAGGCCCAAAGGATTATCCTCAGCAGTGGCTAGTAATATTATTAAAGTCAGGAAGACAGGTTTTACCTTAGTTCCGGAAGCAGGTACTGAAAGACTGCGCTGTGTTATCAATAAGAGACTGAAAGATGACGAGATCTACGAAGCGTCCTTCAATGCATTTTCTCAGGGTTGGAGATTACTTAAGTTGTATTTCATGGTGGGCCTTCCTACAGAAAGAGATGAAGATTTGAAGGGAATATGTCGAATGGTTGAAGAAATTATCAGGGTTGGTTCTGGAGTGCTTAAGTCTCCACCGAGAATTAATCTGAGTATAACTTCATTTATTCCTAAACCTCATACACCCTTCCAATGGCTTAATATGGAGGAAGAGAGAATTCTTATAGAAAAACATAGGAATATAAAATCAAATTTAAAAAAATATCCCTTTGTCAAGTTTAAAGACAATCCTATTAAGAGCTCTGTTCTAGAGGCCATTTTTTCCCGCGGGGACAGGAGGCTCTCAAAACCTCTTTTTAGAGCATGGAGAAGTGGTGCGCGGTTTGACAGCTGGAAGGATAAGATAAACTTTCAAGTATGGAAAGAGGCTTTTGAGTCAGAGAAAATTGATTATCAACTTTATCTCGCTCCCTTTTCTAAAGAATCTTTGCTGCCATGGGATCATATCGATACAGGGATCAAAAAGTCCCATTTGCTTCAGGAATTAGAAAAAGCCTTGAAGGAAGAATCTACTCTATCATGCCTTGAGAATTTGTGTGGCCAATGCCAAGGATGTTTGCTTTTACCCTTAGTAGAAAAAGAATTCAAGGAGGCGATAAGAATAGAGCCAAAGAAACAGCATCCTTTTGGGAAAAAAACAGATAGCGTTTTACGTTATCAAGTTTTTTACTCGAAGCTAGGCAGAGCCCGTTTTCTGTCTCACTTAGATTTGGCTAACGTTATCCAGAGGACGTTGAGGAGAGGAAATATTTCAGTTGCCTATTCAAAAGGATTTCATCCAAAAATGATAATTTCTTACCTTCCTGCACTCCCTCTTGGGATGGAGGGGAAAGCGGAAGTGTTTGAGTTTAAATCTGAGTATCACTATGATGAGAAAGAATTTATCCATCATCTAAATAAGTTTTTTCCATCAGGAATTAAATTTATCAATTTGAGAAGAGTTAAAAACTCTGAACCTTCTTTTAATGAAAGCATAAACGGGATGGTCTATTCTTGCGACGTAAATAATGAAGAGATATTTAGAGCAGTAGAACAGCATAGAAAGGAAGAGAAAATGCGTCCAATGGATTTGTATGAAGTAGTTAAAGTGTTGGTTGAAAGATTCTTAGCAGTGAACAAGAATGAATCTATTGCAGATATATTTCTCGATGAGAAAAAAGGAAGGCTTTATATATACATCAACTATCCTTTCCAAAATGGAGTACGGCCGCAGAAAGTAGTCGAAGATATGTTTGACATAAAAAACTCTGTTTTCCTTATGGCCAGAGAGGAGATATTATTAAAATTGACAAGTACAGGAGATTCAAGTATATAAAATTTCTCATATTTGGCTCATAAAATTTGCCAATAAAGGATGATAATAAGGAGGATAACGTGATTGAATTTAGCTTAACCGAAGAACAAAAAGCTCTCCAGGAGACAGCGAAGGAGTTTGCTGAGAAGGAGATGAAGCCTAATGCTGCAAAGTATGATAAAGTGGAAGAATTTCCTGAGGAAATAATGAAAAAAGCTTTTAAGGTAGGCTTTCTTACGTGCACAATACCCAAGGAATATGGAGGCGGGGGATTAAATCATCTTGATACAGTAATCATTAGTGAAGAACTGGCAGTTGGATGTGCAGGAATGTATACTACCATGATGGTCAATGCTTTAGCATACACACCTATTATTCTTTTTGGCACTGACGATCAGAAAAAGAAATTTTTAGCTCCTCAGACAGAAAAAATGTCTTTTGCCTCTTTTTGCCTTACAGAAAGAGAGGCTGGTTCTGATGCAAGCGCTTTGAAGACAAAGGCTGAAAAAGCTGGATCTGAATATATCATAAACGGTTCTAAATGTTTCATTTCTAATGGAGGAATAGCTAGTTTATATGTAGTGTTTGCCAATTCAAATCCTGAGCGAGGCGCTCGCGGTTTAAGTGCATTCATAGTTCCCCGCGAGACGCAGGGCATAACTATTGGCAAGGTCGAAGACAAAATGGGTCACAGAGCTTCAAACACAGTCGAGCTCTTTTTTGATGACGTAAAAATTCCAGTGGAAAATCTTTTAGGGAAAGAGGGCATTGGTTTTATCATTGCTATGAAAACTTTGGATGAAACGAGAGCCCCAGTAGGAGCAGCTGGTGTTGGTGTTGCAAGAGCTGCACTGGAGTATGCAATCGAATATGCGAAAACAAGAAAACAATTTGGGAAGCCAATTGCACTTTTCCAAAATACAGCTTTTAAAATTGCCCAAATGGCAATCGAGATTAATGCCGCTCGCCATCTTGTCTGGCATGCAGCCTGGCTTATAGATAATGGTATGCCAAGTGGCAAAGAATCGGCAATGGCTAAAGCCTATGGTTCAGATGTAGCTATGAAGGTAACCACAGAAGCACTCCAGATTTTGGGCGGGTATGGATACATGAGAGATTATCCCATGGAAAAATTAATGAGAGATGCTAAATTGCTTCAGATTTACGAGGGCACAAATGAAATCCAGCGTCTCATAATATCTCGGGAAGTTATAGGCCCCATTAAAGATTAGAAATTGATAATAATCCTCGCTTATTTATGAAGGTCAGGGGAAAATAAAATCTAGCAAGATACGAAAGACTACTTGGCTTGATAGAAGCAGGGCTGCAGACTAGCGGATTATTATATCCAGAAGGTCTTTTTCGACAGAATTGGTTGGGGTTTCTATTATCCTTCCTTTTTCCTCATTATGAAAATAGACAATGAAAGTTGGTACTTTCATAATGTTTTTTCCCTGGATGTATTGTTGACGTGCCTCTTTATTTCTTGGAATTCCGATATAGATCGTTGAGATGAGGGGATTGTCTACCAATTCCATAACCTTAAAGAAGGCGCTAACGTGTTCTTTGCTATCCGGACACCAGGTACCGAGAACGATCTCGATCTTAATCTCTTCAGTGATGGCATGAAGTTTTTCTATTATCTCAGGATTTGGATCGTAGGAAGCAGCCACTTCTTGCCATTCAGGAAAGCTCTGTAAAATTGCTTCTTTGTTCAGTTGACCAACCAATTCTGTTTCGCCCAGAATAAAAAAGGGCATCATGAGGATTGATATTAATAGCACTAAAATTGCTGTTTTCATGGGATTCTATGAATAAAGTGAGGACTATTGGAATTATTATAAAATATCTTCTTCCTCTTCGGTGAAATATTCAGGTATAATTCCTAAAACTTCCACTCCTGCTCCCTTAGCGAGATCTATGAGCTCAATAATTCTACTGTAAGGAAGCTTTGCATCAGCTCTGATAAAGGCTGTTTTATCCTGGCGAGTTGCGTAGATGCGCCTTAGTTCATCTTGAACAAGATTAAAGTCATAAGCAGCCCTGTTGATCTCTACAGTCATATCTTTTTTCAGTGTCAAAACAATAAGACCCACAGGGGCAGCTCCTGTATCACTTGAAGTTTCGGGTAGTTTTACATCGATTCCTTTCTGAACCATTGGAGTTATTACCATGAAGATGATGAGAAGCACTAATAAGACGTCACACAGGGGAACGACATTAGGCTCTGTTTTTACCTTTCCAGAAGAGGGAAGGGGTACGGCCATTATTTCCTCCTTCTTTCTTATGTAGATATTAATTTTATGACAAATATTTTTATTTTGTCAACGTGTTTATTGAAATTGTAAGCATTTTTTTTCCGTGATAAAGAAAGAAAAGCGTGGGTATACGGTGAAGAAGGTCGTATGAAGTAGAGCTCAGGCAGTGGGTTCAAAAACACGCAACTTTTTCCCCAGCGAGGCAAAAGTTGCTTGGTTTCAGGCATCGCTCTCCTCTCACAGAGAGGAACCATGCCCTTTCAGTCTTCAAACGGTTTTTTACACCCACATGCCTTCGCCTAACATATTTGAGTCGCTGGGGCAAAGCGAGCGTGCCTTCAAGCCGGATGCCCACCGCTCAATGACTATTTTAATTTTCATCACGGAAAAAAAGATGCTT
>JBGVTE010000008.1:0-10469 GCA_041862375.1 Candidatus Aminicenantaceae bacterium
CACCTACCGAGCGGCAGAACTCAAAAGCTTCATCCTGCGCTCCAGATAATTCCCTGATTAGCGGATTATTTATAACCTTGTATTGTAGCTCCCTGATAGTCTTCATATCCTCTGGAGTGAATGTTCCGTCTCTTTGCTTCAGCCAGAGCTCTCGCTGTTTTTCCTGAAACATAACCACCAATCTTTGAGTTTCTCGGTCTTTTTCCATCTTCTTTTTAGCATCTAAAAATTTTTCTATAGGTGGAGAGCTTTTCAAAGCATATGCAAAATCCCTAGCTTTTTCTCTTGCTTCAGGATTCATCATTCACCCCCTAACAGCAGCCTGTTGCGGGAGCGCAGGCCTGGCTGAAGTCAAAACCAGCGTTTTCGCTGATAACTTTGCTAATCTCCCGCAAAAATTCAGTTAAATCTTCTTGCTTCTTGAAATAATTCTGGATCTCAGGATTGGCGAGCATTCTTCTCTGGCACAGTTTTAATTCTGTCTGGGCCTGCGGATCGCCGAACCCACCAAACATCTGGAAACCTCTCTGTTTATCCTCAAATTCTCTTATTAGCTTTTGAGCTTCCTCATTTTCTCTCATTTTCTTTTTTGCTTCTTCAACAGCAATAAATTCAGGGCTTTCGGAAATGGCTTTGGCTAAACTTTCCATTTTTTCATTAAATCCATCCAGTGGTGTTTTCGTTTCTATGACTGGCATTTCATCCTCCTTCTATAAATTTCCATTAACAGCAGCCAGGACCAGCTGTAGGAGGGCATACTGGGCCGCCGTCGGAACCTCCTGAAGAGCCAATGGCGAAACCTCCAAACACCTGAATCATTTTCTTGTTGCCGCACTTAGGACAAACGGGTTTTAAACCTTTTTCTTTCTCTGAAATTGAGGTAAATATTTCTACCTTTTCCTTACATTCTGGGCATAAATATTCATAGATAGGCATTATTAATTCCTCCTCATTTTATTCAACTTCAAATTCTTTCATTTTTTCGAAAAGAGTCGCTACTGCCTCTTCAGGGGTAGGATTTCCCATTGAAACTACCTCATCATCTATGGCAATAATGGGTAATGACATCGGTCCAAAAGAACGAAACAACCCAGAAATCTGACGGTAATCTCGCATATCCTCTCCCTTGGTAACATTCTTCACTTCCACTCCTACACTTAACTCTTTTTCAATCGATTCCTTAAGATTTTGTATGTCCTCATCTGATTGTCCGATAGGGCCACAACAGGCTGCTTGAGGCCCGCAGGGAAATTGAAGAGGCATGGTGAATATTCGTATGACCTTGCTGTTTTGACTCATCTTATTTCCTCCCGGTATATGCTTTCAGGGCATCTTTATCTTATTTTCCCATCATTCCCATCCAATCTCCCATACCTTGTTCCCAGAAACCCATCATAAATCTCATCATCTCCTGCATACGATTGGGCTCCCTGTTAAGGCTTTTACAGAACTCGGGCATAATGGATTTTATAACCTCTATTTTATCTTCAAAACTCAACTCATTAAAAAATTTAACGAATTCTTCTTTTTTCACATTTTTCTCCTTAAAAAAGATTAAACACATACCCGGCGATGACACAGCCGATGAAACTCAATCCAACATAAAGAGCTAGGACCTTCGGTTTAAAAACTCCTGAGAGCATGGCAATTGAGGGAAGAGAAAGTCCCGGGCCACCGAGCAGATAGGCAAGGGTTGCTCCTCCCCCCATCCCCTTCTGAATCAGGGCAAGGGCTGTTGGGACTTCCACATAGGTACAGACATAGGCAAGGACTGCAATAAAAGCAGCTATGAGCACAGAATTAATACGTTCGCCCCCTACAAGGCTAATGACCACTTCCGTCGGGATAAGAACTTTTATCGCCCCGGCAATAACAACCGCTAAAATCAGATAGTAGTTGAGCTGAAGAAAAAAATCCCAGGCAGTTTGAACCATCTTTTTTAATCTCTGGGTAAAAGAAAGTTTCATATCGCCTGTAGGTAAAACAAAGCACGCTGCACTAGCGCTTGAAGAGGCTTCACTCACCGCCGGAAGGAACCAGAGACCGTCTTTATTTCGATCCAAGATGCCTGCTTCTCCGAGAAGAAAAAGTTTATCTTCTTCTCCAGGAGCAAGTTTTTCCGTTGGGAGTTTTCTTGGATTTTTTGAAAGCGCCATCCCCACTTTGAAAGCGAATTGTTGAAGCTCGGGTGATAGGTTAGGAGTAATACTGAGTTTCACAAATCTCCGCAAGAATCTGTGCTTTTTCTGCCATTGTGTAAGGACGCCTCCTACCATAAGAGCAATGAAAAAAGTTCCCATGATTCTGCCCACAGCAAGCTTCCAGCCTAAAATACCAGCAGTGATAAAAACAGCGGGGATGTTAAGCATTGGAGCAGCAATAAGAAAAGCCATAGTGGGACCCAAAGGAATTCCCGCCTCCACCATGCCAGCTAGGACAGGGACAATTCCACAAGAGCAGATTGGGATAACAGCACCAGCAGTACATGCGGCAAAATTAGCGCCCAGTCCTCCATAGCCCATTTTTTCTTTTACTTTCTGCCAGGGAACAAAAGCTACCAAGAAAGCAGCTATTAGCATTCCCACTATCCAGTACTGAAAGAGTTCGACCAATACAGCAGAGCCTTTGATATAAATAAACCAAAGAACTTTGGGTATATTCCAGGAAAGAGGAGTTTCTATCTCTGTAAGTCTTGCTTCTTCTCCTTGAATTCCCTTCGGCTGCAAAAGACCGGCCTTATATATTGCGTTAAAAGACAGATCGTTGTAATAGACATATAGAAGTGCACTTGAATAAAATAAAAAAATAAGCAGCAAATAGACGATCTCTTTTCTGTTAGGTTTCCTGAACATGGTTTAAATCATCCTTTCTTTTTTCAATTCTTTTAACATCATCTTCCACTGTTTACTTTCGAGGCCTACAACACACTCTCCATTTTTTCTGAGGAACAGTCTTGCTTTTAATCTGTTTTCATCTCCTCCAGTAATATCTTTAGGAATAGATGCTATTGCTTTAAAGAGAAATTTTTTAAATTGACCTTCGGAAGCGATCAGAGAGTAATTAACCCATTTACCTTCTTTTTTTTCTTCAACTAAGCCAGCAAACTTTAACTCTTTCAGATGCTTTGAAATCTTGTACTGAGGCTCATCCAGCGAATCAACAATTTCACAAACACAGAGCTCTTTGCCGAATTGAACCAATAAGTTTATTATCCTTAATCTTGTCTTATCGGAAAGTGCTTTAAAGATAAGTGCAAATTTATCCATCTCACATACTCATATGCCCATTCAGGCATTTATTATAACCAATGAACAGATTTTGTCAAGAGAAAATTTTTGTTTATTAAATATTCTTGATTAAAATCTAAATCTATTCTAACAGTATACCTTTATAGCCGTAGCATATAATGCCAGATTCTCCCTCGGTTCTGATCTTACGTAACTCTATTTTTGCTTTTTTGCCGATGGCTAAATCGTCAAAATCGCAGTCTACGATTTGAGCGAGAATCTTGACTTCACTGTCCAATTCAATGATACCAATTACATAGGGAGCCTGATCGGTGAATTGTTCGGGGGGGACCCTGATGATTGTGTAAGAAACAATTTCGCCTTCATCCTTTAATTTTACCGATTCGAATTCTCTGTTTTTGCACCTGGGGCAGACTAACCGGGGTGGAAAGGCGACATATCCACATTTCTTACATCTGCCGGCTTCCAATCGGTATCTATGGGGAATCTCCCTCCAATATCTCTGTGGTGTGAGCATTCTAACCTCCTTTATTCTTTCTCAAAAATATGGACCAGGCAGCTCCCTCCTGTTCCCCCCATATTCTGGGTCATCCCTATTTTTGCGTCTTTTACCTGTCTTTCTCCAGCTTCTTCTCTGAACTGTTTGACCACTTCAATCACCTGAGCAATACCGGTCGCACCAACAGGATGGCCTTTTGATTTTAAGCCGCCGCTCGTATTGACAGGAATTTTCCCTTCAAGTGAGGTCAGGCCTTTTTCAACGGCTTTTCCTCCCTGACCTTTTTCAAAAAGTCCCAGAGCTTCTGTCACACAGATTTCAGCGATGGTAAAACAGTCATGAACCTCGACAAAATCAATATCTCCTGGCTTCTTTTCGGACATCTTGTACGCTCTTTCTGCCGCCTTGGCTGTTGCTGCGGGCCATGTGATATCCTCTTTTGAATGAAGAGCAGTGAAATCTGTAGCATGTCCAGAGCCAATTATCTTTACAATGGGGTCTTTTTTTAGCTTTTTAGCTAATTCCACAGGACAGAGAACAGCAGCGGCCGCTCCATCCGTGATCGGCGAACAATCCAGGAGTCTCAGGGGGTCAGCCACGAGAGTCGATTTCAGCACATCATCCACTGTAATTTCAAAAGGGTACTGAGCCGCAGGATTTTTTGATCCGTTCCTGTGATTCTTTACGGCAACCATAGCCATCTGTTCTCTGGTCGTCCCGTATTGATGCATATGCGCTTTGGCGATCAAAGCATACAATCCAGGAAAAGTCACTCCATGATAGCACTCATATTCCTGATCAGCAGCAGTTCCCAGGGCAAAGGTTGCTTCTCCGCCTCCTACATCCGTCATTTTTTCAACACCCCCCACGAGTACTATCTCACTCATTCCTGAAGCGACGTCGATAAATCCCTGGCGCAGAGCCAATCCTCCTGATGCACAGGCAGATTCTACCCTGGCACTGGGAATGGGCGTCATCCCTAAGTAATCAGCCAGGAGGGAGGCTATGTGTTCCTGCCCGACAAAAAGCCCTGAGGACATCGAGCCCACGTACATGGAATCAATTCTCTTCACTCCAGCGTCGTCAATAGCAAGGAGTGCAGCCTCCACGAATATCTCCCTCAGGGGCTTTTCCCATAGCTCACCCCATTCATTCATTCCCACACCAATAATAGCTACTTCCCGCATTTTATTCTCCTTTTTATCCTTTTAAAATCTTCCCTCTAAATTTGGCATAAGTGCCGTAATCCACATAAAACTTTTTCCCATCAATCATTTCTCTCGTTTTTGGTGCCTTATCCCTCACTTCATTGATTCTCTCTGTTACCCGAAAAATAAAGGCATCACTTCCTGCACCTGAACCAAAGGAAACAATTAAAATTCTCTCACCTGATTTGGCAATATCAAGAACGGCTGTAAGTCCCAAAGGTGATGAGCCAGAATAAGTATTTCCTATTTTAGGAACGAGCAATCCCGCCTCGATCTGCTCCCGAGAAAAGCCCAACATTTTGCCAACTTTCAATGGGAATTTGCCATTTGGCTGATGGAAAATCACGTGGTTAAAATCCTCTGGCTGAGCATTCGTTTTCTCTATAATACCCCGGGCAGCTCCTAAAATGTGTTTAAAATATGCCTGTTCTCCCGTGAATCGCCCCCCATGTTGAGGATAATATTGATACTCCCTGCGCCAGAAATCCGGGGTATCGCTCATATAAGAATAAGTGGCTTCCACCTCCGCGAAGACCTTCTCTTTTCCAAAGATAAAGGCAGCCGCCCCTGCCGATGCTGAGTATTCCAGAGCATCCCCTGGAGCACCCTGGGATGTGTCAGCGCCTACGGCTAAGCCATACTTGAATTCTCCCGCCTTCACCAATCCGTAACAGACATACATAGCCTCTGTACCTGCCTTGCAGGCAAATTCAAAATCCGCACAGTGACAATCCGGATTCGCTCCAACGGCTTCCGCCACGATCGTACCTGAAGGTTTGACGGCGTAAGGGTGGGACTCTGACCCCACATAGACAGCCCCAATTTCCCTGGGATCAATATCCGCCCTTTGTAAAGCGTTTTTCGACGCTTCTACAGAAAGGGTGATAGTATCCTGATCAGGAAAAGGTACTGACTTTTCCTCCAGCATCAATCCTTTCTTATAGGCGGGAGCATCAGCTCCCCAGACCTTGGCAATCTCTTCAACCTTGATTCTATATCGAGGAATATAAGCTCCATACCCAACAATACCTGTCATATTTTCCTCCTATTTCTAAGATATTTTCTTTTAGTTTATAGTTTTTTTATGGTCTCTGTTCAAAGTTTCGGCTTTTATTCCTCTTTTTACAGGATAAGAGTCAGGTCTTATAATTTAATGTGGCAATTACAACTTGAAAAAATTATGCAAAAGCTGTTAATCAACTAATGCATTATGAACAGCAGATGTTTCAGTCAGATAAACACATTGGAAAATCCAGAATTTCTTAAATCATTCTCATTTCAATTTTTAGTTTTTGGAGATTAATCTCCCCAAGCCCCCTTTCATGAGCGAGCTGAAGATAGGGTAGCTCCTGAGGGACTATATCAAAAAAAGTCGCACCCAATGCATCAATCGCTACCGGATCTACACCAGCGACTACCTTCTTAAAAAATTTAGTATCGGATAATCTTCCTCCTTGAGGCCCATTACGGATAAGAATTCTAAAAGCATCTAATACTGTCAGACTGGGTCTAAAAAAGGCCGCCAGATCAACCATTACCTGATCGAGTTTCTGGTGGAGTTGGCTTCTATTTCCCCCAAGAGCTCCAAGCCAGTTTTTCATTCCCATTGTGAGTCTTGATAGACTATGTGTCTTCGCTATAGGAACATTTATGATTTTGTCAGCCTCGATAAAATTCGTGAAGACTTCCCACTCTTTTAGCCATTCTCCATTTATAGATATCTTTTTTAAACGATGAGGATTGGGAAAGAGCACTTTTGCTCCTGCTTTTTTCGAAACATCAGCAATTCCGGACCGGACATATGTTCTTCTCGCTGAATTCGTAGGATTATCAATCACAATGACTTCTTTTGCTCCTACCTCAAAACTGAGTTCAACCAGAGCCTTAACCACAAAGGGATTAGTGCAAGCAGCCTGTGCAGGGGTTCTGTCCCAAGCGATATTTGGCTTTATTATTACCCTGTCTCCTCTGTAAATAAAGCGGCTCATTCCACCAATCAGGGCTATGGCTTCTTTTGTGATAAGTTCAGGAGAATCACCCTGCGTGAGAGCAAGATCGGGGAAAACTTTCTTCTGGGCCAAATGAACAAGATTAGTGTTCAATAAAAGACTACTAAAGGCCGCACTTCTTAAAAATTCTCTTCTTTTCATCTGATTTTTCTTATCTTTTATGGAAAAATTTTACAATTGATTTTTGCATTTTTATTTATGTTTTATCAAAAGTTTTTTTTCTGAATTTCAGGGCGACGTTGACCAGGATGATAAGAACCGGCACCTCAAGGAGCGGCCCGATGACAGTAGCGAAGGCCTGGTTGGAGCTGATGCCGAAGATAGCAACAGCCACTGCAATGGCCAACTCAAAATCATTACTCGCCGCAGTAAATGATACGGCGGTGGTCTGAGGATAGCCGGCGCGCATCCTTTTGGCAACAAAGAAAGCCATGAACCACATGAAGAAAAAATAGATGACAAGAGGAATGGCGATGCGGACGACATCCAGGGGTTCGGTGATGATATGTTCGCCTTTCAAAGAGAACATGATGATAATGGTGAAGAGAAGGGCGATGAGGGTAATAGGGCTAATCCTTGGGGCGAAGACGGTTTCAAACCACTCCTTGCCTTTAACCTTCAACAAAGAGAACCGGGTGATGATCCCGGCGAGGAACGGAATTCCGAGATAAATAAAAACTGTCTTGGCCGCTTCAAAAACAGAAATACTGACGTTAATCCCTTTAACAAGGCCGAGTGCGTTGAGGAAGACCGTTATGAAGACGTAAATATAGACAGCATAAAGGAGGACCTGGAAGATGGCATTAAATGCTACGAGGCCGACGGCAAGTTCCCTGTCGCCCCCCGCAAGCTCGTTCCAGACAATCACCATGGCGATGCAGCGGGCCAGGCCGACGAGGATGACGCCGATCATGTACTCGGGGTGGTGGCGAAGAAAAAGAATCGCCAGCCCGAACATGACCAGCGGCCCGACGATCCAGTTCACTATAAGCGAGAAGGCCAAAAGTTTTTTATACTGTAAAACTCTTCCCATCTCTTCATATTTTACCTTAGTCAGAGGCGGGTACATCATCAAGATGAGCCCTACAGCAATCGGGATCGAGGTGGCTCCCACCTGTAAACCTGCAATAAATCGGCTGACTACGGGCGCGAAGTACCCGAGAAGAATCCCGAACCCCATGACCAGAAAAATCCAGAGGGTTAAAAATCTGTCGAGAACCGATAGTTTTTCTGCGGTTTTTTCAGCCAATTCTAACCTCCTTGAGCGAATAGTGGCTCTAGAATACCATTCAATTCAGGCTCTTAAGCTTATTAAAAAGAGCTCCAAGCCTAGCCCGATACATGCCCTTTATGTTTTCTTCCTCTTCTTCCAGAGGCCTGACTGGGATTAAATCCATGACTTCTTCGGGCATTAAACCAGTCTCAAACATAGTTTTTGCTGTTCCTTCGGCCATCCGAGAAACGGCATTTCGGACTTCCTCCGGCGTTAGTCCAAAAGATGTGCCTATTTTCTCTAACTCATAGAGCTGAAACCAGAGATATGTAGGTCCCATCCCGGTTAGGATGACGTAGGCTTCAAGTTTCTCTTCATCCACTTCTGGGCACTCTCCGAGAATAGCCAAAATATTCAATAAATCTTTTCTCTCTGTCTCATCAATTTCTTGAGAAAAAACTATTGGATTATAGCCAGCATTAATAACCGAGCATGCGTTGGGGATCATTCGGATAACTCTTCTGAAGTTTTCAAGATGTTCCGTCAGTTTAGAGATGGTCAATTTTGGTGCAAGAGAAATTAGGGCTGCGGCCGATTTCAAAGTGGTTTTAATTTCATTAAGAACACTGCTGATTACTGGCGGATGGAGTGCAATAAAAACTATGTCTTTTGAAGCAGGCTGCTGATTATCATTTGGGGAAATCTTGATTTCCGGAAATTTTTCTATTAATCGATTCAAAGTATCCAGATTGATGTCACTGACAGCAACTTCCTTAAATGCCTGATTTTTTCTCTTAAAACCCTCCAGAATAATGTGTGTAATTCTTCCGCCACCAATAAAACCGATTGATTTTTTAATCATTTCAATTCCCTCCTTTTTCAATCCTTTTCCTCACTATAATTGGAGTAAAAAGTATAAGCCAACCAAAATAATAATCAGACCTGCTACTTTCTGGAGTGCCTGATTTATCTTGCGCAGGCCTTTAGATTCGATCAATTTTTTAGCAGCTCCCATAGAAGTTCCTGCAATTAAAATGAGAAAGGAGTGCCCCAGCGCATAGATAAAAAGCAACAAGCCTCCATAGATGATATTGCCTTCGCTGGCTATAAAAGCCAGAAGAACGGCAAGGATGGGTACAGCGCAGGGTGTGGATACAACTCCAAATAACAGACCCATGAGTAAGGCTCCGATGTTTCCGCCTTTTTTTAATTTGAAAAACCTAGGAACAGAAAAATTCAATTTAAGAAAGCCAAGAAGATGCACACCCATAACCAGACAGACAGCTGCAACGAGATATTTCCAAAAATTCCCTATATCTCCAAACATCCTCCCCATTAGTGCAGATATAAATCCCAAGACCGTGAAAGTTATGGACAAGCCTATGATGAATTGAAGAGAAAACATGAATGATTTTCTCAGATTCAGGGATTCTTTCTTACCTGCCACCATACTGACCATTAACGGAACCATGGCCAGCACACAGGGATTGGAGGCGGTCATCACCCCTCCGATGAAAACTGCTACAATGGCCAGCCAGGGATTGTGCTGGATTAGCTGTTGAATATCCCCAAATAACTGTTCCATGTCCCTACCTTATATTCACTTAACTCCTCGGCGCTTGAGCACTTCGATAAGTTGGTCCTTCGGAAAAAATCCCACATGGCGGAAAAATTCCTCCCCATTTTTGTCAATAAATACCTGAGTGGGAATCAATTGAATGCGATACTTCCTGGCAGGCCTGGGATCTTTCCAGACATCATAAAAAACAACCTGGACCTGACCTTTGAATTCTTCAGCTATTTCTCTCATGATCGGCTGCATGGCACGGCAAGGAATGCATCTGTCAGCTCCAAGCTCGATAAAGGTCACTTTATATTTGGAAAAATCCAATTCAAGCTTACCAGTGACGATGAGACTTTTCTGATTAATTTTTGAGTTATTTGATTGATTATTCCTTTTATTACCCTCGTTCTGTTGGCTGCATACAGCATTAAGAAGAAATGCTAAAGCCAATATGATGATATTAAGCCTTTTCATAGTTGATACTCCTTTTAAGAGAGAATCTATTTCTATATTACAATTACAATGATATCTATTGCTTTTTCCTCTTCCGTACTTCTTGCTATGAGTGTTTCTGCCTGCTTCTTATCCACTCGTCCAATAGCAGATTCACGTGTTACCCGAGGTGAAGTAGGCATCGAGCATCAATTCATATCATCGCATCTTTCTTTTTCTCTATTTTCTCATTTGTACTGATATCATCAGCAGGAAAAGTTTTTCTCAGGGCAAGG
>JBGVTE010000009.1:0-31827 GCA_041862375.1 Candidatus Aminicenantaceae bacterium
CAATCTCATTGAAAACAAATAGATTAATGCCCTTCCTTAAGAGATTGCTTCATCGCTTCGCTCTTCGCAATGACAAGGCATCCCGTCACTTTGGGACAAAGCCAATTTTTTATTCTTTGTTAGGTTATTTTCGTATTAATAAACGGAGTATAATTAATAATGCATATAAATTATCTGAAAATGTTGGTTAATTTCTGATTCACTGTGTCGAGGCATGACTGATTTGAGATGCAACTTTTTCACTATGAGGGAAGTTTAAGAAAATGAGAATGGATGAACAAGAGTTGGTTATCCAAATTCAGAAAGGCGACGAGATGGCTTTTGCCAAGATAGTTGGAATATACAAGAACAAAATAGTGAATTATCTGTACCAGCTCACTGGTGATTATCAAAAAGCCGTGGAGCTTTCTCAGGAGACCTTTATGAGAGTCTTTTTTAAAGCCCATAAATACAAGCCGATTGCCCCCTTTTCATCCTGGATTTATGCCATAGCCTCTAATCTGGCCAAAACAGAAATTAAAAGGACTCAGAGAGCTTTAATGCTATCCCTTGATGATGTCAACAATAGCTATAGAATAAATGCTTTTATTGAAAATCCCTCTTCTGATTCTGGTTTATCCCGAAATATCAGACAGGCTTTAAACTCACTGCACTCACGATACAAAATTCCTGTAATTCTGAAGGATATGGAAGGTTTTTCTTTAGAGGAAATTGCTGAAGTTCTGGATAAGCCTGTGGGTACTATAAAAGCCAGGGTAAGTCGAGGAAGAAATTATTTAAAAAAAGAATTAGAAAAGGCCTTAAGCAAGAGTGAAAACTCGCCATAAAATGAGGAGAATGGGTATGGAAGGAATTAATCTTTTAGAAAAATTAGAAAGGGTAAAGGCTCCTATTGATTTTGAACAGCGCGTATTGGAGCTTTTATCTATAAGAAAAGAAACGAAACGATTATGGAGAAGGAATTTACGTCTCTCCTTTGCAGGAGCCTTAGCTTTTTTGCTTGTGGTTCTTGTGACTGTTAATGTATTTGTGCTTCAGAAAAGAGAAGCTCTGGATTTTACTTCAAGTGAAACACTGAGTACAGGAGATTATATTCCAATCATTGAGACAGTTGACTATTCCAGAGAAATCCAGAGTGTTTCTTATGAACCAGGAACAATATATATACTCGAGCAAGTTTCTGAAAATCATCTAGATAAAATTAAATATTAAGGAGGTAGAGTTAGAATGAAAAGAAAAGTTAAAAATGTCGCGATTTTAACCGTATTTTTAATGGTATTCTCTTTAGGCTTAAAAGCAGAACCAGGCCCAGCAATAAGTAAAGATGAACCTGAGACCAAGAATGTAGCAAAAAAAGTCTTCCCATCAGTTGTTAAAGTTGAAGCAAAAAATAGAGTGAAAAAGGTTGCCACAGGAGTTGTTGTGGATAAAAAGGGACACGTAGTGACCACTGCACTTATCTCACCCCGGGATGAGAAAATATCGGTCATCACTTCTGATGGTAAAAAGCTTAAAGCAGAGTTTTTGGGCATGGATTCTGAGACACACCTGGCCCTTCTTCGAGTTAAAGAGGAAAAACTCACTCCCATCACTCTGGGGAATGTAAAAGAGCTTTCTCCAGGATCGTGGATAGGTGTGGTTACCTCATCTCCTGAAAATACTCCAGCCATTACTCAGGGCATTGTCAGTTCTATTTCAGAAGAAAAGCTCAGGTTAAACATTTGGATTATCAGAGGTTCGAGCGGAAGCCCGGTTGTAAACAAAGAAGGCCATATGGTTGGTATACTCAGGGGAATATACTTTGATGATCAACCAGTCGTATTTGAATTCCGGGAGAAAGAAATGGTAGGTGCTGGCTATGTATTGAGTAAAGCAGAGGCACCTTCTTCTGGGATGGCTCTTGCAGTTCCTGTAAACATTGTAAAGAGTGTTGCCGATGAAATAAAAGAGAAAGGAAAAGTTGAGAGAGGATGGCTGGGAGTTACTATTGCAGATACTGAGGATGGCAAGGTGAGAATTGTAGGCATTGAAAAGGAAAGTCCAGCGGAACTAGCAAAGCTCACAGTAGGGGATATAATTCTTGTCATAGACGGAAAAAAGATTACAAAGGCTCATCAATTAGTATCAGAGATTAGAAATAAGAAGCCGGGGAAAACTATAGCCATTGAGATCGAGAGAAAAGGAGAAGTGCTGAAGATGAAGGCAAAGCTGGGTGAATATCCTAAGGAGGAAGCAATAAAAGAATTTGAGTTGAGATTTCCCAGGCTATTTCCTCCGTTTCCCCCAGAGCCTCCTGAACTTCCGAAAATGCCGGAAATAAAAACATGGCCGGAGAGGTTTTATAGAATCTGGGAAAGCAGAAAATTCATTGGTGTTTATTTAGAAGAAATGGGAAAAGAGCTTTCTGCTCATTTCGGAGTGAAAGAAGGCAAAGGTCTTTTCGTCTCAAAATTCAGCGAGGATAGCCCAGCAGAAAAAGCTGGATTGAAAGTTGGAGATGTAATCATCAAAGCCGACGGCGAGCGAGTTGAAACTGTATCCCAATTGAGTAAATTAATCCAGGGTAAGAAAAAGGGAGAAAAAATAAAGATAGAGTTTATAAGGGATAAAAAGATCAGGAGTGCAGAGGTTGAAGTCGGAGAAGAAGAAAGAGGTGGGATTTTTGGAGGCGTTTACGGAAGATCTTTTCCGTCTGAATATTAGGGAGAATACTTGGAATCTTTGAAAGACTACAATAAGAAGTGGAAAGAGCAGTTGAAGAATTGGGAGAAAAAGTTTAGTGAAGATTCAAAAAAACATTTTGAGAAGTTAAATAAAAAATTTTCTGAAGAGGCCAGGAAGAATCAGGAAAAACTTAAAGAGATATTTTCATATAAAAAGTATAAGATTTTGAGAGTGTAAAAAGATAAAGCCTACTCCTGTTTCATCCCACATCTCAAAGGGGAGGTAAAAAGGATAAGACCTTTTCCTCCCCTTTTTTTTATTCTTTCTTAGGCTCAGCTTATGAGTAAAGCCCTAACCATTTTTTATAATAGGCATCAAATTCTTCAGGGGACAATCTAATTTTTTGATAATATCCCTTTCTCCATCGTTGCCTTATTGCCTCGTAGAGGATTAATCCCACTGATACAGAGAGGTTAAGGCTTTGTACCATACCTATCATTGGAATTTTAATCCTGTAGTCAGCTAATTCCAGAGCCTCTTTCGAAATCCCTTCAGATTCATTACCGAAGACTACAGCAAGACTCTGTGAATAATCAAGCTCAGTATAGGGAAGGGATTTTTCGCTGAGGTGAGTGGCTGCGATTTTGAAACCTCTATTTTTTAGATAGGAAAAACATTCAGCAGGAGAAGTGTAATAGTTAAATTGAAGCCATTTTTCTGCTCTGGTGGATATAGCATCATTTATAGGAAAAGGTTCATTACCTCGCGAAATAATATCTACATACAGTATACCGGCAGCGTCGCAGGTTCTGGTTACGGCACTGGCGTTGTGGGTGTTTGTAACTTCTTCAAGAACAACCCTCAGGTCGGGTTGACGGAGAGAAAGAACCTTTTTTACCTTTTCTATTCTATTTTTTGTTGGCACGCCCAGAATATACCAAACTATCAGGACCAGGTCTATACTTAAACTATTTAATTGAAGTCACATCGAACTGAATCTCTATTATCTGCTCTAGTGGGAATGTTGATCAGCAGTGCGTTGTTCCATGTAAATCCGATATGGAATTCACTGAGAGGAAAATCAGAGCGGGCCGCTTATTCAGATCGTAAGAAATTCCTAAGATTCCTGCTGGAAGAGGTAACGATAGTAAGAGAAAGGGTAATAATCCCGCAGACTGCGTAGATTAAGGGAATATTCTGGTTTACTAGGTCCGCAATAACTCCACTGAGACCCATTGAGATTGGCGTTAAACCTGCAGTTAGCGTGATGAGCAAACCGAAAATTCTGCCTCTTATTTCACTGGGGATAGCGATCTGGAGTAGCGTGTATATGTTGATATTGAAAAATCCGCTTAAAGCCCCGATTATCATCATTATAGAGAAAGCGAGCATTGGTTTGCGTAAAATACTTAATACGGGTAAACAAGAGGACATGAGTACGAGTGCAGAAATTACTGCTTTGCTCCGGATATGACTGGATATTTTTGCGGCGCCGGCAATTCCGTAACCTACTAAAGTTCCAAATCCGAATGCCGCGAGAATATAGCCGTACCAATCTGGAGTTGCGTTGAGGTGATCTTCTACATAAAACGGGAGTAAGACGACAATAGGAATCGCGAAAAAATTTATAAAGGCTGCAGCAAAAAAGAGGGCCCTGATCCCGGTGTGTCCCCAAACGTATCGAAATCCTTCAATAGTGTCCGACTTGAACTGTCTGAACTTATCCAGCCAAACGCCACTTTTTTTTGGGATTTTCTGTGGGATACTGATGAATGATTCACTAAAAGCCGAAAATAAATAGGTGATGCCGTCGATCAGAAAAAGCAGGGGAGCGCCGAGTATAACAAAAAGATATCCACCGATTCCCTGCCCGATGAATTGCGAGATTTGCAACGAAGATTGATTCAATGAATTGGCAGCAGATACCTTCTCTCTGGGGACAATATCGGGAATTGAGGCTGAAATAGCTGGATTGAAGAACGACCGGATGATACCGAGAGTCACATTCACTAAAAAGATGCAGACTATCAGGAGTTCAGAAGAATTGGGCGCATAAAACATTAAAAATGCCAGGAAGAGTACCGGAATCCCGCTGAGTATATCGCTGAATATGATGATTTTGCGCCTTGAATAATGATCAGCAAATGTTCCCGCAATCGGTCCAAGAATCACAAACGGAATCATCGAAACCATCATCAGCAGCCCCACTAGAGAAGCGGAACCGGTTTCATGTTTAATCCATAACATCATGGCAATGGCGTATGCCTGTGATCCAATCTGGCTTACAAACTGCCCTTGCCAGAGAAGGAAGAAATTGCGGTTGAAGAGTTGCAAGGGCTTTTTATCTTCCATTTTTTCTTTCTCTTCCGTCCTATAGTTTCACATAATCTACATAATTATAAGGATTATAGATATTAATATCACTACTGTACAGGGAGAACTTTTTGGAGCATTGGATGTTCAGTTCCATTTTCATTTTTTACACCAAGAAAATATTTCTCCTCTCACAGATGTCGTTAAATATTTGCATTTAACGCCATTCTTATAGCCAGTGAAAGCCGCTTTGTTCTTATGTTTGACAAACTGGCTTTGAGGTATCATAATGAGGCTTGCAAGTGAAGGAGTCTCCTGGATTTGCGACTGGTATGCTGGAAGATAGAAATGACCAGATTCCTTCTCTGTCACTGGGATTATGATGGTAATCAACTGCTACCCAAAGGTGGTCACCTTGATGGTGCGTAGTTAATTGTGAAACCGATCTGGGGAAAGGTTGGTTTTTTTTGAAAGGGGGTGGTATCTTTCTGAAAACATAGGTGAATTTAGATACAAGCCGCTATACCCCATGTCAAGGGGCAATAGGGCAAACTTAAAGGAAAGGAGATGGCAAAGAGATGAGAAGGAAAATGACACCATTAATACTGGCCGTGGCACTGGTGCTTAGCATAGGACTAATGCTGGCAATGCCAGTGACGGTCCAAGCGACAATAAATGTCCCCGATGACTATACAACTATTCAAGCTGCCATTGACGCTGCGAGTACTGGTGAAACCATCCTTGTGCAGCCGGGGATTTATCCAGAAAACATTCTTATTAACAAGAGTTTGATATTGCAAGGAATCGATATGCCGGTAATCGATGGCAGCACCGGTGCCGCCAGCGGTTGGGCAGGTAGCGTTATCAGGATTGCCGCCAATAATGTAACAATTGCTGGCTTTGAGTTAAAAGATGGTGCCAATGGAATTGCCGGACAAACATCAAACTCGGTGTTCAAGAATAACATAATTCATGACAATTTGAACTACATGGGGTCCAATGGCATTGGTATTCTCCTCTGGGGCGACAATGACAACAACCTGATTGAGGACAACACAATCTGCAACAATGATCGCCAGGGGATATTCATTGGCTACGGGGATGCCACGAAGATTTCCATGGGAAACACTATCTCGGGCAATAAAATCCACGATAATGGATTATACACACTACCATATGGCCCAGATGCGTCGGCCTATGGAATTCAGCTCTGGAATGCTGATGAAAACAGCATCTCGCGCAATAAGATCCATCACCATGATGATTGGTTTCCTTATGGCGGAACAACCTTCGACTTTGCCCAGGGAATCTACCTCACCAACTCGGCTAACAATACTGTCACAAATAACGACCTTCACCACAATAACTACGGCGTTGGCATCTATTCTTATTCCCGAGGCGCAGGTACGAACTCCATCAACTACAACAACATTTTCCAGAACACCGGATTTGGAGTTAGAAGCTTCGACTCATTTTTTCTTGATGCCACCAACAACTGGTGGGGACATCGCTCGGGGCCAACTCACTCTGACAATCCCAGTGGTAAGGGAGACAAGATCAGCGACTACGTCACCTATGCTCCTTGGCAGACGAAGCCTGTGACCCCACGGAACTAATACTGCACAGAGTATCACACGAGTATCCTAAATACGAGTAGTATATTGAAAGCAGCCAGGGATAGGAGGCAGGGCTTTCAGCCCTGTCCCCGTTTCTGGATAACGCCGCACCGACAGGTACATGAACCAACTACACGCTGAGCCACTTTGTTGGACTGTTTGCAGGTGGAAAGAAAGAGAGAGCCATTGTCTTTGAGGTGCCCTAAGTAATTGTTTAGCTACTATCGAATATGCGAGTTATACTTCAAAGGATCAGTTAATATCCCGAGATTGAGATTTCTCCAGAAGAAGTGAAAAGATAGAAAGAAAATATACAAGAATGTCGTATAATAATATTACATTATGCGACATTTTTATAGACAACGATTATTGTCCAAGCTTTTTCCTTGGTGCCGACCTCTGTTGACATTTCTAAAAAGAGAGCCTAACTCATAGCGAGCCTTTCTAGAGGATAGGAAGTCTTTGAGTCATTCTTCTTTAGATGCACTTTTGAAGACTCATCATCATTTAGAAGAGAGGTGGAAAGAAACAAACGGATTAGTAGAGAAGCTTTATTTTGAGATATCTGAGACTGGGCTTATTCCAACATATCAGTGGGTGAAAATTGTGAAGTTATTACACGACAGAGGAAACGAATTTCTTATGTTTCGAGAGTAATAAGCTTCTGATTGACTCTTGCTAAAACAGTTAAAAGTGTAGACCTGACCTAAAAAAATATTGATTTTTCAACCAGAATAATCCAGAAGAAGAATGCTCCAACCAAAGCTCTATACTCTTTATTCTTTTTATAAAGCCCGAAGTCAAATATTTTTTCTTCTGCGGGATATTTAGGTTTGAGGGTAGGGAAGAAGAGGGGAACCTTTTCGCTGTATTTTTCATATTTTTCGGGAAAAAGTTCTTTCATTCTGTACTTTTCCCTTTTTACAGCAGAAGGATAAAAAAGGAGAACATATACAACGAATATTGTGAGTGCCCACCACGAGTAAGACCCGATAACCACGCTGATTCCCACGATTACATTCCCTAGATAGAGAGGATTTCTGGTGTATCGGTAAGGTCCGGAGACAGTTAATTCTTTTTCTTTTTTTAAATGGCCGGCGGCCCAGGTTCTGATTAGAAGCCCAAGTAGGCAGAGTGCAAATCCAGAGAGTATAGAAATCCAATTCGGCTTTGAAAGTAGGATGACAAGGATAATACCTAAAAATCCTGCCCTTACTCTCCACCGCTGAATAATATTTTTTATCAAGGGGCTATGCATTTTCCTTTAGTACATGTTGGAATAAAGCTGCGACTTCCCCAGCCGATATTTTCTTGATGCATTCAATAGTAGGGCATGCTCTCTTGAAACAAAAACTGCATTTCATCTCATGAACAGCAACTTTATCTTTGGCGCTGAAAGGTCCGTTTCTTTGAGGATTTGTTGGCCCGTAAATACCTACTACAGGCACACCAAAAGCACAAGCAACATGGAGTGCAAAGGTGTCGCCGCTTATAATGACTGATGCCTGCTTTACCAAAGCCATGACTTCTTTTATTGAGAGGCAGGGAGTAATCGGAATCTGTGTCTTACGGCTTACAAAGAGAG
Organism: Candidatus Aminicenantaceae bacterium; assembly: GCA_041862375.1. Taxonomy (GTDB): domain Bacteria; phylum Acidobacteriota; class Aminicenantia; order Aminicenantales; family Aminicenantaceae; genus WVZL01. Next base: position 8,179 of record JBGVTE010000009.1, read on the forward strand.
CTAAATCTTTTTCTTTTTCATTTCCCCACAGAAGGAGAGGGAAAATATCTTCTCTTTTGATTTGATTCCCGAATTCTACCCAATTTTCAGGAAGCCATTGTTTTGTTTCCCATCCAGCTCCCACATTAAGAACGATCAGTTTTTTTTCTCCTGTATGTCCGGTTTCCCTGAGCTTGGCTTTTACAGACTCTAACAATTCTTGAGGAATAATGAGAGGGAATTCATAATTTTCTTCTTTTATCCCTAATTTTGTGAGGAGCCTTAGATTTTTACTGATGACATGAATGTCTTCTGGGATTTCCTCAAGCTTTTCAGTATAGAATAGAGAAGCTAGAGGTTCCTTTAGATTTTTTCCTCGAAAACCGATTCTTTTTCGTGAACGAGAGAGAAAGGAAATAAATCCCGATTTTATCAATCCCTGAAAATCCAGAGCAACTTGATTCCTGTTTTTAATTTTTCTCTTTAGGCGAGAAATTTCCTGCCAGACTTCTTTTGGATTTCCTCTGAGATTTTCTGAATCTACTGCGATTACTTTATCGATTCCTGGAACTAAATCGAGAATTTCCTTTCCATTCTTTTCTACTACCCAGGATAATTTCGCTTTGGGAAAATTTTTTCTCAGAGCAGAGAAAGCCGGCAGGGTATGGACGATGTCTCCCAGGGAGCTGAGTCGTATAATTAAGAAATTATCAAGTTTCAAAACTTATCCAATATTTATGAGAGAAGCTATTCTTTTAATAATATCTGAAGTAGAGTTTATTTTTGCTCCTCCGACTATGGCAATAGAACCGCCATAGCTTTTGACCACTTTTTTTTCTGGGACTGTATTTTTTGTGTAATCTGATCCCTTAGCATGAATATCAGGTTCGAGGATAAGTAGGACGTTTTCTACTGTGTTCTCGTTGAAGATCGTGACATAGTCAACAAATGAAAAAGAAGAAATAATCTCAGCTCGTTCCTTTTGGTCAAGCAAAGGCCTTCCTTTTTCCTTGAGTTTGCGGACAGAAGAATCACTGTTAAGAGCCACCACAAGAATATCTCCTTTCTCTTTGGCTGCTCTTAGATACCTGATGTGACCGGGATGGATTAAGTCAAAACAACCGTTGGCTAAGACAATTCTTTTCCCTTTCTTTTTCTTTTCTCGGATTATTTCTTTTAAAAGAGATAGTGACTGTATTTTTTTCAATTTTAAGAAGATATTGTTTTTTGAAGTTCGAGAGGAGTTATAGTCGCTGTGCCTTTCTTCATCACTACTATGCCACCAGCATAATTGGCAAGCTGAGCAGCCTGCCTGAAAGATGCACCGCACGCTAAAGCCAGAGTTAGAACGCTTATTACTGTATCACCAGCACCTGTAACATCAACGATGTCGGTTGTTCCCTGAATAGGAATTGAGAAAGGAGTTTTGTCTTTTTCAAAGAGCATCATTCCCTTTGAGCCTCGTGTTATAAGCAAGGCAGTTGACTGAATCTTTCTTAAAATAATCCTTCCTGCTTTTTTTAGAATATCAGGATTATCATTTATTTTTATCCTTAAGGCTTCCTCGACTTCGGGTTCGTTTGGAGTGGCCGCAGTAATTCCTTGGAAATTCAAAAGTCGAAACCGGGAATCAAGAGTTACAGGGACATTAGCCTTTCGGAACAGAGGAAGAATTTGCTTAAATACATCTTCCTTCACGGAAAAATAATTATAATCAGAAATGAGAAGAGCGAAAGAATCTCTCACACTCTTGAGATTCTGTTTAATTTTTTGCTTTAGTATTGAATCTTCGGGTACTTTTGTTTCACGGTCGATGCGCAGAATTTGTTGTTTTCTGGTATGCCCCTCTCCGGCAAGGATTCTGGTCTTGATTGGAGTCTGGTAATTCTTGTCTACAATTATGTATTTAGTCGATATCCCTTTCTTCTGAAGCATGTTTTTGATTTTATTTCCTGAATCATCAGCGCCAATGATTCCCACAGGAACAGGTTCTGCTCCCAAAGATTTGAGGTTAAGAATGGAGTTTCCGGCTCCTCCAAGAGAAAGCTCTTTACTCTGGTATGAGAGAATGAGGACAGGGGCTTCTCTTGAGATACGGCGGGTGTCACCGAAGATGTATTCATCAAGTATAAGATCGCCCCATACTGCAATCTCTTTCTGTGAGAAATTATCAATAATATTTAAAAGATTCTTTGTTTCTTTATCCATAGGACTTTTGTGAAAGATTTTTATCAGAAAAGAGAAAAAAGGTCAAATTCTACGAAATCTGGACATGATGCATTTCATGTGGTATAAACCTCAGCAGTAAGTAAAGTTGTTTCAATGTTTCCTCTTTTTATGAAAAGAGGGACATAATGCTAGAAGGGCTCTACATCTTGAATAGGGGATATTATCTGGCCTTGCTTATTAGAATGATGGCTGTCCTTTCTGTATGGATACTAGACAAAACAAAAGGAGAACAAAAATGAAAAGATTTATTCTGCTATCATTTTTAATTGCTCTTTTGTTTGTGATAATTTTTGTATACAGCGGACCAAAAGAGGAGGAAGAAGTATCTTTGGCACCTCTTAGTGAGAATACTCAAGAATGCATTGAATGTCATGGAAGTTCGACGCCCGGGATAGTAGAAGACTGGATGACAAGCGAACACGCCCGTGGAACTCCGGCAGCATCTATGGAAGAGCCTCCATTGAAGCGTGAAGTATCAAGCAAAGAAGTGCCTGAAAATTTATTGCATGTTGCAGTTGGATGCTTTGAATGCCACAGCCTTAATCCAGAACAGCACAGAGACAGTTTTGAACATTTTGGTTTTAATATCAATGTCGTTGTTTCGCCCAATGATTGTGGCACGTGCCACGAAGAGGAAAGAGGGCAATATTCCAAGAGCAAAAAAGCAAATGCTCTTAAAAATTTGCTGAAAAATCCTTTATACCAAACACTTCTTGAGTCAATCACAAGCTCGAAAGTTGTGAAGGAAGGAAGAATAAGTCATCTTGCATCAACAGATTACACAAAAGCTGAAACCTGTTATGCCTGTCATGGGACCAAAATTGAGCTTAAAGGAGAAAAAATAATAGACACCGACCTTGGAGAAGTGTCAGTTCCAGAGCTTTCAGGATGGCCGAATCAGGGAGTAGGACGAGATAATCCCGACGGAAGCAAAGGAGCCTGTACATCCTGTCATCCAAGACACAGTTTCTCTTTAGAAATAGCCCGAAAGCCTGATACCTGTTCCCAGTGTCATCTCGAACCGGACATTCCAGCTTGGAATGTTTACAGAGAAAGCAAGCACGGGAATATTTATTATTCAAAAGGAAGCACATGGAATTGGGAGCATATTCCTTGGGTTGTCGGAAAAGATTTTAAGGCTCCGACATGTGCAGCATGCCATAACAGCCTTCTAACAAATCAAGAAGGAGAGATTGTTGCTGAAAGAAGCCATGATTTTGGAGCAAGACTTTGGGTTAGAATATTTGGTCTCATCTATTCGCATCCCCAGCCAAAGAGCGGTCAGACACATATAATCAAACAAAAAGATGGCCTGCCTCTTCCTGTTGATTTTAAAGGAGTATTGGCGTCTGAATATCTTTTGGATGAGGCGCAGCAGCAAGAACGGCAAGATAAAATGAAGAAAGTCTGCCAGTCCTGCCATGCTTCAAGTTGGGCTGAAAATCATTTTGCCCGGTTTCATTCTACTCTGGAAGAGGCTGATAAAATGGTAAGGGCGGCTACAGAGCTCATTATGGAAGCATGGAACAGCAAATGTGCTGATCCGTCTAATCCTTTTGATGAAGCTGTTGAGCACAGTTGGATAGAACAGTGGTTGTTTTTTGCGAATTCTGTTCGGTATGCTTCAGCCATGATTGGGCCTGATTATGCTGCTTTTAAGAACGGGTGGTGGAAACTCACGAAAAATCTTCAAGAAATGAATAAGTATATTACTAGAAATAGGATGATAAAAAAGTGAAAACTTTTATCAGCATTTACCCTCTTTAACACGTAGCTCATAGATATAGAATAGTAGCTTTACTCCTAATGTTTGGATTGCATGAAGGGGGAAGTACATCAATTATCTCTTTAATATTTATTATCCTAATGCTATAAGTTATTAGCAGGAAACAAAGGCATGTTTCATTCGCCCTTCGCCTAGGCAACTAACAGAAAAGCAGTAAAGTCATGAGAAAAAAAATGGTAATTTTATTCATGGCTGGTGTAATAGCTGCTATTTTTTTTATTTTTATCTCTACAAGTACGCATAAAAAATCTCCTCGAGTATCCTCCAAGGAAGCATTAAAATCCCTGCCTTATTTAACTTGGATTCCAGCGGAAAAAGATATACAAAAATCAGGTGTTACTAAATATGACAGAAAGAGAGCTTTTGAAGGTACAAATATATACAACTCCAGGAATCTATCAAAAGCTTATCTTATAGATTTGAATGGAAATATACTGCATACGTGGTCAGCAAAAGTTACTACAGACGATGAGTGGCATCATGTTCAAGTTTGCGGAAACGGGGACTTATTGGCTATCGTAAAAGATAGAATGCTTATCAGAATGGACTGGAGTTCTAATATTAAATGGGTAAGTAAAATGCGTTATCACCACGATATTGCTGTTGCTTTAAATGAAGATATCTATTCTATTGTAAGTGAGCCTGATCTGGCTTTTTATCGTGGTTTACCACTGCCGATCCTCAATAACTCTATCGTAATCATGAACTCAGATGGAGAAATAAAAAGAAAGATTTCCCTTTTTGATTTATTGAAAGAGGAAGTTCCGCTTAACAGAATCACTGGAATATTTAGCTGGCTGAATAATCCCAAGATCCTGGAAGAAATTATAGAGCGAAAGGAAAACAATGATTTTATGCTTAAAGATGGAGATCCTTCAAATATTTTACATACGAACACGATTAAAATCATAGAAAGAGATGTAAATGGGCTGTGTAAAGGAGGAGATCTTTTGATTTGTGTCTTGAAATTAGACCTTATCGGAATTTTAAATGTTGAAGAAGAAAAAATCATCTGGAAATGGGGACCAGGAGATATAAGTAACCCGCACAACCCTACATTATTAGAGAATGGAAATATTTTAATTTTTGACAACGGAGTAGATAGAGGATATTCTCGAATTGTAGAGCTCGATCCATTTAAAAAGGAAATTGTTTGGGAATATAGGGCTGATCCTTCAGAGCACTTTTACTCACAATCAAGAGGATCAAGTCAAAGGCTGCCGAATGGAAACACTCTTATTACGGAAAGTGACAAAGGCCATGTTTTTGAAGTTTCACATTCAGGAGAGATTGTGTGGGAATTCTATAATCCAGAAATTAAAACGGATAAAGGGGAAAGAGCTGCCATTTATCGCATGATAAGAATTATGGATACTGAAAAATATCCATGGCTTGAAGGTCTGAAAAAGCAGTTATAATCTCATCATAATCAAATTATGTTTACTTCTCTTAAGGAATAAAAGACAGCTAAGCAGAACCGCTATTTATTAAATAAATTATATGAGAGTAAATGATATAGCCAGGAGGGGAGGAAAGAATGAGGCTGAATATTAAAAAATTTGTGTCATTGTTACTAATTTTTTCTTTAATGCCACTTTCCTGGAGCTTGGCAGCAAAAGAAAGACGAGGAGCAGAACTAATCATTCAGAGAATAGAAGGCATACAGTTAAGAGGAGAACTCATCGCAGTTAAGAGAAATTCGCTCTTGTTAATGGAATATGAGTCAGCAGCAACTCAAGACATTCCATTAGATGAGATTGACGTTATTAGAGTTGTAAAAGAATCAAAGGCTGGCAAATGGACCTTTTATGGATTAATTTTAGGCGGAGGAATTGGAGCGCTTTCAGGCTATACAGCTGATCCAGATGCACTGCCAAGCCGTGAAGTATCCGCTGTGATTGGTGCAGTAGTCTTTGGTCTTAGCGGCGCTTTGTTGGGAAAGTTTGTTAGTGAAGCTGCCGGAAAAGATGTGATATTTAGAGTTAGAGGAAGACCTGCCTCAAGAATGGTATCAGAACTAGAATATCTTCGAAAGAATGCACGAATCACTGATTACAGATAAGATATAAGGGTAATAAATGGAATTGAGCAGGTTATTGCCAAAGAAATATAATTTTTACCTCATTTTTATTGTAATCTTTACGCTTCTAATCGTAATAAAATTAAACACATTAACTGCTCCTTTTCACTGGGATGTGATGGGTTATGCGGTCCCGACTACTGAAGCTGTTTATCATAACGGAGTCCTCATCGATAAATCTTCTCCTATCAATCATCCACCACTTTTTTTTATTGTCCATGCCTTGATATGGAAGATATTTGGAAAATCTTTGCTTGTCTCACATCTCTTCAATATTGTTTTGGGCTCACTAGGATTGACATTTCTATTCTTTTTGGCCAAGGAGCTTTATGGAAGCAGAGTGGCTGTTACAGCGACGCTATTATTGACTTTTAATCAGATATTTTTTTCACAGGTGGGTCAGGTTTATCTCTCAATTGCACTCATGAGCACGGCGATTCTATCAGTATATTTCTATCTGAAGAAAAAATATGTGTTGTATATCATTTCAGCATCGCTGATGCTTCTTGTAAAAGAGACATCCGTAGTTGTTCTGATTGCAATCATTGCCTTCGATTTTCTTATCAATTTATTTAAAAAAGAACGAATTGGAAAAGTCATAAAAAGACTTGCCTTGGCGGCAATACCAGGGATTTCTCTTTTAACCTGGCTTTTTAGCCATTATCTTGTAACCGGATGGGTTTATAAGACCGAGGATGTTTTTCTCAACGAGGGTAACTATATTTCATTGTTATTTAAGAATTTTATAAAGCATTTGATTTATGATTCGTCTTTAGAAAACGTCAATAGAGTTAACTGGATTATTTTTTTACTTGTTATAGTATCAACGGTGATTTTTATAAGAAAGAAAAGTTACAAATATGAAATATTATTTTTATTGATCATAGTTGGAAATGTCGCATTTTTTTCCTTAACTGAAGACCTTCCCCGCTATTTTTTAATTATTTTTCCCTTTTATTTATTGATGGGCGCAAGAGCTTTAGTGATGCTTGCGAACAGTTTTAAGTATAAAAATATTATACTGATCGCAGTAATAATTTCCATAACCGTACTATCTGTTATGAATTATCACGGAACAAGAAATACTGATGGATGGAGACTTGAGTCAAACATGGAGTATCTTGATATGGTAAGATTGCATAAAACAGTTGGCAAATTTATAGAGGCCAAATATCCTCACTGCAAGGTTGCAACAACTTTTCCGCTGATTATTGCCTTCACAGAACCCTGGTATGGATATGTAAAAAAGCCAATCCAATTAATTACATTTCAAGACATAGAGCACTACAGTGATGTATTGATTGTTTGGTCTTCGCAATCCAGAAATTACGAAGGTATAGACAGGTTTATTGAATTGAATAAAAAGCAGTTAAAGGAAATAAGGAATTTTTATTACAGGGGGAAGATTGTTAAAGTATATAAGAAAAAAAGTTATACTGAGCTTTGATTGACAGATAAGTATTTACTCTGTATAAATAAATTTCAATACGGAGGCAAATCCCAAAATTTAAGCAAAACTATAATTTTTAAAAGGCCACAAGAATAAAGTAACCAAAATTTTATAGAATCGAAAATAAAATAGGAAAGATGATAATGTAATTTAATTTTAAAATTATTTAGGAGGTAAAGAGTGAAGATCAAAAAGTTATGTTCACTGCTTGGAATGCTGGTTGTTATGCTGGCACTTGTTTACGCTTTTGGCTTAAATGCAGAAGAGAGCAAACAGTGTGCATCGTGTCCAAATGTACCACTTTCTGATGGATGCACGGTCATTATAGTCGGCAAAGATGCTTCCATTGATGGATCAGTCATGACAACCCATACCTGTGACTGTGGCTTTTGCGATTGGACGTGGCGGTCTGTCCCTGCTGCAGATCACGAGCCGGGCTCGATGCGGAAGATTTACCATGTTGACCAATTGAAAACTTGGCCCCCAAATGTAGGCTTGAAATGGGAGAGGTACAAGGACGATTTTTCCGGCTTAGAAATCCCTCAGGTTCCTCACACCTTCGCTTATATCCAGGGCGCTTTCGGCTACATGAATGATCAGCAGGTCGCCATCGGCGAGTCGACTATTGGCTGCCACAAAAAGATGGAAAATCCTACTCCCTCTGCAAAATTCGATATAACCATGCTGACTTTTATTGCCATCGAGAGGGCAAGGACAGCGAGGGAGGCGATAAAAATTATGGGAGAACTCGCGGAAGAGCATGGGTACGGATTTACAGATACGGGTGAGATGCTGGCTGTTGCCGATCCAAACGAGGTCTGGATTTTTGAAATAATGTCTGTAGGGCCCCTGTGGACTCCTAAGAGTGGAAAGCCTGGTGCTGTCTGGTGTGCACAGAGAATTCCCGACGACCACGTTAGCGTCTGCCCCAATGAATCCAGGATTGGAGAGGTTGACCTTAACAATCCGGATTTCTTCATGGCATCTCCCAATATCGTCTCCTTTGCAGTAGAGCAGGGTTACTATGATCCTGAAAGCGGAGAAGCATTTAATTGGAAGAAAGCCTATTCACCAAGTGAATATAGTGCAGCAAGCAGCAAGGGATCGAGAGCACGCCTGTGGCGATTCTTCGACCTTGTGGCGCCATCAAAAGAATTCAGTCCTGAAACTCCGAACATGGAATTTCCCGTATCAGTAAAGCCTGATAAGAAGCTCTCGGTTTATGATGTTATGATGATGACACGAGACAAATTCGAAGGAACTCCATTCTATCCAGCTCGAGGTCTTCAAGGTGGACCTTTTGAAAATCCGAACCGCATACCTTACGGTTTTGAGCTGGACGGAAAAAAATACAACACCGGGCGTATGATCAGTGTCAATAGAGCAGAATATGTCACTGTCACTCAATGCAGGGGATGGCTTCCCGATCTTATCGGAGGGCTCGTGTGGCTTGCCTGGGGTGCGCAGGACACTTCCTGTTTCATGCCGCTCTATATCGGGATCAAGGGAATTCCAAGATCTTTTGAAGTCGGAGACCACTGGGAATTCAGCAGGGATTCTGCCAGATGGGCGTTTGATTATGTAGATTTTCACACCCAAGTACTTTATTCTTACGCGATCAAGGATGTCAGAAAAGCTCAAGAAAAATGGGAGAAATCAGCCGTAGAAAGAACTCCAATTATTGATAAATTTGCTGTAGAACTCTATGGGAAGGACCCTGCTCAGGCCAGCCAGTTTTTGACCGACTACTGTATAGGAAATGCAAACAGAGTCATCGATGCCTGGTGGGAGTTAGGCAATGAGCTGCTTGTTAAATACAATCATCTATGGATTTATGATATCAAGGCGAGAAAGAGAATCCCGTTGAAGCTTCCTGACTGGTGGCTCAAGGAACTCGTAAAATATAACCAGTTAGTCCCAGAGGAAAAGGAGAAAAAAGAGTAGATCATACAGACACCTGCCTGAAAAATTCCTGTTTCGAATTTTTTAGTTTGTGCGATTTAACTGTGGAAGCTTATGGATTGTTGTTTTCAGATTAATGTAGGGAATGGAAGGATGTTGAAGTTTTGTAGAGCTTCGCTTTATGAATAAGAACCTCAAGATTTGTTTTGAACCCTTTATCATAAATCCCGTCAAGAGGAATAGTCAATACAGGGATCCCTGATTCTGTATGGAGTTTTTCCAGATAACACTGCAGGGCACTTCCAGCCATACAGTGTGCGGGTATCAGATTGAGGATGCCGTGAATAATCCCGGAATGACAGAATAACGAGGCAGTTCCAATGCCTTCAACAGCTTCACTGGAAGCCTTGGGATTCATGAACTTTGCTGCTTCATCCATGACCTGCCTTGCATGAGGCTCAGGAAGCAATAAATAAGGAGATATATATTTTATATTGTAATGCTCAATGGACTGCTGGATAGTTCTGATAAACTTCAGAAGCATTTTTCCTTTACTTCTTGCAGCATTCTCCATGGCATAATTGAGGAAAGAAGATGACATCGGGAGGACAGCCACTGCTCCTAATTCTTCAAGTTGTTTTATGGAGTAATGATTGCTGGGTTCATGTATCCTGACATAGCCTTCGCCCACGATGCCAATGTTCACTTTATACTGAGATTTATTGATCGGAACCTTCATTACTTTTTCGAAGAGATCCAGCGCTCCGCGCTTAATGTTTCCGTTAACGATGATTTTACAGAACTCTTTGAGACCTGCTTGATAGGCTCTGTCCAGAGAACCTTTCTGGATCTCATAAGGCCTTCTGGAAAGAACAAGCTGCCTTATCGCTTCATTAACCACAATGCTCTTCCAGAATCTGTAGAAGAATTTTGCAACGGTCAGCTTGGTAAGTCTCTGTTCTCCGTTGATCGATTCCAGTTGACTTACGTATCCAGCATTTTTACCAGGATTCGGTGTGATGATGGGGACATCCTCGAATCCCAATTTCTGGAAAACCACTTTCTGTAAAAGAGAATATACTTTTTGTCTGCATGCTCCATCTGCTTGATGATTAAAGAAAGCTATGTTCTGGGGATCCATATCTAGATTTATCAGAAAGTTCAGATAATCGCCTGCAGTCATTCTTGCTGGGAGACAGGTTTTTTCTGGAATGTAACGGTTAGCCAGGGAAAGGGATTTTGAGGTTGAGATTTCTAAAGCTCGGGCTTCGACTCCCAGTAATTTAAGAGTCTCAATAAAAACTGGGACATCATCGTCCATTCTGGGGATATAAAGTATCCTTCTTTTACGGGGGGTGTGGATAATAAGTGGAGTTTTTTTATACACTCTTTCTGAGCCCTTCCATTCTTTAATGTTATCCATCAATGCTTCTATCCGCGTCTGGATATGGGCAGGAGCAGTGGTCTTTCCCACTTCAATTCCTAGAAAGGTTTTCCCTCCGAGAGTTTCTCTGTAAAACTCTTCTAGGAAAGAATCCGGTCCGCAGGAGAAAACTGAGAAAAATATGCTGTTGAGCTTCGGGTTTGTCCTTATTATTTCCGCAGCCCGCATGACCTTGTGATAATATCTCCAGTTGGCAAGATTCTGTACATCACTGATATCGACATCATCCAGAGGTATATAATCCAGGGGAATAGGAAATCCTCCGGCCTTGTGTATAAGCTTTGGCAGGTCCACATGGATTCCTGGATCTCCCAAAGTGTATGATCTCCCTACAACAACAATGGGAAATTCATATTTATACAGATTGGAAAAGATCTCCTTGCCGCGCTCTCTGATTTTCTTTTCGAATCGGGATAAGGCTTTAAGACCCATTCGCAGTGCAGCTTTCGCTTCTTTTTTAGTTTTTCCCAGTTTTTTTGCCGCTTTTATCATCTCTTCTTCAAGATTAAATCTTTCCGTATGCATATGGATAGCTGGCCTTATTATATGTTCAGCCCTGCGAGAGAGAACCGCTGATGTGCTGGTTGCGGCAAACGGCATGTTCTGGGATAAAGTGCAAAGATAGCTTTTTCTTTCCTTCCATCTGGTCTGAGGGCCTTCAATTAAGCTTGGGAAAAATATGTAGACAACACCCTTTTCGATTAAATTTCTTAAGTGGCCGTATGTTATATCTGCGGGCAGACATGTTTCAGCAACAACATTGTCAAGACTTTTAGCAATAAGTTTTTTATTAGTCTTTCCTGATATGACAACCTCGAAACCGAGTTCTTCAAAGAATGCCTTCCACAGAGGAAAAAATTCATAATATTGAACGAATAGGCGTGGGATACCGATTCTTGGTTTCGATTCACCAGATTTTTTCCCTGATTCCCCATAATCGGCTCCAAGTAGTTTTTCTCTTTCTTTGAAAAGATCAGGGACGGTTATTTCTGACTGAGGCTTCTGCTCGGTTGTATGGGAATATTTTTCACATCTGTCGCCTCCGTAAAGAGATACACCATCATTTATGGTGACCCTGGAAATATTGCAGACATTTGTGCATCCCTCGCATTGAAAAGAATCAAGGATAAAATCCCTTTTTTTAATTTTTTCAAGACCTACGAAGTTTGTTTTACTGGAATGATTCTTTTTTGCATAGATGGCTGCTCCGATCGCTCCCATAACCTCATTATGCTCAGGAACGATAATGTTTGCTTTTGTGAAATATTGGAGAGCCGCTACAACCGCATCATTGAGTGCAACCCCTCCCTGGAAAAAGATTGTTTTTCCGGTTCTGTCACTTATTTTAAACTGGTTGAGGTAATTTTCAGCCACTGCGTAAGCCACACTGGCAAGGAGATCTTCAGTAGATTTATAGCATTGCCGTGCGACAAGCTCTTCTTCAATAAAAACGGTACATTTTTTATTTCCAAAAGAAGCAGGAGATTTTGCTTTCAAAGCAAGTGATGCAAAGTCCTGAATCCTCACTCCCAGCTGTTTTGTCTGCTCTTCGATGAATGATCCTGTCCCGGCAGCACATGACTTGTTCATATCAAATTGTTCTATTCCCTTAATGTACTTTGAATCCTGTCCGCCTATCTCGATAATTTCATCAGCGGAAATCCCTATTCTTTCAGCAACCGTTTGAGAGCCTGTCATTTGAGCAGTAATTTCATTGACATCCGTGACTCCTCCGAGGTAATTTGCTATCAGCTTTCTCCCTGAGCCTGTGACCGCTACATCCAGTACTTTGATTCTGTCGCCCAGCTCAGTTTGGACTTCTTTTAAAGCCCGGGACACTGCACCGAGGGGATTACTCTGAGTGGGAAGATATTTTTTTGCTAAAAGTTTCCATTCCCTTTCATGCGCATTTTTACCAAAGTAAAGAATAGCCACACTGGTACTTACTGAACCCACATCTACACCCAAATATACCGGTATTTTTTCGCCAGAAAAAGGAATCCCGTCAACAGGGCGCCTTCTTATAGAAATTCTATGGTTCAATTTCAGGGGAGGCAGTTCAACATCCTTGATCGGGGAAAGATCATATATTTCTCGCCTGCTTTTATTTACATTCTCTAACAGCGAGACTGTCTGTCCGCGACACCCATCCTTGAATATCTCATTACTTGCCAGCATTGCTGCCCCTATTGCAGACATTGATCTGTGATATTTGGGTGTGAAAAGCTTTGTATGATTTCCAGATGAGTTTAGAATATCCTCAAGAGCTCTCACTGTTCCTGAATTTTCAGCCACCCCCCCTTGAAATGAAACAGGACCTTCCAGTTTTTTCCCTCTTCCTAGTGTTCCCAGCAAATACCGGATCAGGGAGTAATGAAGCCCTGCTGCAATATCTTCTTTTCGTGCCCCCTTCTGCTGCTTGTCAATCATATCAGAGCCTGCAAAAACCGCACATGTTCCAGAAATGTTTTCAGGATTTTTTGACTTCACGGCAAGCTTGCCGAACTCATCCAAGGAATAGCCAAATCTTGAAGCGGACTGGCTAAGAAATGAGCCTGTTCCTGCAGAACAATGGGGGGGAATTATAATATCATCGAGTACAGGATTCCCTTCATGGTCTTCTTTTATAAGAATAAGATTAGATGAGGAAGCGCCCACATTGAGGACTGTTCTCAAATGAGGGAAAATCCTCATATTTGCTTCTGCTGAAGCGAGATGAGGATTTACATAATAGGCTTGAAGCAATTTTGCCAGAATCTCACTTGATTCTCCTGTAATTGCTAGAGTGAAAACCTCTCGATCTTCTAATAATTTCTCTATGAGATCAAGGGCCCTTACAACTGGCTGTCTTTCGTGATCTAAAATCTCAAGCTCTTCTACTTTCCCGGTGGAAGGTTCATAGGCTGCCGCTTTTATTGTGAGAGATCCGATATCTAAACCCAATATCTTTGGCATTGGTAAAGCCCTTTTACTATTTTTATTCTACGCTTTAATGGGAAGAATTCAAACGGGATTTGTACAGAACTTGTCAATTTCTTTCATTTATATATATACGCATCGAATGGATTGATTTTTTTTTATAGATCAATATAAATAAAGTAAGAGTTGTAAATTAAATATGCTTCAATCAGGGAAATATTAAACTCTTTTTCTACTCTTTTATACAGCTCAGATGAGATTAACAAGAATTATCGTTGACCAAACATCAGATTTAGAAGAAGATTTCGCAAAAAAGCTTAAAATAACTGTCATTCCTTTCAACATCATCAACAAGAATGAGAAATTAATAAGAATCATTCCCAGCCATAAAGAAGATGTAGAAGAAGGCATCTTTTATAGTAAAGAATCATTCTTCAGATACATGGAGAAAGTAAAGAAAAAAGATGATATTCCCACCACCGGAGCGATTTCTATAGAAAGATGTAAGAAATTAGTTAGAGAGGCTTCAAAAGGAAAAAAGGATGTTGTTTGTATCCTTATTCCTAAAGAATTAAGTAAAGTCTATGAAAATGTGGAAAGAGCGGCAGAATTAGTCAGCGCTGAGGTCGGCAATAACATAAAAATAATTGATTCCAGACAGGCATTTAGTGCGCAGTATTTTCCTGTCAAGGAAGCAGCTGAGTTAGCAGAAGAGGGAAAGGATGCTGAGACAATTGCAGAACATGTGAGAGAAATCAGGAAAAAAATACACTTACTTGCAGCCGTTTGCAGTTTTCGCTACCTAAGGAAATGTGGGAGAGTTAGGAAGCTTAAAAAGATTGGGTCTTATATTGCTGACTTTTTAAAATTCGCTTCTATTATTACTCTGAAAGATGGCATTCCGGAACCGCTGGTTACAATGCCCCGTGCGAAAGTTGAAGATAAAATTATTGTTGAAATGGAGAAAGTTAGTGGCTGGGACGAGGAAATTTCAGTGAGAATAAACTATGCTGGTGAAAACACGAGAAAAAGAGCAATCAAGCTTGAAGGACTCATAAGAAAGAGATTTGAGGGACGTTTGAGAGATGTTACATCTTCTCAGACAGGGCCGCTCGTAGGAAGTCATACAGGACCGTACACACTATCTGTAGCTGTGAGAAAATATGGTTATGAAGAAATAAGCAGTTTTGTATTAGCAAAAATGTTTGAAAGGGTAACGGAGAAACTGAGAAAAAATGAGAGTACCTTGAATAGATTGAATATTTACCCTGCCATCGATGCTGACACAGGAAAAAATTTATCGTTTACCCTAGGAGATGTCGCTAAGAATCTTGATTTGTCTTCCCTGAAACAAACAGTCAAGCATATTGCCGCTCGAGCCTGTGAAAATGGCACTGGTTTTTCTGGAACAGGCATGGCCGCTTATCTCTCAGGCTTCGCCTCTTATCTTTTGGAGAATAATACAGGAAAGCTCAATCATGAAAAATTTGTGAGAGCAATGGAGGAAGGAACAAAATCTGCATATTTGTCTTTCAGAGATCCAAAGGAAGGGACAATGCTGAGTACCATGAGGATTTCAGCGCGTAAAGCACGGGAGTGTTTAGAAAAGGAGAAAGATATCGCTGAAATTTTAAAAATAGCATACATAGCTGCTGTTAAAGAATTAATTAGCCCGGAGATTCAGGAAGTTCCCATTTTGAAGAGAAAAGGGATTGTGGATGCTGGTGGCCTCGGTTTTATTTATACATTAGAGGGCTGGCTTTCTGCTTTAGGAAAAGAGAGAGAAATTGAAGATTTTATTGAAGAATTTAGGGAAAAGATAAGAGTCCAGAAATTTACTCTAAGTTACAAGATTGATGAAGCGAAACACCCCGGCTTTTGTTTGAAAATTAAAGTTGAAAGGATAGAAGAGAAAGAGATGCAAGACCTGGCCAAAGAATTAGAATTGTTGCCAAATCCAATAGAAAGTCCTTTATCTACTATAGGCAATATTATCCATATGCATATTTATGATGAGGAGCTTAAGAGGAAAGTTTTGGAAATTTGCAATAAGTATGGTAGTACGCAGCTTATCAAAACGAGTCCCTTGTCTCTGAGTGAGTTTGGATTAATAAAAAATAAAATATTGACATTAATAGGGAAGATTCAAGTAATTCCTAAATTAGTTGTCTGGGCTCTATACTGGTTCGGTTTTCGCATTATTCTGCCTTTTAGAGAAATAAGCTTGTGGAAAAGGTCACGTGATTTAATGCTTATTACCAGAGGTTTGGAAGATGTCGCAGCGAGCAAGAAAAAGGCTGTTTTTATTTTTGACAGGAAAGGAAAGATAAAATATTTCAATGAGGCTGCGAGAGAGTACGTACGGGATCTTAAGATTGAAGAAATAAAGATGCGGGATAATATAATTCTTTACTTGCATCCTGGATTTTTAAGAGAAGTTGAAGGGAGGCTCTTTTCTTTAGGGAAAGAAAAGCCTTTCATATTTAAGAGCAGACGTTATTTATTTGAACTGAAACAACTGTATAATCAGAATGAACATGTCGGGGCAAAATTAGAAATCGGAAGAAAGTAAATCTTTTTCTGAATTTGCCTCAGAGAAGTTTGTAAAGCGCGAATTTATTAATATTTTTACTTTATTATAATAATTTAGAAACATGAATTTCTTGGTTATTCCTATCGGCTATGTAATAGGTTCTATATCACCTGCTTATGTTTTAGGAAAACTTTTAAGAGGGATTGATATCCGACAACATGGCGATGGAAATGCAGGAGGAATGAATGTCTATTATGTTTTAGGTCTTAAGCCAGCAGTGGTAACAGCCATATTTGATTTATCCAAAGGATTAATCTTAATGTATATCGCCTCTCTTTTAGAGGCAGACCCAATCTTTATTTATCTTGGAGGCCTGGCGGCTATATTAGGACATGTGTTCCCTTTTTACTTAAAATTCAAAGGAGGTAAAGGGATAGGAACATCTATGGGAATTTTGTTTTACTATCTATACATTATGATGAAAAATCAATGGCTTCCTTTCTACTGGCTGATAATTTATATCATTGGAATAATAATTTTGTTTTACATAATAAGAAAGAAAGAAATAGTCGGGGCAATAGCTCTGCCATTATTATTAGCCCTCATTTTCTTATGTTCTCCATTAAATCTGATAACCATATTTGCAGGACTGATCGTAATATACATATTTTTCATAAACTTCCTTATCAATATTTATAAAAAGAAGCCATTAGAACAGGAACAAGGTATTTCTTAAAACTCGAATTCTATTCCCGATACAGGAAGAATTCCCTACTGCAAGACTCTGGCGGGCTTTTTTTGATGGTATTCCAGTAGTAGGCGGCCACGTTTTTCCGGTTAAAGACATTCCAGATACTGAAGTAAATGATCAGGTTGGACTGGCTGAAGTAAAAACGCCTGTCAAAGCGGAGCGCCCACCTCCACCTCAGAATGTCCACAGGAACTCCTGACAACAGCCAAGGAGAGGGGGGAATATTTCTGAAAGCTTCCGTGGTTGCTCTCTGTCGATTTGAGCGGTGGAGTCCATGCCATCTCTGAATGTTTTGCTGTTTTCTGTTCAGTTTATATTTTCTGGCAGTTGACCTTACCGTTTTAGGTGTGATATCTTCATCTAAGAATATTAGTTGGCAGAAATCTGGGAAAACTGATAGGGATCTGTGACGATCACTAAAAGGAGATTCTTATAAAACTACAGCTTTTTTGCGTAATCTGAAATTTCCTGAGTTGCTGTTCAAAGCAAAAAGAAAGAGGAGCTGTTTTTTTTCGAGTATTCAGATTAATTTAGATGAAAGGAAAATTACATTTGACTCTTAGAGAGAGATATGTTCTGTTTAAAGGTAAATTTCGCCGTATGTATCTTGTTTATTTCCGGCCTGGCTACGTTAAAAGAAGTATAAAAAGACGAAGAGGGGAATGTCGTCGAACAGGAGCCTGCTGTAGACTCGGATTCGATTGCTGGTTTCTAGAATCGAACAAGGAAGACAGCCTCTGCCGGATAAATGGCAAGAAATCAGCTGTCTGCAGGTTCTTCCCCATTGATGAGAGAGATCTAAGAGACCGAGATATCATCGAGCCCAGGCGTCCTTGTGGATACTATTTTTTTGATACGCAGGAATGACTTCTTTTATTTATAACCTGCACAATAGGGCTTGGATTGTTTTATTAGTTATTAGACTCTGAGACTTTTTTTCCCTGATTTATTGCCTGGAGCAAGTTCTTAAATTCATCCGTTTCTTTTAGAAGTCCAAACTTATCCATCTATTAAACGTTTTTCCTGCTAAACCAGTCCAGCTTCTCTATCAAAATAGAGTCCATGTAAAATCTTCAGGGAATAAAGATTGTGAGCCTAAGAATTAAACAAGAAAAGATAGAATGTTACTTCATCAAATCTATCACGATTTATCGTTTTCCTTGTTGCCTTATTTCAGATTAAACCTGACTGTCACTGTAAAGGTAACACCGACTGGCTTTCCTTTAATAATTATTGGTTCATATTTCCACTGTTTGATGGCATCTATGGCTGCCTTATCTAATTCAGGATGAACAGGTCTTAAGACTTTTACTTTAATTACATTTCCCTTTGTATCAGTGGTTGCTTCTAAAATCACTATCCCGGATATCCTTGCTTGCCTCGCTGTCTCAGGATAAACTGGATCCACTTTATGGATGAGTTTCGATGGTTTGATATTCCCCTTAGCTGGAATTAATTGTTCCTCAGGTTCGACCATTTCCATTTCTTCTTTTATATATTTTTCTGGATTTTCTTTAAACTTAGCCAGACATTCCTCAGAACAAAATAGAAATGTTTCTCCTTTATATTCATAGGAAGCCACGGCTCTGTTTTCTTTTTCAAATCCTGCTCCTTTACCGATTTTTTTTCCACAAACAGGATCGATTGCTCTGATGCTGGCTATTAACCCACCGCCGACAACTTCACCTAGCACTCCACTTGTGACACGGAAAGAGAGAAAATACGGAATTTTCTTTGAATCTGAGAATCCGATAACAGCAATATTATCTCTGGGGAGAATAATTTCAGCGTCAATGAGATTCTTCTCTTTTTGCTCTTTCGGCCCTTCGAAGACTTCGACTCGAAGCTTACTGGTTTCTTTATTCATGTTTGGTGTTAGAAAAACTGAATAATCATTCCCGTTAACATTGATAATCTGGAATACTTTGTCTCCTGAAGAGGCTTTCCAGGATAGGTCAGTTTCATTAAGGAGTTCAACATCCTCAAGATGGAATACATCTTTCAGTTCACTGCTCTCGTCTGGAGATTCAGTTACAGAGATTATATTTCCTGCAAAGAATGGCTTGAATGTATAGGAAGTGACTACAGATGATTTTTTTGCAATCCCGGCACTGTTTATTCCCTTGTAGAACTTGAGCTTCAGATCAAGTTTTTGGTCTGCTTTACGGCAGGAAAAAGGTAAAATAAGAATGAAAATAAGAGGGATTAGTTTCATTGCTTTTTTCATTTTATGCTCCTTTTAGTCTATAGTCGGATCCATCCAGATGATGGATAATTTCTTGTTTTTAGGTTGAAAAAGATAGATTTTGGCTGGCTTCCCCTGAATTGTAGCTGATTCAACTAAGACGCTTTTTGCCAATTTTCCTGAATCCATTTCAAATCCTGATTTCAAAAATAGGAAATAACTTATGCCAGCGAGCGAAACAATGATAATTACCAAGAGAGATGATGCTGTCAGTACCCATTTTCGCTTCTTGAAAGGAGTAAGTCCTGGTTCCTCTTTCAGTTCAGATTCTTCCTTTGAAAGAGCATAGAGACTTGATCTTATTTGAGGCCATAGACTTTCTTCTTCCTTTACTGTTTTGGTAAGCGCTAATATCTTTTTCAACTTACTATCTTCTACAGATTCTTTCTGACAGTGAGAACAACCAGAAAAATGTTTTTTTATTAAATAAGATTGAAAGCTCCTGACAGGGATCACCCAGTATAAAAATTTATAAAACTCACACATCTTTTTTTTCCTCTAGAAATCTTTTTAATTTTCTTTTTGCATTGAAGACATGAACCCGGACTGTGCTTTCTCTACAGTTGAGCACGTGGCCGATTTCTTTAGCCGTATATCCTTCATTTATTTTTAATGAAAGCACAGCCCGTTCTTTTTCATTCAGCTTATTTAAAAGCGGATTGAAAATCTCAGAATTTTCAATTTTTTTATCCTTATTTTCATCTTTGTTGAGCAATTTTTCTTCCTTAATCATTTTCTTGATAAATTTTCTTTTAGTTTTTTCCTTCCTTATCCTGTCCAGGCATCTTCTGTAAGCAATAGAATAAAGCCAATTTTTAAAACTCCTCTTTCTGTCAAAACGGTTTAAATTAAAATAAGCCTGAATAAAAGCTTCCTGAGTAACATCTTTAGCCGCTTCTCTATCCTGTAAAATATTAAATATCATAGGAAGAAGTGCTGGTTGATACATTTCAACCAACTTTCCAAATTCCTCCACATCTCCCGATATACATCGGGAAATTATTTCCTCTTCTTCCATTAATGATTGTTTCATTGGGAATACGTATCAGGCTGTAAAAACGTTTATTATGATTATATTATGAAGAATTATGTTTTTACAGGCTTTGCTTCTTAAAAGGGTATAAATAACTAAAAAATGAGAAAAGACAGTGGCAATCACAGAAACCAAATTCTTATAAAATTAAATTCAAAAGTTCATAAAGAGAAATTGCCATGAATACTTTATTGACCGGAACTACTGAAAATGTTAAAAAATAAGACGAAGTATTAATAAGTGCCGGAGTGGCGAAATTGGTAGACGCACTGGACTCAAAATCCAGCGGAGCATTTTGTTCCATGTGGGTTCGAATCCCTCCTCCGGCACCAATTTTCCCTGATGGTTCCTTGATTTTGTCTTTCAAACACTTTCAATCCTAATACCATAATTTCAGCGCAATTCAGTCATTTTTGTCACACCTGTGGCACATAGGGAGAAGTCTATTTCGGAATAAATCACCTGACTCCAGATCCTAGCACATTTTGGGTACAAATATTGCCTCTAATCTCTTGTAGGGGGGGCTATGGGAAATTTGACTCAACCCCTCTCCCCTTATATATAACACTTGCTCCGATGGTTGAAGAAAATTACCTTAAAGGCCGGTGACTCTATCCCTAGATGACATCTCATTACTTCTTTTAGCTCAAATGACAATCGAAGCTTCAATTAGTCGCCAATAAATACACAGATATCTTATGACTTTACATGGGTGGCAAAAGTATATTTTGAGTTTACAGACGGAAGGGACTTAAAATGCCTCGTTGGTTATCCAACGCGCCGGTTCGAGTCCGGACCTCGGCACTCTTTTTGATTCTAACGCCTTTGATCAAAGTTAATTACCACAACTAAACCAAACTAAGCCAAAACAAGCGAAAATAAACAAATTTGGTCTGTTTTTTGGCATGCTTATGTCCCCAATCTGTCCCCACATTGAAATCCATTCTGCCCTGCTAGTTGCCGGCTGATGTCAGCAAAAGGGAGGATTAATGGGGTATTTAATCCTTGTAAAATGCAATTAAAAGTGAGATATATCTAGCATTATGGGAGAAATTCATTTAAACCTTATCAATCTGATAAAAAGAATTGATCTGACAACGCCACTGATAGGTTTATGCGATGCGCCCAATCCTGAGCCATTTAGCCCGATCGTTACGCCAAAAGAAGGCGACTGTATTTTCTCGTTCTATAAAAATTGGGCTGAGGGTGAGACCCTTCATATCACAAAGGATCATTACGGCTGTGGAGG
Organism: Candidatus Aminicenantaceae bacterium; assembly: GCA_041862375.1. Classification (GTDB taxonomy): domain Bacteria; phylum Acidobacteriota; class Aminicenantia; order Aminicenantales; family Aminicenantaceae; genus WVZL01. The sequence goes on from JBGVTE010000009.1 coordinate 29,779, forward strand.
CGCAGGTCATTGGATGTGGGGGATAGAGACCAGATCGAGGGAAGATTTCATCAAGTTTCTAGTAGACGATGAGGGACTTAAAGCATCACATAAGCTTATGGAAAAGTGGATTGATTCGATTGAACCTTATCTGGCAACTCATCCCCACCTTTTTATTGGGCCGTTCAAGGAAGATCAGTGGGAATATATAAAAACTATCACATTCTATGTCAATCCAGACCAGCTAAGCACTCTGATGATAGGCGCGCAGTACAACAGCGCTCCAGATGATCCTCCTCCTGTGATCGCACCATTTGGTTCGGGATGCATGGAGCTTCAGCCATTTAAGGATCTAAGTATCCCGCAAGCTGCGATAGGGGCAACAGACATCGCGATGCGCCATCACTTATCTCCGGATATACTAGCATTCACTGTCACTAGACCAATGTTCAAACAGCTTTGTAAATTAGATGAACGAAGTTTTATTTATAAATCCTTCTTGCAGAATTTAAGGAAGGCACGGAGACTGCCTGATCTTTAAAGACATCGGGGTCCAATTAAAATTGTGGATTTTTAAATTTTTCTGAAGCAGGTACCCCACCGATTCCCCAGTGTGATTTTTTGATTTCATGTACAATTACTTCCACAGCCTGCGCAGGGATGTTCAAGTCTACAAATACGTTAGTTATTTTTTGAATTACGATTTTGGCTTTTTCTTGTCCGAAGCCCTCCCACACATTTACATGAACACTAGGCATTTTGCTCCTCCAGAGAGTAATCTAATAACTAATTTGGTAACGTATATATTCAGATATTGCAAATCAGAAATATTCATATGACGCCAGGATTTATGGCGATTAAGTATTTCATGAGATATTATTTATAATAAATTGGTTTGTTAGGTTTATTAAATACAAGACTGAAGACAAGCACAATTAAGTCTTGATAAAATAGCAATTGGATTGAGGTTATTGGAACTCAAAACAAAAAAGCCTCGGCTTCCCGTTAAGTTTATAGACAGTTGAGCGAATTAGTGGCTAAAGATGAGCAAGTGGATCAACTCAAAAGATGGCTGGATCTAGAACAAAATTAGCATTTCCGGATGAATTTCATTTAAAAAAGAAACAAGTTCACCATAGGGGTCTTGATTCATTACATTCTGACCTTCTGAATCTAATTGTTGAAGGCGCGTGCGGTCATCGTCCTGAAAGTAAACCAATTCCACAAATTAAAGATGCTCTGTTTTAGCGAGCCGAGTTGATTAAGGTAGAGAATAAAGATGAAAATATTGTTATTAGGATTAAACCTTTATGATAATAGCGACTATGTTTAGAAAAGATTTTGTGACTCGCTTCGTCTGCCTAAATGTTTTGAACTTTGAAAGTGAGCAAGACGTTATCCTTAGAAAATGAGGAGTGTAAGTTAGTGAAGCTTGACCTAGAATATGTAAAGCTAACTATACATATTTCTAAGACATCTAATCTTTTTCATATAGTTGATCAGATTTCTGAGTGGAATGAATTCTGCCACAGGCAATATGTCCGCTATTTTGAAAACGTAAACGACGGTCTTTCCCCCCGAGATAAAGAATTGCTGGCTGAACACCGATCTGTACGGAAAGAGCATTCTTGGGGAGGAGGGCTTGAGCAAACATTTTACACCTCTCTCAATCTAGAACAGGCGATAGAAGCTGGTCTAAAGGAAGGTTATCTCAAGCCTGAGCAAGCAGACATTGAGCGGAGAGTGTTAATGCATTTTGTTCCTCGAATTGAAAAGTTAATGAAAAATGAAATGAAAACGCTCAAATCTTTTCAAGAAAGATTGCTCCAAGAAAAAGTTCATATGCGCACTTTCGCAAAACAGGTGTCCAGATTCTGCCATAATGTTAGGCCAAATGTTCTTGTCTATTTAATAGCGAATCCCGACAAATGGAATTGCGGCGGGGGTTTCAATGGCGGTAGATTAACTCTTGAAATTCCACAGGCACACGATGCTTATCCAAACTTTCTCCATGAACTTATGCACGCATTCCTTGATACTCAGAAAGAAAAGCTAATTAGATTTACAAAT
>JBGVTE010000010.1:0-7857 GCA_041862375.1 Candidatus Aminicenantaceae bacterium
AAAGCTTTTTGACTGTAAATAGCCTCTAAAGATGATTCAAAGGGTGATATCACCTTTCCTTTCACCACCTCAAAAAGCAATATGATAACACTATTTGGCAAAAGTTGTAATTCCAAAGATTATAAGGAAAGAATCTAGAATTAAGGATACAATTATTTAGCTTATTTAAGCTTGCCTTAATTCTTGAATAATCGAACGATAATAGGATCCCGAAGGAGTAATCTTTGCCAGAAATTCCCTGCTTAAGGATTCAAAATGGCTGATAAAGGATTTAAATTCATCCTCATTACCCCAATTCTGCATACTTAGCTTTTCCAGGAGGACTTTAAGTGTTTGAACACTCAGAATATTTGCAGTGTATTGGGGAAGGGAACATGATTCATGTTCGCATTTTCTGATACACTTCAGAACAAGTTTCCGCAGGTTTTCTTGGTTATTGATGATATCTTGTGTTAAGAAAAACTTATCCTTGGCAGAATCGCTCTTAGACAATCCCTCGTAGAGTCTTTCTGCCTGTTCTATTTGGTTATTAATGGAGGAAATAAGAGTATCACCGTCGATAATAATCTTATTCTTTCTCTGGTAATAATCTATCTTGCCGCTTCCCTCTATGGCTTCTGTTTTTCTGTATTTATCCAACATTTCATCTAAATCTCCAGTCACCACTTCTTCTTCTTGCCGAGGTTCTTCTTCAGAAGGAACCTCAGGTTCTAACTCTTTTTTTTGCTCTTTCTCTTCTTCCTTTTCTTCAGGCCGCACTTCCTCCTTTGCTACTTCTGCTTCTTTAGGTTCCTCAGGCGGAGCAGCTTTCATTACCTCATCTAGCTCAGGAATTTCAAGATCTTCTTCCTCCTCTCTCATGATCCCTGAGATATCTTCTCTCAGTTCAGGCTCTTCTTCTTCTTCAGCCTCTTCAGTCTTCAAAGCCTCAGAAACGCCAGAAGCATTGCCCAAAAGTTCTTTGATCTTTCTCAGTTTGGTCAGCTCCTTCTCTAAGCTGGCTTGTTCCTTTTCGTCTTCTTCCTTTATATCTATTGCCTCTGCCTCAATCCCGAACTTCTCTTTAAGCTCCTTCTGCAAAAATGCCGCTTTCTTTTCAGCTTCTTTATCGAGGACTTCAAAGCTCTCACTCAATTCTTTAATTACTTTAAGCTCTTCTAGAGTAGAGCCCACCAACTTTTCTATATCTGATTGATACTGAAGTGCTTTGTCCAGGTGGGTATTCAGCTTTTCTTTTAGATCTGATTTATGGCTTTCGTATTCAGCAATTTCAGACCGATAATCCTTTAGAATTTTCTTTTCCTTCTCGAGTTCTTCATTAATTGTATTGAGTTTCTTTTGTGCTAATTCCCTTTCCCTCTTTAATTTTTCCTCGAGTTCTTTCTCTATCTCTTCCTTTTTCTTGGACAACGCAGATTCTAGTTGCTTTTCAATCTCTTTAATCAGGAAGGCGGACTTCCTCAAGATATCATTATCATTAAGCACTAAAGCACTCCTTAAACTGTGTTACTATCATACAATCACCTCAGTCATAGTGTCAAGAAAAGGACGGGGTAAAACCTCCTTTTATTTATATTAATTGCAGCTCTTCCAGCCATTTTTTCTGAATAATAATGTCAGAGAACGAAAAGTTATTCAATCCCCTTTGGCGATGAATTCTCAGAGGGATTTTCCTCCAATTTTGTCATCTTAAAAGGTGACCACCTTAACACTGGGGTCAGGCTTTCATAACTTTCATAACTTTACAGATTGAGCGGAATAAAAGTAATTGCGAGCGAAATGTAGCTATCTCATACCTACAAAATGTTGGGATTGCTTCTTCACTCCGTTCATCGCAATGACAATTTATTGTATGGAATTGCTTCTTCACTCCGTTCATCACAAAGACAATTTGTTGTATAAAACTGCTTCACCTCTTCGACGTTCGCAATGATGTTGAATTACATCACTTGACATTAAATCCCGTCAAGTTGGGAAAAAATCAATTAATTATAAAAGTTATCCAAGTTATGAAAGCCTGACCCCAGTGTTTTTGCTTGAATATTTTTATGAAAAAATGTATAAAAAAGCTTAAAGTAAGAAGTTATGCCTTTCACTGCAAAGAAAGGAGCCCGAATGTCCGCAGATAAAATATTATTAGTCGAAGACGACGAGAAAAAGAGGAGATATTTAGCCCGATTTCTTACAAACCACTCCCTTGATACAGTTACCAGTCCCTCTACCTCGGAAGCATTCAATCAACTGCTCAAACAAAATATATTCTCTCTCGTTTTAATTGGATTTCCCTCTTTCAACAACTACAACATTAAAATTCTTCAGCACATAAAAAAAATTGATCCCCAGCTATCGACAATCGTCCTTTCTAAACTGGAAAATCCAGAAATTGCGGTCTCCCTCATAAAGCAGGGGCTCATCGACCACATTGCTTACCCTGATAACCTGGCAGAAATCTATTCTGCTATAAGAAACGAATTTAACAAAAGAGACTTGATCCGGAAGAATGTGTCTTACCTTCAAAGTCTGAGAAAACTGAGCTCAGAAAGCTCATCCAACATCAAGAGGGCTCTGGAACTCGAAAATATCTACAACACCACGCTCGAAAATTTGATGACAGCGTTGGACTTGAGGGATGTTGAGACATTCGGTCATTCCAGGACTGTAGCCAAGTACAGCGAAGTACTGGCAAAGATCCTGGGCATTAAGAAAAAGGAAGCCCTTGATAACATTAGAAAAGGCGCACTCCTCCATGATGTGGGAAAAATTGCTATTCCCGATTCAATCCTCAAGAAGCCCACCCCTCTTACGGATGCGGAGTGGAAAAAAATCAAGCTACACCCATCGTTGGGATACGGCCTAATTAAAGAAATAAAACTATTAAAGGAAGCAGCAAACATTATTCTCTACCACCACGAGAGGGTTGACGGTAAAGGCTACCCCAAAGGATTAAAAAAAGATCATATTCCTATCGAATCCAGAATATTTTCCCTGGCTGATGCTCTCGACGCAATTACTTCCCACAGACCTTACCGCAAAGAAAGGGACTTCCCCGCAGCAAAAGAGGAAATCCAGATAAACAAAGGAAAGCAGTTTGACTCTGATGTGGTAGATGCATTCTGCTCTTTAAGCCTCGAGAAATGGGAGAAATTCAGGTACGAAACAACAAAGCTCCTGCCGCCTTTTGAAGAGCTCCAGGAAATAAGAAAAGAGTTAAACGAAAGGGCTCAAGCTCAAACATCGAACGCCAGGAAGAGCAGGCTGTAAATAGCTAAGAATCAAAAGCCCGCAAGCCATAAGCGGTAAATTTAAAGCAGTTAACGTAAAATAACTTCAAAGTTAAAAATCCCTGAGTTCTATATCCAAGAAGTTCTCCTTGTCAGGCTCTTTCCCCAACAGCAACCCTTGGTATTCTGCTGAGATCGTTGTAAAAAGTGACATTTTTCCATCCGGGACCAAAGAGAGACTCAACCTTTTCTTTCTGGCTCTCTCCAATCTCAAGCACAAGTCTTCCGGCCGGCTTTAAAAATGGGCGTGAATCCTGGATTATTTTCTCAATAACCTCAAGTCCTGTTTCACCGGCGACTAAGGCCTTCTTTGGCTCATGATTTTTTATTTCGGGCGGAAGCTTCGCCCATTCCTCTTTTGAAACATAGGGGGGATTGGAAACGATAAAGTCGCATTCATTGTACAAATTTAGTTTCTGTAGCGGAGACAGCAAACTCCCACGAATAAACGTCACATTATTAACCTTTTGATGGGAAGCATTCAAACGAGCCACTTTTAATGCTTTTCGGGAAACATCAGTGGCAACAATGTGAGCCTGGGGAAGCTCTTTTGCCAGGGATACGGCTATGTTTCCACACCCTGTTCCTATGTCCACGATGGTCTCTTTCTTTCGAGACGAATACTCCAGTACCTTTTCCACAATAAGCTCTGTTTCAGGCCGGGGTATTATAACTCCAGGTAATATTTTAAAGGCAATTGACCAAAATTCTTTACTCCCAGTTATATAGGCAAGAGGAATTCCAGTCAGGCGCTTGGTAATCAATTGAAAATAATTCCTCTGTTTCTCTTTCGATAATTTTTGTTTTGGAGAGGAGAAGAATTGTTCCTCATCAATCGAAGCAGCGCTCAGGAGGAGAAGCTTCGCTTCCAAGGCAGAGTCAGGGAATTCTCCCAAAATGGATTCCCCTTTCTGGAATAACTCTTGAATGGATGCCAATGAAAACTCAGATTATGTAGCGGGCGAGGACACTGTATCTAATTGTTGTGCCTGAAAATGAACGGCAAGAGCCTCGATAATCTGACCTAAATCTCCATCAATGATATCATCCAATTTATGGAGCGTTAAATTCATGCGGTGATCGGTAACTCTCGATTGAGGGAAATTATAGGTTCTTATTTTTTCACTCCTCTCCCCTGTTCCCACTTGAGATTTTCTATTTTTAGCAATCTGGTTCTGCTGCTCTTTCTGAGCAATTGCCAAGAGTCGCGAGCGCAGGATTCTAAGGGCCTTTTCCTTGTTTCGGTGCTGTGATTTTTCATCCTGACATGACACCACCAATCCTGAAGGATCATGAGAGACTCTTATCGCTGTGTAGTTACGATTCACATTCTGTCCGCCCGGACCAGAAGCCCCAAAAGCCTCGATTTTTAAATCCTTCGGATCCAATACTACATCTACCTCATCTGCTTCAGGAAGAACAGCTACTGTTACGGTGGAGGTATGGATCCGGCCTCCGGTTTCTGTTTGGGGAATCCGCTGCACGCGGTGTACTCCGCTCTCATACTTGAGGAGACTGTAGATTCTATCCCCCTTTATGTTGACGATGAGCTCTTTAAAGCCCCCTATAGGAGAGATGCTCGTGTTCATTACTTCTAATTTCCAGCCTTTTTTCTCGGCATAGCGAGAGTACATTCGGAATAAATCCTGGGCAAAAAGCGAAGCCTCATCCCCTCCGGCACCAGCCCGGATTTCCAGAAAAACATTCCTCTCGTCATTCGGATCTTTGGGAAGGAGCAGAATTTTAAGTTCATGATTGAGCTTTTCTTCTCTTTCTACAAGCTCTTTGAGTTCAGCCTCTGCCAGCTTTCTCAATTCTAATTCTGCCTGGGAATCAGCCAGAATATCCTTTGCATCTTCAATTTCCTTTAAGACCTTCTTGTAATCCTCGTATTTTTTTACTACAGGTTCTAGGCCTGCGCGCTCTTTGGAGATTTCTCTTATTTTTTTTGGGTCGGAAATTAAAGATGGGTCAGATAAAGACAGGGTTAACTGGCGGTATTTCTCCTCTAAATTTTCTAATTCTTGAAGCATTTCGGTTACTTGGCCTTGCTTTTATCGCCATATTTTTTTCTGAATTTTTCCACTCGACCAGCACTGTCCACGAATTTTTGCTTTCCCGTGAAAAAAGGATGGCACTGGGAACAGATTTCCACACGAATCTCTTTTTTGGTAGATCTAGTGGTAAATGTATTGCCGCAAGCACATGTTACAGTGCAGTCAACATACTCAGGATGAATTCCTTTTTTCATTTGAATCTTCTCCTTGGTTTGGTATTAATTATACCAAAGTAATGAGGGTCAGGTCTACACTTTTAACTTTTTATATCCAAATGGTTATTTTAGATATGATCAAAATAATAAAGATTCCCACTAAATCAAACCCTAAATCATTAAGGGCAAAAGAGCGGTGGGGAAGGATCGCCTGGTAAAACTCAATAAACAAACCAAACGCAAAAGATATCAGCCCGATTTTTAAAAAAGGAAGGGAGCGTCCTCTCACTTTATAAAATCCATAGCAAAGAAGAGCTGTAAAAACTCCGAAGAATCCTGAATGCAAGGAAAAATCAGAGAGGAGGAGAGCAAACAAACTTTTAGATTCCCTGATTTTGTTTATTGCGCCCGTGGGAATCGATGCAGCTATAAAAATTAAGAAGGCAAATGAATGCGCTGGAAGGAAATATTTATTGAGTCTTGATTTTTGTATAGTGAGCTTCGCGTTTTCTTTCATAGCATTCCCGGTCTATCGAGAAATGAAAATCTTTCAGACTTTCTTTAACTCTCTCTTTATACCTCTTCGAACCGAAGTAACTCTTCAATGATTTATTCAGGGAAAAGACCTGTTCCTCTGCCTGCCACTCATAAACTTTATTATTCCTGTCTCGCAAACACTCAAGATGCACTATCCAGGCCAGCTCTTTAAAAGGAATATCCGGAAAAGACTTTCTCACTGCCATGACTTCTGCTTCCTTTTGAGGATTCAAAAAACGAAATTGCCGAGAGAAAAGCAGTGCATTATGGAAATAAGCCGGGTAAGCAAGGAGGGCATCTTTCTTCCTGAGCCGGGCTAAATAAATAAAAATATCAAGGACTTTTTTCCCCAGGTTTAATCCCGGATGATTCTGTCCTGGAAGAGGTGTTTTCTCATCAGAAAATCGCTGAAGAGGATTCTGGAGCGTAAGCCAGTCAAGGATTAAGAAATCATATCCGCTCTTTTTGTCAGGTATATCCTGTGTAAGATCTACCTTTAGCTTAAAAATACCCTCTTTAATTTTTAAATCGACAATCAAGTTTTCAGGAGCTTTCTCTTTGTAAAAAATCTGGAGTCTCTGGAGAGGAAATTCTGATGAATCTAGCTCGTAAGTCAGAGGCCACAGATTTCTCTTTCGAGCATCATTGAGGAAGTTTCTCTTGATCAAAACAGCAATAACCTCATTCATCGTGTATCTTCCTAAAAGGAGAGAAGAGCCTTCTTTTTCAACCAAATCCGATAAAATATCTTTTTCTTGGATAAAAGGAGATTTTTCTATGCTCGGGCTTTCTTTTGGAGCAGGTTTCTTCATTCTTTTACTCTCATAACGATATTACTTTCGATTAAATATCAAGGACACGCCTCATATTTTCTTCTCTTCACATGAAAGGTATGGAATTTTCATCTAAGCCTCTTTATCTGACATTACTATTCTACCAAAGATTCCATACATGATCTAGACAACTATTTTTGCTCCTACAACGTCGATTCTAAGGCTTAAAAAAAATGAGGACGGCTCCAGCCTCATTATAAAAAAAGGCTGCACCCCTCTTCCTATGGTGAGCTTCAGAGAACATGAACTCTGAGCTAACTTCGATTTAAGGTTCTCACAGGAGCGATGAGGTTCCTGAGGAACATTTCCTTCGAGGGAGTGCAGCCACGTATTACTTTGGAGCTGATTTCTGCGAGTTCTCTTTATATATAACTCAAATTAATGCTCAATGCAAGATATTTGAAGGGAAATAATGCAACAGGCATGGTTTCGCAGGTAATTTGTAAAAATCATTAAACGAGGATCAAAGGTAACATGAACCTCGAAACTATTTTATTTATAAAAGGAAAGCGAGTCGTCGCCAATGTTTGCTCGACGCGTTAGCTTAAAATATTTTGCCTCAAACTCAGTCTTGAAGTAATGGCGAAGGATAATCAAACCTCCCTCCTTAAGGATTTCTCTTTTTTTTATTACCCTAAGAGGATTCCTTTCTTCAAGAAGTGCATAAGGAGGGTCGAGAAAAATCAAATCAAACTCAGCTTTTTCTTTTGAAAGCTGTATAACTGCCCGGTTAAACTCTCTTCGAATTACCCGAACTTTATCCTCGGCATCACACCTGGCTAAATTTGTCTTTATCACCTTTACTGCAGGATAAAAATCATCGATAAAGACAACATTTTCTGCACCTCTGCTTAAGGCTTCAATCCCAACAGACCCTGTTCCGGCAAAGCCATCGAGGAAGTAAGCTCCTTTAACTTCTTTTTGAATGATATTAAAGAGTACTTCTTTGAGCTTATCAGGCATAGGGCGCACAAGAGGGCTTCGGACTTTCTTA
>JBGVTE010000011.1:0-112264 GCA_041862375.1 Candidatus Aminicenantaceae bacterium
GAGGCATACAGAAAGAGCAAGTATGTTGATGATTCTCTCTACTGGCTGAGCTACAGTTTGAACAGGCTCAGCAAGTCTCTAGGCCATGTAGAGCAGCAGCTCGAATTAAGGAAACAGGCAATAGAAAGGCTGAATTCCCTGATTGAAAAGCACTCTGACAGCTCTTGGGCAGACGATGCAAAATTACTCAGGATTGAAATTGCGGAAGCACTGGTGAAGAGCGGCTTGGGTGACTACAGAAGATATATCAACGGAAGCTTAAAAGCCGAGAAAGAAGTGGACTCTGAACTTGATTTAAAGCTCGTTGCGCTCCAATCCCTCATGAACATGGATAAAGAGAAAGCATTCCCTATCCTGGTAAAAATTGTCAAAGAAGAAGAAAATGAGAAACTGAGAGAAAAGGCCATATTTATCCTCGGACAATCGCGCGATTCAGAGGTTGTTCCCATATTAGTGGAATTGGCAACCAAAGATCCAAATAAAAAAGTTAAAGGAACGGCCATTTTCTGGCTGGGGCAAAGGAGAGACGAAGATAGCCTTAAAGCTCTCTTACAAATTTACACTCCTACAGCAGATAGCAAATCGAAGGAAATGCTTATCTATGCCTTTTCTCAATCTAAAAGCGAAAAGGCCAGAAACAAACTGATCGAGATTGCTAAAAACGAGAAAGACCTCAAATTAAGAAAAAATGCCATTTTCTGGCTGGGGCAAAGGAAGGATGAAGCAAGTCTTGAAGCTCTCATTCAAATTTACAATTCAGCAACTGATTCAAATGTAAAGGAAATGCTGATCTATTCTCTATCGCAAAATAAAAGTAAAAAAGCTGCTGACAAAATGATTGATATTGCAAAAAATGATAAGGATATGAACGCCAGGACAAAAGCAATTTTTTGGCTGGGACAGAAAAGAATCGAGGGGACTTTAAATATCTTCCTCGACACCTACCAAAAAACAGATGATCCTAAACTCAAGCAGCAAATCATTTATTCGATCGCTCAGTTTAAGAGCGACGAAGCCGTCCGTAGATTAATTGATTTAGCCAGAAAAGAGAAAGACCATAAAATGAAAAAGCAGATAATATTCTGGCTCGGTCAATCAAAGAGCGAAGAAGCGATAAAATTTCTGAAAGAAATCATCGAAAAGTAGAGTGTATATGTCGCTCGTAATGTCACCTGATAAAATGCAGATAAAAAGGATCATTAAATCATAGGTAAGGAGCAAGAAAAAAATGAAGAAAATAAAGAACAGCCTGAGGATTTTAGCTCTGATTTCTATTTCAGTCTTTGTTGTCTCATCTCTTGGCGGCGAAGAAACAACTAAATTCTTAAAGGGAAAAGTCTATTCTATTGACAAGCCGAATCTCTCCCTGGAGAAAAAGCTTGAATTAGCCCAGAAAGAATTTAAATCTTTGAAAGAAGGAGAATACTTCTTCGCTGGTTATTCATTTCTGAGTAGAAACAAAGTAACTATTCACAGTGACGACCGTATTCTTACAGAATCATACAGAGTAAAAAACAAGGATGGTGAAATTGTTATTTCTAAACCTAACCGTCGAAAAAGCAAAACATTATCGCTCTCTGATGAAGAAAAGGGAAAAAAGGAAGCAGGAATTTTCTTTCTCTATAAAATTTCAGGGAATAAGGGAAAAGTGACAGATTTTGATATCATTGATCTAGATGATTCCTACGAATTTAAAGAAAATCCCGTCTACTGGCTTGGGCAGGCAAAAACTGAAGAGAGTATACGATTTCTCGAAGGTCTATTCGACTCTGGTGATTACAGAATACAGAAAAAATCAGTCTTTGTGATCAGCCTGCACAACAGTCCTCGAACCTATGATTTTCTTAAGCGCGCTGCAGTCGGGAATTATAAAAACAAGCTGAGGAAAAACGCTATCTTCTGGCTGGGAAATTACAAGGATTCAAAGAGCCTCGATTATCTAAAAGAAATTTTTAAAAAAGAAGAAAATACTGATGTAAAAAATCACATAGTATTTGCCCTGAGTTTGAGTGATATGAGAGAGGCTGTTGTTGAGATGATACAAATCGCCAAAACCGAAAGCATCAAAAAAGTAAGAAAAAATGCCATCTTCTGGCTAGGGCAGAAAGCGTCAAAAGAATCCGTAAAAGCCCTAAAAGATGTTGTTGACGAATCAGAAGATGTTGATGTGAAAAAACACGCAGTGTTTTCCATAAGCCAGCTCCCTAAGGACAAAGCGGTCCCGATGCTCATCGATATTGCGAAATCAAACAAGAGCTCTGCTGTCCGGAAAAACGCAATTTTTTGGCTGGGGCAGGTTGGCGATGAAGAGGCGCTTAAGTTCTTCAAAGAGATATTGTTGAAAAAATAGACGTAAAGGGGACAGGCTGCTTTTTAGGTAATCATAAATTCTTAGATATTAACGAACAAAAAACTTCAATCTTTGATCGGCAGTTTTATTAGCAATCTCATCAGTCACCCTTAAAATCAGCTCATATTCTCCTGTCTCCGGGAGAACAGAAAGAGGAATTCCAGTGCCTTCCAACAGAGCCTCGCCTTGTTCTATTTTTTGCTTTTTTTTCACAGGATTCATCTTGAACTTCTGCTCTCCCTTCTGAAGCTCTAATTCAATCAGAAGGGAGCAGGTTTGATTTTCATCCACAGCAACATTGTAGATATAATAGAACACACTCAGCGATTGCTCCTTGTTGTATACCTGCTCAAAAAGAGGAATCATAGAATAGCGCCCCAAAAAGAAAACGTCATACTTTTCTTTTTTAGCTGAAGCTTTCAATTCCTGAACTTGAGGAGAAACAAGAAGAGATGAGAGGCCTAGCTCCTGATTCCAGAAATTGGGTACAGTAATTTTACGCTTTTTCACGGAATATGTTTTTTTGTCTTTGGTGTAAAAACCAAGAATGAGTTCGTACTCGCCGGCCATGACGGGGAGGCCAATCTGAGAAATAAAATAGTCCTTCTCTTTAATCAGAGATTTCTCCTGACGAAAATCATAAGAATGGGCCGCTGATTCTAATCCGCCAAAAAAAACAAGTTTCTTCTGCAATTCACTTTTCTTTTCTCCTGGATCAACTTTCAAGAGAAAGGTCAAATAGCTGCTTTTATTTTCAGCCTTAACGAATATCGCTTTTTCTTCAAAGGGAATCTGAATAATATTCTGCTGACTGGATTCTACCTGTTGAATAAGATTTCCTTCGAAAGATTCAGGAGAAAATGTCAAAGGTTTTTTCCACTCGGGCAGTTTTTTTAAATCTGGATAAAGCAAAACTCTTTCTTGAAAGGAATTGAATATATCCATTACTCTGAAATCAGTTTGAGTCCGCTCTAGGACATAACCATCCCTATCTATAGAGGAAACAAGCTCTCTGCTTCGTTGATCTTCCTTCTGAGTCCAATCAGTACGAACTGCAGAAAAGGCAACACTGAAAGTCTCTTTTGGAAGATTCATCCAGGGCTGAGTGGGATAAACCCATGTTATTACGCGTGGATCCTGCCTGTAAACTCGGGCTGGCTTGCCAAAACAAAGATATATTTTCCCCATATCCGTCTTAATCCCTGTTAGGTATCCGTAGATGAAAGATTTATTCACATATTTCAAGCGCTGGTAATACTCTTCCTTAAATTCATTCTTTTCAGTTCGAGGAGTAGGATCTCTCTTAGCCCAGAAAAGCTGAATAAAAAATTCCTTGTCTTCATCGTTTTTTATCTTCTTAAATTCGGCTCTTTCAGCATCAGTTATGAGAAAATCGACTTCTTCCTTTATCCACTTCTCGTATTTATCCTTCTCTTTAGCTGATAAATTTAGAAAGATTAAAAAAATTGATATTAAAACAAATATTAAAGATTTCTTATTCATCATCCTTCCTTCCTATTTTTTCAAATAATTAAGCAATTGTTGGGCAATACCTGCCTTTTCGTGTTCTGGGGCGAGTTCCAGAAATTTTTCTAAATTTTCTACCGCATCTTCCACTCTGTTCTGTCCAATGTAGATAGTCCCTATCTGGTAGTATGCATCAGCATAGTCATCTTTAAGCTCTATCGCTTTCAGAAAAGCATCCAAAGCCCCTTGTGCTTGTCCCAAGTTTGTCAAACAAACTCCCAAATTGTAGAAGGCATCAGGGTCATCCGGGCTGAGCTCAGATGCTTTCTTGTAATATTTCTCTGCCTCTTCGTAATTGCCAACTTTAGCCAGAGCTTCACCGAGCTCTTTGTTACTGCTGTAGCTTTCGGGATTAAGCTCCACAGCCTTTTGAAAAGCAGGCATAGCTTCATCTTTCTTGTCCATTTTTTTGTAAGCCAGTCCCAGGTTGAGATAGTAACCCCATTGAGTTGAGCTAAGTTTTATTGCCTCCTCATAAGCATATACTGCTTCTTGGTATTTCTCTTCCGCATAAAGTTTATATCCCTTCATGAAAAGTTTATCAGCTTTTGAGATAGTTCGCTCTAATATTGCCTCAGTTTTTTCCATTATGATTTCCACTTTGCTCGATTCTGCGATACTTACTTTTACTTCTCTGGAAACAGGGCTAAATCTTTCTTTTTTGAATGTAACCTGGTAGTAGCCAGGCCAGAGCCCAACCTGAATAAATTTTCCATTCTTATCTGTTTTAAGTGTAAAATGCTTCGACGATGCTTTTAGCGAAACAATGGTAACTGTCACCTTTTCCAGAGAATTCCCGCTACTGTCTGTGACAACTCCTTGAATCTTGCCCTCAACTGAAGGCCAAATATTAATCGAAAAAAGACTGATTAGAAAAACCAAGATAACACATTTTTTTATCATTTCATTCTCCTCGATCATTTAAAAAGTATTAATTCAAGAAAATAATTATATCGAGTCAGCAAGGGATCAGTCTTCTAACTGTTTTTTTGTCTTTCTCTCCAATTCTTTTATATAATCCTGATTAGGATTAAGCCTCAAAGATTTTTGAAGGAGAGGCAAAGCCTTCTTAGGCTGATTCAGATTTAAATAACACTCGGCGGCTAGGTTTAAAACGCTTACCTCTGCCGCCTGTTCCATAAGCTTTTCCAAGTAAACAAGGGCAGAAGACCAGTCACTGAGACTTGCATAGTTTAAAGCGATGATTTTGGCTGCTTCCCTTTCTTGAGTGGCCTGGTAAACAGGGGAAACAAGAGTTAAAGAGTCTTGAAACTGTCGAAGGGCAAAAAGGCTTTTTGCCAACAAGATCCTTATTTGGGGAGCATCTTTCATTTTTAGGGACTGCTCGAGAAATGCCCTGGCACGCTCATAGTTTCCCGTCATATAGTATTGAGAGCCCAGTGTATAAAGCTGTTCGGCATCAGGAAAGGGATTATGAAGTCTGGAGTAAACCCAGGGTATTACTGGATATTGTCGGGAGAGAAGGATGAAATTTTCTCTTTCGGAAAGAAACTCGCTACCGTTAGAATCGAGGAGTGAAACCTTCACTCGATAATATCCTGGCTTAAGAGAGGTGAGGGAAAGAGGATTAATATCTATTCCTACTCCATCTTGACTTTGAACTTCACTCAACGATTTTTTTAAGCTTAATACAGGACTGTCAACATTATTAAATGAAAAGACCTCAATAAGGAGGCTCTCATCAGCTTTTTCTTTAAGGCCGTACACTTGACAGTAAAGGCTCATTTCCTTCTGTGAAAAAAAGTTATTCTGGGTGTCAATTAAGTATTGATTCTCTCCAAAAGCAAATGCTTTGAGCTTATTTCTCTGGCTCTCATTAAGTCTTTCTCGGCTGTGATACAGAAGGAGGTTGCTAAGAAAAGAGGCTCCTCTTTCCTGGGGAACGAAAACTTCTGTCTTGAATGAGGTGAAATCTTTGGATGTTTTATTTTTAAGCAAGAAAAAGAGCTTGTAATTTCCCGAGATAATGGGTAACACATCCTGAAATGAAAAGGCCTGCCGTTCGTGTTTTTTATACTGCTCGGGAGTTATTCTAAGGGGAATTTCCTCATCCTTTTCCAGAATAGGGTTTCCAAGATTATCCTCGACTCTTAAGATGAGCTGAAAAGCTGCATAGTATTTTCCTTCGTAGAAAGCAAAATTTACTTTTTTCGGCTCAACAGCCCAGTGGATAAAAAACTGATTAAAATTTTTAAAAACTTTAACCTTGAAGCCGCTTTCCATAAAATTGTGAGTGTACTCTGTCTCGACAAAATCTTTATAATCAAGATAAGAGCGAACATAAGTATCAGAGAATTTCTTCTCTGGCAGAGAATGCACGTCGGAAATAATAGTATCAGAAGTAAAAGAGGCCATGCCTAAGGTTTTCTCCCCTGGCAGGTAGCTGAGAGAGACATTGGCTAATTCTGCAGATATTTCTCTTATTATCCTGAAGGCACTATCTCGATTAAGGGATTGGCTGTGAAGAGAGGGAATGACAAGTTTTTCTGGCCCTTCAACTCCAGGATAATATAGACGGTACTCTCCTAATCCTTGATGTTGATAAAAAATAAGGTAAAAATAAGGAGGAAGACCGAATTCCTGTTCCCCGCGGTAATACCAGAGTTCCAGAGGGAGCAGCCTAGAACTGGTGGTGAAAAACTGCCTTTCCAGAGGAGGACCGAGGAGAAGATAAAAATATCCCCTGTCAGTCTGACTCCCTCTTTTTGAAGTCTGGCGGCCAAAATTTGCATCTGCAAACTGAACTCTCTTCATATACTCTTGGTAAAACTCGTTTTCAGATGTGTCAGGTAAGAAGTCACGCTGTTTCCAAAAAACCTGGATGAATCTATTTCTTTCTTCCTCTGTCTTAAGCTTTAGAAAAACTTCTTTCTCTTTTTTAGTGATAATCGGAGAAACAGTATCAAGCCAATTTTTATGTTCATCTGAGAGCTTTTGCTCTGAAAGGAGGGGGAGAACTATAAAAATCAAGATCAAAGACGAAATAAAGCACTTTCGCATATTCTGTTCTCTTAATTATTAAGACTAACACAAGCCCAGATAAGTTTCAAATAAAAGCCAGTTTTAGAAACTATAGAGCAGTACCTAAAAAGGAAAGAATGAAATATGAGACCTGTTACTCAAACAGATCTATACTTGAAAAAACGTGCAAAAGATACAGTCATGACACAAGAAAAAAACTAAAAAAATTGCTTTTTCTTCGATTTTTAAATATAGTCTACTATGGTGGTGTTACTTCAAAATTCAATAAATTGGAGAATCCAAATTTTTGGAGAAAAATCATCAGATTCCATCCCGATGAAATTATGTATCTTATTGATAAGAAATAAATTCCATTTTAATGAGATTGGCATAAAATTTGCTAAATAAATTATAATATGTATTTTGTATGGTTTATCGTACATTGTGCATTTTTTATTTCAATCAAAGGAGGTGATAATCGAGCAGAAAAATCTATTTTATGGCTATGGTAGGAGGAAAGGCACATGAGACTAAATAATAACTTTCCTCACTAGGTTAAAAATATGTAAAAGGAGGAATAATGAAGGCTAATAAGATCTTTTCGATAGGAGTTATGCTGCTAATTCTCTCAGCCATCTGTTTCTCTCAATCCAAAGAAACCGGCGCCATCGTTGGGACAGTTTCAGATGAAGAAGGCACTTCTCTTCCTGGTGTTACAATATCCTTGACGAGTCCTAAACTAATGGGTGCTCGAACTGCTATTACTGATGTCCAAGGTCAATATCGATTCCCTGCACTTCCCCCGGGCCTTTACACAGTTAAAGCCGCACTAGAAGGTTTTGCCACAGCTGTTAGAGAAAATATCCGTCTTCATACAACAATCAGATTGACTGTTGATTTTACACTGAAAATGGCCACTTTAGAAGAAGAAGTGACAGTCGTTGCTGTATCACCCACTGTGGATGTCAAAACTTCAGAAACTGCCTCTGTGACTTTATCCGACGAAATCCTTCGTAACATGCCAACCAGCCAGTTTGTCACGGGCATCGTCAACCTCGCTCCTGGTGTTAACCAGGATGTTGCCTACGGCTCTTCCGACAGCACGGGAATTTCCTATCAAGTAGATGGTGTGGATGTCTCTGACCCCGAACTGGGTTCAGCCTGGGTCTTCCTAGATTATAATGTTGTCGAGGAAGCCAAGATTATGGGAATAGGGCTAAACGCTGAATACGGAGCGTTCACCGGAGTTATCTTCAACACCATCACCAAGTCCGGAGGGAATGAGTTTTCCGGCCATGCTGAGATTATCTTTCAGAGTACGAACAGGAAATTTCTCGGGATTAAAGATTTCTTCGCGACAGATAACAACCAAGCCTACATCGAGGATAATCCCAGTCTCACCACACCGATTCAAGGGCTGTGGGATTCCAGTTTCCACCTGGGCGGCCCTATCATCAAGGATAAACTCTGGTTTTTCGTGGGGCTTCAGTACTATCGGTCAAGAAACAGACCGACTGGACTTGAAGAGCCCCATTTTAGAGACTACAAGCAGCCCAGGTCTTTCCTGAAGATCACCTCCCAGCTTAGCTCCGCGTTCAACCTGTCCGGATTTTTTGAGTTCGATTCATACAACGGAATAAACAGGAATACCGGTGTAACCCATCCTGTCCCTGAAACCGGTGTCAAACAGACATCACCAGAAGCAGTCGCAAACTTCGATTTAACGACTGTGCTGAATCCCACCACTTTTATCGACCTCAAGGGTTCCTTTTTTACCGGTTACTACTACCTCGACCCGCAGGGGCCGAGCATGGATACTACTGCCGTATTCGATGCTGAAGCATACAGGTGGTATCACAATAGCCAATGGTGGTACAAAGCCGACCGTAAGCGTGGCCAGGCCAACGCATCTATCTCCCACTACGCCGAGGACTTCATCAAGGGCAACCATGATTTCAAATTCGGGACTGAGTTTGAGTGGGGCTGGGCAAGGAGCAGATACGGCCTCACCGGCTACATTGAAGGAATAGGACCTGGAGTTTATATTTACGACTGGTTCGGCTATCTCTACGCTTACCAGTACACAGGCTACGACTTTAACTCCAGTTACATCCGGAATGAATACTTTGCTCAGGATTCTTGGTCGATTTCAGACAATTTAACATTTAACCTTGGAGCCCGCTACAGCATAATGAGGGGATATGTTAAGGGCAAATCCGGAGCTGTGTACAAAGCCAGCCGCATCTCTCCTCGGTTCGGCTTTGCCTGGGATATCTTCGGTGACCATTCAACCGTTTTCAAGGCCCACTTCGGACGCTACACGGAAGCCATGTACACCGCTGTCCACGACCGCTTTAATCCTCTCGAGGCCTTCGGCACTTGGAGCTACTGGTATGAATGGGGAGGCCAGTGGTATAAGTGGTACCAGCAAGAACTAACTGAAAATCTTCTTGCAGACAACATAAAACACCCCTACATGGACCAGTGGACCGCCGGCATCGAACGGGAGCTCTTCAAAGACGCCTCAATCGGAATCTCCTACATCAACCGCCGATGGAAGAGCATCCTCAATCCCTATGATATACTTGGCGAGTTCGAAGAGGTAACCGTATACGATCCTATAACCAACGACCCGTACACTGTTTACAACCAGCTAAATCCTGGTGAGCGTCAGCTTGTTGTGTCCAACCTCAAAAAAGGCGACCCCTGGATAACAGATGATGTATACAGACAGTACCACGGAGTCGAGGTCCTCTTTAACAAGAGGTTCTCCAACAAATGGCAGCTCCTCTTATCCTACGTGTGGTCTAAATGTACAGGAACAATAGACAACGGTTTTGGAGATGACGTCGGCTGGGGTGGAAGCACATATGACCCGAATTTTTGGATAAACAGAGAAGGAAACTGTACGTATGACCCGACGCACATGTTCAAACTCCAGGGTTCATACATCCTGCCCCTCGACATCCACTTCAACGCTTATTTCCGCTACATCACTGGAAACACCTACACCAGAGGCGTGCGCTTCAGGCTCGACCAGGGAAGAAGGACAATCTTCTCTGAACCAATGGGGTCAAGGAGATATGAAAATCAAGCGATACTCGACCTCCGTCTGGAGAAGACCTTCAAATTCGCCGACAGATTCCGCCTCGGTCTCATGATGGACATCTTCAACGTCTTCAATGACAATTCGATCACTTCCTGGGGAACTACTATTAATTCGAGCTGGTTCCCTGACCTCTCCCAGTACGCATCCTCTCAGGGACATATAGTATACGGGCTAGTTTCTCCAAGAGCAATCCGCATCGGAATACGACTCTTCTTCTAAGCTCGAAAAGAAACTGAATCAAAGAGAGGGAGGCTGCTAGGGCAGCTTCCCTCTTTATTTTCTTAATGTAGAAATTCGATTTATCAAATTCTAATTAACAAGTTAAGCGCTATACTCCTTTTGCGCAAAAAAAGAGCATTTACGCTTTCTTGCTTCCCTTTTTTTCTTTCTGATGCATATCCATTTATGATAGAATTTTCTTATGAAGAAGGACAAAAAAGAAAAAAAATCACCTTCCTTTAAAGTTCTCATTCCCTTAATTTCTATTCTTATTTTTGCAATTATAATCGGTTATCTTATCCTTAGACCTAAACGTCCATCCTTTTCCTCTCTTAAAGGCGGCAAAGAGTTTAATTACATCTTGATTACTGTGGATACTCTACGCGCTGACCGCCTTCACTGCTATGGCTTCCCCTCTATAGAAACTCCTTATATAGATATTTTGGCTTCGAGAGGCATAAAATTCGAAAAATGCATCGCCCAGACTCCCCTCACCCTGCCCTCACACACTTCTATTCTAACGGGAACTCATCCTCTATTCCATGGAGTCCGCGACAACGGGGGATTCCTCGTCCCGGAAGAACTCGTAAGCTTAGCAGAACTTTTCAAGGACGAGGGCTACGAGACAGCTGCTTTTGTGGCTGCCTATGTGCTTGATTCCAAATGGGGTTTAAACCAGGGATTTGATTATTACTTCGATAAGTTCGACCTGAGCCGTTTTCAAAAAATCTCTTTGGGAAGTGTCCAGAGACCTGCCAATGAAGTTATGGATGAAGCAATTTCCTGGCTGGAGGAGAGAAAAGAGAGGAAATTTTTCACCTGGATTCATCTCTATGATCCCCATACACCTTACGAACCTCCTCCTCCTTACGACGAAAAATATCCGGGCCGCCCTTACATCGGAGAAATTGCCTTCACCGATTCTGAACTTGGCCGCCTCTGGCGATTTCTGGAGAACAACAACCTTCTGGAAAATTCTATCCTTATTTTTGCAGGTGACCACGGGGAAAGTCTAGGAGAGCACCGGGAAAGCACTCATGGCTTCTTCGTCTACCAGGAAGGAATCCAAGTCCCGCTCATCTTCGTCACTCCCTTCGAAAAACTCCAAGAAGTCTCATCTTCTGCAGTAGTATCCCTGGTGGATATCATGCCCACAGTATGTGAAATGGCAGATATCTCTGTGCCTTCTCAAGTGCAGGGAGAGAGCTTAATGCCACTTTTCTTTACTCCTGAAAAGTCCCACAGCTATGCCTATGCTGAGACTTTCTATCCCCGCTTTCACTACGGCTGGAGTGAGATAAAAAGTCTGCAAAATGAAAGGTATAAACTGATCATTGCTCCAGAAATGGAGCTTTACGACTTAAAAGAAGATCCGGATGAAATAAAAAATTTGGCCTCATCCCAGAAGAAACTTTTAGCAGAACTCAAAGTTGAGGCTGACAGTCTCATCAAAAAATTTAGCGAGAACGCACTCGAGATTGACTACAAAAAAATAGATGAAGAGACGAGGGAAAAACTCGCTGCCCTGGGATATATCGGAACGTTCTCCGACTCATCCAAACTTAAAGGGAAAAAGCTGGCCAATCCCAAAGAAAAGATTCTTGTCTTTAACCAGCTTTCGAAGGCGAAAGAAATAGGCTTGGAGGGAAAAGTCGAGGAAGCAGTAGAAATCATAAAAGGCGTCATTGCCGATGATCCGGATATAATTGATGCTTACTTTTTCCTGGGAAACATCTATTTCAAGGAGGGGGATTACGAAGAGGCCGTCACTTACTTTATGGAAGCTCTGGAAAGAAGGCCTGATGACTCCTTCACTGTCATCAACATCGCCAATGCTTACAGGAGAATGGGAAAGACTGAAGAGGCGGAAGCATTTATCCTGGACCATCTCAAAAGGGGCATTGTTGACTCTCAATTCTATTTTATTCTGGGAGGGATAAAAGTCATCCAGAAAAAAGATGACGAGGCAATCAAGTACTACAAACAATGTCTATCGATCAATCCTTCTTCATCTTCCTCCCACAATGCCCTGGCCGCTCTCTACCTAAATAAAGATGACCTGCTGAATGCTGAGAAACACGCATATGCTGCCTTTGGCCTAAACCCAAAATTGAGCAATGTCAACTATCACCTCGCTCAAATATTGGAAAAAAAGGGGAATAATTCGGAAGCTATAGATGCTTACTTAAAAGAATTAGAATATTCACCCAATCACTATAAAGCCAGTTTCAATCTCTCCCGCCTTTATCGAATTTTAGAACGGCCGGAAGAAGAGTTAAAATATCTACAGAAAACCATTGATAACAACCCTGATTTTCCGATGAGTTATTTCTATCTTGCCAGGATTTATCTCAACCGTGGCGAGAATTTCGAAGAAGCTGTTGCTCTCGTTAAAAAAGGAATCGATTTAAAGCCGGAGTCAAAGGACCTTCCCCTGGGTTACTTTCTCTTGGCTGATCTCTACAACCGCCTTGGTAATCGGGCGTTGTCTCTGGAGTATGCCCGCAAAGGACAGGAACTCGCTCAGTCCAACACCAAATAAAGGGGAAAAAAAGGTGACAGGCTACTTTTTTTAAAAATAACAATTTTTGTCATTATACAGATTTGCGTATAACTGTGCCTCTTTTCTAAAAAACTACTCAGTCCCTTTTTTGCTTCCTTCTGAAGAATATTTCCATTTTCTCAGAGAAGCGTAGTGACATTTTTTGTCATATTTTAAAAAGTAGCCTGTCACCTTTTTTACTTTTTTTTTTATCTACTATAGAATACTACATTAAAAATAAGGGAGGAAAAATGAGCGATATAAAAATCGTAACAATGCCGGGTGATGGAATCGGAAAAATTGTCCTTCCTGAAGCTTTAAGAGTTCTTGATGCAGCGGGATTTAAGCCTAACTACATTTTCTCAGATATAGGGTGGGATTTCTGGTGTAAAGAAGGAAACCCACTGCCCCAGCGTACAGTAGACCTCCTCGAGAAACACAGGATTGGATTGTTCGGAGCCATCACTTCTAAGCCTAAAGATCAAGCTGCTAAAGAACTCAATCCAGAACTTCAGGGTAAAGGATATGTCTACTACAGTCCGATTGTCGGCCTCAGGCAGCATTTTAAGCTGGACCTGTGCATTCGCCCCTGCCGCTCATTTAAAGGAAATCCCCTTAACTATGTTAGAAAGATAGACAATAATATAATTGAACCTGAAATCAATGTCGTCATCTTCAGGCAGAATACTGAAGGGCTTTACTCAGGTGTGGAGTGGACCGACCCGCCTGATGAGGTCCGGACTGCACTCGAGACACACCCGAAGATGGCAGCATTCAAAAACACTCCGAGCGAAGATTTAGCCATCTCCTGCCGCATCTTCACTCGAAAAGCCTGCCACCGGATTGTTCTTGAAGCATTCAAATACGCCAAAAAGTACGGATACAAGAGCGTAACAATCTGTGAAAAGCCGAATGTAATCCGCGAGACATCCGGAATGCTTCGAAATGAAGCATTAAAAGTAGCACCTGACTTTCCTGATATTGAACTCTGGCATACAAACATAGATGCCCAGATGATGTGGCTCAACAAAAATCCTGAGGACTATGGAGTCATCGTTTCGGGAAACATGTTTGGCGATATCGTAAGCGACGCCTTTGCTGGCTTAGTCGGGGGATTAGGTTTTGCAAACAGCGCAAATATCGGTGAAAACTGTGCGATTTTTGAGCCTACGCACGGCTCTGCCCCCAAATACGAAGAACTCAGCCCATCAATCGTAAATCCGATGGCAATGATTCTCACTTCCTGCCTGATACTCGAGTATCTCGATGAGACAGAAAAAGCACAGAGAATTCGAAATGCAATTGCCTCTGTCATTGCCGAAGGCAAGGTAAGAACTTATGATATGCTGCGGCTCGCGGGAGGGCCTGAGGTGATAGCCCAAGGGGCAGCCTCCACTCAAGAAATGACAGATGCGGTCATCTCAAAATTATAAATTCCACGCTTTATCTTAATGCTACGTGATATAATGAGACCGCTTGTTCCAAATTCTTACCATAGAGGAAAAGAATGAAAGAAAAAATCAACAAATTATTTGAAAAACAGCTCAGCAAAATCAAGGATGCCGACATGCGCAAAAAAGTTGTCACAGTTTGGGTTGAAGCAGCGAAAGAAGCAGGCTGGAAGCCTCATGAGCTGGAAAATATTCCGTTTACCCTTTTAGTGGACACAAAAGGAATTAACCTGATTGAGCATACAATTGCTGTTACCGAAGGCGCTTTAGGCTTGGCTACTGCCATCAAAGAAAATTACAAAAAAATGCCTTTCGAGATTAATTTTGACTGGCTCACAGCAGGAGGGCTCCTCCACGATGTGGGAAAGCTTCTCGAAGTTGAGAAGTCTGAGGATGGCACCTTTCAAAAGAGCCATCATGGGAAACACACCAGACACCCCATATCAGGAGCAATCTTAGCAGCTCAAGCTGGCCTTTCCAATGAAATCGTTAACATAGTTGCCTGCCATTCAAAAGAGGGCGAAGGAAGTCCGCAGAGAATCGAGACGGTGTTCGTCCACCAGGCTGACTTCGCTGCGTTTAACCCTATGGCAATGCTGGAAAAGGAGCTCCTCATCGTCTAATAATTGGATATAAGATTGCCACGTCTTTACCGAAATGACTAATGAAACTAAACATGCTCTTTCGTACATCAAGCATTTACAGAGCAAAGACTCATAACTCAATTCAGGACAAGTAAAATGGGAAAAACCATAATTGAAAAAATTATTGAAAACCACTCGGGCAAGAAAGCATCTCCTGGGGACATCGTAGACATAACTATAGACGTAAGAATCGCCCGCGACTTTGGAGGAGCAAACGTTGTAAAAAACCTGGAAAACCACAGTTTATCAATCGATGACCCCGAGAAAACATTTTTCACATTTGACTGTAATCCGGGCGGATCTTCACAAAAATATGCAGTCAACCAGCAGCTCTGCCGACAATTTGCACGAAAACATGGAATTAAAATCTATGATATCAATGCAGGGATTGGAACTCACATCGCCATAGATGAAGGACTCGTCTGTCCCGGTGAGACGTTAGTCTCAACAGATTCACACGCAAACCTGGTGGGAGCAATCGGCGCTTTCGGCCAGGGAATGGGAGATCAGGACATTGCCTATGCTTTTTCTGAAGGGAAAGTCTGGTTTAAAGTTCCGCCTACTATAAAAATCATCCTTACAGGAAAACCTCCTCCCAGGGCAACTCCCAAAGATATAACACTGGCCATTCTTCGGGAAGTGAGCCCGAACGGATTGCTGGGCTATGCTTCTGAGCTCTACGGTGACTATGCGGAAAAACTCGATCTCTCTGGAAGAATCACCATAGCATCGATGACAACCGAGATGGGAGGCATCTGCAGCTTTTTTCCTCCCAGCGAAGCAATAAATTCTTATTGCAAAGATGTAAGCCAGCGGGATTTCAATCCCGTCTATGCCGACAGCGATGCAGAGTATGCTAAAGCCATCGAGATTAAAATTGATGATTTAGTCCCTCTCATTTCCCGCCCCGGCCATCCCGAAGATGTAGTCCCGGTATCAGAACTCAAGGGTGAAAAGATCGATTCTGCATTTATCGGAAGCTGTACTAATGGACGCTACGAAGACCTACTCCTCGCAGCCAGTATCTTACGTCAGAAAAAAGTAGCTCCTGGCGTTGTTTTAAAAATTGTGCCCTCAACAGACCGCATCTGGCAGCTGGCTTTAAAGGAAGGATTGATATCTGAATTCAAGGAGGCAGGGGCCCTCCTCGGGAATGCAGGATGTGCTGGCTGTGCTGAAGGGCAAATCGGACAGAATGGACCGGGCGAGGTAACAGTTAGCACCGGCAACCGTAACTTCCCGGGTAAACAGGGAAAAGGAAATGTATATCTCGCCTCCCCTGCCACAGCTGCTGCCTCAGCCGTAGCCGGACACATCACAACAGCGGATAACATTCCGGAGGCACCGTCCGTGTTTCAGGCTTTTGAGAAAGAGGAAAAACACAAGTCCAGGACTCCCGGCAAGCATCCTCAAAAGCAAACTACCATCAAGGGAAGAGTATGGATTGTGGACCAGGATAATGTGGATACTGACATGATATATCACAACAGATACCTTACAGTCACAAACGTCGAAGAGATGGGCCAGTATGCCTTTTCAAACCTTGAGGACTGGCAGGATTTCCCAAAAAAAGCACGGGAAGGCGACATCATAATCACAGGCAAGAATTTCGGCTGCGGCTCAAGCAGACAGCATGCTGTTGATTGTTTCAGGGCCCTGGGAGTGGGCATGATAATCGCGGAATCTTTTGGCGCCATCTACGAGAGGAATGCTATAAATTCAGGATTTCCTGTTATTGTTGCTCAAATTATCAAAAAATTAAGGCTAAAAAACGGCGATGAGATTGAAGTCGATTTCATAAGCGGAATCATAATAAAACTTATGACTGGCGAGAGTATAAAGAGTGTACCCTTCTCTAAAATCCAGCTCGACATCTATCATCGTGGCGGCCTCCTTGAATAGTGAGGCAAGACAAGCAGGAAAAAATTAATTATAATGTCATTCGAAGTGGCTCATTCTATTAAGTAAGTTGCTTGCTGCGATAAAAAAAGGAATGTGAAATATGAGATACGAATAAAGAAATTAAGCGGAGGTATGAACATGGAGAAAATAGCTGAAGCAGGAAAAAAGGAAACAGCATCAGACTGCTGGGTGCATCTTGAAATTAAAGACAGTGGAGGCATCACAATAGATCTGAAAAGCAAGGTAGAATCCTTGTACGGAGAATCGATAAGAAACAAAGCTGCAGAAATGTTAAAGTTCTTTAAAATCAAAAATGCGGCTCTACGCATTGAAGACAGTGGAAGCCTTCCCTTTGTCTTGACCGCGAGAATCGAAGCAACAGTAAAAAAATGTTTTCCTCAAAAGAAAGAAGAATTTCTTGCCCCGATTCCTCAGAAAAATCTATACAGAGCCGAACGAGAAAGATTCCGGCGAAGCCGCCTCTACGTCCCCGGCGATCAGCCACGGTTAATCATTAATGCTGGCCTCTACAATCCAGATGGGATTATTCTCGATTTAGAGGATGCGGTTGCACCATCAGTGAAAGAATCTGCTCGATACATAGTGCGGAATGCGTTGCGCGAAGTAGATTTCTTGGGGGGAGAACGTATGGTACGTATTAACCAGTTACCGATGGGAATTACAGATCTCGACTTTGTTGTTCCCCATGGAGTTCATACTGTTCTGATACCTAAATGTGAAAATGCAGATACAGTAAAGGAAGTTGATGTTCATATCCAGGTTCTCCGTACTCAGCACAAAATAAAAGATAACGTATACCTGATGCCGATAATAGAGAGCTCGTTGGGTGTTATCAATGCCTACGGTATTGCGACGGCTTCTCCCAGTACTGTTGCTCTCACCATAGGACTTGAGGATTTTACCGCTGATATTGGAGCCGAACGCACTCTTGAAGGAAGGGAAAGTTTCCTGGCCCGCAATCAAGTAGTACTTGCAGCACGGGCAGCTGGTATTCAGCCCATCGACAGTGTTTTTTCGGATGTTTCGGATGAGGAAGGCTTAAAAGAAAGCATATGTGAGGCAAAATCACTAGGTTTCGAGGGAAAGGGGTGCATCCATCCCAGCCAGATAAGGATTGTGCATGAAGGATTTGCCCCGAGCATGAGTGAAATCAATCGGGCAAAAAAAATAATCCTTGCTCTCGAAGAAGCAAAAAAGAAAGGAAGCGGAGTTGTAGCTCTGGGAAGCAAGATGATTGATCCGCCAGTGGTGAAGCGTGCTGAGAGGATCTTAAAGCTTGCTTTCGTAAATAATCAGATTCCAGCTAACTGGAAGGAGAAAGAGAATGTTGAAGGGAAGTAATAACGCCGCAGGAAGATGGATACCAGAAGAAATAAACGAAAAGGCGGTTGTACCGTTTAAAGGAGTGGGAAACCATATTCCTGCAGGCCAA
The DNA here is from genome assembly GCA_041862375.1 of Candidatus Aminicenantaceae bacterium. Taxonomy (GTDB): domain Bacteria; phylum Acidobacteriota; class Aminicenantia; order Aminicenantales; family Aminicenantaceae; genus WVZL01. The sequence goes on from JBGVTE010000011.1 coordinate 18,180, forward strand.
AAAGCATCGCCTCCTGTTTTTTCATGCGATAATTACCCCAGGGATGGGAATAAAGTCGTTCAGGACCTGCATGAAGCATTAAAACTGGCAGGCCTGCAGGATGGAATGACGGTATCCACTCATCATCATTTCCGAGACGGCGACAAAGTGGCAAACGTGCTTTTCGATACAATTGCAGAGATGGGAATCAAGAACATCAGGTGGTATCCGAGCGCCTCATTCCCCTGCCACGCGCCGATCATCAAGCACTTGGAATCAGGAACAGTCCATCATATAGAGGGAAGCATGAATGGTCCTCTCGGAGAATTCTGCTCGCGGGGCAAGATGAAGGGGCAGGGAGTGCTCCGTTCCCACGGCGGGAGGTACAGGGCTGTTCAGGACGGTGAAGTTCATGTAGACGTAGCAGTAATCGCAGCTCCAACCTCAGATCCATTCGGAAATGCAAACGGACTGACCGGAAAATCAGCATGCGGTCTTCTGGGGTTTGCCCTTGCAGACTCTCAGTATGCTGATAAAGTTATTGTAGTAACGGATAATTTAATTTCTTTTCCCTGTATTCCATGGCAAATCCATGGAAATTATGTCGATTACGTGGTTACTATGGACGAGATAGGAGATCCGGCTAAAATTGTTTCAGGAACTACCCAGATTACCAGAAGCCCTGCCAGGTTATTGATCGCAGAATACACGGCGCGTTTCATAAAAGAGGCAGGGATTATGAAAGACAGATTCTCCTTCCAAGCTGGGGCCGGCGGCACTGCTCTGGCTTTTGTGACTTACCTTAAAAAATTCATGAAAGAAGCAAATGTTAAGGCAAGATTTGTAAGAGGAGGCAGTACCAAGTACCTGGTTGAGCTTCTTGAAGAAGGATTAACCGACTATATACTCGACGGCCAGACATTCGACCTGAATGGAGTGCGGTCAATGAGAGAAAATCCTCACCATGTAAATACCAGTCCCTTTACCAGCTACAACTATCACAGTAAAGGAAATTTTGCCAGCATAGTTGATGCAGTTGTTCTCGGAGCAACTGAGATAGACGTCAATTTCAACGCAAATGTTGTTACTCATTCAGACGGAATGCTTCTCCACGGAATCGGCGGCTGGCAGGATTGTCTCTTTTCTAAATGTACTATCCTGGCAGTTCCCTCTTTCCGTGACCGTATTCCTGTTATCGTGGATAGAGTCACTACCCTCTGTGGCCCAGGCGATCTCATAGATGTAGTCGTAACTGAGAAAGGCATTGCTGTGAATCCTAGAAGAAATGATTTGTTAGATGCGGTGAAATATTCAAACCTTCCCCTTCAGCCAATAGAAGAGATAAAGAGAGAGGTTGAGAATGTATGCGGAGGAAAGCCAGCTCCTCCCAAGGTAGATAAAGATCACGTTGTAGCTGCAATTCAATGGGTAGACGGAACAATGATAGACGTTGTCTACAAAGTTTTGTAAGGATTTGGCTTCATCACAAAGTGATGGGATAAAGAGTCATTGACAACTTCTCGGGAGTGAAGCAATCTCATATAATGATTTATCATTGCGAATCATAATTTAAGATCATTGCGAGTGAAGCTTGGCAATCTCACAAAAAAAGCAAAGAGTGCTGCGCATGCCCAGAATGACAGCTTTTTATACATGGGTCCAATATTAATCTTGAGAGAGTCAGAATAATGGGAAAAACATTAATCGAAAAAATAATAGCGAGAGCAGCCGGAAAAAGCAGTGTCGGGCGGGGAGAAATTGTATTCGCCTCTCCCCACCGAATACTGTCTCACGATAATTCAGCCGCCATATCCAAGATATTCCAGCAAATGGATGCAAAAAAAGTATGGGATCCAGAGCGCATATTCATAGCCTTAGACCATGCTGTTCCTCCTCCTGACGAACGTAAAGCTCTCAATCATAAGATAATCAGAGATTTTGTCAGGGAACAGGGAATAAAATACTTTTACGAGTGCGGAACAGGAATATGCCACCAGGTATTGCCTGAGAAGGGACATGTTGTTCCAGGAAAAATTATTCTAGGCTCTGATTCTCACACAACTACTCACGGAGCTTTCGGAGCAGCGGGAATAGCCCTCGGCCGAACCGAAACAGCGAGTGTCTGGGCTATCGGAGAGACATGGCTCAAGGTTCCTGGAACAATAAAGATCACCTTAAAAGGACAACTCAAAAAAGGAGTGTACGCCAAAGATGTTATTCTCTTTATTATTGGCGGGATAGGTGCTGATGGGGCAAATTACAAATCTGTAGAGTTTTATGGAGACATAGTAGAAAGAATGTCAATCAGTGAGCGAATGACGATCTGTAATCTTTCGGCTGAAATGGGAGCAAAAGCAGCAATTGTGCCTTATGACGAGGCAACTGACGAGTGGTTAAAAGGTAGAGCCGAGGAAGCTTTTGAACCCCTCTACGCTGATCCTGATGCAGACTATGAGGAAGTGCTTGAGTGTGACCTGAGTGATCTAGAGCCTCAAATCGCCTGCCCTCATAAAGTCGATAATGTCCACCTGGTGAAGGATCTCCAAAACATTAAAATCGATACTGCCTTTCTTGGAACGTGCACAAACGGCAGACTCGATGATTTAAAAATCGCCTCTGAAATAGTAAAAGGTAAAAAAATAGCAGCCGGTGTAAGACTCCTTGTCTACCCCGCTTCACAGGAAGTACTAAAGGAGGCACTCCGGCTGGGCTACATAGAAACACTGGTAGAAGCAGGTGCCCAGATAGCGGTTCCTTCCTGCGGTCCCTGCCTCGGAGCATACGGGGGAGTTTTGGCTCCAGGAGAAAAATGCATCAGCTCAGCTAATCGTAACTTCAAAGGAAGGATGGGCTGCAAAAAAGATACAGAGATTTATCTTGCAAGCCCTGTCACTGTTGTCTCCTCATCATTAGCCGGGTATATAACAACGGAGGCCTGAAATGAAGATCGAAGGAAGAGTGTGGATTTTTAACGACGACGACATAAATACAGATCTAATATACCCTGGAAAGTACACCTACGAACCCCTTATAGGAGAAGAGCAAGCCAGACACTCGATGGAGGACTACAATCCTGATTTTTCCAAACACGTCAGAAGCCATGATATTATTGTAGCCGGAAAAAATTTTGGGTGCGGATCATCGAGAGAACAGGCAGTAACATGCCTGAAGTATGCAGGAATAGACGCTGTGGTGGCAAAATCATTTGCGCGGCTTTTTTACCGAAACTCCATAAACTCTGCTTTAGCTGCAGTAGAATGCCCGGGTGCGGTTAATGCTCTGTTTGAGCAAGTCAATGAGCCGGATTCTAAGCTTACGAAAATAATCATTAAAATAGACCTTTCAGTTGGAAAAATTATTGTCGATTCCCAAGAATACCCGTTTCCTCCCTGGGATAATCAGGCAATGCTAATATTTAGAGCGGGAGGGCTTGTAGAGTATACCAGGCAGAGGCTTCGACGGTAGGTATATGAGGTCAGAAAGATGGCCAGGATCGAGGGAAAAAAATTTTCTCGTAAAGTCCCAAGGCATAGCGGTCAGTCATCCCTGCTATAAAATCTGTGCTCCTTTTCTCTAAAGAATCTCCCGAAGGGTACGGTTTTACATACTCCCCCGGGCTTTCGAGAAGGTACCCATACAGGTCAGTCAGAATCTTTTTGGCTTTTTCAATCTCTCTTCTCGAATAAGGGCTGTAATAAACTCTCTCATATAAAAAATCCCGAAGCTCAACAACAGCCTTCAGGATGTCCTTGCTCATAGTTATTCCCTCTAAACTTCTCTTTAGACTGGTATTGACGACATCTTCGACCATCCTATCAATCCGCAGAGCGGGGTATCTGCCAAGAGTCTTAACCAAGGAGGAAGAAATATCGCTCTCTTTAATAATACCAGCTCTAAGAGCATCATCAACGTCATGATTAACATAAGCAATGATATCTGATATTTTCACTACCTGCCCCTCCAGTGTAAGGGGTCTCTGTTCCTTATCCTCACCCGTAATTTCACCCATTCCTTTTGAATGCTTGTAAATCCCGTCTCTAACTTCAAAGGTAAGGTTCAATCCTTTTCCTTCATACTCAAGTTTCTCCACTACCCTCAGACTCTGCTCGTAATGGCTAAATCCTCCGGGTGCTATCCTTGCCAGAGTCTCCTCGCCTGCATGACCAAAGGGAGTATGGCCGAGATCATGCCCTAGAGCAATGGCTTCGGTCAAATCTTCGTTTAACCTCAACGCTCTGGCTATGGTTCGGGCTATCTGAGAAACCTCGAGAGTGTGAGTCAGCCGAGTCCGGTAATGGTCTCCGAAAGGAGCGAGAAATACCTGAGTCTTGTGCTTGAGCCTGCGGAAGGATTTTGAATGGATAATCCGGTCTCTGTCCCGCTGGAAGGCAGTCCTTAATGAATGTGGAACTTCCTTCCTTTCTCTCCCTTTTGTCTTAGAACTTAGACAGGCTCTGGGAGAAAGGCTTCTTCTCTCTGATGCCTCGATTTTCTCTCTAATCGTTACCATTAGGTTATCATTATCGGGGTCAGGCTTTCATAAGTTTTATAATTATTGCGCAAACTTGCACCTACATAATTCATAATATCTTTCTATTTTATTCCTAGCCATTAATTTTTAAAATAAGAAATTTATGATCGCCTGGCTCTCCGGAAATTAATCTTTAAAATTATAAAAGTTATGAAAGCCTGACCCCATTTTAGTTTTCTTTTTTTATCACTGTGGCCATGGTGACTCCACCGCCGCCGCAAATTCCGGCAAGGCCAATTTCACCGTTGTGAATCCGCAGCACATTGTACAAGGTAACTACAATTCGAGCCCCGCTGATACCTGTGGGATGCCCAAGGGCAATAGCTCCTCCATGTACATTCACTTTCGACCGATCCCACTTGAGCACTTTTTCATTCGCCAATACTTGAGCAGCAAAGGCTTCATTGACTTCTATGAAGTCAACACCACCCATAGTCACACCTGCCTTCTCAAGCGCTAAAGGCATGACGACACCTGGCCCATCACCCATAAGATCCGGCTCGACTGCAGTCTGGGCATAAGCAAGAAGTGAAAAGAGTGGCTTGGCACCAAGCTCTTTAGCCTTCTCCTGGGAAGTAACGACCAATGCCACTGCACCATCAGACATTTGGCAGGCATTTCCTGCTGTAATCTTTCCGTCTTTCCTGAAAACGGCGGGAAGCTTCGCCAGCTTTTCAAGAGATGTATCCCGGCGGATCGTTTCATCCTTGGAAAAAATCACCGGTTCTCCTTTTCTCTGCGGAACCTCTACCGAAACAATCTCCTCATCAAACCAGCCTTCATCCTGTGCTTTTGCTGCTTTCTGATGACTGGATAGGGCAAACTCATCCATTTCTTCTCTTGTCAAACTGTACTTATCAACTAAATTCTCAGCAGTCTGACCCATCCCCATATTGCAGAGGGGATCAATGGAGTCGCTCCAGCCATCGAGGAGCACCTTATTTCCCATTTTGAAGCCCTGCCAGCGCGCGTCTTTAAGCAGGTAGGGAATGGTACTCATACTATCAAAACCGCCGACCATCACAATCTCTGCATCGCCCAACATTACCGCTTGAGCAGCCATAGCTAAGGCCCTCATTCCTGAAGGACAGGCCATGTTCAGAGTAATAACAGGAACATTCGAAGGAATTCCCCCCCGAACAGAAGCTGTCCTGGCAGGATTGGGGCCGTTACCTGCCTGACGGCAGCTTCCAAGGATAACATCGCTGATATCTTCTCCTTTAAGCCTAGCTCTTTTCAGAGCCTCACGGATAGCAACCGCTCCTATATCATACGCTGCCATATCTTTCAGAGTTCCTCCGAATCTTCCCATCGGAGTGCGAACTCCGCTTATGACTACAACATCATTAATATTCATTAATTTCCTCCTTGTGCTCGCTTATCTCATTTTTTAGATTTTTTAATTTTTTCTATTTGGCCCTATTATAGATTTGCTTAATTAAATGTTATTACTCAATTCAACGTCATTTTGAGGAGTAAAACGACGAAGCAATCTCCAGCCCTCTTCTATCTATGTATTTTATTTAATTTTTTTTATTTATCCCGTTTGATTAATTTATCTTACAGATTCTGTTACAGAAAATCTAATGAATTAAAAATAACGGTTTATATGTACTGGCCTCCGTCGACCTTGATTACCTCCCCTGTGATGTGTTTGGCTTTCTCACTGCAGAGGAAAGTAACTGTGTGGGCAATATCCTCAGGTTGGCCAAGGCGGTTAAATACTGTTTCTTCAGCAGCCTTCTTCTTGAAGTCCTCAGGCAAATCCCTAATCATCGCTGTCTCAATCATCCCCGGAGCTATGGCGTTGACGTTCACACTGTATTTCCCCAGTTCTCTGGCTACCGCTTTGGTCAAACCTATTGCTCCCGCTTTTGCTGCTGAGTAATTTGCCTGACCAAACTTTCCCCTAAGTGCATTTATGGAAGTAATGTTAACTATCTTCCCTGATTTCTGCTCTCTGAAAATCGGGGATACAGCTCGGACAAAATTAAATGTTCCCTTAAGGTCAACATTAATTACGTTGTCCCACTGCTCCTCAGTCATCTTCCAGACAACACCATCCCAGTTCATTCCAGCATTGTTGACAAGAATATCCAAATGTTGGAATTCTTCAACCACTTTCGAGACGAGATTCTGTACATCTTTAAAATTAGAAACGTCAATCTTGTATTCCTGTGCTTTACGCCCCATGGCTCTGATTTGATCAGCAATCTCCTTTGCTTCTTGCTCATGCCTGCGAAAGGTCAAAGCAACATCTGCTCCGTTCCGGGCTAAATCCAAGGAAATCGAAGTGCCTATACCCAGGCTGCCACCAGTGACAAGGGCTACTTTTCCATCTAAATACATCTCTTACCTCCTCTATATTTTCAGGTAACTGTGTTTAAACATCTCTCAAAAGTAAAATATTATCATAAACCCTATAAAAAGGGGACAGGCTATTTTTTAGAAAAGGGACAAAGCTATGCGCAATCCTCTATAATGACAAAAATTGTTATTTATAAAAAAAGTAGCCTGTCCCCTTTTACTTGTTTCTCTCCAAAGCATCGTGGTGCTGGAAGGTCAGGATTAGATAGTAATCCAATTCCCATTGAGCTCTCTCCTCCAGAGACTTTCCTTTAAGAAAATCATCAAATCCTCTGGTTATTAACTCGTTTGCTACTGCGACTGCATGAGGTGAGTTCCTGGCTACCCGTTGAGCTATCTTCTCCGCAGTAGCTTTGCTTTTCGCAGAAAGTGAAATTTTACCCTGACCTCGACTGTATGCATAAAGGTCAGGAATAAAATCCTTCTTGAGAAATAAATTTTTAATCAGACTTAATTCCTCCTTTTCTTCAATAGTCAACTCTGAAGGAAATTCTTCAATCTTTAAGGAGTCGATCTGCTCCGGCTCAAGAGGCTTTCCTCCCTTATTAATTATGGCTTGAGCTAAAGCCTCGGCTTTATCGTCCCTCATCCGGGAGGGAACAAGAAAATCAGCTAAGCCCAAATATTTTAATACTCTAGGGGAAGAGGTCGTTGCTCCTGTTAAAATGTAATAGCGAGCAATTGCTACAGCAAGATCAGCGTCGTTTGTAGCTCTGTAAACAAGTTGAGGCAGCGTGAGAGTCCCTCTCAGTACAGGATATATTCCCAATCGAGTTTCAGGAAAGTTGTATGAAGTCCGCTCTGTGGCTATAACCACTGTATCGGGATCTGAGGCAAAAGCAAGGGCAACTTCGACACCTCCTCCTAAAGCCGTTCCATCCACAATCGCAATTTTCGGCTTGCCTCCCCCTGTCATCTCATGGAATACAACATCCTGCCAGGAAGCAACTTCATCCTTGAGCGCCTTAACATCGCCTTCCCTTATATACTGTATGAAGGTTGAAACATTGACTCCGGCAATAAAGGATTTTATGGGTGAAGTATCGAAGATAATAACCTGCACTTGTTCATCCTCATTAGTCTTTTTAAAATATGATTTTAAATCTTCAAAGACTCGTTTATCCAAGGCATTGGCTTTCCGAGGATTAGAAATCATGATCCGTGCTATTTTGCCTTTTTGTTCATGACTGAGTTTTACAGAACTTAATCTAATCGGCCATGGTTCGTTCTTTTGGGCCTGCTCGATTAGAAGTTGAGGAATCGGAAAATTTATTTCCTTCCTGTGAGAAAGCTCCATCCTTTCTGTAACAATTCTCAAGCCTTCTCTTATCCCCATCTTGTTCATTAGGGTAAAGGGGCCATCTCTCCAGAGAAAAGCATTATGGCACAGGGTCTCCACTTCTTCCATTTCGATTACTCCTGCTTCCACTGCTTCTACTGCTGTCATAAATCCAACAGCCAGGAATCTTTTCTTGAGTGTATCAACAAGCATCATGTCTTCTGATTCCTTTTTTGCCTCTTCTCCAGTAATCCATCTTACACCGGATTTATCCTCTGCCTTTTGGTATTTTTCCAGTAATTTTTTATAGCTTTCTGAAGGAGTAAAAAAATTGTTGTAAACTTTATAGAGAGGATCATCAGGATTAGAAGAATCTGAAAAGGAATACATTGTCTGAATACCGAGAGGAATTCCATTGGCATCCATCAGACTTAAAAAACCCAAAGGCATGTTAAAGGCCTTTTTCCCTGCCGCCTCGATACTCGAAACATCAAAACCATCGTCAACCATCCTGGCCGCCTCAAGAAGAAGAGAAACAAAAATCACATCCGCTGCTCCACCTTTGCGGCTGCTGAGTATGGGAGTTGCAACTTTGCCTGCCAGTTTCATGTATTTTGCTGCAATCTCAATACTATCTGGCGATGTGCTCTCAGTGCCAGCATATTCGCCTGCTCGATTCTTGTGGGGAAGGAAAAAGTAATGCATCCAGACAACTTTATCCGGCCTCTTCGTCTCCCGGGCTAAAATGTTTACATCAAGAGAAGAAGTATTCGATGCTAGGACAACATAAGGCGAACAGAGTTTATCCAAAGTTCTAAAAATCTGTTTTTTTATCTTGATATCTTCTGTAGCGGTTTCTATGGCCAGTTTGAGACTTTGTCCCTGACAAGCTTTTTTATAGTCTGTGGTGGCTAAAATCCGTCCTTTTATCTGTGCGACCTGGGAATCTTGAAAGATTCCTCCTTTCCTGCCTTCTTCAAGCTCGCTGTCTATGGTTTTCAGGGCACGCTCGAGGATTCCATCACTAACATCTAAAACTCCAACCGTGAATCCGCTCTGAGCGTACGCCTGCACCAGGCCTGTACCCATTGTACCTGCTCCAACTACCAGTATTTCCACCTCATTCCACGATATTCCCTTAACTTTCTTTTCGCTAAGACTTCTTCGATTCTCCATTGGTGATCCTTTGAATGGCCTCTGCATTTTTATTTATTTCCCGTCTAAAGCTTCGCCTCTCCCTTCCCTATCAAATATTTTCAGGAATTCAATGCCTTTTGGCACAGCAGTTCCTTCTTTTTACTATGACCGGAGTTTATTCAAAACAGATTTCTCTTATTCCTTGGGCTTAGGTAAGACAGCTTCCATGAAAGCTTCATCAACAGATTTTCCCTCTGCAATCAACTGTCTGTACTTGATAAAGTCAATAACATCTTGTCCTGTTAGCTTCTTTGTGTTGAAGGCATGGAATCCTAAGAAGGCCTCTGTTGCCATGTTCACAGCCAGCCAGTGGCGGTTGTAATTCTTTGCCATATCCCAGAAATATTTCTTTTTTGATCTCACGCTGTCCAGAGATTTTATCAGACATCCTGGAAAAAGATTGGTAAATTTCCAGAGCACACCATGAACAGCTTTATCCAAGAGCTCGAAATCGATGGACGCAGTCTTGAGAAACTCCCGCACTTTCTTGCCTTCCTCTCCCCTGAGGAACTCTCCGTAAACGATTTCACCATCTTCAATGTATTTATCCGTGATGACAGCGGGATTGCGGATAAACTCTCCATCCTGTTTTATCACCGGAGCTACTTGGCTAACCAGGCCAAGCCTTTTCATCTTATAGGCACTCCATAATTCGCAGGAAACGCAATTCCAGATAGCATCCTCGATGCTCAAGAACCAAGGAAGGAAATCCGAGGAGCCACCATCTGGAGCTGAACCGTGGCGCGGACCTGCCTGGCCGAATATCGCTGTATCAGCAGAAATGGCGATATCACAGGCCATTCCTATTTCCTGGCCACCTGCAACTCTCATCCCATTTACCCGGCATATCGTAGGCTTCTTGCACATCAGGATAGCATCAACCATACCGTTGAATAGATCCATGTATTCTCCGTATTCATTGGGTTTTCCTGCATAATACTCGGCATACTCCTTAGTGTTTCCTCCAGTGCAGAATGCTTTATCTCCTACAGCAGTAAAGACAACAGCTACGACACTTCGGTCAAGCGATGCATTCTGGAATCCAGCAATGACTCCCTTTACCATTTTAGTGGTGTATGAATTGTACTGATCTGGATTGTTTAAGCTAATCCAGGCAGAATATAGACCTTCCACTTCATTTCCCGAAGCATCAAGGATAGGCCTCTTTTCATACGTGGTACAGGGAGGTTTAGTACCCCAGTGTTCCTTTCCCCAAAGAGAATGGTCTTTGAGTTCATTGTCTTTTTTTAACCAATCTAAACCCACTTTATCCTCCTTTTTCACAGAGAAGATACTACTTTTTCAAAAAACCATTGTCAAGAAAAAGGGGACGGCTTACTTTTTTAAAAATGGAGATGGTTCTATTTTCACAACATTCTTATCTCGATGAAAAAAATGATATTCTAAAAAAGGAAGAGCAGATTGAGCGGAGATAATAAAAAATAGAAACCGTCCTTCTTCCTTGATAATGACAAAAATTGTTATTTATAAAAAAAGTAGCCTGTCCCCTTTTTTGGTGAGTTTTTCTTTGAGGGCCTTTTTGAACTCAGCCTCCACCTTTTTTGCTTTTGCCTTCAGGATTCTGTCTCCGAACATTGCCAGTTTTCCGACTATATTAGCGTTGCACCTGTAGGAGACTTCTACTTCTTCATCTCCTGTTTCTTTTAGATCTATTATGGTTTTCTGGGTGAAACGGCCGGCCTTGCCGATGTCTTCTCCTTCGCCTTCCATCTCGATATGAGCAAACGGCTCTATTTTCATCAGTATGTTTTTAAACTTGAACCGAACTGAAATAGGTCCTACTTTCTGCTTTACTAAACAGTCATAAGTCCTTTCATCCAGACGCTCTATCTTCTCTGCACCCGGTACGCACTCTCGCAATGTCTCAGGCTCTAAGAGTGTGTTCCATAACTTTTGAATGGGCGCCTTTACAATAATTTTTCCCTCAAGTATCATGCTTTCCTCCCCGCTTCTAAACTGTCCTCAGTTCTCTAATCAACCTTCTCTGCTTCCTTTTCAAGTAGTTCTGCTAAAGTCTTATACCCTTTATTCCCGGGCTCCATGGTCTGGATGAGCAGGAGCTCAACAAAATTGAGTCCTTTTGAGTTTACCCAGTCTTTGTGAGCCTGGTCGCCCGTTCCGAACATATGCCGGGCTAACTCCATTGTATCTAGCCAAGTTTTTTCACAAACAGGACATTTATAACCCACAGTATGACCTCCTTACTGTTCTTTCCCTCGTTTATTTAACTGATTTTGCTCTTTTTTGCTTTCTTCTCTTGGAGTGCCTGAAGCACCTTTTCTGAAGTGATGGGAAGATCTTTAATGCTTAATCCAGTGGCGTGATAGACTGCATTACCCAGAGCACCTGCCGTAGGATTCGTAAGCCCTTCACCTGCTTCCTTGGCTCCAAAAGGCCCTTCAGGTTCGTAGGTCTCCACTTCAACCACATTTGTTTCAGGCATCTCAGTGGCTCTCAGTATTTTGTAGTCAACCAGATTCGGATTCAATATCTTCCCTTCGTCCATGGGTAGATCTTCGGTAAAACCATATCCCGCAGCCATAGCGATTGCTCCTTCTAACTGCCCCTGTACTCCCAGCGGATTAATCACTTGTCCACAGTCATGCGCAGTCACACAATTTACTAGCGTAATTTTACCTGTATCAGGACAAACTTTTGCCTCAACTGCCTGAACACCAAAGCTATACGCCGGAGATATCATCCCCTTGCGGTGCGGAGTATAATGTCCTCGGGCGAGAATAGGCTGGCCCTCCCTTCCTCTGATAGCTTCCTTGACTATATCAAAATAGGAAATCCCCCGTTCTGGCCGGGCAATGAGATGAACCCAGCAGTCCTTGATGTCCAAGTCGTATACAATATTCGGGGCAAGCTTTGCTGCTGCAAATTCGATAAGCTGCTGCTTGGCCTCAGCCGCGGCCATTTTCACCGCATTTCCCTGCATCAGCGTCTCTCGGCTTCCCCATGCCCCGAGGTCAACCGGACAGGTCTCGGTATCTCCCATGTGGAGGCAAATATCCTCAACACGGACACCCAGCTCCTCCGCACAAATCATAGCCAGTGTAGTGTTTGAACCCTGACCCATGTCCTGGGAACCGACATAGAGGTCTACTTTTCCGTCAATGTTTATCTTGATCACAGCAGAGGAAAAAGCATAGGGAGTATCAAACCAGTTAAATATTCCTCCTGACATGAAGCCGTAAGCAGCAATACCTATCCCTCGATGGGGAGGCAGCTTACCTCGTTTTTTGATCCACTTTTCTACTTTATCGAGACACTGAGTAAGTCCGCAGCTCTGAATCGTTGCTTGTCCCGGAACTTCGTAGCCAGGATACATTGCGTTCTTGCGCCGTATTTCTATCGGGTTAATCCCCAGCTCATCCGCTATTAAGTCTATCTGGGTTTCCGAGCAAAAGGCTGCCTGGGGAGCTCCAAAACCGCGCATGGCTGAAGTGGGAGCTGCATTGGTGTATACCCGATACCCATCGTAACGGTAATTCGGCCACACATAAGGGAATGCCTGGAAAAAGCCTGTAAGGTAGAGGGCGGTTGCTCCCATGGCAGTGTAGGCGCCTCCCTCAGTGAATGCCCGTGCTTCTTTGGCTAAAAAAGTGCCGTCCTTCCTGACTCCGCTCCTCACGTAGTAGAACATGGGAGTGCGGCGCTTTGTCGCCATAAACTCTTCCTCGCGGGAGAGTACAATTTTCACCGGCTTCGAAAGCTTCATCGAAAGGAGTGAGCTGCAGAACTGTGCTGAATCGAGTTCGAACTTGCTCCCAAATCCTCCACCAGTATAACGTGAGATAACTCTGACATCATTCTCCCTCAGACCGAGTATTCCGGCCAGTAATACCTGGATGTAATAATGGGATTGGGTCGATGTCCATACTGTTAATTTCCCTTCGGGAGTGTAGCTTGCCACTGCACAATGCGTCTCCATACACACATGGGCTTGGGAAGAACATCTGAACCAGTCCTCACGAATAAAGTCAGCCTTCTTGAATGCCTCATCTACATCACCCCATTCAATATGCCGCGTTACATTAATATTTCTCTCCGCATGTTCATGAAGCTGCGGGGCTCCTTCTTTAATGGCTTCAAGCGGCTCGAATACTCCTGGCAGTGCCTTGTATTCAACCTCGATCAAATCCATTGCTTCCTCAGCTGTATCCTCATCAACTGCAGCCACAGCTGCTACAGGCTCTCCGATATAACGCACCTTACTCCTGGCAAGGATTTCCTCATCACAGAGCTCTTTATACCTTCTCCATATCCCCTGTTTTATCCCGAGAGTATCTTTTCCTGTTACGACAGCTTTTACTCCTGCCAAAGCTTCTGCTCTGCTTGTGTCGATTGTGAGAATTTTCGCATGGGGATATGGGCTCCTTAAAATCTTCCCGTGAAGCATCTGGGGTAAGGTGATATCAAAGGTATACTTTGCCCGACCTGTTACCTTGGCAATGCCATCGATGTTATGAATGTGTGTGTTTATGACTTTATATTTCTTCATCACTTTTGCTCCTTGTACTTTCCCTCAGCTACTGCCGCTATTGCTCTGATAATGCTGTTATACCCCGTACATCGGCAGAGATTGCCGTGGATACTCTCCCTTATATCCTCCTTTGTAGGGCTCAGTTTTTCACTCAACAGTGCCGTGGCTGACATCAGCATCCCCGAAGTACAGAAGCCGCATTGATAGGCACCGTGATCGAGGAATGACCTTTGGAGGGGAGCGAGGTTTGCCCTATCTGCCAGCCCCTCGACAGTTGTAATCTCCGAACCATCGGCCTGCACCGCCAGGACTGAACATGACTTTACTGCAATTCCATCGAGCAAGACTGTGCAAGCACAACATGCACCTGTGTTACATCCTCTCTTCGTTCCTGTCAGGCCCAGCTCATCTCTCAACACCTCAACCAGGAGTTTCTTAGGCTTTATGTAAAGCTCGTAATACTCGCTGTTAACTTTTATTCGCACTAATTGTTTTTCCATGTAAAGAACCTCTCCTTTACGGTGATTTCCTGGCTTGCTCCCAGGCTTTCTTAACTAGCTTTTTCGTGAGCGCTTTGACCAAACGTCTCCTGTACTCCTCAGTAGCGTGAATATCGTCGACAGGATCAGCTTCTTCTGAGGCTTTATCACTGATTTTATCGAGTATCCTGGCATCAGGCTTCTTCCCGATCAACATCTGTTCAGCTCCTTTTGCACGGACGGGAGTTGAAGCAGCGGCTCCGAGGACAATCCGTGCTTCTTTACACCTGACACCATCATCATCCGTGGTTATTGATACGGCTACAGACACAATACCCTGGTCATTCTTAATAATATTGAATTTCTCGTAAGCGACAGCTGTTCTTGGAGGAATAACAGGCACCTGAACCTCAAGCAGTAGCTCAGCTTCCTCGAGCACTGTTTCGAAGTAATCAACAAAGAATTCCTCAAGGGGAATATTCCGTTCCCTTTCCTTGTTTGCTATTTTTACAGCACCATTCAGGGAAATTAATACTGGCCCCGGGTCTCCTGCCGGATCTCCATGGGCAAGATTTCCACCTATAGTTCCCCAGTTGCGTGTCTGAACAGAAGCCAGATTCTTCTCCATATCCACCAGGACCGGGTAGTGATCTTTTATCAGCGAAGATTTTTCTATTTCTCTGTGAGTTGTAGTGGTTCCTATCCTGAGCCCTCCTTTTTTGTCAAAATTTATATAGTTCAATTCTTTTAGTCTCTTTATGTCGATTAGATTTTTAGGTGCGACCAATCCCTGGCGCATCAGAATGAGCAGCGACTGCCCGCCACAAATAATCTTACAATCTTCCTTGTGCTCCTCAAGTAGATTGAGAGTATCCTTTATTGTATCTGCTCTTAAATACTCAAAATTCCGTATCATCTCTCTTTCCTTTCTATAAATTCATTGAAGACTAACCACTTCGGACTTATGGGAAGACTAGAGGGCATTTCAAAACTCCTTTTTTGGCCTCTCCGTGTTTTTTGCCCAGATTCTTCTTGTCCTCCTAAATAACCCCGGTACTTGGTATAAAAACAAAGATAATAGTGCCTACCTCTGTACTGAGCACACTCCCGGCACAATTCTTTTGAAAAGGGACAAAGCATTTTTATTTTTGCCATTGGCTACGCTCTCCTATCATCTGATACATCTTTTGCACGATAGGTTAAAAAATTGGAAACTATTTATCAAGAGCCTTGTATTTGTCTTGTGATTTAAAAAGCATTCACTCCACATAAACGCCAATTTAGGTAATAGTAAGTATTACTCCTTCTTATAATCTAGGTTATACTCTATCCTTCTTTTATCTATGATTGCTATGAGGAAAAATGTAACTAGGCTTACTATCCAGCAGAAGTAGATCGGATGGGGAAGGCTAATTTTTTGAAAAAAGGAGGAAATTTGAGGGAATTTGAGCCAGAGTCCAAGAGAAGTCATGGTAATAAGTAATGTCCAGGTGGCATGAGACCTCCTGCATACTTTCGGCCAGAAAAGAGTCATTAACGTTACCAGTGTATATGCAGTGGTCAGGGTGAGTCCGATGAGCAAAGTTTTTATGATACCAGAGACAGAAACAGCCAGAATGTAGGTAAAAACACTCAAAACTAATACCGAAATCCGGGATATCATCCTTTCCCCCTTTTCTTTGAGGTCAGGAGCTATAAACCTCTTGATAATATCTCCCACAACCAGAGTCGCGCTCCCTACAAGAAGCGCAGAAGCAGTAGAAACATCAGCAGCCCAGAGTCCAGCAAGAACAAGGCCGGCTACCACAGGGCTTAAACTCAGCACGGTCCGGGGCAGAGCTTCGGTGGGGATAATTTCGGGATGAAGGACAGTGGCTGCAATACCGATAACAGCACTTATAAAACCAACGGGCAGGATAATCAATCCTCCGAAGATAAAACCTCTGCGGGCTGAAGATGAGTCTTTGGCAGCAAATGTTATCTGAACCACTGATTGGACTGAAAATGCCATGGTACACATAACCATAAACCATCCGATTATGAGACCTAGGCCGATGGCTCCTAGGTCAAAGCCAGGATAATCGGCAGGAAGTTTTGCTACAAGCTCTCTAAATCCTCCTATTTTTCCGACTGCAATGACTGCTCCGAGGAGAACTCCTACATAGATGAGAATCACATTGATTATATTAGTTAAGCCAGCCGCCCAAAAGCCGCCGATTAAAGTTATCCCCACAAAAACCACCGCAGTGACAAACATACCGGCCTTGAAACTGAACACATCGGGAAGCAGAGAAGAAAGAATAGCTCCACCAGCCACATACTGGAGAGAAGTAATTACTATTTGTAAGACCAGCTGGCCGAGGACACCGACAACTCTCCCTGAAGTGTCGTAATGCCTTTCGAAAAGTTCAGGAAGAGTGCTTACCTCCATTCGTCGATAGCGACGGGCAGCGATGAAGCCTACTAATAGTGCTCCGGCAGCCCAGGCGGCATTATACCATCCTGCTGATATACCAGCTCTGTATGAACTCTCTGCCACTCCGACTGTCGAGGCCCCTCCAACGGCAAGGCCAGTGAGGAGAGGTGCTACTACCCAAAAAGGCAGGCCTCGCCCTGCTAAAAGGTAAGCAATCATTCCTCCCCTGCTCAGGCGGCGGGTTGCCCACGTAACCACATAGAGGAGTACGATATAAAGACAGACGATACTTAAAGGAATCCAATTCATGCTTAGTTCATAAAAAAATACAAACCTTATATATCGACTCTCGAAATCTTAACAATTAACTCTGCCTCAAAATGACAAGATGCAATGTCATTGATAATATGAAAGCGCTGCTAAATCGAGTTCGAACTTCGAATAGGTGAATCAATTTAAACCAATAAGCTGTCATTGCGAGCCTCGAAAAGGTGAAGCAATCCCCTACAATAAATCGTCATTGTGAGGAACAAGGTGACGAAGCACACTTAACCTTTTGAATACAAAAGATTGCCGCGCTTCGCTCGCAATGACATTTCATCTTGTGAGATTGCCATGCTCCCTTTGATTGCTCGCAATGACATTCTCTATTTATTCCTTATTTATTCCTTTCAGGCTGCTAGTTTTTTTGATTTTTATTCTTGCGTCAACAACTACAGCACCCTTTCCCTTCTCAAGAGCAAAAACAGGATTTAAATCCAACTCATCTATCTCGGAAAAATCAGAGGTGAGTTGAGAGAGGCGAATCAAAATTTCAGTCAATTTTTTAATATCTGCTGCCTTTTCTCCCCTCGCACCTTGTAGAATGGGGTATCCCTTGATCGAGCGTATCATCTCCAGAGCATCTTCTTCAGAAAGATGTGCTAACCTGAACTGCACATCCTTGAGGGTCTCGACAAAAACTCCCCCCAAGCCAAACATGAGCGTTGGACCGAGGCCTTCATTCGCTTTAGCTCCCATTATTACTTCTTTTCCGCTTTCCAGGTATTTCTGGAGGATGAATCCAGGTTTTTCTTTTACGAATTTCTTAGCCATCTTTTCATAGGCAGCCAGAAGTTCTGCCTTACCTTTGAGATTGAGGGAAACGCCTCCAACCTCTGTCTTGTGGATAATAGCTTCAGAATCCACCTTTAACACCACTGGATAGCCAATTTTTAAAGCTGCGCTCTCCAGTTCTCCTTTTTTTGCTAATCTCACAGTAGCCGCGGCTGGTATTCCGTAGCAGCGGAGGATTTCAAAAACATCATCCTGCGGCAAAAACTTTTCCTTGCCCTTATGGCGGTTCATGATTGCTCCTGCTTTACTCTGATCGACAGGGTATCTTTTGTAGACAGGAGCCTTTCTCTGGATAAACTTTCCGTACTCAGTCATTGCAGAAAGTGCTCTTGCTGCAGTTTCTGCAAAATCATAGACAGGAATCCCACTTTCTCTGATGAGACGGATCACTTCAGCCCATTTTTCTATGGTCATTACCTGGCATACAATGGGCTTCGGCGAAGCCCTGCCAATCTCACCGAGCTTCCTGGCTATCCCTTCACAATCAACAAAGGGAGCAGTGACAAAGACAAGCAGCAGGGAATCAATATTCGGATCTTTGAGGAGAGTTTCCACTGTCCCTCCATACTGCTCGGGACCTGCCGTGGCTACAACATCAACGGGATTGGAAACAATAGCCTCCTTAAAGACCAGCTCACCCAGGACTTCTTTGGTCTTCTGGCTCAGTTCAGCCAATTTAAGCCCGGCTGTGATACATTCATCCACTGCGATTATTGCCGGCCCTCCTGTGTTTGTCACAATGACTACCCTGTCTCCCTTAGGAACTGGTTGGTTAGAGAAGGCAATCGCTGCATTAATCATATCCTCCTGAGAGTTGAAGCGCAGAACGCCGCTCTTCTTGAAAATTACATCTGTAATCGTTTCCTGTTCGACAAGTGCACCAGTGTGAGAGGCAACAGCTCTCGTTCCTTCGGATGTCTTTCCTGTCTTTAGAGCAAGAATGGGTTTTTTAGGAGTTACACGACTCGCTACTTCGAGAAATCCGACAGGATCTTTCAGAGTTTCAATGTGAACCATGATGGCCCTTGTCTCTTCATCCTGACCATAATAATCAATAATTTCGTTCATGCTCACATCTGCCTCGTTCCCGAAGCTGGAATACATCCTGATTCCCTTCCCGATACGATAAAGGTGCAGTTTCAACGTTTCTCCAACTCCTCCACTCTGGGCAACGATGGATATATTCCCGGGACTCATGGGCACAAAGGTAAAGTTGGCATAGGCAGAGACTTCGGGATCGGAATTCTGAATTCCCTGGGAGTTCGGCCCATAAATACGCATCCCGTATTTATGGGCGATCTCAACTATCTGCTTCTCGAGTTTAAGGCCTTCCTCGCCGACTTCTTTAAACCCGGCAGTATGGACAATGGCAAACTTCACGCCTTTTTTACCGCATTCTTCGATGACATAGGGAACCAGGGTGTTTTTAATGGAGATATTGACCAAATCTATCTCGTCTGGAATATCAGTAACAGATGGGTAAGCCTTGAAACTCTTGATGAAATTAGATTTGGGATTGATTGGGTAAATTGGTCCTTTAAAATTGTGGTCCAGCAGGTTTTGCATAACAATATGGCCGATACTCAAGGGATTATTTGAAGCACCGATGATGGCTACTGATTTTGGTTTAAATAAAGCATCAAGCATTGGAACCTCCTTTTGCTTCTAAAGCGTATAAAGCCGCTCCAAAAGCGCCTGTCAATTGAGGAAGCGGCGGCACAAAAATTGTCTTGTTTAATCTTTCCTCGAACATAGTAACTAAAAAAGGATTATATGCCACTACTCCCCCGCTCATAACAATATCCCCTTCCAAGGGGTCCATTTCAAGAGCTCTTTTTACGACTGAACCAAAAATCCCTCTTACTAAGTCTTTAACATCAACACCTTCTCTTATCTTGGTCAGGATTTCTGTGGCAGTAAATACAGTACAGTAGCTCCCAATCTGAATATTTCTCTCTGCCTTTTCTGCAAGCTCGTTGAGCTTTTCAAGCTTGACATGAAGGCGGTTGGCGATTTCTTCAAGGAATGCTCCTGTCCCTGCAGCACACTTGCGGTTCATCTTAAAGCTTGTTCTCCTTCCAGTAACATTTATTCTTATAATCTTACTATCCTGCCCTCCAATATCAATCAGGGTGTGAGCACGGGGGAAAAAGTGAAAACTTCCTTTGGCATGGCAGCTGATTTCAGTCTTCGTTGTATGGGCAAAAGCTACATTTCGCCTCCCGTATCCAGTAGCTATGATAAAACATTTATCCGAAACATATTTTTGGATACTCTTCTGTGAATTTTTGAAGGCTCTTTCTGAGGCAGCCTTAAAGTCAGCACCTGAATTTACTACTGAATAGCCTAAAATGTCTTTCTCTTTATCAACAATAACAGACTTTGTGGTGGAGGCTCCTACATCAATTCCCGCAAAATAGTTCATTGTTTATGTATTTAAAAGGCCTTGCCGGATATAAAATTGCAGTAATCATATTTAATTGGCCCAGTTTTTGTCGTCTCGTAAGGAAACTCAGGACACTCAAAACACAATCTCATCTCTCTGTTAAATGCACATGTAGCTATCTTGCACATCTTATTTTCTTTCGGCATACATCCTTGCTCGCCATTGGGACATTTCCCCTTGACCATCATAGGGCATTTTCACAGGCAATTCCACAGACTCCAATCTTCATTTCATCCTTCTTTATTGATTTTTATTTGCCTCAAGGAAGTCAATCTTGTGTTTCTAACTGTTCGACAAAGGCTTCAATATTAGTTTTAGCCTGCTCTTCTGAATAGCAGCGCAAGTCATTCAAATCACCGTTTATGGTAATTGTCGGAATATTCAATTTTTTCTCAAGCCTTTCTGGCATTCCATAGCGATTGTTGGAATTGTTAGGGCAGGTTTTAGAGTCATGAAAAAGAATGCCATTTATCTTGTACTTTGAAACCATCTCTTCGATGTATTTCTCCTTGAAATTCTCATTTCTAACGATAAATATTTCAGTATATGCCCTGGCCAAACTCATAAATGGATCATCAGCATCGAAAGACTCAAAAACCCAGCTGTTACAATAAGTCGAAGCAATAACTGCTGTTTTGAGACTTATAAAGAACTCAGCAAGGTTTCTCAGTTTCCCCCAGATTGGCATCCCTTCCCAGTAAAGCCGAAATTTTTCTCCCTCAACAGCTCCTTCATTATTCGCAATCCTCTCTTCCAATTCTTTGAGAAGCACTTTGTAGTACTCTACAGCCTGAGGAGTCCCTCTCAAAACTACAGCAGGCCCCATATGAATCGTACCATCAAAGAAACTCATCGGTGCCGGGATAGCTGTATTAGCTTCAAGTACCTTTTTCCAGAGCAGGGTACAGTCTCTTGAAAGTGTCAGAACACTCCGAAATTTATCTATATCAAACTTATTACCAGAAATTTCTTCCAGTGGAGGGATTAAATCTTTAACCTGCTGAATAACACTCTGGAGATGGTAATCTTTTATTACTCCTATGTTGCGATAGGTGGATATTCCCAGAGCAGGCACCTTTAGTTCTCTGGAATACCAGCTGAACCAATCCTGGACATCTCGGCATTGATTGGTGTTATACACCAGCACATCTGGCTTCGGAACTCCCTCTATTCCCTCATAGGCACGGGAAAGCGGTGTCTCTTTCTTTATGAAAGCACCTATGTCACTCGTGAGGTAAGAACAGATGTCAGGAGAATAGCCGATGGCGTTGGCAACAGGGATATAGTCATTTGCGGTGCGTGTGGATCCTAACATGGCGCCATGGTTCTCGGGATAATGGACAAGAAATCCCAAGCTCAACAAAAGTTCTGCAGGCCCTACACTGGTGCACCAGGCAATTTTTGGCGACCCCTCTTTCGACGCACGGTTCAACTCGTAAAAATAATCAGCCATTATCTTTCTCATATGGCCGGTAGCTTGGATTTTCTTGATAGCGGTTTTCTTTTCTTCACTCATGCTCCCTCCTTTAAGATGAGGACGGTTCTCTTTTTCTTTTTAAAAACCTAAATAAAGGCAAAATTTCCTGAAAACGTAAAGAAACTAGAAAATAAGAGCCGTCCCTTTTTGCTGGTGGGGAAAAACAAGGACTTCTTCATCCAGATTATCAAAATATCAATAATGTGTTTTCAAGTCAAGAAGTTCTAGGATCAGGCCTATTTAACCATTAGAAATGCATAGCGATTCATCTTCTGTTCGTAATCATACAGCACTGCGATTGGATAACCCAATTGTCTGACTGTGGAATAGACATCAACACACATTGCCTCGGGAGTAGGTCGGGCTAATTTGGGCTCCTTACAATCTGACTTTCTTCCCGGGCATTCTTCACATATGTTGCAGCTATCGAGAAAAAGGAGAAAAGCTTTTTCGTGACCTAATATAAATACTTCTTTCTCGAGTTTTAGAAGTTTCAGGTTTATCTTTCTTGCCCAAGGAAACCGATCCTCAGGTTTGTCTACTTTTTTTTCAAGATGAAAGACAACAGCTTCCCTATATTCTTTAAAGAATTTTTCGCATTCGGAGAATGAAGGGAGATTCGGAGGGCATGAAGCTGTTTTTCCGTATTCGTTGCATCCGAAAATGCACTTCATGCGTACCCAGCGGGCAACAATAATCCTTCTAGGATCAATCCATTTGAAATCTGTGAATCCATGCTTTAGGAATATTTCCTCAAGTTTTCTTTTAGAAATCACTGTTCTTTGTGTCTCTTAAACAGATACAGAGATAATTTCATATAAATATTTAAGTGTGACATTATACCATTTAAAAATAAAAAAGGGGACAGTAGTGAGCTTGTTCCCTTTTAGACTAGAAAAAAATGACAAAAAATGGCAAAATTTAAAAAAGTAGCCTGTCCCCTTTTAAGTTATGATTAGAGAGAATGTAAAAAAAATACTTTCGGAACTTCCTGAAGGAGTTCACCTTGTCGCAGCAGCAAAATCAAAATCCCCTGATGAAGTCTTAGAGGCAGTGGAGGCAGGTATTAAAATCATAGGAGAAAATTATATTCAAGAAGCTCTTGATGCCTTTAAACTTGTCGGCAACAGAGTAAAATGGCATTTTATCGGACACTTACAGACAAACAAGGCTAAAAAAGCAATCGAGATTTTCGACATGATCGAGACTGTAGATTCCTTTAAGATTGCCAAAGAAATCGACAAAAGGGCCGGCCATTTAGGGAAATTTATGCCAGTGCTGGTTGAAATAAACAGCGGCAGGGAACCGCAAAAATACGGAATTCTTCCTGAGGACGCAGAACATTTCATTAAAGAAATTGCCGCATTTGAATATTTAAAAATAAAAGGGCTGATGACAATGGGTCCTGCCTTCGGCAACCCAGAAGAAGCACGTCCTTATTTCGTCGAGACAAAAAAAATATTTGAGAGAATGAAATCCCTCTCTATTCCGAATACAGAGATGAAATATCTGTCTATGGGAATGACAAATTCTTATAAGGTTGCTATTGAAGAAGGAGCAAATTTAGTGAGAATAGGAACTAAAATCTTTGGACAGAGGGAATAAGTTCATTATTCTTCTGATTCCCCTCCCTTTTTGCTTTCGCTTTCTTTTATGGTTTCTTCAATAGCCTGGTCAAAGTCTTCACCTATATCCTCGCCCATTTCTTTACCGATTTTCTTCATCCAGCGGGCAACACTTTTAGGATCATTCTCATCCAGCCCAGCCAGTTTTGAAGGATCAGCCAAACTCTTCAGGCGACTTTCTTCTGAGCGATAAATCGCTACGCGGGAGATAATTTTTTCCACATTCTTGCCTCCACAGCTCTTACACTGTGGAGACAAAGGAGATTTAACGCTCAAGGTTACAAATGTCGATTTCTTACCGCACTCTTTACAGCGATACTCATATATTGGCATATTCAATACTCTCTAAGTATATCTCGTGTCATATCTAATATTTAAATAAGGATATCTTCTTTCCAGCCCAATTTTATAAGCTCAATTCTTTCTGGATTGCTCACTCCAAGGTGATGTCTTGTCTCAGCCAAAAAGATATGCTTGGCCGGAGGCTGCAAAGGCCTTTCTTCACCAAAAAATTCCCGGCGTTTTGCCTGCAAAATCCTGACTCCTGTGGCATCAACAGCAACAGGATCCCGGCTGACAAGAATTCCTTTGTATGCCCAGACATACCGCTTGCTGAAGTGGTGAGGACCAATCCCATGAAACAATGGAGTCAGCATAAGAAGGATGTTGAGCTTGGTTCTGCCCTTGACGTGGGGCAAATACCAAATTTTAGCTAAATCTGCACAAGAATCTCCATGCCATTTGGAAGGATCCGGAACAAACATGATATAATTTTTGATGCAACCTCCCATCCCTGACCAGTGGTGTGTCCTAGCCGGTCGGGCATTGATGAGAGCAGTAGCATTCTTAAATACAGAATCTCTCAAGACTCCCCAATCATCAATGCTGATATTTTCCTCACGAACACCAGCATCCATCACACTGCGTTTGAGTGCTTGCTCAACAACTCCTCCTGTAGGAAGGTAACCCCAAACATTACTTTTAATCCCCACGATATCCGATGGATTGATGAGTACCTTCCAAGCTTCAACAGGATCACTCTTTTCCAATAAAACTGTTACAGCCTCGTCGAGCATTCTTTGAATGACCTCAGGATTGTGATGTCCGGTGTCGTCTAAAGCGTCTTTATCACGGATTAAAACAGCTTTAGACTTCTTTAATTTCCCTTGCATTGCTCCCAATCCATCAGGAAAAGAGAAAGCTCCTGCTATGGTTGATACTGCTGCTGTCCGGAGGAAATCTCGGCGGGTAATAACTCTCTTTTTCATCTTTTCCACCTCAAATATTCAGTGAAAACCTCGTTTCTATCCTTTACTCTCTAATTTTTTTAGCATGCCTTTAGCTGATATATCAGAAAGAGCATTAAAAATAATGATAATCTTATCGCCGATTACTCCAGCTGCTGTCCACCTCTTATCTTCGGTTTGGACCAATCCTTGCTCAATGGCATCGGGCATGTAAGCCTCGATGAAACTCCTGTATGCTTTTGCGGCTTTTTTCGTGTCAGGATACCGAATTAGCAAAAGCTTATATTCTTCTCCTTTTTCGAATCCAGTCCCGAGAACAGCCTCTGTTTTTTGGTCAAGAAAAAAAATATTCTCATCGGAAACAAAGAAATGATAATTCAGAATCATATGATTATGAAAATAATGGATACTTTTCTTATCGACATATTCCGGTGGCAGGAGGTCAAGAAGATCAGGCTTTTCCCCTTCTTCCTTGATAGCAAGGGCTGCGAACCGTCCTAAACTCAACACAACTTCTTTTGTCTCATCTGTTTCTTCCTCTGCATATATGGATATAAAAAAGAGACCTTTCCAAAACGAAAGTAAACCCGCATTATAGGTAGAATCCTGACCAATCTCGACATCTTCTCCTTCGAGGTCGTGTGTAAAAACACCAAAAGCATCACGGGAAGATCCCATTTTGAAAAAATCTGCCACAATATCGGGCTTCCCTTTTCTTGTAAAGCGCCTGACGAGAAGTTCCTTAAAATTATAAGAACGATAAACCTCTCCTGCTCCATCAATATAATCGAATATATTGTGAGGATTATAAAATTGGTCTTTTTCCACTGCCTTCCAGCCTTTAATTTCTCGAGGGAGCAAACTATCAAGTATTTTTGTTTCTTTTCCTGGAGTATCACCCAGTAACACCATTCCTCCGATAAAAACTAAGTAAACTGTAAGCCATTGTTTCCTTTTCATCGAGAAAAAATTGTAAAAGCAAGGCAGTAAAAAGTCAAACTCTTGACCATGCACTACGATACTATTTTATTCTAATGATAGAACCTTGATATGATTGACCAAGAGAATGTACTTTATTGTTCGTAGCGGAAGAAGTAAGAGTTTGAAAAATTGATAAAATAAAAGAAATATGAACCAATTATCAATCCACAGATTTTAATTTACGTCTGATTCGCTCAGCTTCCTCAATCTTTCCCTGATTTCTTAAATATTCAGCTAAACATATATAGACCGATGGAGGATATTTAAAATCCTTATCATTATAAACTCTTTCCAAGTAAGGAGCTGCACTTTTTTTATCGCCTTTATCCCAGTAATACTCAATTATTCTACTAATATTGTAAGGATACATGTCACTAGACAGATAAAATTCTATAGCTTTCTCCATTTGACCTTTGTTTCTATAAATTTCGCCAATTTTATGATCCGCATATTTTTTTACACCTGGATGGTCTCTCACTAATAAATAAAGTAAAAGTGCTTTTTCAAAATCACCATTTTCATAAAAATTCTCAGCACTCTTGAAGATAGAATATGGATCTGAGGTAATCTTATGTATTTCTTGTACAGAGTACAATTCTCCCTTGGAGAGGTTATTTTGTAAATAATTTATAGTAGTTAAAATTTCTTCCTTATCAGGTATGTCAGGGAGGTCGCTTTCTTTTAGTGTTCCCTGAGGATCCCAGAGTATTCCAGATAGTTTGTTAAGGCGATATGTGCTACTATCAGAAGCTAGGCTATCATAAAGAATAAGGCAGATATTTCTCTTCTCATTAAAATTTAACATTTGACTGATGAACTTTTGCAAACTATGGAAATCTAATGATTCCGATCTAAATACATCTAAGATTTTCAGCCCTCCAGCTGAATTTTGATAGCACCTTTGAAAGGAAGTAATTCTTTTTGACAGATTTAAGACAAAATGAAAGGCGTCTTTTGACTGATATTTTTCAATTAGTTTTATATTATCCTGAATCAATGCACTTTTACAGCTGATTTTCCCATCATTTGCGCATTGGATCTGGAAGATTGAAATCAAACAAATCAATCCGGCAAATAATGAGTCTGGACAAAATCGGTTAAATACTTTGCACATAATTCATGACCTTTCTCACTCCAGTGTCCATCACACTCTAATATTATTCCCTCTACTCCATTAAAAAAAGTTTCTAGGCTTAAGTATTGGATTTTTTGTTTATTTAAAAGCCTTATGAGAAAATTATGAGGATTGTAGCTTAGACCAAAAGCATGTGGGATAATGAGCACCATTAACTCTGCACCAATTTCCTTGCATAATCTCTTCAATTCTATGTAATATGCATAAGTTATAATCCACCCGTAATAGACATCAAGCGGAATTGGATTTTGGTACATCTGCATATATGAGATATCGTACTTACGTAAAACAATCTCAATTTCATCTTCTGGAGCATATCGGTCAGTATAGATTATTTTATATGTGGGTATTTCGACTGTATCAAATTCAAAGTTTGTCCGTTTAATAGACGGTCTCAACCAAGAAACTTGACTTAATCTAAATTTCAAAAAGCGATACAAATACAGACTTTTGTAGAATGGTTGCTTTTCTGGTAATGTATCCTCTATATTCAACGCAATTCGTTTTTTTGTGAGTATTTTATAATCATTAAATAACCTAAGGTTTTCATCAGGATCGTTAATAAAAAATTGGTCTATAACCAAGTCAGGCTTAAAATATTTTCCTATTCTCAAAAACATTCCGAGTTTTTGAATTGAGCAATATCCGTAAATTCCAGTATTAATTAACTCAATTCTTTTGTATTTATTTATATTTTTGTTTAATTCGTCCTGCAAAATATTACTAAACCTTTTTTCAAACAACACCTCTTTTCCTTCAGCATAGGAATCTCCCAAAATAAGAATTCGGTAAACGTCTTGTTCTTTTTCAAATGGGTATTCATTTTCCCGAATCCCCAGACTATTATATTTTAATTCTGTTTTAAAACATGATCTTTCATAAATTTGAGCACTTAAGGGAGTATTAATCCATTTGGGCAATTTTAATAATGCTCTAATGTTTTGCTCTTCATTTTCAGCAGTTGGAGTTGTGTGCCTAATAGTAGTTACTGGATTTAACTCCTTGTGAAATAGACGAAGGTAAATTTCCAGCACTGAGAAGCATACTATTAAGCTTAAACAAGATATTAAAACATTAATCAATATTTTTTTTACTTTAGATTTTCTTTTCATCGGATTACCTGTATATTGAAAGAATTATTAGACTGAATAGTAATTCAGTCTAATATATTCCTAGGGCCTTTCCACGGCTACATTTAACCAACCATATAAGGGAAGAACTCGCATGAACTTAATAATTCCTTTATAAACGTCTCGAGCATTAATTTAATGCACTCGAATTCTCTTCCAAAATTATGATATAATTCTGGTGTAAAATTCAAGGTAACATATCTCTTCGTTATCAAGTATTTCATTATAATTACAATGACATCAGGCCTTCTTTTGTCCTATCATTATAAAGAATCCCCCTTCTCTCCCTCCACTTAGCAACATACCCAATTGAACCAAGAAGTGGTCGAATCTCTTTCCTTTGGGATTGGCTCTAAACAATTTTTCCCCAGAAGAAAATGGTTCAAATGCTGTAGATTTAGGGACGCTATTAATAAATTCGATTCCAGATTTATCAAACCAACTCAAAACCTCTCCAATAGTATGATGGGATTCATGAGGATTCTTGTATTGGTCCCTAAACCAAACTAACTTTCTTAAGTCGCTTAAATTTTTGTCTTTAAAGCGTGGATCAAGATACTTAAAACGATTACTAGAAAACTTAAAGATTAAACGTCTAATATTTGAAGGAATCCTTCCATATTTATTATATAGGCCAACTATGATGAATCCTCCAATTTTTACAAGTCTTGATATCGAACGAAAGCCGAGAAAAGGATCACCTGTATGATGTAACACTCCATTGCATATAACTAAGTCAAAACTACATTGTCTAAATACTGGTCTAAATAGATTCATTTGGAGAAAACAAACATTTTCAATTTGATTTTTTTCGCTGAAATCATGGGCTAATTTTAAAGAATTAAGACAAATATCAGTTGCAAAAATAGTTCTTCCCCAAGTTATCCCCAGAAAGTTACTAAGTTGTCCCGTTCCACATCCGACTTCAAGTATCATCGCACCGTGAGGAATTTGTTCGTCTAGTAACCGGGCAAAAATTCCCTTTTCAGCCTTCTCTTTAAGACCCTGGCTAGAATCCAAGTCTTCATAATTCGGAAAAGGATTTTTCTCATAAAAGGATTTCACCACATCCGTAACATCCTTTTTATTACTTTCCCATTCATCCGGCCAGAATAGCAATGGAATATTTTTTTCGCATCTAAATGTATGTTTACATTTTGAACATCCTATCTTTCTTTTATCTGCAGACATAATTATAGCTCCACTGCAGACCGGGCAAATTAAGATGTTTCTGTGTTGGAACATAAGAGTGGGTAAGAACATACTTTTTTCATTAGATTTAATATCCATCTCAAGATTTCTAAGTTGCTTCTATTATCATCTAGTATGTTTAAATTATCTACATTAAATAATCATTTCCGTTCGACTACGCATTCTCATCTTCCAATATTTCGGTTCTTTTTATTACTACTCGATTACTATTGATGACAAAATCTTATATCCTCTTTTTTGCAGCAATACCTGTCGGCTCGATGTTAATAATAAAAAAATGTAAATGGAGGATAATATTACTTAACTCTTCATACATTTTTTCCTATTTTATAAAAATATAATCTGCTTTTCTAACTTATTTACAATTTTTCCTTGAATTTGATAATTTCTTCCCTTATTTTACCTTTAACAATTATATTATCACCTTTATTCTACCTCTCATTATAAATCCTTTACAGTTGACAGGAATGGAATCTGGTGATATGTATTACGTTCCCATTCTTCTCAAGAAAATTTAATAAATATTTCATCGAGGAGAAGAGTATCATGAATAAAAGCGCATATGAAAATATTATTTTCGATTTAAAAGATGATAAGGCTTTCTTGACCATCAATCTTCCCCCGCTGAATATTCTGAACATTACTACGATGAAAGAAATGAACGATGCTCTAGACTCTCTGACCGAGAATAAAGATGTCAAAGTCCTCGTCTTATCAAGCAGTGGAGAAAAGGCCTTCTCAGCAGGAGTTGATGTGGCTGACCACACTGAAGAAAAGGTCGAAAAAATGCTCCAGGTCTTCCATGACATCTTCCGAAACATGTATAAATTAGATCAGGTAACTGTAGCCGCATTAAAGGGATTAACCCTGGGTGGAGGATGCGAGATTGCTCTCTTCTGCGACCTGATTTTTGCCGCAGATAACCTGAAAATAGGACAGCCTGAAATAAAACTTTCTGTCTTCCCGCCTGTTGCTCTCCTAATTTTACCGCGCCTTGTAGGATTAAAAAAGGCCTCAGAGATCCTTTTGACCGGAAAAACAATCGATGCAGCAGAAGCAGAAAAAATCGGCCTCGTAAACAGAGTTACAACTCTTGACTCTTTCGATTCAGAACTCGAGAAATTTATCCAGCCCTTAACAGAATTAAGTCTCGTTGGTTTGAAGTATTCAAAGAAGGGTATAAATCTTGGCCTAGATACGAACTTTATCGAGGGACTAGAGAGGATTGAAAAAATTTACCTTGAGGAGTTAATGGCTTCTGAAGACGCCCGCGAAGGGCTGAAAGCTTTCATGGAAAAGAGAAAGCCTGTCTGGAAAAACAAATAAAGGAGGAAGAGATGAAAGCAGCGGTGTTTTACGAGCCTAATAGCCCTCTAAAAATTGAAGAAGTAGAAACTCCCAAAATAGAACCCCATGAAATACTTGTAAAAATAGCAGCCTGCGGAGTTTGCAATACTGACCTGCATTACATTGACCATGGTGTTCCTACCTTTAAAAAACCTCCGATGATCTTGGGGCACGAGCCATCCGGCATAGTTGAAGAAGTCGGGTCAGGAGTAAAAAACTTTAAAACCGGAGACAGGGTACTAATTCCACCTGTCTTTTCCTGTGGATACTGTGATAACTGCCGCCTAGGACGGGAGAATATCTGTTTTAACATGGTCATGCTGGGAAATCATATAGACGGAGCTTATGCTGAATACTGTAAAGTACCAGCTAAAGACTGCCAGCACCTTCCTGAAGACCTCCCTTTAGAGGAATCAAGTATTATCGCTGATGCCATATCCACGCCATACCATGCTGTCAAAAACAGGGCACAGGTAAAGCCCGGTGATTCAGTGGTTGTCTTTGGCTGCGGAGGAGTTGGGATAAATGTAGTCCAAATGGCTGCTGTATCTGGAGGTTCAGTTATTGCCGTGGACATCGTGGATCAAAAGTTAGCAACTGCCAAGATCTTGGGAGCCCAGCATACGGTTAACGCTTCCGGAAAAGAAGACAAAGAACTTCTAAAAGAAATTCGGTCACTCACAAGGGGCGGAGCCGACATTTCTATCGAGGCCATCGGTAATCCCAAGACAATCGAACTCGCTTCGAATGCAGTCAAAGCAGGAGGACTTCACTGTCAGGTAGGGTACACCCACCACAATGTCTCAATGAATGCCGCTAGACTTATGTTTCGTGAGATTGAAATCAAGGGCTCTTTGGGCTGCCGGCCTGTTGACTATCCCAAGATCATAGAATTGGTAAAAACGGGAAAAATACAGCTCAAACCTGTTGTTTCTCATAAGTTCAAGCTGGAAGATATAAACGATGCTTTTGATGTTTTGAGAAAAGGAGAAGCCCTGAGGTCAATAATCGTACTTTGATCACTGTATTTGTATCTATAAATTTGAATCAGATCCCTCAAAGCTTGCTTACAAATAGTAAGCATTAAATAATACGAGAGTCACCACATTGATAACCATTATTTCGTACATAGCGCTCATCTTGTTATCTCTAGTGGGATATTCTGCAGGAGTAACTATAAAAGCAGGAAAGCGTGCAGAATTGAAACCTCTGATTATTGATTTGATTATTGTTATTTTTATCTGGACAGGAGCAGTTTATTCAAGAGTAACTCTTGATTTCAGCAAATGGATTCTAATACTCATTTGGATCATCCTTGGTATCATAATCGGCATGATCACTGTGATTCCTCGTAGAGTCCCTGAAGAAAAACATGTAAGAAAAGAGGAAAGAGAAGTTGTACCAAGAAGTCCGATAAATAGATTCTGGACCGGCTGGAAAAACTTCTCGAAGAAAATTGGAATCTTTCAGAGTAGAATTATACTCTCGCTGTTTTATTTTCTTTTTGTATCCCCCTTTGCACTGGCTTTAAAAATATTTTCTGATCCCCTAAGGATAAAGCCACATAGAGGAAAATCCTTTTGGCTTATAAAAAAAGATATTAGAGAGGACTTTGATCAATTTAGGAGGCAGTTTTAATGTACATATTGGGAATTTCCTGTTATTACCATGATGCAGCAGCTGCTCTGTTGAAAGATGGCAAGCTCATCGCAGCAGCAGAAGAAGAGCGATTCACAAGGGTAAAGCATGATTTTGATTTCCCCGAGAATGCTATCCAGTTTTGCCTGGATTTTGCAGGTATTACAGGAGATGATCTTGACTATGTTGTTTTTTATGAAAAGCCCTTTCTCAAATTTGAGCGTATTTTAATGACCACGCTGCAGAACTTCCCGAGATCATGGAGAGTTTTCAGAGAAGCTATGATTACGTGGCTCGGAGATAAGCTGTGGATAAGAAGCACCCTAAAAGACAAGCTGGGAGTCCCGTATGAAAAAATACTGTTCGGAGAACATCACCTATCCCATGCTGCGAGTTGTTTTTATCCCTCTACTTTTGAAGAAGCTGCAATCCTTACAGTGGATGGAGTTGGTGAGTGGACAAGCACAGCTATGGGTGTTGGGAAAGGAACAGATATTAAGCTGTTTAAGGAAATACACTTCCCTCATTCTCTCGGCCTCCTCTACAGTGCCTTTACTGCCTTTTTAGGATTTAAGGTCAACAATGGTGAGTATAAGGTCATGGGAATGGCCCCTTACGGGAAACCACGCTATTTGGATAAGATATACGATAATCTTATAAAAGTTGCTTCTGATGGCTCGTTCTGGATTAACATGGATTACCTTTCTTACCACTACTCTGACGAAAAAACATTTAATGCTAAATTTGAAGAACTCTTCGGTAAACCGAGGAGACCTGAGATGTATTTTTTTACATCCACGACACGATATCCATCTTACTTCGGTGAGAAGCCTTCTAATTACACTGAACTTTGCCGTATAAATGAACACTATGCAGATATTGCAGCGAGTATCCAGAGGGTAACGGAAGAAGTTTTATTGAAACTGGTAATCTATCTCCAAAAAGAGACAGGATTGAAAAAGCTTTGTATTGCAGGTGGCGTTGGTTTAAACTCTGTGGCTAACGGAAGGATTCTTCGAGAAACTCCGTTTGAGGAAATCTTTATCCAGCCTTCAGCTGGAGACGGCGGCGGAGCGCTCGGGGCTGCCTTGTACGCCTATCACGGGCTGTTGGGAAATCCGAGATCCTTTGTCCTGGAACACGCCTATTGGGGTAAAGAATACTCAGAAGACGAAATAAAACATTTCTTAGAGAACAATAACATCTCGTATGAATACTTCTCAAATGATGGGAAACTCTTGGATAGATTAGTAGATGATCTTGAACAGAGAAAGGTCGTGGGGTGGTTTCAGGGAAGGTTTGAGTGGGGACCGAGGGCATTGGGAAACAGGAGTATTCTCGCTGACCCAAGAAGCGAGGAGATGAAGGATTTGGTGAACATAAAGATTAAGTTTCGAGAGCCTTTCAGGCCCTTTGCCCCTGTTATTCTCGAAGAACATGCAAGAGATTTTTTCTCAGGCGAAAACCTAACCAATCAATTTCCAGCACGGTACATGCTTTTAGTTTTGCCCTTAAAAGAAGCAAAAGCTGAGACGATAAATGCAGTAAATCACATGGGAACAGGAAGGCTTCAGACAATAAGAAGAGAATGGAATCCTCGCTACTATGATATCGTTAAAAAATTCGGAGAGGCCACAGGCGTACCGGTGCTCCTCAACACATCATTTAACTTAAGGGGAGAGCCTATCGTAAACTCGCCTGATAACGCATTCAATACATTCAGAAAAAGCGGATTTGATGTCTTAGTACTTGAAAAATTTATGATAAGAAAATAGGAATTTATGGTATTATGTATTGAGAGGAAAAAATGGGCATTATATCCAGACTGGGCATAATCAGTGAACTAATGGTGTTTCTGTGGAAGAGGAAACTCTGGTGGATGATTCCGATGATCGTTGTTTTACTACTATTCGGTTTCTTGCTTATTTTTACTCAAAGCTCAGCAGTAGCTCCATTCATCTATTCGCTTTTCTAATGATGAGATGAATGTATTAATACAATATTAAAAATCTTACTCCTGAAGAACAGCAAAATTCATTCTTTTGCAAGTAATGTATTCTAAGGAGTAAACTTTGAGAACCAATTCAAAAAGGGGGAAAATTAACCAGATCTCTCCAAAAAAGAAATTTATTTTTTCCATTTTTACAGCTATTTTAATTTTCATAGTTGTTGTAATTATCGCAGAATTAGCGATCAGAATTATTCACCCCCACCCATACATGTATCCCCGCTGGAAATATTCGCCAAAGTATGGTCATATACTTTATGAAAATTGCAAAATGATTCAAGCATGCCCAAGGAAATATAAATATGTTTACACAATAAATGCATATAATTATCGTGGAAAACTAGTCCCAATATCAAATTCTTACAGCAAAGAAAACATAGTTATTCTGGGAGATTCATGCTCCTTTGGCCATGGAGTAAATGATGGGGAAGAATATGCCACAATAATGGCTAATAAATTAAATGATAATTATAATATCATAAACTTATCTGTGGGAGGTTGGGGATTAACTCAGCAAATAAGAAGGTATTATGAATTTGGTCGATTGTATTCTCCAAAAATAGTATTGCTTCAATTTAGTTCCAACGATCCTGAAGATAATTTTAAGAATAAAGTTACAGAGATACAAGAAGGAAGGTTCAAATTTCAAGATTCAATTACTACTGTTAACAGGCTAAAAAAATATCTGTCGAAATCCATTATCCAGAAAAGCCAAATCTATAATTTAATCCAAAGTTTCTTATATCAATATTTTAAAGAAAGAATAGTCAAAAAAGCAAAATCAAAAATGTTACAAGAGAATATAAATAAATTAGAAATACCTCTTGAACAAAAGTTCTACAACCAGCTATTAGAAACTTTCGCAAAGGATTTAAACCGAACAGGAGTTAAATTTTTAATGATAGCTATAAATAACCAGTTAGAG
Organism: Candidatus Aminicenantaceae bacterium; assembly: GCA_041862375.1. Taxonomy (GTDB): domain Bacteria; phylum Acidobacteriota; class Aminicenantia; order Aminicenantales; family Aminicenantaceae; genus WVZL01. The sequence goes on from JBGVTE010000011.1 coordinate 53,225, forward strand.
GAATACCCCTTCATACAAGAGATGATTACCGATCTTGATGCTGAAGGATTGCTAGATTATTATGAAATAATTCCTTGGTTTAAAGATATTTCAGATTATGGATCTCCTGAGGGACATCCCTGGGGAAAAAAAGCTCATTACATTGTAGGGACAAAACTATCAGAAATTATTAGAAATAATTATTAAATCTCCTATTCTTCAATGACTCTATACCAGTGTAACTGCATTCCTCTCATTGCCCGGATCCTGTTTTGAAGCCTTTTTCTTCCTTCAACTGTCTTTATTTTCTTCGCAAGGGCATGTTCAAAAAATATTGCTAGCGTCTGGTTAATTTAATCCCAAACACCACAATTCCTACTAAAATTCCAACAAGAAGAAGAACAAGCAGGCTGATTCCCAGCACATTTGCTCTTGAACTGATGTGAATCCGGACAATCTTATCTTCTGATTCTACTCTTCGGTTATCAGCAATACATTCCGTTCTTATTTTTGGCTCATAATCTCCAACCGAGACATCTGACGGAGGAATAAACTCAACGCTGACAATTTCTTCTTTGTTCTGATCCAGAGCGGCAATTAGGTCAGGCTTAATCTCAGCACGCCAGTTCAAAGGCAGGTCAGTGTAGATTCGGATATTGTTTAGACTCCTTGTTCCTGTGTTCTTAACTTTTACTTCCATGTTCACTTTCTCATCAACCTTTATCTCGTGATACAGGTTTAGAGCTTGAACTTCTACCCTTCCTACACCTCTTGGAATAAGTTCCAGTTTTACACTCCCTGCTTTTAAACTTTCAATCTCCTTGGCACTGATGAATGGCTTACTGGAGAGCAATTCCCCAAGCCGTACAGATTGATTATTGTCAAGAGCCAGAGCATAAAACTCTATGGGTTTGTCGATGACTACCTGCTCATCTGCATTCTTGGGAAGATAAAGTCTTAAGGAAAGCTGCATGCTGGTTACTCCTTCGGTGAACTTTATCTGCGATAATCTAGCCTGCGTCTTAGGATCAACAAATTCATAAGTGATCTGCCTGGGAAGATTCACAATCCTAAGCCTGAAAACATTTGCCTCCCCACTGAATTTCTCCAAAGAAAGATCATATGTGGCCTGGCTTTCCAAATCAGCTTCCTGGGAAAACTGAGCGGAATTAACTGTTACAATATTGGCACTCAAGCCTTTCTGTAAAAAAACTGAAGTTGTCTCATTTTTCCCTGCATAAAAAATATTCACTTCCAGATTCTCAACATCCTTTAAAAGCTGAAAAGTCACCTGCCTTTCTTCTTCGAGAGGCAATGAAGAGATAATCCTCTCATAAGGATCGGAGATGATTTTTCCCTCTGACCTTAAGGAAACATAAACATCTTTAACTTCTTTCATGAAATCCAAGGGGAAAAGATCTTCTGCCTTTATATTTAATTTGGCAAGTTCCTTGAGTTCTTTTGAGGAATAACGAAGCGAAACTCGAACATATTTTTTCCCTGCCTTATCCTGGTATTTAACAGCACTGGCTACAGAAATCCGCACCTCACTTCCCATAAAGCTTATCAATGCCTCTTGATAACTGACCTGAGCCTGAAGATAAGCTGTTCTTGTCCGGACAAATTCTTCTTCTGAGATCAATCCTTCTTCTTTTAATTTCAATGCCCTTTCAAATTCTTCTTTCATCTGCTCAAGATGAAGCTGTGCCTTCTTCAGGGCTAAAAGCTTTAACGTTTGAGATTCCTGGGAATGGATAAAATGGATACAAAATATTAATAAGAAAATTATTGTCAAAATTTTTACATACTGTTTCATCATCTTAACCTCTACTAAAAGTGACCGATAACTCGTCACCCCTCATAAATAAAGAAATATGATCAGATAAGATTAGCCTACTCAGTATCAGAATGTTCCTGCATATACTCAACATACAATTTATTAAGATCTTGTCCTTCAAGTTCTTTCTTTGTCTGCATCATGACCATTTTACCTTTCATCATGAATCCAACTCTGTCAGCAATATATTTAGCACGAAAAATATCATGCGATGACATGAAAACAGATTTTCCCTGATCACGTAGCTCTAAAAGCAGTTCGAGGAATTCCTGTCCTGACCTCGGATCCAAACCTGATGTGGGCTCATCAAGGATGATATTTGGTGCATCTTTTGTTATTGCAATGGCGATGCCCAGTTTCTGGCGCATTCCTTTGGAGAACTTCTTTGTACGCATGTCAAATGCTTCTTCCTGCAGACCTACTCGCTTTAACACCTTGACATAATCATTCTTTGTAAGATTTCGTTTCCCTGCCAGCTTAGAAAAATAATTGATGTTCTGTAATGCCGAAAAATTTCCATACAGCATGACATTTTCAGAGACAAACGATACATAATCTTTTGATTTCAAGGGCTCTTTTGTCACATCAATCTCCTCGATTAAGGCAGTACCCTCTGTAGGTGGAATAAAATTCAGGAAAAGATTAATGGCAGTGGTTTTTCCCGCGCCGTTAGCCCCGAACATACAGAATATTTCACCCGGTTCAACCTTAAAACTCAGATGATCGACCGCTAGCAGCCCATCTTCATATCTCTTTGTAAGATTCTTTGCTTCTAACATAATTACCTCTTATTAATTATTTACTTAATTTTTGATTATTCAGGTTCATACAAATTTACCGCACATCGTATCTAATAAAAGACACATAGGAGCCGACGAAAAAGAGGATGATTAGAAAAATCATCAGGAGAAGGTCGGGAATAATCCTGTTGAATGATTCGCTGAATCCTTCAGGTATAAACTCATGCTGAGGCATGTCATCTAATTCAGGCTTTGGCTGTTCCCCTCCCCCTAAATTTAGAGATCTCATCATTTTGGCATTGATCCATTTGGTGAATATTGGCTTATACGTCTTTACCGAATTGAGAAACCTTTCATATTCGTCTACTCCCGTTCTTGAAAGGCTCATAGCACTAAACATTAACGCTGAAGCGGGAGAAATACGTGATAGATTAACAGCAAGCCTTTGCTGTCCTCGCATTTTTGCCTGATAATCCTGCTCGATTGCAGCATTCTTTTCATCAATTTTTGTTGTTAAGCTCTGTTGAAAATCCTCTAACCATTTTTTTACCTCTTCATTCCATTTAGCTCTTTCTTCTTCTTTTTCAGGACGGGGATTCTCTTTAAAATACTTTCTCTGCTCTGTTACAGCTTCTTTTTGAATTTCTTGAAGGTAGGCATCTTTTTGAGCTGTGATCTCATGGACAGATGGAATAGGATTAATCTGCCCAGATGCCATTATTGCTGCTTTAGGTATTATTGTGACAAAAGTTACCCAGATGAATAGTAATAGTAAAAAGCTAGTTGCTGACCTAGATGTTCTCGACGAAATAAAAAGTCCCAGCGTAAAAAATACAGAAAGGTATAAGAGAAACATGATGCAAATCATTCCAAGCCTGAGCCAGTCATCGCCAGCAAAAGAAATATTGGGATAAATCATCAAGATCAAAAGAGCGAGCACTAAAGGAATGACTAAGGGAATTAAAAGGCTAACAAAGCCACCGATTGCCTTACCCAGGATCAGCTTGTCTCTCGGAACCCGGTTGGACAGCGCAAGCTTCAGTGTCCCTCTTTCCTTTTCTCCAACTATGGCATCATATGTAAAGAGTATTGCAAACAGGCTCAGCACAATCTTCACAATGAAACTCAAGTCAAGTGCACCGAACACGGCAAAAATAGGACTGCTGCTGTACTTTGAATCTTCCATGCTCGGATCATAGGCGATATTTACAGTGGCAACCCGGCCTACAGCTTCCTGGACACCGTTAACAACTGTGCTCAGCACCTGGGGATTTCTATTGACCTTAACTCCAAGTCCGGCGAGTGCGCCGTAGGACTGCTGGCTCTCAAGATTCTTTCTGTTCAATGCAACAGCTGCACTGTGTTCTTTTAGTTCTGCCTGGTAATTATTTATCCCTGTATATACCGACAGTAGGATAAGTATAGTACAGAGCAAAAATGTAAATACAAACCTGGGACTCATAACTGTGTCCTGAATTTCTTTTACAATGATGTCACGTAACATTTTTTTCTCCAGTAAATATATTTTAACTCACATTATACTCTTTACCATTCAATGTACACAAATTTAATATGTATCAATGTAAGTGCAGTGATGAATGTAAGGATAACAGGTTATAGAATACGAAAATTCCTTGAAAAGGTTTAGAAATGCAAATTTTATGAATAATTCAGGTTAATTATCAATGATTTTATACTCGTGAAATTGCATTCCTCGCATTTGATCTAGGAGGAACAATCTATCTTTTTCGATCCAGATATCATCAACAAATATATTCAAGGGAATTTTGCCAAGGAGGATTCCATCCGAGGAATAAACTTCCAGTTGGTACATATCTGTCTCTAGAACATCAACATTTCCAGACAAAGATATCGAGGTTGACCTCTCTCCTCCCGCTCCTCTCATTGCCCGAATTCCAGTTTGGATGCTTTCTTCTTCCTTCATCTGCCTCTTCAATGCTACAATCCATATTCTTCCCTTATCATCAATCGCTACTCCGCTGGAACACTTGTTCATCATTGGATCTCGAATGACCACTCTCTCTCCGCTTCTCTTAAAGCTGGATTTACCCTTAGGGACGGTTATACTGTAGTTTAACTCTCGGTCCGCTCTCCATAGAATTTTTCCATCGGGAGAGTACTTTTCTATTCGATTCTGGTAATCTAAGGCTATATAAGTATTCTCTTCGCGGTCTATCGTGAAATGAAATCGATTTCCCTTTCTGTTTACGAGGATATCTTTATAATCAAATCCTTCCCCAAAATATCTCTTAATCTTTCCATCTAGACCAATCACTCTTATTATCTTCAAAGGAGTTGCTTCCTGGCTAAGTCCCCCGCTCAGAAAACCAAAGAAGCCTCCTCCGCTTCCCATAATCATGTTACTTGATTCAGATATTCTCAAAACTCCCATAGGAGCTTTAATAATCCGTATAGTTTTATGTTCCTTTCCCTCAGGATTTAAGACTTGGATTCTCTGATTTCCCGGATCCGAGATGTAAAGATATCCTCCTGAATCCACATCGAGTGACAGGGGGAAATAAAATTCAGCAGGCCCCTGGCCTTTTCCCCCTATAGTGGCAATATATCTGCCTTGGCTATCGAATTTCTGAATCCGGTGATTTCCGGAATCCAAGATGTACAAATTACCCTGGCTATCGAAGGAGATATCAGAAGGAAAATAAAACGCCACATTTTCATCATCAGCATCTAACTCGCCGATTGTTTTTATAAATCTTAATGAAATCCTAGGATTCTTTCCCCACGTACCTCTTTCCCCATTATGGATAATCCGAACACCCTTAATAGCCTCAATCTTCTGAGAATAAGATACAGAAAAAACGAGTGACACGAGACTCATGATACAGCCTAAAAATTTTAATAATCTCTTCATTTAAATTCCTCCGCTTATTATTACTCAATATATTTAAAGATAGTTGCATATGAATACCTGTATTGCCTTTTACGATCTTTATAAAATGTGGAGCTTTCAACAACGTCCTTCTGACGCAAGCATCAACTTTTATAATACTCACTCTCATAGAACTTATGGAGTGGTGAAAGCCAGCAAAATGGAGCTATTAAAAAATCTAGGCTATTCTTTAACTACGATTAGATTGTCTAAGGGCAACTCAAAAAGGTCTCTCTGCTCGTTTGAAATTATAAGGGTGTTTCCATCAAAGCAGATTCCTTCACATTGTTTGGCTATAATGGGCAGCCAAGAGATTTTGCCATTAAAATAGTCATCGGAAGAATCGGAGACTTCAAACAGCCAGACCGAATTAAAGGTTAAAACCGCCAACCTGTTCCCATCAGGAGTTGCATCTGCTCCAGTAACCATTCCTTTGGAATCAAAGGTGCCGAGTATTGTCAACGGATTCAAATCAAAGGGATCCATAGAATCCAGCCGATAGAGAGTAGTAAATGTGTCACTTCGATGTTTGCTGAGAATGTATATCTTTCCTCTGGACCAAAAACATGCTTCTGCATCAAAATTTTCTTTTGAGGGGGGAAAACCATCCTGGTCCGGGTAATAGAATTGAATTTTCTTGCTTATTCTCGTAATCAATGTATAAAGAGGATATGGTTCTCTTATTATATAAAACGCTAAATCCCGCCTTGTACTGCTGTTGTTTCCAAAGGCTCCGATGATTAAATTCCCATCATTGTCGGTTGCAATATCTTCCCAATCTATATTTACACCATCTACAACCAACACGCCAGAATAGTCTTCACCCCACTTAGCTTTTATGATACTTCCGTCTCTTCTGACAGGAAAAATCCGGGCCTCATTGCCATGATCATTATGTGTCCAGAATACATCGGGCCAGAGGCGGCTCTTTACCAGGCCGGATGATTCGGTGATCAGAGGAAAATCTAGTTTTGCGTAAGGCGTTAATTCAACGGGAGATTTATCAGGAAGCGAAACTCTTATTACCTTTTCAGATTGAGGATGGATAAAAAAATTTCCAATCAGAAAAATAATCACTAACAAAGCTAAAAAATGCTTCTTCATCGCGTTCTCCGTTCGATCCAGGAGCTTAACCTATCTCTTAACTCCGACGATGTTCTCAATTATTTGACCTGCAATTTTAAATTGTTGAAATATCATATATCACAGCAAAAAGTAGAGGTCAAACACAACAGGAGTGGAAATGGCTGCTACTTATTTTCCTTTAAATTCTCCTTTTCTCTTCTCCAGAAAAGCAGATACTCCCTCTTTTTTATCATCAGTTGTACAGGATAGAGCATGAAGGTAGGATTCGAGGGCGAAACTGGAAGGGGTGCTCCCTTCTTGGCTTCTGTTCACTGCTTCTTTTGCATACCAGAGCGCTAAGGGCGGCCGGGAAGCAAGTTTTTTTGCCAGCTCCATCGTTTCTTCCATTAATTTATCATGGGAGACTACCTTGTTTACAAGACCAATCCTGTAAGCTTCCTGGGCATCGATGAAATCCCCGGTGAGAACTATTTCCATGGCTCGGCCAAGCCCAACCAGACGGGGAAGGCGCTGGGTTCCCCCATCCCCAGGAATGATACCAAGCTTGACTTCAGGCGCTCCGAATTGAGCTTTATCTGAAGAGATTCTGATTGAACAGGCTAGCGCAAGTTCCAATCCTCCGCCCAAGGCGTACCCGTTCACAGCAGCTATGACAGGAACATGCAAATTTTCAATACGTGCAAAAATTTCCTGTCTTTCGCGCGAAACTCTCCTTCCCAATCGAGCATCTCTGTCAACAAGTTCTTTTATGTCTGCTCCTGCTACAAAAGCCTTATCGCCCGCTCCAGTTATAACCATAACTCTCAGTTCTTCGTCGCTTTCAACTTCATCAAGAAGCTTCCGCAGATCTGCTGTCAAATCTTTGGAAATCGCGTTCATCCTCTCAGGACGATTGATAGTCAAAACACCTATGTAATTCTTTTTTTCATAGATGAGTGTCTCATACATGATCGCACTCCTATTTATGTATTCATAAATATATATTCATAAAGTAACTACTCTCCAACATCATGTGACTCTATGATTATGTGGCGAAGCTGACAAAATACCTAATCTGTTTCTTGACATGCAGATAAAAGAGCCACACTCAGGTAAATGCTTTAATTCCAAGTTCAAAAGCACCGATTATGAGCTGTTGAATCTGGGAGGTTCCCTCATAGAGAGTATTGATCCTGGCATCACGGTAGAAGCGCTCCACATCATACTCGCCAGAGAAGCCGTAACCTCCATGAATCTGAATTGCCTTATAGGCAACGCGGTTTGCCATCTCACTGCAGTAGTACTTGGCTATGGATGTTTCTCTGGTGTTTGGTAATCCCTTGTTTTTCAAATCTCCTGCTCTGTAGACGAGAAGGCGACCTGCCTCACACTCTACAACCATATCTGCAATCATCTGCTGGATTAACTGAAAGCTTGCAATTGGCTTTCCAAATTGTATTCTCTGTGTGGCGTATTCTTTACAAATGTCAATACAGCCCTGGGCAAGGCCGACGCAGCCGGCTGCCACGGTAAAGCGTCCAAAATCAAGGGTGTCCATCGCAACTTTAAATCCCTTATTTATTTCGCCTAGGATGTTCTCCTTGGGAACGCGGCAATTCTCTAAGTAGATCTCACCCGTATTAGACGCTCGAAGACCCAATTTATCGTGGAGGTCTTTTGTCGAGAATCCCTCGAATCCTCTCTCCACTAAAAAGGCCGTTATCCCTCTTGCTCCGGACTCTTTATCTGTCTTTGCATAGACTATCGCTACGTCAGCAATCCCTGCATTAGTAATCCATGTCTTCTGTCCGTTAAGTACAAAATAATCTCCATCCTCCTTTGCACTGGAAATCATGCCGGCAGGATCACTTCCCGCATTAGGTTCTGTTAAGCCAAAACAGCCAATCCATTCTCCACTGGTGAACTCAGGCAGGTATTTTTTCCTCTGCTCTTCTGTACCAAATTTATAGATCGGAAGCTCCACAAGGGACACCTGAACAGAATAAGCACCTCTAAGGGAAGAATCGACTCTCCCTATTTCCTCGGCAACTATTGCATGACTGATATAATCAAACCCTGCTCCTCCGTACTCCTCGGGGATGGGAGTTCCCATAAAGCCAAGACCTGCTAACTTCTCAAAAATATCGCGAGGAAACTGAGCTTTTTTATCATTCTCCCTAGCAACAGGAGCAATTTCTTCTTTGGCGAATTTGCTTATTGTTTCTTTTATCATCTTTTGTTCTTCGGTTAAATCAAAATCCATTGGATGCTCCTTTCTCTGAGAATTTTTATTCTATTGCTCGCTCTGCTCCAAGTATTAGATACTTACAGAGTAAGCACTTCAGAAATATATAATCTAAAAGGGATAAATACAAGGTGGAAGAGCGATATTCTCCTTTCTTTCTAGATTCAGGCTGTCTAACTATACTGAGTTAAAAAACTAACAGGCTCTGGAATCAGTAGTCTTTTTTTCTTAATATTTATAGAATCCTTCTCCTGATTTTTTCCCCAATTTTCCCTCTGCTACCATCTTCTTTATTATTTCCGGGGGCTTATATCGCTCGTCTTTTAGTTTTGCATAAAGCGTCTCCATTTTAGCCAGATGGATATCCAAGCCAATCATATCAATCAGGGCTAAGGGACCCATGGGAAGCCCAGCTCCGAGCTTCATTGCTTCATCAATATCTTGAGGCGAAGCTACACCATCAGCATAGACAACAGCTGCCTCATTAAGCAGTCCTGCCAGAACTCGACTGACAATTCCCGCAGGCGCTTCTTTAACAGTCACAACAGGAATCTTTCCCAGATCTTCGGCGAACGTTCTTGTGGTGGCAATGGTTTCTTCAGAAGTGTTTTCTCCGCGGATGATTTCGACCAGTTTCATGATGACAGCCGGGTTGAAAAAATGCATTCCTATAACTTTATCCGGCCTAGAAGTGGCTGAAGCAATCTCGCTAACTGAAAGGGCTGTTGTGTTTGTGGCTACAATTGTTTGGGGTGGACATAGAGAATCTAACTCTCTGAATACTTCCTTTTTTACATCTAAGTTCTCAACCACAGCTTCTATGACAAAATCGCTTTCCTGAGCACTCTTTAAGTCTGTTGACCAGTTCATTCGAGAGAGTACAGACTCCATCTCTTCTGTAGAAATCTTTCCCTTTTCAACTCTTCGTGCTAAACCTGCCCTGACTTTTGCTCTCGCTTTCTCCACAATCTCATCTGATACATCTACCACAGTAACTTCTAATCCTTTCTGAGCACAGAGCTGCCCGACTCCAGAACCCATGATACCTGCCCCTATCACAAAGGGTTTTTTAACATCCATTATTATCCCTCCGTTTCAAATAAAAAATAAAATATTGGGCTGGCTTCTACAAATTAAGACAGCCTCTCAATTACCACGGCTACTCCTTGACCTCCACCGATGCACAAGCTTACCAATCCCAGGTTCTTATCCCTGGACTTCAGCGCATAGAGTAGGGTGGTCAATATTTTTGCTCCTGTAGCTCCAACAGGATGGCCTAGAGCTATGGCTCCTCCATGCACATTTACAAGTGCTCGGTCCCACTTGAGCTCCCTCTCTACAGCTATGGTTTGGGCAGCAAAGGCTTCATTTAGCTCGATAAGATCGATATCTTTAAGCTCAAGCCCAGCTTTTTCCAGAGCTTTCTTCACTGCGGGGACAGGTCCTATGCCCATAATTGCCGGGTCGACACCTGCGTGAGCGTAGGATAGGATTCGAGCTAAAGGCTTAACTCCAAGTTGAGAAGCTTTCTCCTCCTTCATAATCAGCACTGCTGCTCCTGCATCACATAGAGCACAACTGTTTCCTGCAGTGACTGATCCATCTTTTTTGAAGACAGGAGGAAGTTTTGCCAATTTTTCTTCCGTTACTCCTTCCCTTGGAATTTCTTCGGTGTCAAAGACTTCTATCTCTCCTCTCTTTACAGTCACCTCAACAGGAAGTATCTCTTCTTTGAACTTGCCTTCTTTTACTGCCTGGATTGCTTTATTCTGGCTCTCTGATGCAAATTTATCCTGCTCTTCACGGCTTATTCCATATTTTTCAACTATTGTTTCTGCTGTCATCCCCATCAGGTGCCCAGCTAAGGGACACATAAAACCATCTTTATGCATAATGTCGACCAACTTGCTATCGCCCATACGATTCCCCCAGCGAGCACCAGCAGCGATGTAAGGCACCTGAGAAGTATTCTCAGCTCCACTGGCCAATACCACTTCTGCATCTCCTGCCTTAATCATCTGGGCAGCAAGAGAAACAGCCCGCAGCGACGAACCACACCGTTTATTCACTGTAAAAGCGGGAACATCATGGGGTAAGCCTCCCTTTACAGTAGCAAGCCGGCCTATGTTTGGCCCTAGCCCTGCCTGCCAGCCTGTACCAAAAACTACCTCATCCACTTGGGCAGGTTCAATCCCAGCTCTTCGAACTGCCTCTTGAATTACGAAGGCTCCTAGTTCAACAGCAGAAATATTCTTAAAAGAACCGCCAAATCTACCTCCAGCTGTTCTTACCGCACTGCCGATAACGATATTACTCATGGATTACCTCCCTATTCTTAATATTCATGATATAAGCAACGGATACAAGGATTAATTATTATAGTTATAGTATTTGTGCTGTCAATCCTTGGGGTCAGGCTTTCATAAGTTTTATAATTTTAAAAGGATAAAAAAACTGCAAAGAAATAAAGCATGAAGAAGATTGAAATCAAATTATGAAAGTTATGAAAGCCTGATCCCAGAACGAACTTCTTTTGAAACCTTGCCTGAAGAAAAATAATCCATTAGCTTTTCCCACCGTACTTGAAGCTCCAAGAAGTTATTAAAAGGGTCCTTGCCTGGAACAGCTTTTGCCTGGGCTAAATAGATATTGTTCATGCATTCAAGCACTCCTTCATCATCTCCATTGAGAAGGTAATCTGTAGCAAGCATCTGATTTGAACGGAAGACTCTATCCTCCAAGTCATCTTTCAAGAATTCGCCGGGATAAGGATCAAGCTCTTCTGGAGTGACTTGAACCATGTTAGGAGCAGGTTTTTGGGCTCTAATTCTTGTCCTTTCAAAGACAAATCTGAAAATATCCTCCCTAACTCTTCGCCAGTGGGGGTGCAACTTGGGAGGCGGATCGTGTTTGATATGAAGTTCGTTATCAAGGTAGAAGTTAAATCCAAACATTTTGGCACTAATGAGAAAATCCATATCCTCTCCCCGCGGAACACAAGGGTCAAAGGGAATAGATGTGTAAATGTCTCGATGGAGCACCATATTCCCTCCGAATGCAAAAGGAGTCTCTTTTAGCCGTTGACTCCCGCCTATTATTTTGCAGAAGGCACGATTCATACAATCGATCTTATTCCAGTAGGTCATCCAGGGTAATATTTCACGGTTGATCAGATAATCGTTATCAGGATTGATGTAATACCCAGCCACAGCTAATACCCTCTTCTTATGATGCACTCCTCCGATATATTCCAAAGCTTTATTCATAAACAGTGGGTCCTCGAAGATTTCGTCGTCGTCAATGAGTACTGCTACATCAGATTCCAAGAGGTGAGGAAGAAACGTGCACAGGTTTCGAATGTTTGAGTATCCTTGGAGTTTCAGGAGAGGAATAAATTCCTCTTTTCCATGGTCTGTCAAATACTGGTGAATTTTGTTTAATTGAGAATAGGAAAAGAATAGAGTTTCTACATCCACCTCAGCTTTTTTTATAATAGTTGAGATCCTTGACTCTACCTCTTTATGGATATCCAGCGCTGTAGCTACACCTAAGATCATAAGGGTGAAATCTTTGTTTCTGAGAACTGATAGACTGTCAAGCATCCGTCCCAAAGTTCCGTTTTCATCCAAGGAAGTAGGATGGTCATAGACATCATCTGTATCACGCCATCCATCTTTTTTTTCCCTGCCCCAATAGCTGGGTACCACCATAGTCACCTTCATTATTACCTCTCCTTCTTTAGTCTCTCTTTCTTAATAATACATTTATCTAGATACACTTATCGACTTTTTTCTTCTTCGAAGCTCAAACTGCATATGCTACCCTGGAATCCGAAGACTACCTGCTCGTAGCGTACACCATCAAAGGAGCCGCAAACCAGAGTCCAAGTACAGAAAGTACGAAGAAAAATTCATTGACAAACATAAAACAGCCCACGCAAAGAACCAGGCAAATCACAAGTGAGGGAAACATGATAGAATATATACCTGAAAGACTGTATACTTTCCTCTGTTTTTTAACTTCACTGGCAGTGATCCAGTCTATTTTTGGTCGCCTGAGAACTGATTCAGCCAAGATTCTCAATGCTTTCAAAAATTTATGAAGTAATCCCAAGTCGCGAGCTTCTTTCATTCCTCTGATCGATTCTCTTGCTTTGCTCATTTTGGGGAATTGAAACGCTATACGGACCAATACCGTCAGGATAGATAAAGCCCGGTGCAGAAAAAAGGCAAGATAAACGACAGTCGAGAATAGCCCGCGCCCTATCCCAATCAAAGATTTAACAGGAGATTTAAGGCTGAGAGGCACAATAATATAGGGAAACGAAACCATGGCCGCCACAATTAGTGAGATCCACTTGGATGACACAACTGGCACAAACCAACCAACAACACAAAGCAAGGTAAGCGATAGCACGCTGAGCTGCTTCTCGATGGGCCATAACAGATTCCACCTGCTGAAGATTGGCAGCGGATTTTTTACACACTTCCATTCTCTATCAGGAATCTTTGGAAGCACCCAGCGAAGAGCCTGTTTGTCGCCTTTGAGCCATCTCTCAATCTGATTCATTCCAGCAAGAAAATTATCGAGCGCTTCCTCGAAGATGATGACATCAGGTATAAAGGCAGCCAGTAAAAATCCGCTTTCAACCTTATCATGACTCAGGAGTTGATTGTCAAGAAAGCGGCCTCCTAAAACCTTTTCATGTGTTTCTAAATCATATATACCCTTGCCGATGTAAGTGCCTTCCCTAAAGAAGCTCTGAAGAATCTGGAGTATGTAATGGTGTGGGCCGTTAGGCTGCCGGTGCCACCCTTCCATTCTTGCATATACTGATCGGGCACAACTCTCTTTAGACGGGATAGGAAAAGGTTGAAACACTCCATAGCCATGCACAACAATCTTATGGGCCTCGCCTACAACTGGTTGATTAAGAGGATGTGCAGCCACTTCTACAAGATGCCTTGCGGAGCCATCGGGTAATTCATTATCGCTATCGAGGAGGATAATCTTACTGACCTTTCCCAAAACGTCAACAGCCCCAGCGATATGGCTGAATGTCTTTCCCGGTCCGTATTCTTTGTATTCTTCACCTTCGATCTTTCCCAGAAGCCACTTGTTTAGCTTTTCCACTCCACCGCGCTTTCTTTCCCATCCTACCCACTTCTGAGATACCGCATTCCACTTTCTATCTCTGTAAAAGAGAAAGAATGTGCCTTGGCCGTACTTCCTGTTGAGCAAATCGATTGCTGAGATTGCGAAATTAAGGAGTTCTGTCTCCTCTTTCATTACTTCCCTTCGGAGGGAATCCTTGAAGTGAGTAAGAGCAGCAATTGGGAGATTTTTATCTTTGTTATTCAGGTGTGCATTTTCCATGTGCCCAAGTGTCCTCTCCACAGCATCCTTGTTAGAAAGAAGGGAGGCATAAACAACCAGTGTCTTGAACTCGTCTGGAATGCCCTCAGAAAAGTCCATCTTTGGCAGGCGATGTGGTTTGTAAAGAATGCTTATTACTTTACAGATGGTTATCTCTGCTGCATCATGGATTGGTAAAAGGGCAAGAAGCGCTAGTGTCACCACCAAGGTTGCTGATACACCAAGCCAGATCAACCACAGGATAAAGATTGCATTTGTTAAAGCAGTAATGAAAAGGACGCTGAACATATAAACAAAAAAAGGATGGTTAAAGACCCAGTTCGTCGCTGTCTCTTTGATAATTTATCTCCTCACTGGGATGTTCAAGATTTATATAAATTAAGCCGAATGGCAAAACTCGTCAAGCTAGATTTCGTAACGATATCATCCAGGGGTATGTTTGTCAACGCAACTAAAAAGGGGACAGGTTACTTTTTTTATTCATTGATTAAAATTGGGAGTGGTTCTATTCTTCCGTGTTACTAATTCTTATCTCACAATACGATACAAGATACGATAAAAAATAGAACTGTCCCCAATACTAAAAAAGTGACAAAAAGTGGCAAAATTTAAAAAAGTAGCCTGTCCCTTTTTTATTCGATATGTTTCCTGAATCTGAGAGAACTAAAAGTTATGGCTAATGCTCCAAAAATACCCAGGGCAAGAACCTGAGGCCACAGAATAGAAAAGTCATTACCTTTTAAGAGAATTCCTCGCACTGCTTTAGCAAAGTATTTTAGCGGATTAAGATAAGTAATGTACTGGACAATTTTCGGCATACTCTCTATCGAAGAAAAAATCCCTGAGAGGAGCATGGCAGGGATAATAAAGAAAAAGGCAGTCATCATTGCCTGCTGCTGAGTCCGGGATATTGTCGAAATGAAAAGACCAAAACTCAAGGTGGTAAGAATAAAAATAAAACAAACACTGAAGAGGAATATGAGGCTTCCTCTTGTCGGTAGGTCAAAAATTATTCTCCCCGCTAAAATTATCAGAACGACATCACAAAAACCGATTATGATGAACGGAATTGTTTTTCCCAGTATCAATTCCCACGGTTTTATGGGAGAAACAACTAATTGTTCCAATGTGCCCACTTCCCTCTCCTTGGTTATAGCCATTGATGTGAGAACGAGTGTGGTAAGGAGAAGGATAAGGCATATTACTCCAGGAACCATGTAAACAGAACTCTTTAAGGCCGGATTATACCAGACTCTTGGCTGCAAAATCGGGATGCCAGAAGGCTTTCTCTCTATTACTTCTGATAAAATCTTTCCTGAAAATTCTGCCGTCAATTTAAAAACATAGCTCATGATAATTGTTGCTGAATTGGCATCAGTCCCATCGATGATAACTTGGAGACTTGTAGGTTTCATGTTCTTTAATCTGCCCTCGAATTTATCCGGGATGATGAGTGCTAGCTTGATTTTCCCTTTCTTCATCAGAGTCTCAATCTCTTTATAAGAATCAGCATGATAATCCAGATTAAAATAGCGAGATTGACTTAGCAAAGAGGCAAGGTGCCTGCTCTCATGAGTCCTGTCAAAATCTAATACAGCGAGTGAAATATTCTTTATATCTGTGGTAACAGCATACCCAAAAAGTATCAGCTGGATTACAGGAGCAACAAAGATCGGCATGAGCATTCTTTTATCGCGGAAAGTCTGAATAAATTCCTTTCGAATGATATGTGATACTGTTTTCATTCCGACCATTTCTATTCCAGACTCAATTTTAATCTCTTCGAACAAGCAAGAATCAGTAATAAGCCGAAAATTAAGAGGAGAAAGACCTCAGGCCAAAGGATAGACAGGCCATTTCCTTTGAGGAAGATCCCTCTCAAGATAACAAGAAAATATTTTGCCGGGACTAGGTAAGAAATAAACTGTATTATCCTGGGCATGCTCGAAACAGGAAAAATAAAACCTGAGAGTATAAAAGAGGGCAAAAGTGTAAAAATTATAGAAAACATAAAAGCTAATTGCTGTGATTTAGTCACCGTAGAAATGAAAAGTCCTATTCCCAATCCACAAATTAGAAATAATCCAGAAACTAGAATTAGCAAAAATATACTTCCTCTCAGAGGCACTTTGAATAAAAGTGTCCCGGTAAGAACTACCAACGACATCTGAATCATTCCCAGGAAAAAATACGGGATTATCTTCCCGATTATGATTTCATGTGCTCTGGCGGGTGTAGCAATGAGCTGCTCCATGGTTCCTGTTTCCCACTCCCGGGCTATAGTCAACGAAGTCAACATTGCAGAAAGGATCATCATCACCACAGCAATGAGTCCAGGAACAAT
This sequence comes from Candidatus Aminicenantaceae bacterium, assembly GCA_041862375.1. Lineage (GTDB taxonomy): Bacteria > Acidobacteriota > Aminicenantia > Aminicenantales > Aminicenantaceae > WVZL01. The sequence goes on from JBGVTE010000011.1 coordinate 69,722, forward strand.
AAAATTTGTGCTCCTGAGGCCCGGGTTGTACCAAACTATTGATTCCACATCTAATGGAGGAATTTTATCAAAGGAATAAACACCTTGTTCGTTAATTCTTTGTAAAACAACGCTCGATGAGAAAGCATGGATAATCTTCGATAAGTATCCTAGCGCTACGAGAGCAGTGTTATTATCGCTTCCATCAATTAAAAGTTGAAGCGGAGCATCTATTCCCTTGTATAAATCACGAGAAAAATGTGAGGGAATGATTACTATTATTCTCACTTTTCCTTCATCCAGAAGCTTCTCCATGCCTGAGTAATTACTTGAGATGTGGAGGAGGTCAAAATATTTGCTTGCCTGGATACGAGCGATTAAATCCCGGCTCAGAAAGGAACCATCTTGATTAATAATTCCGACCGGAACGTTATTGACATCAAGAGTAATCGCATACCCAAAAAGAATAAGGAGAACTAATGGCAATCCTAAAGCTAAATACAGACTGCGTACATCCCTCAGGATATGGATAAGTTCTTTTCTCACGATAGGTAAAATTCTACTCTTCATTCTCTTTACTCCTACCTAAGAATGAGAAAAGGTAGGATCGTATTTATACGAGGACCCTTCCCTCTAATCAAGATTAAGAGCCTCCTCTCTTTTCTGTTTATTAACTGCAGAAATAAATACTTCCTCCAGGGTTGAGTCTTCTTTTTGAGTAAATTTGCTCTTTAATTCTTTAGGGGAGCCCAAGGCGATTATTTTTCCTGCGTAGAGAATTGCTACCCGGTGACACCGCTCAACTTCATCCATATAATGAGATGTGACGAATACTGTCGTGCCCTCTGCTGATAAATCATAAATCAAGTCCCAAAAATCTCTCCGAGAAACAGGATCCACACTTGCCGTGGGCTCATCCAGGAACAGTATTTCAGGCTGATGAATGATTGCACAACCTAAAGATAAACGTTGCTTCCACCCCCCCGAAAGTTTCATCGTGGAGAAATGTTCCTTTCCTGAAAGACCTGACATTTTTAAAACCCACTGTTTCCTTTCCTTTTTTTCTGAATCAGGCAGACCGTGAATTCCTCCATAGAAATCGATGTTTTCATCCACAGTAAGATCTTGATAAAGGGTGAATTTTTGAGACATATATCCAATTATTTTTTTTATCTCTTCAGACTGGGTATCAATCCTGAATCCTCCAACATAAGCTATTCCTGAAGTAGGCCTGATGATTCCGCACAGCATACGAATAGTCGTTGATTTTCCTGCTCCATTAGGTCCAAGAAACCCGAAAATTTCTCCTCTTTTTACGTAAAATGAAATACTATCCACAGCAGTGAAGTAGCCAAATTTTTTGGTTAATTTTTTCACATCAACAGTATTCACCTCAATAACCTTCGGTCAAAAATCGTTCACTTATCGCCTGCCTTTATTAAACTTATAAATGCTAAAATCCAAGCTTAGCCAGCAGAATCCATGCCATCTGATTTATAGCTTGTGATCTGATCCTGAACGAGAGCAAGGAATACATCCTCGAATGATGGGGCAATCCGTCGAATACTGAGAATTCTAATTCCTTTTCTTTCTAACAATTGTTTTATCTTCTGTTGCCCTTCACTCTCAGGTTCAAAAACGAGGTGGAGAGCACCTCCGAAGGGATACATGTTTTTCACTCCAGGCAATTCCATCAGGGCTTTTCTAGCAGTTTCAATCTCAGCAACAAGCTCAATGATTTCAGCCTGAAATTCTTTTATCAGCTTATGAGGGGATTTATATGTCAATAATCGGCCTTGGTAGATCAGGCCGACTTTATTACATTTCTCGGCCTCGTCCATGTAAGGAGTAGTCAGCAATATAGTTGCTCCTTGGCTATTCAATCGATAGAGAAGCTGCCACAGCTCTCCACGTGAAACGGGATCAACTCCAGTCGTGGGTTCATCAAAAAGGAGAATTTCCGGAGAATGAAAAAGATTGCAGGCCAGAGCCAACTTTTTTTGCATCCCACCGGATAGGTTCCAGGCTAACCTCTTCTCAAAGGGAGATAGTGCGCTAAAAGCAAGTAATTCCTTCTTTCTTTCGTCATACTCGCTTTTTGCCACTTGATAAAGATCTGCGTAAAATTTTAAATTCTCCGAGACAGTCAAATCCCTATAAAGACTGAAGTGTTGTGGCATATAACCAATTCTTTCTTTAACAAGGGAAGGATTTGTAGCCACATCAATCCCGGATACAAGGATACATCCCTCATCCGGTTTTAAAAGTCCCACGAGAAGGCGAAGAAGTGTTGTTTTCCCCGCCCCATCAGGGCCGATCAATCCAATGACTTTCCCCTTTTCTATTTCCAGAGTCAGATGATCAATGGCCGTGAGGCTCTCGAATTTCTTAGTAACATTTTCAATTTTAATAGCAGTCATTCTTATGTGACCTGGACCACTCACTATCTCTCCAAAAGACAAAAAGGCTTCTCTTTAAAATCTTCCGCGTCACTAAATTGCCGGCTCAGGATGTCACTTTCCCTAGTTTGTCATTTATCACAACCTAGGCATTCTCTCTTTAAACTTTAAAACAATTTATCCTTTTTTAATCTCTAAGGATAACTCTTACATCGACGGGCATACCCGGTTTTAGTTCCCTTCCGGGATTTTCTAGATATGACTTTATCATGAATACAAGTTTTAACCGTTCCTCCTTGGTTTGAATATCTTTAGGAGCAAACTCAGCTTTATCTGAGATATAATCTACATTCCCTCTAAAGACTCGCTCAGGAAATGAATCAGAGATGACTTCAACTCCGTCTCCTAGCTTGATACGCCCGATATACTTTTCTGGAACATAGGTCTTCACATACGTCTGAGTATCATCAATTAAACTAAACAGAGTTGTTCCAGGCATAGCTAATTCGCCAATTTCAATATGCCTGATATTCAGATAGCCATCTAAGGGGGATTTGATTTCTGAATCTTGAATCTGCCTGAGAAGAAGCTGTTCTTGCGCTTCATAAGATTTTATTTCTGCTTCTACAATCTCAATTTCTTCTTTTTCTCTACCTCGAAGAACAAGCTGATAATTCTCCTTGGAACTTTCATACATCCCTGAAGATACCTTTAACTGCAAATCAGCCCGCTCTTTCTGGATTTGCGATACAGCACCTTCCCGGAACAGCTTTGCCATCCGTTCCTGGTCCTTTTTAGCTAATTCCAGCTCTTTCTCTGCACTCTCCAACTGATTCTTAGCAACAGCAATTAATTCTTTCTTTGTCCCTTTCTTAAAAAGTTTCAACTTTTTTTGAGCACCCTCTAATCCAGCTCTTACTCGTTTCAATTGAATCCGAAGTTTTTCACTATCCAGAAGACACAACAAATCACCTTCTTCTACCTGCTGCCCCTCCTCTGCAAAGATTTGTTTTACTTCTCCCTGAGTCTGAGATTTTATCTCTGTTTCGACAGCTTCTATGATGCCCGAAACTTCAAGTACAGCGGTATCTTTTCGTTTGCCCTTACAGCTAAGAAAAAAAATTAATAATATTAAAAATGGAAAAAAGGGATAAAACTTTTTTAATTTTCTCATAGTTCCTTAATTCCTTTGTTCTTTTACATTCATTCTATAATATATTACTTTTTAGACATACTTCTTTCAACAACCTAAACCATTCCACCCTATTTTTTTATGCTTAACAGGAGAAGGTAAATTGTCTTCCCCTTTATCGGGAGAGAAGATCAAAAAAAATTAAAACTTTAAGCCATTTTACACATTCAACATCAAAGGAATCATCTTTTTTCCCGTGATGAGAGCTAAAGCAGTCATTAGCAAGGAGGTATGCAGCTTTAAGGCATCCTCGCTTATTTATCATTTATTACGCGCAAGAAGATGCTTACGGAGTGGGCTCTATACCGAAAAGTGGGGTAGAGATATTGACATAAATTAGGTCACAATTTATAATTTCGATAATTGACCTAGATACAAGCTGAGAGATATGTTATTGAAGTTTGAAATTAAGGATAAAAAGGACAAGAAAGAAGAAAGGTATCCTGAAAAGAAATCATGCCTCGGACGGTCAATCTTCTTGAAGGGAGAAATATCAGGCGAAGAAGATTTGGTAATTGAAGGAGAATTTCAGGGAAAAATTGACTTGAAAAATCATAACTTAATAATAGAAAAGGAAGGAAAAGTCAACGCTGATATTACGGCCATGAATATTAGCATTAATGGAGAAGTTAACGGAAATATTTATGCTTCTGGGAGAGTCATCATAGAAAGGGAAGGTCACGTTGATGGCGATATTGTTGCCTCTCGAATTTCTATTTCTGATGGAGCTCAGGTCAAGGGTAGTGTGAAAATGGGAAAAGATATTGAGAAGGAATTTTTCCCTAAAGAAAAGATTAAACCTTTATTCGATCAAAAGGAAAATGAGGAAGCGCCTCTCACCTCCTCAGAAAAGCTGCCAGAATAATCCCTCCTCTATCTCATTCAGCATTTCCTGCTTTACTTATATCTGTAATATACTTTTGGAGTTTTGCTCACAATAAATCTTACAGCTTCCTGGATGCATACTCTGATTGCTTTTTCAGTGGGAGTCTTGGAGAAGCCGCCCAATCCAACGGGAAGAGTTCCACCGATGTTTGCTGCTCCGCCCAAGCCGAAGCTTGTAGCACTTCCTTCAACTGAAGTGGCAGCTACGATCTGAGAAGTCTCGGCATCTATTATTCTGATATCCAGAGCAATATGAGCTTTCTTCATTCCTCCCCCAAGCCTTACTCCAAGCACTTTTGTTCCACCCTTAACACCTTTTGCTCCGCCTTCAAATTCAGTGATAGCACCGACTATTATTAGATCTGCTCCATAAATTTCTCCTGTACGAGCTTCTGTTCCCTTTTTTATTCTTCCGGCTGTAGCAAGATCCTGCTCTTTCATAACGGCGCCGAGCTTTTCTCTTTCAAGGATAATATATCGATCTGAATTGAATAATGCTGTGGTCAGCATATCTCTCATACCGTCTCCGATTTCTTTGAAGTTAACTCCCCACATTCCATACCATCCTCCGGTCCAACTTCCCTTGGCTGTTTTGTCCTCGAATTCACCCACTGCGAGCCGTGCTTTGGGTCCGTCATAAGCCTCTGCCTGAGCTTCATTGACAGTTGGTCCGCCTCCAGAAGTAACAGCTGCTGTGGGTGTACATGCACCTAGCCAAACGGTGACTGCAATCAGGCCCGTAAAAGCAAATACTTTTCTCATTCTGTCTCCTTTCATTTTCTCAATATATTCTCAAAATTAAAATTAAATTTCAATATAATATTAATTTGGGAACGGTTCTTTTTTCTAGGATATTTTTGTTAAATCTGGCCTTTAATCCTATATTTATTTTTACTATCCCGCAATAAAGATAGAACTGTCCCTAATTCTAGGAGCAAGGCCGTTTTCAAGGACCTTTATGGGGAATAAATCTATTTTTTTATTTTCTGCTATAATATGAAAGATGAGGCAGTTCGAGCTTAAATCAGAATTCAAGCCCAAAGGAGATCAAATAAATGCTATCAGTGAATTGACAGAAGGTCTGAAGAATCACAAAAAGCATCAAGTTTTGATGGGTGTTACTGGATCTGGCAAGACTTTTACTATGGCAAATATCATCGAGAAAGCTAACAAGCCAGTGCTCGTTATTTCTCACAATAAAACCTTGGCGGCCCAGCTTTACCAAGAGTTTCGTCATTTTTTCCCTCAGAATGCCGTTGAATATTTTGTGAGCTATTATGATTACTACCAACCTGAAGCCTACATCCCCGCTACAAACACTTTCATTGCCAAAGAGGCAACAATCAACGATGAAATCGACCGCATGAGATTATGCGCTACGAACTCCCTTTTCCAAAGAAGAGATGTTATCATCGTTGCTTCTGTATCATGTATTTACGGTATAGGATCACCCCAGACATATTATTCTATGAGTTTCAATCTTCATAATAACCAGGTTATTTCAAGAAAAAAAATTCTCGAGAGCCTCGTCGACATACAATATCAAAGATCAGAAAATGAATTTTCTAGAGGGAGCTTCAGGGTGAGAGGTGATATCGTTGAAGTTTTCCCTTCCTACGAGGACTTTGCTTACCGGATTGAACTCGAAGATAACAAAGTACACAGAATCTCTTCAGTAGATCCGCTCCTGGGAAATACGATCGATTCTTTTAGTAATATCACAGTCTACCCGAGAACTTTCTTCTCTACTCCTCCTGACATTCTCGATTACGCAATTCGAAGTATAGAACTGGAACTTGAAAAAAGAATTGCCTCATTTAAAAGCAAAGGCAAATTAATCGAGGCCGAAAGAATTGAGGAAAGGGTACTTTTCGATCTAGAAATGCTAAGGGAGTTCAGCTACTGCCCGGGAATAGAAAATTATTCACTCTATCTCAGCCTTCGCAAACCAGGAGAGCCTCCCTACACTCTCATCGATTACTTCCCTCCTGACTTCTTGACAATCATTGATGAATCACATGTAACCATCCCTCAAATAGAGGGAATGTATCACGGGGACCGCTCCCGTAAATTAACTTTAGTTGAACACGGCTTCCGCCTTCCATCGGCTTTGGATAATCGTCCCTTGAATTTTGAAGAATTCGAGAAGATGGTGAATCAAGTCATTTGCGTTTCAGCAACACCAGGGCCTTATGAAATAAAAAAGGCGAATAACAAAATAACTGAACAAATAATAAGGCCTACCGGACTTATAGATCCTGAAATCGAGGTCAGGCCGATCAAAGGCCAAATAGAAGACCTGATGGCTGAGATTGAGAGTGTGGCTAAAAAAAATGAGAGAGTTCTAGTTACAACCTTAACCAAAAAAATGGCAGAAGACCTTACTCTTTACTACCACGAACTCGGACTGTGTGTTCGATACCTACATTCCGAAATAGACACCTTGGACAGAGTTAAAATACTGAGGGATCTCAGAAAGGGGAAATTCGATGCTCTCATAGGAATTAATCTTTTACGAGAAGGACTTGACCTGCCTGAAGTTTCACTGGTAGCTATTCTCGATGCTGATAAAGAAGGCTTTCTTCGCTCTACAACCTCACTTATTCAAACTTTTGGCCGGGCTGCTAGGAATGTCTCGGGTAAAGTAATCCTCTATGCAGATACGATGACGGATTCTATGAAGAAGGCCATTTCTGAAACAAACAGGAGAAGAAGTATTCAAGAAGAGTACAACGTAAAAAATGTTATTACACCTCAATCCATCAAGAAAAGAATTGATGAGGTTCTGACAAGTATCTATGAAAGAGATTATTTTGATTACACTCGAATCTCTGAAGAAAAAGACACTTACTTATCTCCTCAAAAAAGAAAACAAAAAATGGAGCGACTGGAGAAGCTGATGAAGAAAGCTTCCCGTAATCTGGAGTTTGAAAAGGCTGCAAAATTGAGAGATGAACTAAAAAAATTGAAAAAGATGGAGCTGGAGATGAGTCTCTAGCGAGACATTTAAATTTTTTTATGAAATAAAAATGGCCACCGGAGTAAAGAAAAAAATCAGCCTTCTTCCCAAGAAGCCTGGTATTTACTTCTTTAAAAACAGAGACAATACTATTATCTATATCGGAAAAGCCCGTTCCCTGAAAGAAAGAGTTAATTCGTATTTTCAAGTAACTTCTGATCCTAAAATACAAAACATTCTCTCTGAAACTACTGATGTTGACTTCGTGCTTACCGATTCTGAGAAAGAAGCTGTCTTTCTCGAAAACAATTTTATCCAGCAATTTCAACCTAAATACAACCTACGGCTAAAAGATGACAAGAGCTTTCCCTACGTGAAATTGACTGTTCAGGAAAGATTTCCGGGAATACAACTTACTCGAAAAGTTGAGCAAGATGGAGCAAAATATTTTGGCCCCTTTAGCCCTGCTTTTCAAGCGCGGAATACAATTCATCTTATCAATAAATACTTTGGCATTAGAGGTTGTGAAGAAGCTATACCAGGTAAAAGAAAAAGGCCATGCCTTGAGTATGATGTCCACCTCTGCTCAGCCCCTTGTGTAGATTACGTTTCAGAAGAGGAATACAGAGAAGACGTTAAAAATGGTCTCTTATTCTTGGAAGGAAAAACTGAGGAATTACTAAAAATATTGAATCGAAGAATGAGAGAAGCAGCTTCAAAGCAAGAATTCGAACAAGCTACTCACTGGAGAGACATTATTCGTACAGTTGAAAACATTAAGGAAAAGCCAACGCTCATCTCCGCTTCCATGGAAAACAAGGATATTTTCGGCTTCTTCAGAGATAAGGAAAATGTCGCTTTCTATGTGTTTTTAATGAGAAGCGGTAAAGTAATCGAATCAGAAGAATTCATCCTTCAGAAAAAAAAGGATACTCCGGATGAAGAGACGCTCTTTCAATTTCTGGTAAAATTTTATGAAAGACGAGATGAAATACCTGATACAATTCTTCTCCCTCTTTCTTCGAGGAAAAAGGAAGAATTTAGGAAAAAACTTACTTCCTTGACCCAGAAAACATTCAGGATTATTGCCCCTCTAAAAGGAAAAAATAAAAAACTGGTTAATCTTGCCAATAAAAATGCTGAATTTCTGTTGCGGAAGAGACAAGACTTGCTTTCTCCTCTACAAGAAGTAAAAAAAATACTCGGCTTAAGCTCTTTACCCAAACGAATCGAAGGATTTGATATCTCCAACACAGGCGGCCAGGAATCAGTTGGTTCTCTAGTTGTCTTTAAAAATGGTTTACCAAGAAAAGAAGACTACAGGAAATACAAGATTAAAACAGTCATGGGACCGAACGACGTGGCAAGTCTCAAGGAAGTCATCCACAGGAGATACTCGAGAGCTCTTAAAGATAAAGAGGACCTTCCTGATTTAATCCTGGTGGATGGAGGGAAAGGGCAGCTCAATGCTGCAAGAGTGGCAATCCAAAAATTAGGGCTGGTAAATCTTTCTATTATTTCCCTCGCAAAAAAAGAAGAAATTGTCTATATACACAAGAAAAAAGAAGGCTTAAAGTTGGAAAAAACATCTCCAGCTTTAAAGCTCTTCCAGAATATTAGAGACGAAGCCCATCGCTTTGCCGTTACTTTCCACCGCCAGAGGAGAAAAAAGAAAAGCTTTGAATCTGTGCTTGACGGAATCCCTGGCATAGGAAATAAAAGAAAACATATTCTTTTAACGAAATTCAAGAGCGTGGAAGGGATTAAAAAGGCTTCTCCAGAAGAACTGGTTTCAATCATCGGTTTCAAAGCTTCAAAAGCTCTTATTGATAAGCTAGCAAAGAATTTTTTATGAAAAATTTATAGCAATTATTTTACTAGTGATAAATAATAAATTTTTCTCAATAACTATTGTTTTGATAATCAAGATAAAGGAGAAAAATAGGAGAAAGGAATTTGCCGGCTGGGAGAGATTCCATGATAGTAGGAGTTGGAATAGATATCATTGAAGTAAACCGGGTAAAAAAACTCATTGAAAAAACACCCCGTGCACTCAAAAAAATCTACACTCCCTTAGAAATCAGATATTGCCAGGGGAAAAAGAATTGCTATCAACATTTAGCAGCCCGATTTGCTTCAAAAGAGGCCTTTTTTAAAGCATTGGGAAAAAGAATCAATTGGCGAGATGTTGAGCTCGTAAACCTTGCTTCCGGAAAGCCGCAACTAAAAATAAAATCAAATGATAAATATCCCTTTGACACTATCCATGTTTCGATTTCCCACCTAAAAGATTATGCCCAAGCGGTTGTTATCCTAGAAAAATAAAAACTTTCCCTGCGACAGAAAATGAGGATTCAATGGACATCGCTGTGATTGGAGCTGGAGAGTCTGTGGAACGTGAAGAAGAGTCAATTTAAAACACTCTAAAATATCCTTTCGGCCAATTTTCCTGTACATTGTGACCTTAGAGTCTAATTTTTAACTCCATTCTCACCAGCTTAAAATTAGCCTGATAATTACGCTTATAGTAACGGCAACTCCAGTGTTTAAAGCAGCAGAAACGAGGGCGATTTTTTTCCCCACTTCTTTCCACATTATTGCAAACGTGGAAAGGCACGGAATGAAAAAGCTAACAAACACTGTAAAAACAACGAGCTGTTCCTTGGTAACAACTGTCAATATATCCTGGTAGCTCACATTCGCTGCTTGGAGCATCATAATCAAAGAAAGCTCTTTCCTCAAGAAGCCAAAAACGAGTGTTACCCCGAGTTCCCGGGGCAAACCAAGTCCTTTTTCAACAAGGGGGGAAAGAATAAGGTTAACAATTCTATCAAAGCCTAAAAACTGAAAAACACCTAGAGCAATACTTCCTGCAATCAAGATAGGCCAGGCAAATTTAATAAAAGACCTTAATTGGATGTACACTTTCCTTGCCATGTTCTTAAGGGAAGGAATTTTTAAAGAAGGAATTTCAAGGATCAACCCTGGAGAGGGTATTTTAAAAAAGAAAGTCATAATCCTGCCCAATACAGCCACTAATACTAGATTGAAGAAATAGAATCCAAGCGCCCAAAAGGGACCAAGGTAAAAGGCTATCAAGGCTAATATGATAGTTGTCCTTGCTGAACAGGGAATGAAGGGAATAAGAAGAGATGTAATAATGCGATCTCTTCGGGACTCCAATATACGGGTAGAAATAATGGCCGGCACATTACATCCGAAACCAAGTATAAAAGGCGCTACTGACTTCCCATGTATTCCTATTCGATGCATAAAAGTATCCATCAGATATCCGACCCGGGCGATATAGCCTATATCCTCTAAAAGTGACATAAAAAAAAGGAGAGGGATGAAATAAGGTAAAACAACAGCAATCCCTCCCCCTATTCCCTGGATGAGGCCGTCAACTAGTTGAAAAAATACTCCAGAACCCAGTTCTGCCCTAATCATATGCCTTAAGCTTTCCAAAGGCCTGAGTAAAAGTTCTTCTAACGGACTTCCAATTTTAAAAATGAGGAAAAAAAATCCTGTGAATACAGCTACAAGAACTAGGTAGCCCAATAGTGGATGCATGATGGCGTCGTCTAATCTTTCCTCCCAGCCAATTCTTTTTCCCCTTACAACGTTGCTGCTTTCTTCGAAAATTTTCATCGCCAAATGGTGCCTCTCCGCAGCAATTGCTTCGTATGCAGGGACATTGTGCCTCTCTTCCAGATCATGCCTGATTCTATCCAAGACTTTTTTTAAGTGGGGATTTATCTCTTCAAGCACCTCATTGAAAAAAAGCATTCTCGCTTCAATCATCTTGATGGCCGTGAACCTCTTGTTAGCTACTACAGGAAAATCTTCAGGTAAATGTTTCTCAAGCTCATCAATCTTTTCTTCAACATCTTTGGACCATGGCAATGAAGAAACTTTCAATCTATTTTCCAAGGCCCAAAAGGCCTTTTCGATCAGTTCCTTTATTCCACGGCCGTGAGTAGCTATAGTGGGAATTACAGGAACACCTAGAAGTTTTTCAAGCTTATGAGCGTCAATCTCTATTCCTTTCTTTTCAGCCAAATCTACCATGTTGAGAGCGACTATCATGGGGTACCCAAGTTCAAGGAGCTCCTCAGTCAGCTCCAAGCTCCGGCCGAGGATGGAGGCGTCAACTACATTTATGATGATATCAGGCTTTTCAAGGAATACATGAGAAAGGACAACCTTTTCTGCAGGGTCAGAGGGATTGAGGGAGTACGTGCCAGGCAAATCAATGATGTTTAATATTCGCCCCTCAACATTAACCTTACTGTGGGTGTGTTTTACCGTAGTTCCAGGAAAGTTTGAAGTTTCTGCCTTAAGTCCGGCAATAGCATTAAAAAGGGTGCTCTTTCCGCAGTTAGGCTGACCGATGAAGACAATAAAAGGTGACTTATTTTCCTTCATCTACTATTTCGACTATAATTTTCTGGGCAATTCCTCTTCCAAGCGCAACAGAAGTGTCTGAAGTCAAATTTCTCACCAGAACAGGACCTCTCAAAATACTTTGAGAATCCAACTCAATGAGATCACCTCTATGAAAACCCATGGCAAAGAGCCTCCTCCGTACCCCATGCCCCCCGAAAATGTCGATGATCCTCAACGGAGTATCTGGAGGCGCCTCAGCAAGATTTATCATTTCTTAATTTTTCCTTGGTTTTCCACATTCAAATTGAGAATTATTCTCAATTTCTGTACACAAAATAATAAACGAACTGGAAGAAAAAATCAACAAAAAAGAATCTGTGACCTGGGGGTCAGGCTTTTATAACTTTTATAATTCTAATTTTCCTTTCTCTAGAAGATCTAGAATTATGATTAAAATTGAACCTTGCAGAAAAAGTGATCCCATCGAACTAGAAAAAAATCATGCAGAGGAGTAGATATCATTGAATATAATAGAGGCACCTGCAGTTTTCATCAATAATTCAGGTTAATTAGGCCAATACACCCAAACAGAAAAGTTAAGAAAGCCTGACCCTGCTGATAAGAAAAAAGCAGTTTTTCCCCATAATTGGACCTACTCATAATTGACAAGGAAAAGGCTTTCTGTTACAAAATATTTAAATGTATAAATGGGTAATTCAAAAAATCATAGGGACAAAGAACGAAAGGGATCTCAGAAAGCTTAGACCCTATGCAACAGCAATCAATGAGCTTGAGCCCCGCATTCAAAAACTAAAGGATTCGGAACTCCAAGCAAAGACAGCAGAATTTAAAGAAAAGTTAACACAGGGAGCTTCACTCGAAGACATTCTCATTGAGGCTTTTGCAGTCGTTCGCGAAGTCGCAAAACGTACCCTCAACATGCGCCATTTTGACGTCCAGCTCATGGGCGGCGTTGTGCTTCATCAGGGGAAAATAGCTGAAATGAAAACAGGGGAAGGAAAAACTTTAGTCGCTACCCTCCCCGCCTTTTTAAATGCGCTAGAAGGTAAAGGAGTTCACATCGTAACCGTGAATGACTATTTAGCCAAGAGGGATACAGAATGGATGGGCCCTATCTATAAGCATCTCGGTCTTGAAGTGGGGACAATCCAGCACGATATGGATGAAGAGGAGAGAAAAAAAGCATACACAAGAGATATCACATACGGTACGAATAACGAATTCGGCTTTGATTACTTGCGCGATAACATGAAATTTCGCCTCGCCGATTTAGTGCAAAGAGAGCATCACTACGCAATCGTGGACGAAGTCGACAGCATTCTCGTTGACGAAGCCAGGACTCCGTTAATCATATCTGGACCAACAGAGGAATCGACTTCTCTCTATTATCGAATTGACAATTTGGTCCGACGACTTCACAAAGAAAATGATTTTCAAGTCGATGAAAAAACACGAACAGTGGCTTTATCAGAAGAGGGAGTAGCTAAATCAGAGAAATTCCTGGGAGTCCCGAACTTGTATGATCTTGCTCATATGGACCTCGTGCACCACATCAACCAATCTCTCAAAGCTTACCAACTTTTCAAAAAAGACGTGGACTACATGGTAAAGGAGGGCAAAGTAATCATTGTCGATGAATTCACAGGACGATTGATGCCTGGAAGGCGTTACAGCGATGGACTCCATCAAGCTTTGGAGGCTAAAGAGAAAGTACGCATTGAAGAAGAATACCAAACATTAGCCTCAATCACTTTTCAGAATTATTTTCGTATGTATAACAAGCTCGCTGGAATGACAGGAACAGCGGTTACAGAAGCCACTGAATTCCAAGCCATTTATAATCTGGATGTGGTTGAAATTCCCACTAACAGAACATTAATCCGCTATGAGTATCCAGATGTAATCTACCGCACAGCTGAGGAAAAATGGAATGCTGTTGTAGATGAAATTATTGAGAATTTTGAGAATGGTCATCCGGTACTCGTAGGAACTATCTCTATTGAAAAATCCGAGCATCTAAGCTCCCTGTTAAGAAGACGAGGAATAAATCATGTGGTCTTAAACGCTAAATATCACGAGAGGGAAGCTATAATCATCGCCCAGGCAGGCAGAATTGGTTCTGTAACCATAGCTACAAATATGGCTGGCCGAGGAGTAGATATTCTTTTGGGAGGAAATCCTGAATACTTGGCCAAAGAACAACTCAAGAAAAGAGGGATAGATCCATCAAAGGCTAGTCAGGAAGAATGGGAAAAAGCTTTGGCAGAAGCAATAAAAATTACTGGTGACGCGCATGATAAAGTGGTTTCTCTTAACGGATTGCACATTGTAGGAACTGAAAGACATGAAGCCCGGAGAATAGACAACCAGCTCAGAGGAAGAGCAGGAAGGCAGGGGGACCCTGGTTCCTCCCGGTTCTATCTTTCTCTAGAGGATGACTTGATGCGTATTTTCGGAAGCGAAAGGATCTCCGGTTTAATGGCAAGAATCGGTATGGGAGAAGGTATTCCGATCGAGCACAAAATGGTATCGAGAGCAATCGAAAGAGCCCAGAAGCAGGTTGAAGCTCAAAACTTCTCGATTCGAAAGCACCTGTTGGAATACGACGATGTAATGAATAAACAGAGAGAAACAATCTACTCTTTGAGAAAAGAAATACTCCAGGGAAAAGATATGAAGGAGTACATGCAGGAGTTAATCGAGACACTAGTTGACTGGATTATGCAAAATCACACTCCCAAGGAGAAATCTCCTGAAGATTGGGATATAGATGGATTTAAAAAATCCGTTGCTTCCCAGTTTGGATTAGACAGCGAGGAATTAAACATAGATTGGACAACAATTAACTACGAGGAATTAAGGGAAAAGATACTCCACCATATGAAAAATGTTTACCAGGATAAAGAAAAGATTATCGGTGAAGCCCAGATGAGAGAATTCGAGAGAATCATCATGCTTCAGATAATAGATTCCCAATGGAAAGACCATCTGTTAGCCATGGATTATCTCAAAGAAGGTATTGGCCTCCGGGGTTACGGTCAAAGAGATCCGCTCGTTGAATACAAGAGAGAAAGTTACGATATGTTCCAAGCTATGATGGATCGAATCGAGGACGAGACAATCCGGTACATCTTTCTCCTCCAGCCCGTCGTTGAAGAAGAAATGCCTGAAAGAAAAGAGCAGCCCCTTTATTATCAGAGGCCTCAAGCTGCTTCATCTCCACGAATCAGACAGGCAAGATCCCTAATTCCAAAAAAGAGAAAAAAGAAGAAAAAAAGAAGATAAGGAGTAACAATGTTAAATGAAAAAATCAAAGAAGGACTGACCTTCGATGATGTGCTTGTACTTCCCGCTAAATCCAGTATTATCCCGGCTGAAGCAGATGTATCATCCAAGCTAAGCAGAAACATCAGCCTAAATATTCCTATTGTCAGCTCTGCGATGGACACCATTACCGAATCAAAAATGGCAATTTCCCTAGCTCAACAGGGCGGCATTGGAATCATTCACCGAAACATGCCTATCGAAAAACAGGCAGAAGAAGTGGATAAAGTAAAGCGCCATGAAAGCGGTATGATTGTTGATCCTATTTCCATGAGGCCTCAGAATAAAATCTATGAAGCAAAAGAAGTGATGAAAAAATACAAAATCTCAGGACTACCCATTACCGACGAAAACAACAAATTATTGGGAATCTTAACCAACAGAGACATCAGGTTTGAAACACGTCTTACCCTAGCCATAGAAAAAGTCATGACAAAAAAATTAATTACTGTTCCCTTGGGAACATCTCTAGAAGAGGCTGAGAAACTATTCCATAAACATAAAATCGAAAAAATCCTGATGGTGGATGAGAATTTTCACCTGAAAGGATTAATCACCTACAAAGATATCCTCAAGAGAATTCAGTATCCCCACGCTTCAAAAGATAATTTCGGGCGCTTACGTGTAGGAGCAGCTATCGGAGTGGGCGAGGAAACCTCGGAGAGAGCAAGAGCTCTGATCAAAGCTAAAGTTGATGTATTAGTGGTTGATACAGCTCACGGACACTCACAAAGAGTTCTCGATACAGTTAGGGTGCTTCGAAAGGAATTCCCTCAACAGGAAATCATAGCGGGGAATATCGGCACATCTGAAGCAGCAAAAGAGCTGGTAGAATTGGATGTGGATGCAGTAAAAGTAGGGGTAGGTCCTGGCTCTATTTGTACCACCCGCGTTATATCAGGAGCTGGGATCCCTCAGATAACTGCAATCGCAGATGTTTATAAAATCACAAAAGTCGAAAATATTCCTCTTATCGCGGATGGCGGCATAAAATATTCAGGAGATATCACAAAGTCTATTGTTGCTGGCGCGAGTTCAATTATGCTCGGAAACCTCCTGGCAGGAACTGACGAATCACCTGGAGAAGTAGTCATCTATCAAGGCCGCTCCTACAAAATCTACCGGGGAATGGGATCCATAGAAGCTATGAGAGAGGGAAGCCGAGATAGGTACTCTCAGGATTTCCCTTTAAGTGAGAGCAAGCTGGTCCCCGAAGGAATCGAGGGCAGGGTCCCCTACAAAGGAAGCGTTGCACACATTATTCAAATGATGGTTGGGGGGCTTAAGTCTGGAATGGGCTATGCAGGGTGTAAAACAATCAAAGAGCTTCAAAGAAAGGCAAAATTTATAAAGGTATCAGCAGCCGGAGTGAGAGAAAGCCATGTCCACGATGTCATAATCACCAAAGAAGCTCCAAATTATAGATTGGACTAACAGCGAAACAGCACCTAAAAAGCTATCATCCTCTTTTCCCTATCCATAAGAAGAAGGTGTCTTTGAAGCACTTAATACGCAGCGAAAAGCTCAAGAAATCTGAAAACTTGACCCATTTAGAGGAATTCATTAATTTTAACCACTGTTTTTAACAGTGTGGAGGAAAATCAGATGCAACTCTTTCTCTTAAAGTCAATTCTTGCCTCAGTATTTCTCGCAGCTGGGCTTGTTGCAGTCATTTCTATGCTTACCCTTATGGGAAAAACAGAAAGAAAAATAAATGCAACATTCTTAAGGAGGGTGCATAACTCCTCGCTAATAACTGCTTAAGCTCGTATTATTTAAAAAAAAGATACTCAAGATAGAAATTTGACATTTAAAGAACTATTTTTTATAAAATAAGAACCAAAAGAAGAAACAATGAAAAGGAGAGAATTCTTCGGAAAAACTGGATGCGGTTTAGCTACGATGATTATGGCCCACTTTGGCCTGACCTCATGCAAGAAAGAAGAAAAAGAAACACCTGAAGCCGCACTTAAAGCCCCCGCTCAAGAAACACCTGCTGCTCCATTAGAAGAAATGAGCCGAAAAGACATGGTTAAACAGATGCTCATGGAAAAGAAGGGCATGACAGAAGAAGAAGCAGATGCTAAAGTCGCTGAATTCGAAGAGAAATTTCCTCAGGTTAAATCCATGTGCATTTGCAAGACCTGTCCAACCTATGTTGACGACGAGACAGAATTAGGATTCTGCCATCCTCTCGTCGTAAAGAGCAGAGTTATCACTGAAGAAAAGGGCTGTGACTGTCCTAAATGCCCCATCTACACACAGATGGAACTCAAGAATGGTTACTACTGTACACGAAAATCTGAGATGGAACAGGAAATGGCCAAAATGGTCTGATTTTCTACTCTGCTCTCCCTCAAAGAAGCGCAATAAATATATTAAAATAAAAGAGAACAAGAATCTTACATTACTTTAAGAGAGGAAGTACATTTTAATGAAAAAATATTGGCGCTGCTTTGTTTGTAATGACATCCATTACGGTATAAAACCTCCTGAGATATGCCCTACCTGCAGAGCTAAAAATGCTTATGTTGAAATCAGTTCTGAAGAGGCGCGAAAAATGACAAGCCCCGTAAAAACAAAATTTGATAGAGAAAAGTTTAAAAGCGCAATCGAGAAATTCACTGAAAACAACGAATTCAAAATAAATCCTGATACGGAAAGAGTCACAATGCTCCTCGAGGGGATTTTTAATAATGAGAAGAACCATGGCTTAAAATATTGTCCGTGCCGGCTGATAACAAAAAACTTTGGAGAGGATTTAAAGCTTGTATGTCCCTGTAATTTCCTAAGCCACGAAACTTACAGTGAACAGGGAGAGTGCTGGTGTGGACTTTTTGTGAAGAGGTGAGAATATGGAAAAATTGATAATGTTTTGGGCAAGAGAATGTCCTCATTGTCGTCACATGATGCCTTATGTTGACAAGTTAGAAGAAGAAACAGGAGTTTCTATCGAGAGGCTAGAGATCTGGCATAACGAGAAGAACGCAGATTTAATGAGGTCACTCAGAGATATCATAACTCCTGTATGCGGCGGGCAGCTGCGCACTCCAACATTTCTAAACACAGAGACAAAAAACGTTCTCTGCGGTGAAGTAGAATACGAGAAGCTCAAAGAGTGGGCTTTGAAGTAGACAGTGAAAAAAACACAAAAGAAATCAGTCTTGGGAATCTTAATTCTAACATTCCTGCTTCTCTCTCCATCTTCTTCCGAATCGAGAATTAAATTTGAGCTGAAGTTTTTTGGAGGAGGAAACATCCTTCAGGCAGGTGATTTAAATAGCGGTATAAGAGGTCTGGTTGATAACTGGCATGATGATCCAGAAGTCACAATTACAGGAGGGAGATTTAGACCAATTGAATACGGCTTTGAATACGGAGCAGAGTTTATCGTTAATTTTATCCCTCAAATAGGAATAGGAATCGGAGCATGCTATTTGCAAGCTTACAGGAGTAGCAGACTTGAGAGTACATGGTTTGATGGTGAAAGTTATATCGATACTTTTAAACCAAAAATAAGAGCTGTTCCTGTATCATGCAGCCTTCATTTCAGGCTACCAGTAGCAAGTTTTTTAAGCGTAACAGCCACTGCTGGAGCTAGCTATTATTACGGCACAGTCAATTGGAACTTACATTGGGAGCTTACGAATGGCCAGGGATCATACGATGAGAGCTGGAAATCAAAATCTGAGACAATTGGATATCATGGAGGTCTTGGTTTTGAGTTTCATCTCGGTCATGGTATATCACTCGTAATTGAAGGATTAGAAAGATTTGCAACGCTTAAAGATTTAAAAGGAGACCTAAACCGAATATGGAAATCCCCAGGTCTTGAACAAAGTAATCCTATCAAGAATGCAACGTTCTGGTACACTGAATACAAGTCTTTAGCGACCGATAAAGTTTTTCCTTTGGTAGTAATTGATAGTGAAATGCCTTCCGATCTTTCTTATTCGAGTGTCCGAAAAGGCAAAGTCGATCTTTCTGGAATTGCTCTCAGAACTGGATTCGAAATTAAATTTTAATACTTCACTATACTCTCATTATATTATCCTTCCTAAAGAGTCTTCCTAGAGTAAGCATCTTTTTCCCGTGAGTAGAGCTGAAGAGTCTTCATAAATGAGTAGCATTTCTAGAACCGTGATGAAATAAAGCTATCTATATAAGGAGGATTTGGGGAGGCTCTTTCTTAATTGTTTTTTTCTCAATCTTGACATTAACTCCTGAAAAAAATAATGTAATCTACAATGAAAATCAGTAGTAAGAAAGCCAGATTCTTCTTTTCCTTACAAATCCTCCTTATAATCTGCTCACTTTCTTTAGCTCAATCCAGCATTTCGCCCCATGGCATAAACGCACATGTTCCTAACTCTTACGACCTGCAGAAGATCGAAGAAGCAGGCATAGAATGGATAAGAGTAGATTTCAACTGGTATCAGATTGAAACAGAAAATGATCAATACAACTGGCAAGTATATGATGATATGGTGATTGAAGCTAGACAAAAAGGTCTTAGTATTCTCGCTATTCTCTTCGGGACTCCTTCATGGTCCAGCGGTGGTGTTGGAATCAATTTTCCACCTTCTCGTGAAGAAGACTGGGTAGATTTTGTCAAAGAAGCAGTTGCTCGCTATAAGAATAATATTAAGTATTGGGCAATGTGGAATGAACCTAATTTGGATGAATTCTGGAAAGGCACTGTAAGCGAATACATAAATACTATCCTTGTCTCCGGAGCTGAAGCAGCCAAGTCAATTGATTCATTATGTAAAATTGTTGGCCCAGGTTTATCTCACCTGGAAGCTGAAGAGTCTAAATGGAATATCTGGCTGAGAGCAATTCTAAGAAACGGTGGAAAAGACCAGCTCGATATCATATCCCACCATATTTACGACATTGACGGTCCCTCTCATATCTTTGATAAATTAGAAAATGACCAAGGTCCTCTTGTTCCTTCAGTACAAAGAGTATTACAGGAAGAAGAGGTGGATGCGAAGCCTTTCTGGATTACAGAAACGGGATGGAATACAGACGAAGTAGGAGAAGAAGTTCAATCACTGTTTTACCTTGAATTTCTTCAAGGCATGAGGGAAAGATCATACATCAAAAAAATCTTCTTTTATGAAATCATAGATGACCCAAGGCCTGATATACCTCACTATGGAATAATCTATAGCAACTATACACCCAAAAAAGCTTATTACACGTATAAAGATTTTATTGCCGGGAAGTACCCACCCGAAGAGCAGCCTCCTTTGGAAGATGATGACAATCAATGTCCTCTCATTACTTCTGCAAAAGAAGAAGAAAACGCGCAGGAAAAAATATCGATTTTGAAGCACGCACGAGACTCCATACTGAAAACAACAATAAAAGGAAGCAAACTGGTTAAATTTTACTACAAACTCGCGCCTGAAATAAATTCCATTCTCTTGATTAATCCCTATGCCCGCCGATTATCATCAGATTGCCTTACGCCTGTTGTTTCTTTTATGGAAGAGATTAATGCTAAAGGGAAAGAGAACATAGAAGAAAAATTCCTGTCAGACGAAGAGATTAGAAAAATAAAAGACTTTATAAGAGTATTAAAATATTATGCCAGTCCAGAACTGGGAAAAAAGCTGAGTATCACTGAAAAAATGATATCCCGATACAAACACAAATCACTGAATTCACTCATTCTCGATTTAGATTTTGACCTAATCCCTTTTGAGGAAGAAAAAAGAATCGACAAATGAGCAGGCGCAGGCATTTCTGTTTACTTCTAGCTCTTTTTCTAGGACTTCTTCAGCTTTGCTCAGCACAGCAGGGAAAAAGTGATTCAACTATTCCCAATTGGACTCTCGGAGTGGGAGGAGGATGGTTTGGAGTTCCCAAAGAAATAATGGATAGACTGGTCTATAAGTCTCCTTCACTAGACGGTATTTCATATGCAATAAAGCTAGGATATGAAAAAAACCCAGGAAATATTATCTCTATTGTCTACCTTTTCTCCTTCGTTTGTGAGGAAATGAGTGGCTCAGGCATATGGCAGTACAGAAGCACATCAGATTCAATTAAGGGAAATATAGATTTTACTCAGTATTCAACAACTGCTACCCTTCTTTTTAACTTCTTTGACTTTTCACCTGTAAATCCCTATTTAGGAATCGGACTCGGAATAGGAAAAATAGATGTGTGGGTCAGAGGTCAACTGGTAAAAAATATAGAAGTAGCAGAACAAGATAAGATTGGTCTTTTCGTTCCCGTCTTCTGTCTTCCATCAGGACTGAGATTTAAAATAAAAAACTCGTTCAACATTAAAATTGAAGCAGGATTCCAGAATGGATTTTATGCCTGTGGATATCTATCCCTTTATTTTTAATTAATATCGAGATTTGGCCTTGCTATTCATGGAACTACTGAACTCTGTTCTTTCTTAGTAAAATCATCTCAAGATAAAGCCTGACTCCGTCGAGTTTCGCAGCCGCCGATAAGAGTGAAGAGAGTTCATCTGTAAACCATGTCTATGACAAAGAAGCAGATTTAAAAAAATAGAATTCAATAAGAAGGCTGGAGGGAGAACACATAAGGATTTTTAGCAGTTGATATGTCTGATGCCTCTTCTAAATAGAGAGTTATTCTATAGAGATTTATACGTTTGTAGCGATAGCTCGGCGGCAGAGTATAATTCATCTGTCTTACTTCACTGGAAGTATTTCCTCTGAACAGCACCTTATCAAAGAGTCTTAAATCCACCTTGTAATTCCCTGCCAAAGAACCAAACTTGATCCTCATCTCTCTTATCTTCCGCCAGGAAGTAAAATGAAAAACATAGGAGTGGCTATTTTCTCTTGTAAGATAAAATTTCCCTGGCTCTTCCATCCGGGCAAAACGGTCCAAAGAATAAAAAGCTATTTTTTCTCCCTTGGGATAAGTACTTTTCACAGGGAAAAGCAAAACAACACGAGGATACATACAGAACCACACAAAAAATACTAGAAGAAATATCGAAATATAAACAATTCGATAAGAAAATGTGGTGCGTGGAGCACGCTCTTTTTTTAAAAAATATCCTATGATAAAAAGAAAGATAAGCCCAAACCAGACATAATTAGGTATGTAGCCGAGATTGTTCACTTTAACAAATGAAGGGAGAATATTCGGCAAGTAAAACTGAAGATTGCTTAGGAAAACAAAAAGAGCTCCTCCCCTGAATGTGAACTCACGGGTAGTTGGTTGAGAGAGAAAATCAGGATGCTGAAGTAGAATAAAGGCAATGACAAAACCTGCCAGGCCCAGAATCCAGAAAAAGGAAGAGTATAGTTTTTTACGGTTGTAAACAACAAAAAAGCCAACGAGAATAGCCCCAATCCAGGATATAGTTGTCAGCACCCTCCCTTGAGGACAATATCCCTGCCTGGTGGTAAAAAAGGCATAGTTGAAGAGATATGGAATTGTTATGAATAGCAGAGCAAAAAAATCCTTTTTTGACTTGCGAAAGACCTCAACGAGGCCTAGAAAAGCAAAGAAATAAAAGGGTGAATAGAGAAGGAGTCCATCTCTCTGGTCGAAAAAATAATCAAAGAAGCTATCTATCCTCAGGAAAGCCGGAATTCTCAACACTTTCTCTATGAAGGCACGTGTTTTTTCTGGAGTCATCACACCTTCGTAAGTAGAGAGGGGATTAAAACTTCCATAGAGCTCGTAAAGATAGAAGTAAAAAAGGCAGAGGCCTAAAAAAGCACAGCCGATAAAACAAAAAACTTTCCACCGAGCTTTATGCTCTTTTAATAGAAAATAGAGGGAAACGATCAGAAGTGGCCAGAATATCATATTAAACTTAATACCGAAAAATAGAACTGACGAGAGAAGTAAACCCATAAAAAAATAGTGAAAGAGGGAGAGATGGTTTTTACAACGAATTTTCCTGAATATGTAGAGCGAGAATAGTGCCACAGGTATTTCTGAGTAAATATGGTTGGAATAAAAAAGAAGGGGGACTGAAAAGGAATAGAAAAACCAGATTAAAAGTGCCGCTTTTTTGCTGTTCCAGAATTCTACAAAAAAGATGTAAAGCTGAAGGCCGAGCAATACAGTCCAGATAATAAGGCTCCCTTTCAAAATGAAGATACGAGTGTTTCCTTTGAACAACTGGCTTAGCCAATAATTCGGCAGTATGAGAAACGAAACCCCTGGTTGATTAATGTTATAGATATAACGGTACCCCTTTCGTCCAACATGTGAATGAAAAGGCAATTTAAGTCCAGGGTATCGTTCTCGAGGATAATAGTTGAAATAATCCTGGTTTTTATAGTTATTGGCTACGTTTATATCTTGATCTTGATAGAGACTGTGGGTAGTAAGAAGGTAGTAGGGTTCATCCCCTGCAAAAGTTATTCCTTTAGAGACAAGTACATAGGTGCATATGTTATATGCGATGAAGGACAAAAGAAACAAAATTATAAGCCTCTTTCTCAAAGACAAAGAATTGAAATTTTCTATCCATTTACCAAGAAAAGTTTTCTTTTTTAAATGCTGTTTTACCTGTACAAGCTTAAGACAGATGAAACCGGCTACCATAAAGGCTACCAGGAGGTTCAACCTTACTTTCAGGTCATCCGAAATTAAGTAATGTTTTAAGAGTAAAGGAGAAAAAAGCGTGAGCCCGAAGGGAAGGTATGTTATAAAATCTTCCCAGAGAAATGTCGAAGTTTCAGCGCGGAAATATGTATTTTCAAACTTAGACAAAAATATCCATACCAACGTGATAAGCACAAAAAAAAGGCAAGAGGAAACAAGGATAAAAATAAGCGACGGGTGGAATGAATGGGCTTCAATTGTAAAGGAAGTAGCTTTCCTATAAATATGAACAAAAAAACTGAGCCCTATTGAAATAAGGATGTAAGAGAAGAAAACAAGAACCCATTGCGTTTTTTTCATTTTTTTGAATATTAGTAAACTTTAGCAATTTTGTCACTACTATTTTGTTTCTTTTATTTTGTTTCCTTCATCCATGATTAATATTTTTGGCATGAAAAAATCCATCTCTCCTTCTTCAAGAAGAACATAGGAGGCAATAATCAATTTATCCCCTACTATTGATTTATGAGCTGCAGCTCCGTTAACTCCAACTAATCCAGATCCTCTTTCGCCCTTAATGAGATAGGTTAAAAATCTTTCTCCATTTGTAATATTATAGACATGAACTTGTTCATAAGGCACCATACCTGCAGCTTCCATCAAGTTCTCATCTAAACTGAGACTTCCTTCGTAATCGAGGTTCGTTTCAGTTACTTTGACGCCATGAATTTTAGCTTTCAACATTATTCTTTTCATTTTTTACTCCATAAACTTCACTTCCCTATTTTTTATCTTGACCATCATGTTATCGATAAGCCGAGTCTTGCCCATAAAAACTGCAAGAGCAATCAAAGTGTCTCTTTTTTCAATTATATCTGGCGAATTAAGCTCGTCCAAATCCACTATCTCTACATAATCTACTCTTGCCAGAGGTTCCTTTCCTATAATCTCCATCATTCTCTGGATGATACGGGGTACTTTTCTTTCTCCCTCTTTTATCATCTCCTTAGCTTTCTGAAGACTCCTGCGCAAAACTAGAGCAGCCTTTCTCTCTTCGGGGTTTAAATACTCATTTCGAGAGCTGAGGGCGAGTCCATCCTTGTCTCTAACTATAGGTAAAACGTGAAGCCTCACATCCAGATCCAGATCCTCAATCATCTTTTTTAAGATAATAGCCTGTTGGGCATCTTTCTGTCCAAAAAAGGCCATATCAGGATCAACAATGTTAAAAAGCTTGAGTACAACAGTACATACTCCTTTGAAATGTCCGGGTCGTGACCTGCCGCAGAGTTTTTTATCTAAATCATGAACTTCAATATACGTCTTGTATCCATTGGGGTACATTTCATTTTCATCAGGAAAAAACACGAAATCAACCCCTTCCCTCTCCAGAATTTCTAAATCCCGTTTTATATCTCGTGGGTATTCTTTAAAATCTTCCCGGGGCCCAAACTGGGTAGGATTCACGAAAATACTTACTATTGCAACATCAGCCATCTGGACAGACTTCTTGACTAGGCTTATATGTCCTTCATGAAGGTAGCCCATAGTGGGAACAAATCCAATAGTTTTTCCTTCGGATTTTAGCTCTCTCGCTACTGCTTTCATCTCTTTTATTATTCTTATGATTTTCATTCCATTGTCTTTTATAACCTTTAGTGTATCAACAACTTTAAGAAATGTTAAAAAAATATGGCATATAAAGAATAGAAAAGGATCAAATTGGGTAATTGATTTTTTGTTTCATAACAGAAAGTGAGATGCATGCACTTATTTTTTTCTGGTTGATAGCTCTTTTAAAACTTCTGACTTCAAGTGGTAAGAGTGAGCATCATCTGGGAAAACACCCTGTTTTACATTATTTATATACTTTGTGACAGCCTGACTTATAACAGTACTTATCTCTGCATACTTTTTCACAAACTTGGGGAGATATCCATTTGATAATCCTACTAAATCATGGAAAACCAGAATTTGGCCGTCACAGTGGGGGCCAGCTCCTATCCCGATTGTAGGTACTTTAAGCTTCTCTGTAATGATTCTGGCTACTTCCAGGGGAATACACTCTAGGATTACAGAAAAAACTCCTGCCTTTTCCAGATTCAGAGCATCCTGAATGATTTTTCTTGCTTCATCAATTTTCTTTCCTCTTACCTTGAACTGTCCTAGATGATGGATGGACTGAGGAGTAAGTCCTACATGTCCTATAACAGGAATTTCAGCTTCAACAAGAGCCTCAATTAGCTTCAGCCTTTTCTTGGAGGCTCCTTCAATCTTAACAGCCTCGGCTCCCGCTTCTTTGAGAAATCGAGAAGCATTGTTAACAGACTCCTCAACAGACAGATGAAAAGAAAAGTAGGGCATATCACCTACGACGAGAGCGTCTTTTGTGCCTTTTGATACTGCCTTTGTGTGATGGATCATCTCATCCATGGTCACAGGAATCGTATTATCATATCCCAAGACTACCATTCCGAGAGAATCTCCCACAAGGATAATATCCACACCACACTCATCAACAATTCTAGCCACAGGAAAATCGTAAGCAGTTATAGCTGCAATCTTTTCTCTATTCTCTTTTTTCGTTTGAAGGAAGGGAATTGTTATTTTTTTGGATTTTTCATCCGGCATGATTAATCCTTTCTCCCCATCTCGCCTTACACAACGAGATTGAGGTAAAGCAAAAAACTCAAACTTTCAAAAAGTCTCGGGTCTTGGGAAAACCTCTGAGCTTTTTATTCTCATCACTTTTTATAAGATTTATCAGCTCTGCTGAGCGGAACGTAAAATAAGGGGCTCTTTTCTACGTTTTTAATTTGGTTTATCAAATCTATTATATCCTCTTCACGATCAAAATCCAACTCATCTGCTCTGACCACCAAGAGAGGAGCAGCTTGATAATTGAAGAAGAAATAATTAAATGCTTCCAAAATGTCCTCTAAATATTTTTCTGATATACTCCTTTCGAGAGCATTCCCCTTTCGGGCAATTCTCCTCAAGAGTGTTGGCATAGAAATCTGAAGATAAATAACTATGTCAGGTTTTGAAACCCTCTCCGATAAGATATTACATATTTTTTCGTAGACGATAAGCTCTTCATCTGCAAGAGTTTGATAAGCATATATCTTGTCCTTTTCAAAGAGATAATCACAGATTACTCTCTCTTCAAATAAATCTCTCTGGGCTAAGCTTACCTGTTGATGGTATCGATTTACCAAGAAGACGAGCTGGGCAAGAAAAGCTGCTCCTTCCTTTTCATCATAAAAGTCTTTAAGGTATGGATTATCAGTCCTGTCAAAAATAATTTTTCCGCCGATTCTTTGAACAAGCAGCCTGGCTAGTTTTGTCTTTCCTGACTTTAGGACTCCTTCTACAGCTATATGCCGAAAATCTAAAGAACCTTCCTTATCCATATTCCTGCCAGAATAAAGAATAGGTAAAAAATAACCAATAATAGGTATTATGTCAATTGAAAAAAAATAGAACCGTCCCTGCTGTCTAATCGCTCTTTTCAGGGAAAGGTACAATCACCCAAGCGATGATATAAAAAATCACCATGGGAAATATCGCTGAGAAAAGACCCAGGGCTACAAATATGAGCCGGACGAGGTTTTCATCTACATTTAAGTACTCACCGAGCCCTCCACATATACCTGCTATCATCTTTCGATCTTGTGAACGATAGAGCTTTTTTCCCATTTTTACTTTCTCCATTCCAGAAGAAATTATTCCTTTATCCTCCTAAATAGAATACGATAAGACGACTTAAAAGTTATCTAAAGCTTTCTCAAATCAAGACTCTAAGGACCATGACTTATCAAAATCAAGAACTCTATTTAGCTATCCTTTTGTGCCTAGGTGTTTTATAATCCAATCCCACCATCACCGGCTCCGGATGCTCCTCGTATTGAATACTGTTCTTCTTATACAGAAAGAATACCTGATATATCCGAATACCTAGAATGATAAAAAATATAAATCCGTAAAATATAAAAAAATTCAATGGTGCACGCAGTAGCTCAAACTCAATCCAGCTAACTAGATTAATGAATGCAACAAACGCCAAAATGTAAATAAGCCAGAATAGCTGGATTTTTTCTTTTCCCGGAAGGTAAGAACAAGCAAAAGGTATTTTGAAATTCTTAAGAAAAAACACTTCCATCACAAGCAGAGAAACCGCTAAGCAGTACAAACAGTGATAAAATGCGGTCAACCCATCCCAGAGAAATAAATAAAATATAAAAAGTACGACATACAAAGGAAGCAGATTCAGGAAAAAAATCCCTTTTCTCAAGGCTGAAAAATAATGCCGCCTAATTTTCCATTCAGTCAAACGGAAGATCCAGTTGGCATTGAGCGAAAATGGCATATTCACAATTCCCTTGAGCCCTAGCAGCAAGAAAAAAGAAAGAATGATGGGAATAGTAAGCATGGTCTTATTGATACTTAGTAAAGTCTTGGGACCTGTTTCCAGGCGTGGTATCTGGAAAAGAATCAATCCTACCCCGATTGCAACAAAAGAAGCCAGGCGCATTTTATGGAACATGCTGGCCTTGAGTGTGTTTTTATAGAAATGAAAGATTGCACGCTGCACAGGAATTCTTAAAAAGGCGTTATTAAAAACGCTGGAAAAAGCCATCTTTAATGCTTTCAAATGCAACCTCTTTCTTTGCACAGAACCGAGCTCTCTGATGTATCGTCTGTAACTCAACCCGGTCGTCAGATAAAAAACACTTGCCATAAGCACCAGCCCGAGCAAAGCGTAATTGAGCGATCCGTGAAAGGGAAGACTTGTATTCCCGAGAAGAGATTCATAAAGGTCGGTAAACCACAGAGGGGGGAAATAATTGTAAAAATAATGGATTTTAGATGAACTCGCCTTAATTTTTTCTACAGGGATCAGCTTGTCAATTCCAACGTATAAACCTCTCAGATACATAATAATTAATAAAACATGGACAATCAGAAAAAATGACCTGATATAAGTGGATACACGATTGAACAGCTTATATCCGAGAATAGTCATGAGGATACCGATTAAAAGCACAGTAAAAAAAAAGGCAAAGAAGCATGCAAGAAACATGCTTACTACATGAACAAGAGCAAAACCCAATGCATAGAGCATACTAGAGGATTGCCAGCGCGGAAGATAGAGAACGAAAAACAGTGTTGACATGGAATTCAGGCTCAGAGCAAACAGCACAACAAACAGGCAGAGACTTGCGAATTTAGCGGCGAAAAGCGTTCTCACTCTTACCGGAAGAGGGCTTAAATTCGCATAATCCCTGGCATCGAGAAACATAACCTCCCACTCGAGGACTGCTACGACTCCCATAACCAACATATAAAATGTAATGACACCGCACTTTTCAATCCATGAAGTTCCTCTATCTGGCACATATCCATATCTAGAAAGAAATCCATAAGCTAAAAGACCGCAAGAATTGCGAGTATTCCGATTATTCTTTCCTTCATCTGTTCTTCAAAATCAACTACATCGTTTTTAAAAAGCCTGTGGAAGAAATGTCTTTCAAGGACCAGGAATTGTTTTGTATGACTCTTGGAATAATTAAAAACTCTTTCTAAATGAATCATAGAAATTGTTAAGAATTATATTTCATGACTTCCAAGACTTCTTTAACAACTTTTTCTGTATCTTCTTGAACAACCAACTGATTAAAAATCTCTTCCAGCGAAGGTAGCTTCACGAGGTCTCTTAAATTCTCAACTGAATCATCAGCCGCTATCTTCCCTTTATGAATAATGATAACCCTTAAACATATTTTTTCCACAATTTCCAATATATGAGAGGAATAAATAACAATTTTGCCTTCCTTGGCCATTCTGGCAATAAGATCTCTCACAATAAGGGAAGTTGTCACATCTAAACCTGATAGAGGCTCATCTAATAAGAGAATATCTGGATTGTGAAGAAGAGCAGCAGAGATAAGAATTTTCTGTATCATTCCCCTCGAATAAGATGAAATCGACGAATGCATATCCAATGACAATTTGAAAAGCTTCATGAATTGCTCAATTTTTTCTTTTAATATTTTCTCAGGAATTTGACGAAGCCTCCCCACCATTAATAAATAATCAAAGGCGCTTAGATGAGGATATATCTCAGGCTGTTCAGGAACATACCCTATTTTCTTTTTATATTCGTACAGATTATTCTTAATGTTTTTTCCCAAAAAATAGACACCTCCTTTTGTTGGTTCAAGAAGGCCTGCCAACATCTTAATGGTGGTCGT
Source organism: Candidatus Aminicenantaceae bacterium (assembly GCA_041862375.1). Classification (GTDB taxonomy): domain Bacteria; phylum Acidobacteriota; class Aminicenantia; order Aminicenantales; family Aminicenantaceae; genus WVZL01. The sequence continues at coordinate 99,686 of JBGVTE010000011.1, forward strand.
TTTCCCAGCTCCGTTAGGACCCAAATATCCAAGAACCTCTGACTGCCTTATTATAAAACTGACTTTATTCACTGCAGGAAACACATTGTATTTTTTTGTAACTTCCCTTAACTCAAGCATTTTCCCTTTTGCTATAAATTATGTTTTTACCCATTCCCACAGCTCCTGTACTTATATTTTAAGTACTTATCCCGATTTTCTGTTCAACTAAGCAGCAAAATTTGTGCCAATAAAAATAGTCCTTTTTATTGAATTGTAATGAGATGCCCCATCTTAGATTTGCAGAAATTTGAATATTTGATGAGAGGTATGAGGTTTGAAAATGTCTTGAATAATGTAAATTATTTTTACATCACGATAAGAATATCCTTTTTGTGCTTATCACAAATTCTTTTCAATTTTCCTCAATTTCCGTTCGCTGACATACAGGCATGGATATATCACACCCAAAACAGCATGGTCAATTACCCAAAAAATAGAGGCACAGCGATAAAAACAGAAAAGTAGTTAGATGCTATTTTAAGATAAAATATATTGTTTTTTCTAAATTGTCTGCTATTATTTACTCAAATTAGGAGGTCTAAGTGTTTAAAAGATATCAGGTTCTTCTTAGCGATTGGTTGGGAGATTATGTTAAATTTCTTTGTGAAAAATATGACATAAGTATCTCTGAAGCTATTAGAGTCCAGTTATGCATATCAATTTTAGCTGTAATACATGTTTTATACCCAGAGTATAAACCAGGTTTCACAATCAAAGAGATTAAAGAATTAGTAAAAAGAATTGATAAAAATGAAATTAAAGAGGAAGAAAGACACAAAATACTGTCTAAATTTTATTTTGAAGCAAGAAAGGCTTTCGAGTTCATGTTATCTAAATACAAAAAATAACAAAATAAGTAACATATTTTATTCTATAGCTTTGCCTTTTAAGACACTTAACCAAATCGATGCTTTTGCTAACGCGGTGGCTAATTGAGTATCATTTACTTTAAAAGCCTATCATTTGTAACTTCAACATATCGATCTTCCCCAAAGATTTGAATCGATTTCAGTAAATTCTTTATATTTTTCAATTTTTACAAAGGAATCACGACTAATTATATAGAAGAAAATGTCTAAAGAAATTATTGAAACAAGCTTGTACAAAGATAGTTTTAACAAAACCTTCAAAGAACTTAATAAAGTTAAGCGAGCCCTTAAGGCCCTCAGTGCCTGCAATAACGCATTGGTAAATGCTAAAAATGAGATAGATTTGCTAAGAGACATATGCAGAATTATTGTAGAAGTTGGCGGCTATCGATTGGCGTGGATTGGATTTGTTGAAGATGATGAAAAGAAGATTGTGCGTCCTGTAGTACAGGCAGGATATGAGGGTGGTCATATTGATAAGGTCAATATTAATCGGGCTGATGTAGAACGAGATCACAGTCCAACAGAGAAGGCAATTCGAACCGGAGATGTGTGCATTCAAAAAAATATTCAATCAAATCCTGAATATACTCCCTGGCAAGCTGAATCAAGTAAAAGAAATATCGGATCTTCAATTGCCCTGCCGCTGGATGACGGTATAAAGCCATTTGGAGCTCTTAACATTTATGCAGAGGAGCCAGATGCCTTTGATATAGACGAAATAAAGTTACTATCTGAATTGGCCGAAGATCTTGCATATGGAATAATAACCATGCGTACTCGCGTAAAACTCATGCAGCTGGAAGAACTGCATCATGAATCTGAAGAAAAATACCGTATTCTTGCGGAAAATGCTAATGACGGAATTTACATAATCAGTCCAAAGGGCTTTGAGTATGTAAACCATGCTTTTGAGAAAATGTTCGGCTATGAAGCAAAAGAAATATGCAGTAATAATTTCAATTTCTTTAATATTATTCACCCTGAAGATAGAAAATTAATCAAAGAGAGAGAAGAGGCAAGAAAGAAGAAGAAAAAATTGCCTTCTGTATATTCATTTAGAATTCTTTCCAAGGATGGAAAATTGAAGCATGCTGAAGTAAATACAGTTGCACTCCCGGGGGAGGAAGTGAGGATTTTAGGTATATTAAGGGACATCACAGAGCGGAAACGAATGGAAGACTTCTTGAAGAAATCAGAGAAACGTTATAAAGATTTAATTGAAAAAGCAGGCATCGCCATTTTAATAGATGATGAAGAAGGAAATGTTAAATATTGTAATGAAAGATATATTGAGATGTTTGGATACTCTATTAAAGAGGTAAAAAAACAGTCAATACGATCTATTGTTCATCCTGATGATGTTGAAAAGGTTATTGGATATCACAAAGGGCGTATGGAAGGAAAAAATGTCCTATCGAGATATGAATTCAAGGGACTCAGAAAGGATGGTTCTGTCATATATCTTGAAGTAGATGCTGTTCCCCTGAAAAGTGGGGAAAACATTATCGGCACTCGCGCATATTTATGGGACATTTCAGAGCGAAAGAAAATAGAAGCGGCACTACGTGAGAGTGAAGAGCGATTTCGTTCTGTTGTGGAATACTCTCATGAGGGAATTCTTATTGTGGATGATGCCTTTAAAATAATTTATTGCAATGATGAGCTGATTCGAATATTTGGATATTCTAAAAAAGAACTCATTGGCCAGGATTTCAGAAAATTTCTCAAAGAAGAGAATAAGACGCTCTTAATTGATCGTTATATGAGAAGACAGAGAGGAGAGAATATTCCTTCTCGTTATGAGTTTAACGTCATTCGTAGTGACGGAGAGAAAAGGACATTGGAACTCAGCTCTACCGTGATTAAAGATTCAGCAGAGAGAGTAAAAACAGTAGCTCAAGTTTTAGACATTACTGGGCGCAGGAGAACAGAAAAAGAACTTGAACAGAGTTTTAATAAATTGAAGAAAGCTCTGGATACAACTGTTCAGGCTATTGCATCGACGGTTGAAAAGAGAGATCCATATACGGCAGGACACCAACAACGAGTAGCACATCTTTCAAGCGCCATTGCCAGAAAGATGGAACTATCTGAAGATGAAGTCAAGGGAATTTACATAGCCGGAGTCATTCATGATATCGGCAAAATAAATATTCCGATTGATATTCTCAGCAAACCTGGAAATTTAAACGAAATAGAATTCAATTTGATTAAAACTCATCCTAAAGTCGGTTATGAAATAGTAAAGAATATCGAATTTCCTTGGCCTGTTGCCCAGATCATACTTCAACATCACGAAAGGATGAATGGTTCTGGTTATCCTCAGGGTCTTAAGAGTGAAAGCATCATTCTCCAATCAAGAATTTTAGCTGTAGCCGATGTTGTCGAGGCCATGTCTTCACACAGGCCTTATCGACCAGCTATTAGTATAGATAAGGCATTAGAAGAGATTAAAATAAATAGTAGCACGCTATATGATCCAGGGGTGGTGAGTGCCTGTGTCAAATTATTCCTGAAGAATGGATTCAAGCTCGCTGACATCCAGTAATTGATATATCACATCCAAAAAGACACGCTCAATTGCCAATAAATAGATATATGGCGATAAAAACATAAAGGTGTGGCAAATCAAAGCTCTAAGGATCAGGGCTCTTTTTTGTATTAAGATACCTCTTTAGTTCATCTATCAGGAACTGATGATTCTCTACGCCTTCTTCATTTAAAAGCTCTCCCACAGTCAACCACAGAGGCTCGCCACATCTTATGCAGCGTACTTTGTGTCTGGCGAGAAAGCCAACGGCTTCAGGATGTTCTTTAACAAGCTCTTCAATTGGTGTGTCTAGGGTGATTTCTTTACTCATTAATCGCCAAATTTTATTCCCTGGGCGAGAGGAAGCTCTTTGGACCAATTAATTGTGTTTGTCTGACGTCGCATGTAGCCTTTCCAAGCATCTGAACCAGATTCACGTCCACCACCAGTTTCTTTTTCACCACCAAAAGCTCCTCCTATTTCTGCTCCAGAAGTACCTATGTTCACGTTCGCAATGCCGCAATCAGAACCCTCATGGGAAAGAAATTTTTCTGCCTTCAGTAAATTTGTGGTAAATATTGCACTTGATAAGCCTTGAGGAACTTCATTATGGATCTGGATTGCCTCCTCTATATCTTCGTACTCGAGAAGATAGAGAATCGGCGCAAAAGTTTCCAGGTGAACAATCTCTGTTTGAGCTGGCATCTTTACAACAGTCGGCTCCACGAATCTCTCCCCCTTATCAGGAAGCCGCTTCCCTCCGTAGAGAAGTTTCCCTCCCTGTTCTTTTGCTTTATCCAAAGCTGCCATCATATCTTCCACTGCTGCTTTATTCACTAAAGGCCCCATGAGAATTCCCTCGTCCATGGGGTCTCCGATCGGTACTTGCTTGTAACTATTAATGATTCTTTCAGTGAGTTCTGGAGCAATAGATTTATGTATGATAATTCGACGGGTTGTTGTACACCGCTGACCAGCAGTCCCAACTGCTCCAAAGATAATCGTTCTCACGGCCATCTCCAGGTCTGCATCTTCAGCAACAATTATGGCATTATTACCTCCAAGCTCGAGGATAGACCTGCCAAAGTGACGAACTACTGCTTCTGAAACCCTTTTCCCCATCTCTGTTGAGCCAGTAAAGGAAATGAGCGGAATTAGCTTATCATTAATCATTCTCTCCCCGACAACAGAACCTTCTCCGACAACAAGGTTAAAAATCCCTTTTATCCCATGGTCAGCCATAACTCTATTTGCTATGTGCTGGACAGCGATACTCGTAAGAGGAGTTTCAGAGGAAGGCTTCCAGAGAACTGTATCTCCGCACACTGAAGCTATGGCAGCATTCCAAGACCAAACTGCTACAGGAAAATTAAACGCTGTGATCACTCCGACAATGCCCAGGGGATGCCATTGTTCGAACATCCTATGTTGTAGGCGTTCTGACTGGATTGTTAAACCATAGAGCTGGCGAGAAAGCCCAACCGCAAAGTCACAGATATCAATCATTTCCTGGACTTCGCCCACACCTTCAGCTTTAATCTTACCCATCTCTAAGGTTACCAGCTCGCCCAGTGGCTCTTTAAAATCTCTCAGCGCCTCCCCAAGGTCTCTGACAACTAGCCCGCGTTTGGGAGCGGGAATCATGCGCCAGCTCTTAAACGCCTCGAGAGCCTGGCTTACAACCTGATTACAGGTTTTTTCTGTGGCTTGAATAACCTTAGCCAGAGCCTCTCCAGTTGTAGGGTTGTAGGAGACAAGCTCGGGCCCCTCTGCATCTTCATACCATGCATCAGCACCTGCACATGCGCCGATGTTGACCTCTTTAATATGCAGTTTTTCCAATAGTGCTTTCATTCGGCTCTCCTTTCTTTATCCATTATCTCTTCAATATTTCTTAGTTTTTTTAAGGGAACACATTACTTTAAGACAAAATTTATTCTTCAGACATGAAGGGATACCTGTACTCTTTTGGCGGATTGAGACTCTCCTTAACCGTACGGGCGCTCGTCCAGCGGAGAAGATTCAACAGGGAACCAGCCTTATCATTTGTTCCTGAAGCTCTGGCTCCTCCGAAGGGCTGTTGGCTCACTACTGCTCCTGTTGGCTTATCATTGATGTAGAAGTTTCCTGCTGCGTGCCGCAGGGCATTATAAGCCTCAATAACAGCATTCCTTTCAGTGGCAAATATGCTTCCTGTAAGACCGTAGGGAGAAGTAGAATCACAGATCTTTAAAGTCTCTGTATAATCAGATTCAGGATAGACATATACAGTAAGTACTGGCCCAAATATTTCTTCCTCCATCAACTTATGCTTGGGATCAGCAGCAACAACTACTGTCGGTTCAATGAAATAACCCTTTGAATCATCGTAATTTCCTCCGCAGAGGATTTGAGCGTCATCCGATTTTTTGGCATATTCAATGTATTCCACAATACTGTCAAAGGCTAATTTATCTATGATAGCTCCCATAAAATTTGTAAAATCGGTCACATTTCCCATCTTAATCGTTTCCACTTCCCGCACTAGTTTATCCTTTACAGATGGCCAAAGGTTCGAGGGAATATAAGCCCGACTTGCCGCAGAACACTTTTGTCCCTGGTATTCATAAGCTCCCCGGACAAGAGTAGTAACTACAGCATCAATATCTGCTGAAGCATGGACAAAAACAAAGTTCTTGCCTCCTGTTTCTCCTACGATCCTTGGGTAACTCCGGTAATTCATGATATGAGCACCGATTGTCTTCCACATTCCCTGAAACACAGAAGTACTCCCCGTGAAATGAACACCTGCTAGATCAGGCTTCTCAAGCACTGGATCTCCAACATAGCGTCCTGGGCCAGGAATAAAATTGATCACTCCGTCAGGTAATCCTGCCTCTTTCCACAATTTTGTCAGGAAATAGGCTGAATAAACAGCCGAGGAAGCAGGCTTCCACAAGACTGTATTTCCCATCATTGCGGGAGAAGTTGGAAGATTGCCTGCAATCGAGGTAAAATTAAAAGGGGTTACAGCAAAGATAAATCCTTCCAATGCCCTGTATTCCATATAGTTCCATGTAGCAGGAGATGAATCAGGCTGCTGCGAGTATATCTGTCTCATGTAATAAGGATTAAAGCGGTAGAAATCTATCAACTCGCAGGCAGAATCAATCTCTGCTTGATGAGCAGTTTTGGATTGACCGAGCATGGTCGAAGCATTCAAGATATATCGGTACTTAGTCGAAAGCAGCTCTGCAGCTCTCAGGAATACAGAAGCACGAAAGACCCAATCCATTTCTGACCAATCTTTCCAAGCCTTTTTGGCTTCGTCTATCGCATTTTCTATTTCTTTAGGTCCTGCCTTATGATAACGACCTAATAAATGCTTATGATCATGCGGACAGCGGCAATCTGCCAAATTCCCCGTATGAACCTCTTTTCCTCCGATTATAAGCGGTATCTCAATCTCCTCGCTTAACATCTCTTTGAGTTGACCTTTCAAGCCTTCACGCTCTGGATTTTCCGGAGCATAACTATAAATAGGCTCATTCGAGGGTTTTGGAATATCTATAACTGCATTACCCATGATTTCCTCCTTTCATATTTATATTTATCTAAAAAATCCAGCCTAATCTGTCTTAATTTGTCTCAGATAGGATCCTCATTCCACTCATGAAATCGGTGATGACTCCCGGCTCTCTCTCATCTTCAACTAACAGAGACCAAGTTCTTTATCTATACTCTGCATGGCCTCTAGACAAATTGACAAGAATTCATCCAATCCCAAACCAATATTTTCACACTGTTCTATATCCTCTCGCCGAGCCCCCCTCGCAAAGCTTTTTTCTTTGTACCTCCGCTTTAAAAAATGTAGATCCACCTCCTTAAGCTTTTTTTTAGGATGCATTAATGTGGCAGCAATGATCAGACCGGTAAGGGGGTCAATTGAAAAAATTGCCCAGTCCATCTCACTCTGACAAGGAACTTGACCCGCATGAGCCTGCACCGCTTGAATTATATCCGGTTCTACTCCCTCCTCTTTCAAGACTTTTACTGTCTCTGTAGTGTGAAGCTCAGGACTTTTTTCTGTTAACTCATAATCCAGATCATGCAAAATACCGGCCAAGCTCCACTTCTCCTCATCCTGACTGAGGCGGGAAGCCATAGCTTTCATGCAGGCTTCCACTGCCAGAGAATGCTTCACTAAGTTTTTATTCTTCAAGTGTTTTTTAACAAGCTCCAAAGCTTCTTCTCTTTTCATAATTTAATCTCCCTTCTTAGATTTGAATTGTCCTAAAATTTAAAATAAAAAACAAAACATTAATAATTTTTATCACTTCAGGATCATATACCTGAATTCCATATCCAAGTTTTAAATGGACTATTTTTCCCCCTAAAAGAGTCATGATTACCTCAGTCTGAAGCACTTCATTAGCATGAATCTCATATAAATTCTTTGACAATATAATTATATCTGCCAACCTATCTTTCTCAAGAGTTCCCTTTATACTCTCCTCAAAGCAGGCTTTGGACGCGGCTTCAGTATATGCTGCTAAGGCCTGGTCTAGACTAATCTTTTCCGAAGGGAACCATCCACCTGCTGGATTGCCATCGAGAGATTCTCTCGTCAAAGATGCATATATACCTAAAAGGGGATTAACGGGATTCTCTGGCCAGTTGGATGAAAAAGCCAAATCTGCTTTTTTATCCAATAAAGATTTCCATGGAAACATATTTTTGGCTCTGTTCGCACCCAATTGCTGTTCTGCTCCTCTTCTTATTCCGACCAATTCAAAGGGACACCCCACGGCAACTATTCCGAGCCTTCCGAATTTTTCTAAATCACTGGGATTAATTAACTGTATTTTTTCGATCCTGTGCCTTGTATTTTCTCTTGCTTCACCTTTCAAAGCCTCTTCAATCTCGGTTAACACTAGCCGAATGGCTCTGTCTCCAGAGGCTCTCAAGGCGAGCTGGAATCTTCTTTTCTCAATCTCTTTCATCTTTTCACGCAATTCCTCGGGTGAAATAATCAAACTGCCTTTATTTTTTGGATCATTACTATAGGACTCAATAAGAGCAGCTTTTCCTTCTGCTACATCTCCATCTAAATCTCCGAGGAGATTCCCAAATTTTATATACATAATATTCTCTTTTTTGAATTTTCTTCTGAATGCTTGAGCTTTTTTTACATCACCTTTTAGATCATATGACAGGATAACACGAGCCTTCATTCTTCCTTCTTCAAGGAATTCTTCATAAGCTCTTAAAACAAAAGGAGGAGAATCATCCTGGATAGTTGTTATTCCCGCTTTGCATAACTCAGATAATGCTGCCAAAAGAGCGCGTTTCACATTTCTATTACTGACCTTTTCTAATTCAGTTTTTTCCTTTATCTCCTTTCCAAGGAGACTGAGTCCTCCTCTTAACATTTGAATTCTGGAGTCGTTAAATCCAGGCATGACGAAATTTTCGCCTGCATTAATCATAACTGTCTTATCGGTTTTTAACTCTAAAACTTCATCATTTTTGCCCGCAAAGATAATCCTGTCCTTAGCAATGGCCAATGCTTCGACCCAAGGATTCTTTTCAGTCATTGTTCTTATTTTCCCGTTGAAGATGATTAAATCAGGCTCTTCAGTTGTTAATCTTATCGAAAAGGGAATATCTGTTTCAGCCTCCTGTTTTTTATCAACAGCTCTTACTCCAACAAAGTAATCTCCGTATTTTTCAGGAAACCAATACCATGAATCTTCTTCTGAAATTTCCTGGACAATTTTTCCTCTTTTCTCCATCTGTAAGAATAATCCGAATACAGGCTTAAAAAATCCGATCTTCAAATAGAACTCATACTCGGGTTGAAAAAAACCAACAGCAGAAGCTGAAAAGGTCACTTCTTCCCCGATTTCTAAGGGAGACGACTTGGATGCGTTCAAATCTACCTTGACTGCTTTCTTCAAAAACCATAGCTTTCCTTTATCCTTCTGGGGATCATAGATAGTGATCAAAAGATGATGATCGAGCCAGAGAGGATTGGACCTTACTTCCTGGCCCGCTGCATATTCCCCTTGTTTCTCTCCTGTCGCAGTATCAAAGCAGACAACAGCAGGAGAAAAGGATGAGGCCACAATCCTTTTATCGATAATTTCAAGGTTGTAGAAGCTTCTCGAGGGAAGTGTTTGCCACCATAAAATCGTCCCATTCTTTCTATTCAAAGAATATAATACGCTGTCCCAGCCGATGAAAAAAATTCTCTTCTTGTCAGATATAGGCTTGGAAAGAATCTTTCCTCCTGTTTTCACTTTCCATTTAAGCCTCTTTTTTTTCAGGTTATAAGAATAAAAATAATTGTCATCGGAACCGAAGTATATGGTACTTTTATCAACAAGAGGAGTAGACTCAATTTTATTTCCAGTTTTAAATTGGTCAACTAAATTTCCCTTTTTATCCAAAGTATAAATTTTCCCATCATCACATCCAAAAACAATATGAGATCTGTAGAAAACCGGAGTTGCCTTAAAAGCTCCCTCTGCTCTGAAATGCCAGAGTGTCTTTCCTGAGAAAGGATCCAATGCAAACAAACTTCCCTCACCAGTACCAAAGTATACATTTCCCGAATCATCCGCTGCTCCGGTCCTAATAGTCTCTTCATTCTTTTTTGTCCAGAGCAATTTTCCCTGCTTATTAAGACAGTAGATCGTATTATCCGTGTCATAGAAAAAAATTTTTTCCTTTGTGAGATAAGGAGGACTGGCAAGTGGAATCGAAGCTTCATATTTCCAAATGATTTTTCTATTTATTCCGTCTACACAATAGACAAACCCTTTACTCGTGGAAAAATAAAGTGTGCCGTTTTCTTTTTGTAAAGTAGTAACTACATTGCCCTCGTAAGTAATTTCTTGGTTCATCTCTAAAGGAAATAGTATTCCTGAAGGATAAGGAGGTTCCTTCGACTTAAAAATCAAACAGAATCCCAAGCTAAGACATAAAAGGAGGAGAAAATTCAGTTTTTTCATCTGGTCTAAAGGGCTTTATGATATCATGTTTTCCTTCCTATCGGAAGCACTGCCAATTTTTAAAGAAAAACAACAGGAAAACAAGCATTGTCCTCTTCTCAATCTTTACATATCCCCTGGAAGTTGCTATTATTTTTAAAAAAAGCAATGATTAATTATATACTTCTGTATAAAATCAGAAAAAGAGTAAAGAAGATCTTAAAAGATAAAATCACTGAAGATGAACTAGCAACCACCAAGACTTCTTGCCTGGGCTGTGTTGCCGACGATATTAGCTGGGAAATCTATTATCTCTTAAAGGAGAGCAAACAGGCTAAAGAATAATCAGACGCCATAGTGAATAGAAAAGCATCCAATCTTCTCCTTTATCTGCGTGATATTTCTGCAAAGTCTACTTATCTTGTCTAGTTATTACTCTGATTATTCCTTGCCCTCTTTCCTGTTTTCTGTTTGTTCCTGTTTAGAGATTTGAGATTTAAGCTCTTTCCACCATTCAATTCTCTTTTTAATGTCCTTTTCTAATCCGAGATTTCCAGGCTCATAGTATTTTCGTCCTTTTAACTTCTTAGGAAAAGTCTCCATATCAGTGGTCGAAAAAGGGAAATCATGGGCATAGTCGTAGCCTTTGCCGTAGTTCATGCTTTTCATCAAGTCAGTTACAGGATTCCTCAAATGGAGAGGCACTGGCTCGAAGGGACTTTTCTCCACCTCTTTCATTGCTTTAGAGAAGGCGACATAGGCCCGATTACTTTTGGGAGCCGAAGCTAAATAGATGACAGCCTCTGCCAGAGCTAACTCTCCTTCTGGGGATCCGATAAAATCATAGGCCTCTTTTGCCATGAGTGCAATCGAAAGGGCCTGAGGATCAGCCAAGCCGATGTCTTCAGAGGCAAACCTCACAAGCCTCCGAGCAATGTAGAGAGGGTCTTCCCCGGCAGCAATCATTCTTGCTAACCAATAAAGAGAGGCATCCACATCGCTGTTGCGGAGGCTTTTATGGAGAGCTGAGATTAAGTTGAAGTGTTCCTCTCCCTTTTTATCATAGAGGAGAATTCTCTTCTGCAGGGCCTCCTTCACTTCACCAGTAGTGATCTTAGGGCCTTTAGCAAGGTCAGCTGAGATTTCCAAGGTGTTAAGCGCTCTTCTTGCATCTCCATTAGCATAATCAATAATCATTTTCAGCGCTTGATCATCGATTTTAAGGTCAGACTTTACTAACCCATGTTCCTTGTTCCACAAAGCATCCCTTACTATGTGAGCCAGAGTATCCTCGGATAGAGGATGAAGAACTAATACTTTCATCCTGGATAGAAGAGGAGCAATGACTTCAAAAGAAGGATTTTCTGTAGTAGAACCGAACAGAATGATATCTCCTTTCTCTACATAAGGCAAAAATGCTCCCTGCTGGGCTTTGTTGAATCGGTGTATTTCATCAATGAAGATTACAGTTGGCTGCCCATAAAGGCTCTTATGTCTCTCTGCTCTGGCCATGACTTCTTTTACTTCCTTGATTCCTGAAAGGACAGCGCTGAAAAAAAGACAGGGGTAATTGAAGTGCTTAGCTAATATATAACCCAACGTGGTTTTTCCTGAGCCTGGAGGACCCCAGAAGATAACAGAGACTAGGTGATCTGCTTCAATGAGCTGAGTGAGTATTTTCCCCTCTCCGATCAAGTGATCTTGTCCATAGAATCGATCTAAGCTCTTGGGACGCATCCTTTCTGCCAGGGGGGTATGCTTCTTAGCTCTTTCCATCTTCTCTGCTTTTAATTCGAATTATACCACAACGGGGGTCAGGCTTTCATAACTTTTATAATTTTAAAATGGATTTGATTCTTCCCTAAATTTATACTTTATTTATTTATCCTATTATCCTAAAAATGAGCAAAATATCACAATTGGAGTCAGGCTTTTATAATTTCTATAATTTGAAATCGCATTGGCTTTGTACTCAGCCTTCAACTTAAAACTAATCATTCTTACAAAAATCAAATTATAAAAGCCTGACCCCAGTGTTACACCAAATCTAAACTGTCACGTTTATTCCAAATCTAAACTGTCACAACGTATGACCTCATAAGCTATAATGGAATTTTATGGAGAGGAGGTTATATGAAGAGTAAAGAAAAATATGAGTTAA
>JBGVTE010000012.1:0-10006 GCA_041862375.1 Candidatus Aminicenantaceae bacterium
AGGAAAGATAAGGAAGCTGCCCTGAATTACTATAAAGAAGCTCTTGAGTTTGATCCGAGGAATGAGAACCTTGTCTACACTCTGGGTGATATTTGCTTTTCCTTGAGGAAAATTGAAGATGCAATCCACTACTTCAATCTTGCTTCTGAGATCAAGCCTGCCTGGGCAGATCCTTATCTGAAACTGGGCTATGTCTATCTCCGCCAAGAAGATTACCAGAAGGCAAAGGAAAACTTGAACAAATTCCTTAAACTTGAACCTGATCATCCTCAGGCCGAAAGTATAAAAGAAATCCTTGCTCGTTTAGAAAAAAAATAGAGGAGGGTGCACAAGGATTTTGTTTTTATTTTCGAGCTAGCTCCTGCGAAATTTTTCATCCTATCTCTTCTTTTCTTATTCATTTCATATATATCAACAAAAGTTTTCAATTTTCTATTCAAGATAAAATGTAAAATCTTCCGCTTTCAGGGGAAGATGAAAATCCTCTCTTTTATCACTGATCATTTTGTGGTTGATAAGATCATCAATTACCTTAAGCTCGCCTTCACGGCAAAACATCTTTCTGACTATGAACCACATAAAAATGTCTTGGCTATTGTAATGATCAAAAATTAAAACCTACACCAATTCCAGTCGTCCAATGATCTCCTTCATAAGAAACAGGAAGCCCAAACAAAGAAGACGTACGGCTTTCTGGAAATACATACTGGAAGAATGCATCAAAAGAGAATTCCCCAGTTATCTGGTCAACATCAAAAATATCGAACATTGGTCCTTCATAACCGATACCGAATGATACAGTATTGCGGTTTAGATCGAGGAGAATTGGACTCAATACGTCTCCATAAAGATAACTTTGTTGATTCGTGTATCCTGCTCTGAAAGCAAAGAAATCATTCAGGTAAAACTCGGCTCCCAGCTTGAAGCTCACAGTGTCTTTCCAGCTAAAGTCTACACTCTGTTTTGAATAACTGGGAGATTTCCCATAGGAGTCCCAATAGTGTTCAACAAATTCTGGGCCTAAATTCTCATCTTTACTCTCAGAAATAAATTCCCAAGTCTTGATCTTACTCCACCCAGTCCACTGTAAATCCAATTGCAATGTCAACTTATTTGTCAGTGAATACATGAATCCCAATGCTAATTCTGCAGGCATCGTAATAACAGAGGTCACTTTTTGATACTTATAAAGATATTTCATTAAACTTTCCAACGCCCTGAGATCATCAATAGATAGATCGATAGGAGCTTCCAATTCCCACCAGTAAGGGATCCTGTAGAAGTTGTCCCCCTTCAAATCTATATCAACTTTATGCTGGTATTTACTCCCTACTTTGAGCTTATCATTGACCGTATACAGGATACCTACAGCAAAGCCAAGACCATTGCCGCTAACCTTAAATTTACTAAGAATATCTGCCTCTACACTACTCCCAAAAGCATCTGATTGAAAAATTATGTTGTGATCCCAACTGACTTCTGATAAAACGAAATCCAAACCAGCTCCTATTGAAAGTTTGTCGAAAACCTTGAACGCAACTTGGGGACGAATATAGAAAGTGCGCAATCGTGAGTTGTCGTTCAGAGTGATCCCTCTCCAATGGCGAGGCCAATTCGTATCCATAGCGTAAGGAACAAAACCTCCGATCCCTAAACTGATTTTTTCTGATAATTGCCATGAAAAAAAATATGATCCCCAGATCTGATTAGAAAAACTTTCAATCTTGCTAGTAGCACCCTCATAATTTGCTGTTGTTGTCAGATCATTGTAAAGAACATTTAATTTAAGTCTTATGCCATCTAGGAAAGCAATTCCCGCCGGATTATAATATATTGCAGATGCATCATCCACACGGGCAACAAATGCGCCTCCCAAGGTAGCAGCTCTCGCACTTAGCTCAAAAGTTCTGAATCCGGATGCATGTGAATGTCCAGCGCTAATGAGTATAGCTGTGACAATAATAAAGATAGATGTTTTTTTAAACATAATAATTATTTCTGAAAGGAATAATTGTAATTTTTTGGCTATAGCAACGTAAAAATTAAGCGAGAAATAGCCAATCTCCCAACGTCCAAGACCAGAACATTATAACACAGAAATTTCATTTTCGCTCACACTACATTGATCATGGTTTTGCTATTAATAAGAGATTTTTTTGGTCAAGCCAACAAATCCCTCACGATTTTCCGTGATTTTCACCTGCTGACAACCTGAAAAGAGCTTGTCATACGGAAAACGGCAAGCTCAATGGAAAGGATATCGACCCCCGCTCAAAGCGGATCTCATACTCCAGAAGGAACGTCTCAAAATAATGGAAAAGGACTCTGTAGAAAACATTCCTATCCGGAGTATGCTGACAATAAATCCCTGTCAAGGCAGGAATGAGGATTCAAAAAGTGGATCAATCCACATGAGGATGACTCAATATTAAGATATTATCGAGCTATTTTTTAGGTTACTTAGTTACTTTTAGTGATTTGGCGATCTCGAGTGCTATGGCTTTGTATGTATCAGGGACGGTAACCTTTACAGTCACCGATTCTTTCTTTCCCTTGCGGGATAACCAGACCACTATAAGTGAACCTCGACCTTTCTTCACTACAAGGAATCCATTTTCCACTGATTTCTTTTCCAGGATTTCCTTACCACCAGTCATAGTTGCTGTGTTTGCTAGGTCGTCGAGGTTGTTAGCACTCATTAGAGTTAGGTTTATATTGATTTCATTTATGCGATCTTTAAGAACCAAGCTATAGGTAATAGCCCACTTGCTTTTTTGTAAGGTCTTGGCACCCTCTGGGATTAGAATCTCGAAGCCCATTTCAGCGGATTTAACCTTCTGGAGGTTGATCCCATCTTTCCTGGCGGCAGGTTTTTTTGTTGCGAGTGTTGTGGCTGCCTTCGGCTCTTCCTTCGTTCTGACAGTTTTAGCACTGGCTGCCTTTACCGCCTTAGATCCTTCGGACGGCTTAGCAGGACTAACGTTGGGATTGGGAAGTGTGATCCTGGCGACTTTATCAGGAAACAATTTCAAGTCAGTTGCCCTTAACTTCAATCCTTGAGCGGTTGCCGGGACTGGGAAAAAAGCTAGCCATGTTTTTGTTTGACCAGGTTCGATATTGTTGTACGCTATTCCCGTTCCTTCAGGCTGATAAATTGTATTTTTGACATCCGCCTTGTATTCATTACCCGACTTATCAATTATTTTGTAACTGTTAATGTCAATGGATCTGGCGTCGCTGCCGTTATTTGTGGCGGTACCCTTCAAGACATACCAGACATGCCCAGTCGGTGCGGGTTTCGACTTGGCAATGTTCTTGAATCGCTTGATGGTCCAATTTTCTGGTATTTCCGAAACGATCGCAAGACCGGTGATCTTGTGAAGTACAGGTCCTGCCTTTGCGGTTACCTCCTTAGCAGCGACCGCAGTCTTGCCTGCATTCAAACTCATAATGCAGAAGATCACAAGGAACATATTGCGACTGTAACCCATAGAACTTTTATTCATAATTAATTCGCTCCTAAAAATATTTGACTCCGTCATATTTTGGTGGAAAGTCAATCAATTCCTTTCATATCAATGTATCAAAACATCTTTTGTCTTATTTGCTTCTTCAGGATTTTGAAGTTTTTGTAGGTAAGAATAATAAGATCTTTCTTAAGCATCAAATTTTCTTTGCCTTTTTTTCTATTTGACAATATCTATAAAATATATTTAATCTATTTTATCTATCGATATGATATTGTCAAGTGTTTCTTTTATTTTTTTCTGTTTTAAGAAAAGAATATGCTTACTCCCATAAAAGTACATTTTCAAAGAGAGGACACTATGGTATCATTTTCTTTAATCTTAATGCAGAAACGAATCATGTCTTATCGGAATTTCTTCAGACAATCGCTGCTGTTTGTATGTCTTATTGTTCTCGTTGGTAGAGTCTGGGGTGAAGATCCCTCTAAAAATTCTGAACGGAATAGCAAGAATCCCCGTGATGCGAATGGCAAACGGTACATCACTGCTATTCGTACGGAAACTCTATTGGATATCGACGGATTGTTGAACGATCCAGCTTGGCAAACTGCCCTGTTTCAAGGGGAATTTACACAGCGCGAGCCAGAAGAAGGAGCGCCGGCATCCGAAAAAACCGAAGCAGGATTTCTTTATGATGAAAAGAATCTTTATATTGGTGTCAGGTGTTACGATTCTGAGCCGGACAAGATTATCGCCAGAGAAATGCGGCGCGATGCAATTGTCGATGATGATGACTATTTTGAATTGGTACTAGATACCTATCACGATTACCGGAGTGGGTATTATTTCATAACCAATCCCAATGGGGTTAAGCGTGAAGCGGTACTGGCCAACGAGGGCCGAGACTACAACCCTGCCTGGGACGGTGTCTGGTCATGCAAAGCAAGGATCACTGATGATGGCTGGTTTGTTGAAATTGCTATCCCCTGGAAAACATTGCGATTCGCAGAGCAGGGATCGCCTGTGTGGGGTATCAACTTCGCGCGGATGATTCGGCGGAAGAATGAACACGTCTACTGGCAACTCATTCCACGTGATTTTGGAAGAGGAGCGGGATTATTCCGTCTCTCTGAAGCGGGGTCGCTCCACGGCATAGCCGAGGCAAAAATGGGGGGGAATCTGGAACTGAGGCCATACTTTTTAGGAGGCATTGAAAAAGACCAAACCACAAATTTTGCTACGGATCGTCTGGGTGATATTGGGCTGGATGCAAAAGTGGCACTTACAGCAAATCTGGCTTTAGACCTCACGTTGAACACAGATTTTGCCCAGGTGGAGGCAGACCAGGAACAGGTCAACCTGACCCGTTTCTCTCTTTATTATCCTGAAAAACGAGAATTTTTTCTTGAAGGTGCTCAGGTCTTCTCATTCGGCGGCAGTGGGGGGAACCATTGGCATAGAGAAGAGGCTGATATGAATCTTTTTTATAGCCGTCGACTTGGACTTGTGGATGGTCATGAAGCACGGATACTCGGCGGCGCCAAAATGGTGGGAAAGGTAGGCAAATATCAAATCGGTGTGATGAATATACTGACGGATGATGTCACTTTTCAAGAAGAGGATGAGACAACCAAGGTCAATGCGATAAACTTTACTGTAATGCGTGTCCAGCGCGATATTCTACAGCGGGCCACAATAGGGATGATGTTCCTGAACAAGGAAGATTTGCGTTCCTCAGACTTTAACCGCTCCCTGGGGCTTGATGCTCACTTTCCTCTAACTCTTTACTTCACTCTTTCGGGCTATCTCGCAGCTACCTTTGGACCTGAAGAAGCGGATGATGGACAAATCATCAATATGAATAAGCGAAACCTGGCTGGCAAGCTCAGTCTGGGATACAATAGCGACCTTTGGAATGCATCGGCATCGTACCAGGATGTGGGAGCCCGTTTCAATCCGGAAATAGGATTTATCCGTCGCACGGACTTTCGTCTCAGCAGCACCTCTGTTGAATACTCTCCGCGACCCAAAGAATCGTCTGTTATCCGGCAGTTTGGTTTTCAATTGGAGGGAAGCTATCGTTCTGACCATGATAACAGGATGTTAGAGAGTGCGATAGAGGCATCATTTTCAATTAATTTCCAAAACAGCTCACGCTTCAGCATCAATATTCAGCGTGAAAGTGAGTTTATCGATTATGATTGGGAGGTACGTGAAGGCTTCCTCATTCCTGAAGGAACCTACACCGGCTACATGTACTCTGTCAACGCGGAAAGCGATAAGAGCCGCGCCATTGCAGGTGAGATCGATATTAATTATGGTAGGTATTATACCGGTCATCAGATGAGGTTTGGTCTCAACGGTACTGTTACCCGCATCCGGCGGATTAGGATGGAGGTGGACTACAATCATAATTATATCAATCTTCCTGAGGGAAGTTTTCACACGAATACGCTTGGACTCCGCATG
The DNA here is from genome assembly GCA_041862375.1 of Candidatus Aminicenantaceae bacterium. Lineage (GTDB taxonomy): Bacteria > Acidobacteriota > Aminicenantia > Aminicenantales > Aminicenantaceae > WVZL01. Next base: position 5,937 of record JBGVTE010000012.1, read on the forward strand.
TTTTACTTTTTTTCTACGGATCTGTATTTAAAAGCCTATGTGCAATGGAACGACGACAAATACTATAATGCTGGGAAGGAGAAGATCGTCAGCGACATTCTGCTGCGATGGATCTATTCACCGGCATGCAATCTCTATCTGGTTTACAATGATACACGACTGATCGGACCTGGTCATAACGAGATCATCAATCGGACATTGATGGTCAAGGTCACTTATTTCTGGCGTAAGTGATGTTCAACTCAAGAACATTGCTGTTCGGTTATGCGATACTAATTTTTTGATCCGCAAACGCACCACCCCTGCACACCTCTTTAGGAGAGACAAAAGGTGGCCAAACAGCTCAGAGAGAGATTCTATGGATAAGATGCTCCTGATGCACGCTACTCAGCAAAAACCAAATGAGGACTTCTCACTTTTCTGCCGATATCAGAGAATTCATCTGATTACTCTCAGTTCATAAAGTTCGTTATTTTATCGTAGGCGGAGAAGCAGTTATCAAAAGTTGTTTTTGAATAACCCGAGGCAGAAGGGGATTGTTCAGCGGCAATGGCGAAATGTCCAGCCTTAAAAAAAATATTATACATATTTTTGGGTTACACAAAAGAGGCTACATCTCAATCCTTAATTTTTCAAACGGAAAACGATGACGAAATGCTGCTGTCATCAAAAGTTCCTGTTGGAAAACTTGAGGCGGAGGAGGGCGTTTCACAATAAACATGAGTTTTAGGGATGGGCAATGACGCAGAATGTAATATTTAATATAATATTAAATAAAGGAGTAGATATGCCCATCGAACAAAGAATTAGAAGTAAACTGTCAGAAATACAGAAAAAGGCAGAAAGTAATTTAAAGGATAATGTCTTGCCTTTCTGGACAAAAAATACATGGGATAATGAGTATGGAGGTTTTTTAACACGATTAGATAGGACTGGAAAATTAATCGATACTTCTGAAAAAGTTTTTATTATGCAGGTCAGAATGATTTGGAGCTTGTCTGCAGCTCATAGATTTGGAATTACAGACAAAGGATATTTAGACATAGCCCATAATGCATTTGATTATATCATCCAAACAATGTGGGATCATGACGGGGGTGGATTTTATTTCTCTGTTACACGCGATGGGAAGCCAATAAACAAAAGAAAAAATACTGATTTTCATGCTTATGCAATAACAGGTTTATCTGAGTATTATTGTGCTTCGCAAAAAAAAGAAGCATTAGAATGGGCAAATAAGGTATTCGATGTTCTAATAGAAAAAGCAGCTGATAGAGAATTCGGTTTTATAGAGGATTTTGATGATGGAAAATGGCCTGTATTAAACAGTGAACAGATGAATTTAGGTGATCAACAAAGTATTAAAACTATTGATATGCATACAAATATTATGGAAGGATTTATTTATTTATACAAAGCATCAAAAGACTCAAGACATTTAGAAGCATTACAAAATATATTTCATTTAATCATCAATAAAGGCATTCACCCAGAATCTAAATGTGGAGTAACAGCCTTTGATTATAATTGGAATCCCATACCAGATGTAGATGGTAAATGGGCTACCTCGTATGGATTAAATGTTGAATTAGCCTGGTTATTACTTGAAGCAGTTGATTTATTACAATATTCAAAAGAAGAATATAAAAGAGTTATACTAGGTATCATCGATCATGCATTAGAGTATGGATTTGACAAAGAGAGGGGTGGGCTAGCAGCTTTTGGTCCTGTGAAAGGCCATGTATTAAAAGCAGCCGATTTTCCTGCAAATCGTCTTTTAAAAGCTTGGTGGGAACAAGCTGAAATGCTCAATGCATTAATATATGCCTATGAATGGACAAGGGAAAACAAATATTTTGATGCCTTTGTAAAATTATTTGATTGGATTTGGACGTATCAAATTGATCATGAATATGGAGGCTGGTATCAAGATGTTTATTGGGATTCGGGCAAGCCGTTAACAACTGATAAGGGTTCGGAATGGAAGACTGCATTTCATACGAGTCGTGCATTAATGCAAGTAATACAAGTAATTAATAAAATTATTAAAGCATAACAATCAGCCATAAGATGGACTCCTCCTTTCAAACCAGCACAAAGCAACCATAGATGCTTTCTGGAGTATTCCATTTTCTCTCTCTCTTCTTAAAATCCTTCTTTAAAAATTTCCGTCGCAGGATGTAAATCAACAGCTTGGATCCCTAATGGCTCAGAAATGGAATACCGAAGTCTGGCAGGTGGATAATTTGTGCCGGAATCGGAAAACGAGAAAAAATCCACTTAATCGACTATTTTAGTATTTTGAATCTAACGCAATTGGGAATCATAGTGCAGAGCAGCAGCCCCTAGTATCGCTATTTGAGGCTGATCGGTTGTTTCTATGATGAGACGTTCGACAGCATGTTTATAGGGAAAAGTTTTCATTCTTTCCCGCATCGACTTTTCAAAGAAGGAAAAAGATTGAGAAATGGCGCCCCCGACTATGATGGCTTCTGGATCCAGGGCAAACATGATGATCATCATCGCCTCGCCTACATGGGTGCCGAACTGTTCGAAGATTTCTAGGGCGGTCTTATCGCCCTGCTTAGCCCTGGCGTAGACCTGCTCTCCGTTGATCCCGTATTCACCCATAAAAAACTGCCCGCCGCAGTAGTATTCCAAGATGGATTTTTTATAGGGAATGGATCCAAACTCACCCGCGCCGCAGTTGGGGCCACAGTAAAGCCGGTCGTTAATGATAATCCCTGTTCCCAGTCCGGTGCCTATAGTTACTCCCACAAAATTACTGTATTTTCTTCCTTTGCCAAAATGTTTTTCTCCCACCGCAAAACAATTGGCATCATTGTTGACATAAACCGGCTTATGGAAGTGGCTTTCCAGTATCTCCTTTAAGGGGACTTTTTTCCATGAAGCAATATTCTGTACCTCATAGACAATCCCTTTTTCCACATCCACTACACTGGGCACCCCGACCCCGATACCGGCAACGCCTGGGTCGAATATTTCTTCGATCGCCTGAATGATTTCGCTGAGAATTTGTTTTTCAGATCCTTCGGCAGATATACCGGAAGATGTGTGTTTCACAATCTTGCTTTTTTTGACTTTGCCTATACTGACCTTGGTCCCGCCCAGGTCAACGCCGATAGTTGCTTCCTTTGTCATGGCGATCACCTCTCTGCTTTTTTCCTTCTCAGGCGAATGGTGATATTGGTGATCAGGGGCTTGGACCAGAATCCTATGCTCAAAATGTAACCAAGGGTGATATAAAGAAACATCATACCAAAGCGCAGCCCGAATCGATCACCCAGCCAGCCAACAACCAGCGGCACCACCGCCCCGCCGATAATAGCCGTACACAAAATGCCGGAGAAAGAGCCGTGGTGTTTTTCAACGGAGTTAAGCGCCAGCGAGAAGATGATCGACCACATTACCGATGCGAAAAAACCCACAAGGGGAAATGCGTACAGCGCCACTTGTCCCGATCCAAACAGGGCTAAAGTCAAGCTTATAAGCGCCGCACTGGCAAATCCGATCAATACCCTGCGGCTGTCGAAGAGCTTCAGAAGGATCAGGCCGAGCAAACAGCCGGCGGTCATTAATCCCCAAAAATAGGAAACGGTATCAGCACCTGTGGTTTGAGGATCAAACCCGTGGTAGGTGGCGAGAAATTTTGAAATCCAGTTGGCAACCCCCTGTTCGGAGCCAACATAGGCAAAAATACCAAGGAAATAAAGAATCACAATCTTCTTCCTGAAGAGCTCTCTATATGTTGTCCAGGGTCCGGTACGCTCGTCTTCTTTGAGCACCACTTTTGGCAATCTAGCGGCGCCGATAATCAGGACCATAACCAGAGTAACCACGGTAAACACCCAATACAGGGATATCCAGGGGAGGTGGTCTGGAACCACCTTCGCCAAGGATTTTATCAACAAATTCACCCGGCCTGGGTAATTCTGCAGATGGAGGACAAGGTAAGTATAGACTTGTGGGCTTATAAACGAGGCCAGACCGAAAACGAGCTGGCCCAGGACGGAGTTGAAGGCGAAATGCTCTTCTCCTCCTGCCACCCT
>JBGVTE010000013.1:0-4706 GCA_041862375.1 Candidatus Aminicenantaceae bacterium
AAAATTCAGGAAGAGATGAGAAAAATGAAGGAAAGAGTCCTGGCTATTAAAAAAAATGGTGACAGGCAGATTGAAAAATTGCTCACGCCGGAGCAACTGGAAAAGTTTAAAGAAATTAAGGAAGAGAGCAAGAGGAAAAGGGAAAAGCGAATTAAAAAAGGCTATAAGAAGAGCGAAGAATGAAGAGAATCGTCATCTCCAAAAGAATGCCTCACCATTTATGGCAGGGTTTCCTACGGGGTTTGCTACTGGCAGGCATCGTTCTTGTAAATTTGGACCTTGTTTTTGCTGAAGCACTTGTCTGGGAAGACATACTCGCCGAGGCACAAAAGAAAAATCCACGAATAATCTCTGCCCGGGAGTCTCTAAAATCAGCGGGATTTTCCTACAAGAGTTCATATACAAATTTCCTGCCGCAGCTTTCGGCAAGCGCCGGCTGGAGCAAGTCGAGTTCTATAACCAGTTTTGAATCCTTTGCTGAGGGCGGCAGGGAAGATGAAGAATTCAATTATGGAATTTCTGGAAGACTTTCTGTATTTTCTGGTTTTAAGAATTCCAGTAGCTTAAAACAGCAAAGAGCAGAGCTTAAAGGAGAAGAGGCGAGCTTTAAAAGGACTTTTTCTAACACGATATATGATTTGAAGATTGCTTTTGCGCAGGTTTTAAGGGCCCAAAATACGATTTCACTTTCTGAGGAGATATTGAAAAGGAGAAAAGAAAATACTGAAATTGTAAAATTGAGGTATGAAGCGGGAAGGGAAGATAAAGGTGCATATTTACGTTCTGAGGCAGACTTGTATCAGGCAAAGTATGAGTTTTCTAAAGCAGAGCGAAATCTAAAGACTCAACAAGTTAAACTTTCAAAAGAAATGGGAAGGGATGAATTTGAAGTTATTACTGTAAGCGGTACACTTAAGGTGGTCCCTCCAGAAAGAATCTTATCATTTCAGGAATTGTTGGTGGAAAGCCCTGATTATTTGGTGGCAAGATATGGAGTCGATTCAGCAAAATATAATTTGAGGTATGTAAGAGGAAACTTTTATCCTCAGATTTCTTTCAGTGGAAGCACCTCGAGGAGCGGCGCCGAATGGCCTCTGGAAAGAGCGAGGTGGAATATTGGCCTGAGTCTTTCTTATCCATTTTTTTCTGGAGGAAAGAAAATATATGATTTGAAAATTGCCCAGACTGATAAAGTGAAATCAGAAGAAAGTTTCCGGGAAATCAAGCAAGAAATCTTATTCCAACTTGAACAGGTATATAATGGACTTATTGATGCGGTGGAGAATGTAAAGGTTAGAGAAAGATATTTCATTGCTTCCCAAGAGCGGGCTAAAATTTCCAGAGTGAAGTATGTTAACGGTCTTATTTCCTATCAGGATTGGAACGCGATAGAGGATGAGTTTATAAACTCGAAAAAATCTTTACTTGATGCTGAATATAATGCGTTTGTTGCCAGCGCTCAATGGAAAAGAGTTTTAGGTGAGGAGGAATGAATGAGATTGAAAAATCGGATATTGATTGTTGTTGCTGTTGCTGTGTTGATAGGGGGGGCATTTTTTCTCTTAAGACGGGACAGAAAAGAAGCTGTTTACGCAGAAATAACACCTCAACGTGGTTCGATTTCCCTGATTATCTCTGCGAGCGGAGTGGTAAAGCCGAGAAACCGTCTGGAAATTAAACCGTCGATTTCCGGGAGGGTAGAGAAGGTTCTGGTTACAGAAGGAGAAGAAATCGAGAAGGGAGAGATTCTTGCCTGGATGAGTTCTATGGACCGGGCGGCTCTACTTGATGCGGCAAGGGCGCAGGGGAAAGAAGAGTCGGAAAAATGGGAGGATGTTTATAAGCCTACACCGATTGTTGCGCCGCTAAAAGGGTTTATTATTAAAAGAAACGTTGAACCCGGCCAGACAATAACATCCTATGACCCGATTCTGGTTATGGCTGATGATTTAATCGTTCAGGCTCAGGTTGATGAGACGGACATGGGAAAACTGAAGCCTGGACAGAAAGCAAGAATAGTTCTTGATGCCTATCCGCAGAAAAAACTCCAGGGGAAAATTGAACACATCGCTTACGAATCCCAGATTGTGAATAATGTAACTATATATCAAGTGGATATTTTGCCAGAAAAAACATTAGGAATTTTTCGTTCGGGAATGAGCGCAAACGTTGATGTGACAATAAGTGAGAGGAAGGATGTCCTTCTTTTGCCAGTTAGTGTTATTAAAGAAAGAAAAGGGAAGAAATTTGTTCTTCTGAAAACAGAATCTGGAGAGCCTGAAAATAGAGAAGTTCAAACTGGAATTGAAGATGGGAAAAGTGTGGAGATAGTTTCTGGTGTGGAAGAATCTGATTTAATTTTGTCCAGTGAAAAGGGAAGTAAAGAAGTTCAAATGAGATATTTTGGGATTCCCGTGACGGGGCGTTCCCGACAAAGATGATAGAATTAAAAAACATTAGCAAAACGTACCATATTGGAGAAGTTGCTGTTTCTGCCTTAAGGGACATTTCACTTAAGATCTCCCCTGGTGAATTTGTTGCCATAATGGGTCCCTCGGGGAGTGGCAAGTCAACACTACTCCATATCCTTGGCCTTTTAGATAGACCTGACAATGGGTCTTACTATTTAATTGGAAAAGATGTCTCCATACTGTCTCAGGAAGAGCTGGCTGCTTTTCGCAATGAGTTTATCGGTTTTGTTTTTCAAATGTTTAATCTTCTTCCCAGACTTAAGGCAAAAGAAAATGTTTCTCTTCCAATTGTGTATAGTTCGGACATAAAGAACAGGAAATTTTCTTCACCTGAAGATTTATTGAGAAAAGTGGGATTAGGAGACAGGATAAACCACAATCCCAACGAACTTTCCGGAGGAGAGCAGCAGAGGGTGGCAATTGCCCGGGCTCTGGTAAAGAATCCTAAGATAATTCTTGCAGATGAGCCAACAGGGAATCTCGATTCTTCTTCAGCTAAGGAAGTTTTGGAAATCCTCAAAAGTTTAAATGATTCTGGAATTACCGTAGTTATGGTAACTCATGAGAAGGAACTAACCAGGGGGGCAAAAAGAATAATTAAACTTTTTGATGGGAAAATCGTTTCTGACGAATTTGTTGCCGGTAAACCCCATACCATAAGTGAGGAGCGAGGCGAACCCGCTCCCCGGGAGAGAGGCGAGGGCGGACTTCCAGCTGATTTAAAGATTCGCCACTTTGATTTTTTTCGACTGAAAAATTATTTTTCTCAAGCAATGAGATCTCTCCTTTCCAATAAGTATCGTTCTTTTCTTTCCATTTTAGGGATTCTTATTGGTGTGGCAGCTGTAATTGCAATGCTTGCCCTGGGGACAGGCGCGAGAGAGGATATTAAAAAATATCTTACCTCACTTGGGTCAAATCTTCTTTCAGTTCGCGTGCACTGGCACCGACCGGGCGGGATTGCCCTTGAGCCAGGAAGCATTGCCAGGCTTACCATTGAGGATGCCGAAGAGGTAAAAAAAGTTACTTATGTAAAAAGGGTTAATCCCACTGTTTCCGGTCGCGGGCAGGTAGTTTATGAAAACAAAAACTGGAACACAAGAATTACAGGCGTAACCCCGGAGTATCCCTTTATTAGGGCTTCTCAAGTCGAAGAAGGAAGATTTTTCAATGATGGGGAAATGATTACTCGCTCAAAAGTTGCCTTGCTGGGGAAAACTGTTGTCCGAGAACTTTTTGAAGATGAAAATCCAATCGGACAATATGTGAAGATAAATCGAATAAACTTTAGAGTAATCGGAATTCTACCGGAAAAAGGAGCCACTGGTTGGAGAGATAGAGATGATGAAATTGTACTTCCACTAAATACGGCAATGTACCGTGTTTTAGGTAAAAGGTATGTTGATTATATTGATGTTGAGGTAGTAGACGAAAAAGAAATGGAAAAAGCGCAGAAAGAGATAAAAAAATTAATTGTTCGTGAACACAATATTCCTTTTGATAGAGAAGATACAATTGAAGTAAGAAATATGGCCGAAATTCAGGAAGCCGTTTCCTCAACTGCCAGGACCTTTTCCTGGCTTCTTGGTTCCATTGCTTTTATCAGCCTTCTCGTTGGGGGAATCGGAATTATGAATATAATGTTGGTTTCCGTAACGGAAAGGACAAGGGAAATTGGGCTGAGGAAAGCAATCGGGGCAAACAATAAAGATATACTTTCACAGTTCATAATTGAGGCAATAGTAATATGTCTTGTTGGCGGAATATTGGGAATTTTGTTTGGTGCGGCTATATCTGGTGGGCTTGCAAAATTTGCCGGCTGGTCAACAAAAGTTTCTCTGGCCGCGGTTCTTCTTGCCTTCCTTTTTTCTGCTGGCATAGGGCTTTTCTTTGGTCTGTGGCCAGCCAGAAAAGCGTCTTTATTGAATCCAATCGATGCATTAAGATATGAATAGATACTGAGAGAAAAACTCTAGGACTGATCTTTTTTACTTTCCTAAATTTCCCTCCTTTGCCACGAAAGATATTATTGGAAAAATCAAATCCGGTAACCGCAAACTTCACCTGAAAAATGCGTGAAAAAAGTATATTTTTCATGTTCAGTTCGGGTTTGAAGGATGCAACAAATTTTTCGCCGGTCCGACAGGACTCCGAAGAGACGTTGGGCTCCTTCGGAGCTGAAGCTGTCGGCTACGATTTTTCAACAATATCGAAATCAAAACATGCATCTTTTTT
>JBGVTE010000014.1:0-3652 GCA_041862375.1 Candidatus Aminicenantaceae bacterium
TGTGGGCCTCAAATGGGATATGATTAAAGAAAATTCTACTGGATTAGAAATCCCTCAAGTTCCTCACACTTTTGCTTACCACCATGGTGTATTCGGTTATATGAATGAACATCAACTGGCCATGGCAGAATCAACTATAGGCTGCCAACGGAAGATGAGAAACCCTACTCCCTCAGCCGTATTTGATATAACTACGCTTACTCTGATTGCTATGGAGAGATCGAAAACTGCAAGGGAAGCTATAAAGCTTATGGGTTCACTGGCTGAAAAGTACGGGTATGGTTTTCATGACTCAGGTGAGATGCTGGCAGTGGCTGACCCGAATGAAGTCTGGTTATTTGAAATAATGCCCGTTGGACCGCTGTGGACTCCAAAGAGTGAAAAACCAGGAGCAGTGTGGTGTGCCCAGAGAATACCTGGCGACCACGTCAGTGTCTGTCCTAATGAATCCAGGATTGGCGAGATTGACCTTAACAATCCTGATTATTTCATGGCCTCTCCGAACGTAATCTCTTTTGCAGTTGAACAGGAATTTTACGATCCTGAAAGCGGAGAGCCGTTTAACTGGAAAAAAGCATACTCTCCCACAGAAGCCAGTGCAGCCAGCAGCGGAGGAACGAGAGCCCGCCTCTGGCGCGCTTTGGATCTTGTTGCTCCCTCTCAAAAATTAAGCCCGGATACTCCTAACATGAAGCTTCCCTTCTCCGTAAAGCCCGATAAGAAACTCTCGATAAAAGATGTCATAAACCTCACACGAGACAAGTACCAGGGAACACACTTTGATCCAGCCAACGGCCTCAGAGGAGGGCCATTCTCTAATCCTAATTACCACCCAAGGCCATTTAGAGTCGACGACAAGACCTACAACACCTCCCGAACCATAAGTGTTAATCGAGCAGAGTACACAACCATTACACAGTGCAGGAGCTGGCTGCCGAATTTAATCGGAGGGATCGTGTGGCTCGCGTTCGGTGCCCAGGATACTTCCTGTTATATGCCTCTCTATGCAGGTATTACAGCCATCCCGGAGTCTTTCTCTATCGGTGATCACTGGGTGCTCAACAGAGAATCTGCACGATGGGCATTTGACTATGTCGACTTTCATACTCAAGTGGTCTACTCCTATGCCATTGAGGATGTCAAAAAAGCTCAGAAGGAATGGGAGGAAAAAGCTCTCGAAAGAGCTCCTGTAATAGAAAAAACAGCACATGAGCTCTACAAGCAGGATCCTGATCTTGCAGCCGCATTTTTGACAGACTACTGTCTTAATAATGCTCAAAAAGTAATCAAAGCCTGGTGGGATCTGGGTGACCATTTGCTCGTTAAATACAACCACCTGAGCATTTATGATACAGAGAAAAGGAGACGCTCCCGGATGAAGCATCCTGAATGGTGGCTCAAAGAGGTCGTCAAGTACCACAATCTGGAGCCGCGTGAACCTGCAAAGAAATAGCTTTGTGAAGCGTAACAGACACTAATCTAAAATTATAATAGATCGAAAAACCTGACATTGACCTTGACCAAAACTGCAAAGATGTATACATTGTAAAAATTATGAGTAAAAAATTTTCTGAAGGAGGGAGAATATGAATATAAAGAGGTTTCTCCTTATAACCTGCATTTTGTTTGCCTCGCTAGCTCTTGCAGGCACCTTATTGTTTACCTCACAGGATTGTGAAGACTGTGATTCAGAACTCCCAGGAAGGCCTCTGGATGGGTGTACGGTAATTATGGTAGGGAAAGATGCTTCAACCGACGGCTCCACAATGACTACCCATACCTGTGACTGCAGCTTCTGTGATTGGACATGGAGACATGTTCCCGCAGCAGACCACGAGCCTGGCTCTAAGCGAAAAATCTATCATATCGACCAATTCCAAACGTGGCCTCCTGAGGAAGGTTTGAAATGGGAAAGTTATAAAAAAGACTTTACAGGCCTCGAAATCCCTCAAGTTCCCCATACATATGCCTACCATCACGGAATGTTCGGGTATATGAATGACCAGCAGTTAGCCATAGGAGAATCAACCATAGGCTGTCATCGAAAGATGAGAAATCCTACTCCATCCGCTAAGTTTGACATAACAATGCTGACACTGCTTGCCGTGGAGAGATGCAAGACTGCAAGAGAAGCTATTAAGCTCATGGGATCGCTCTCTGAAAAACATGGATACGGCTTTACTGATACAGGTGAGATGCTCGCAGTAGCTGATCCCAATGAAGTCTGGGTGTTCGAGGTTATGCCTGTTGGTCCTCTATGGACTCCTGAGAGTGGAAAGCCAGGCGCAATATGGTGTGCACAGCGAGTTCCCGATGACCATGTCAGTGTCTGTCCGAATGAATCCAGGATTGGTGAGATTGACTTAAATAATGCAGACTACTTCATGGCTTCACCGAATGCTGTCTCCTATGCAGCCGAGAACGGCTACTATGACCCTGAAAGCGGTGAGCCGTTTAACTGGAAGAAGGCATACTCCCCTACCGAAGGCAGCGCCGCCAGCAGCAGAGGAACGAGAGTGCGTCCCTGGCGCTTTTTCGATCTCGTGGCTCCCTCCCAGAAATTTGATCCAGAAACTCTCAACATGGAGCTTCCTTTCTCTGTTAAACCTGAAAAGAAGATATCTGTTAAGGATGTCATAAATCTCACACGAGACAAATTCCAGGGTAGCCCTTTCAATCCAATAAGAGGTCTTCAGGGCGGACCATTTAAGAATCCCAACTATGTTCCCCGACCTTTCAAACTGGATGATAAAACTTACAATACTGCCCGAACTATAAGCGTAAATCGTGCAGAATACACAACTGTTACCCAGTGCAGAGGCTGGCTGCCGAATCCAATCGGCGGAATCGTTTGGCTTGCATTCGGCGCTCAGGACACTTCCTGTTACATGCCCCTTTACGCTGGGATTACAAAAATTCCTCACTCCTTTGAAATCGGAGATCACTGGATTTTCAGCAGAGACTCTGCTCGATGGGCGTTTGATTACGTCGATTTCCACACCCTCGTGGCTTACTCGCTTGCCATCGAAGATGTCAAAAAGGCTCAGGAAAAATGGGAAGCAGGTGCAGTTGCAAAAACGGAAACTATTGATAAATTCGCCCTTGAACTCTTTAAAAAGGACCCTATCCAGGCGACTGAATTCTTAACAGACTACTGTTATAATAACGCAAACAGTGTCGTCAATGCCTGGTGGGAATTGGGTGACCAAATTCTTGTGAAATACAATCATCTGAGGCTCTATGATACAGAAAACAGGAAGACAAGACGGTTGCAGTATCCTGAATGGTGGCTCAGAGAGCTTGTGAATTATGATAAACTGGTCCCCCAAGAACCGCCAAAAAAGGAATAAAATAACCTATAAATAAATTTAAAAAGGAGAGGATGGAAAAAAGATGAAAAGTGTGATGAAATTATCTCTATTTTTAACACTCACATGTGGAGTCCTTTTCTATTTTTCAGCTTCAAGCCTCGCCGATACTAATCTTCCCAAAGCAAAACTCCCTGTGCTTACCACCTCTGCCGGTCAAAGTCCGGATGTTACTACTGTCAACATCATCTGTGAGGAAGCAGGAATAAAATACGACTACTGCGATGTTCCCACTGCTGAAATGATTGGCACAGGAGTCGGCTTAGCCGGGAAAGAATCTGCTC
>JBGVTE010000015.1:0-29765 GCA_041862375.1 Candidatus Aminicenantaceae bacterium
TACTTCTGGCAGCATCGGAATCTCAAATATGCGGAATCCCAGCGCATCTGCCACAGCATTTCCAATCGCTGCTGCAGTGGGTATGACCCCTGACTCACCGGCACCTTTCTCTCCAAACGGTCCACTAGGGTCATTTGTTTCGATAAATACTATTTCTACGGGAGGCATATCTTTAACTGTGGGAAGTTTATAATCGAGGAATGAGGGATTCATAACCTCGCCATTCTCTACAACTAATTTCTCCAGCAGCGCATATCCGATCCCCATTGATAATCCACCTTCAAGCTGGCCCTCTAGCAGCATCGGATTAATGACCCGGCCGACATCGTTTGCTATTACAATCTTGAGTATATTTACCTGACCGGTTTCTGTATCCACTTCAACTTCTGCACCCTGGGTGCCGAAGCCGTAGGTTACGGAAATATTACCCCGATGTTCTTTATCCTGCATTTCCGTGGGAGGGTCGTAGAATGCTTCTGCCATGAAAGTCATCCCTTGTTCTCGAAAGTGAGCGCTTCTTATAACCTTAGCAATATCCATGGATTTATCCGGGGAGGTTTTCGAGTATATTTTTCGATTGTTTATTTCGAGCTTATTTTCAGCCTCATCCATCACCTCAGAGCCAGCCTTAAGGATCTCTGCCTTGACTTTGGCTGCCGCATCACGAGCAGCATTACCCGCGACAAATGTTGTGCGGGAGGCATGAGAGCCAAGATCCCAGGGCTTGACTGCAGAGTCGTTGTTGACAACTGTAACATCTTCAGTACGGACACCTAACTCTTCTGCAGTGATTTGGGCAAGGACGGTTTCAGAGCCCTGGCCCATATCCGTGGAGCCTGTGATTAGAGTGACGTGGCCGAAGTCATCCACTTTTACAATTGCGCCACAGCCGTCTGAGCGGTAGACACGGGCGCCCCCGCCAACATGGAAATATGATGCTACGCCAATACCTCTCCGAACAGCTCCCCTTTGCTTATCTCTGCTATTGCGTTTTTGTGTCCAGTTGAGACGTCCAGCCACAGTTTCGATGCATTCTCTCAAACCGCATGTTGTCACTTTCATACCTTGAGGTGTAACCTCACCTGGTTCGTTGCAGTTTTTAAGCCTGAGCTTCAGGGCATCCATACCGAGTTTTTCGGCCAAAGCATCCATCATGCTCTCTACTATGAAAGTCCCCTGCGGATTGCCATAGCCACGCATTGCACCTGAGTACATGTTATTTGTGTAGATGATTGAAGTTTTGAAGCGAACGTTCTTGCATTTATAGAGCGAAGTTATGGGAATCATCGTGACATAGGGTGTGGTTGCGCCCCACGAAGTATAGGCCCCATTGTCGAGTATCAGGGAAACGTCTCTGAAGGTCAGGCTTCCGTCCTTCTTAGCACCCATTTCGATATCAGCGATTACAGGCTGCCGGGAGGGGGTGCATTTAAACTCTTCTTCGCGGGTGTAGGTTAGCTTAACCGGGCGGCCTGTCTTTTTTGCCAAAGCTGCACAGATTACTTCATTTGGATACAGGTCCAGCTTTGTTCCGAATCCGCCGCCAATCTTCGGCTGGATTACACGAATCATCGATGTGGGTATCTGAAGCACTTTCGCCAGATCACGCTGATAGAGGAACGGCATTTGAGTTGGTGAATACATGGTGAGCTTACCAGCGGCGTCCCAACTGGCGACGCAGCTCCAGGGGGCCAGGCAGCAATGCTTGGCAAACGGCAGTCTGAACCGGTGCTTTACTGCAACATCGGAGCTGGCTCTGGCAGCATTAACATCTCCGTACTCAAATGAATGATGGATCTTATTACGATTACCCTTAGCTTCAGCATGTATTTGTGGCGCATTATCTTTCATTGCTTCCTCAGGATCGAACACTGCAGGGAGAGGTTTATACTTTACTTTTATCAATTCCAGTGCCTGTTCAGCAGTATATTCATCCACCGCAGCTACAGCAGCAACTTCATCCCTGAAGCTTCTTACCTTATCACCCTTAAGCGGTGGGTTGTCTTGAGCAAAACCCAGCTTCGTTGGCGGCATATCCTTGGCTGTAATGACCGCCACAACGCCTGGTAATTTCTCTGCTTCACTCGTTTCTATCTTAAGGATTTCAGCATGTGCATGCTTGCTCCACAGAATTTTCCCGTAGAGCATCCCCGGTAATTTAATATCCTGAGGAAATACAGCTTTACCTGTAGCTTTATCCAGGGCATCCAGTTTTGGTACACGTTTTCCTATGTTAGTGTACCTTTCTCTACTTTTCACTTTCTGCAACCTTCTTGATGGCGTTTACAATTTTTACATATCCCGTGCATCTGCACAGGTTGCCAGAGATAGCATCCTGGCATTCCTCCTCCGTAGGATTTGGATTTTTTTCAAGGAAATCCTTGGCTGCCATAATCATACCCGGCGTGCAAAATCCGCATTGGACAGCACCTTCATTAACAAAAGCTTTCTGGAGCGGATCAAGCTCACTATCATGGGCGAGGCCTTCTATTGTCGTTATCTCCGCACCATCTGCATCCATACCGAGAACCAGGCAGGAGTTAACAGCGTCCCCGTTCATGATCACCGTACATGCGCCGCATTCACCTGTGCCACAGCCTTTATTCGTTCCTGTTAATCCCAATTCATTTCTTAATAAATCAACTAAGGTGGTCTTGGCACTCACAAACACTTCATAAGTCTGCCTGTTGACGTGAAGCTTTATTTTATTTTTCACTCTTAAGCCTCAACTGCTTTGATTGAATATGCCCGCGGTAAAGCCTCTTCCAAGGCCCGCTTACACTGAATCTTGACTATCTCCCGGCGGTAATAATCACTGCCGCGAATATCTGTGATAGGGGCTACAGCTTTACTCGCTGCCTCTGCTGAGGCCTCAATGTCCTTTTCACCTATTTTCTTACCAACCAGTATCTCCTCTGCTTGACGAATCCGTAAAGGTGTGGACGCACAGGCCCCGATAACTATTCGTGCATGATTGCATTTATCTGTATCTTTTTCCAGTTGAACAAGAACCGCTACTCCAACTACTGCGATTTCCAGCGCTCTTCTGGTTGTATGTTTGATGTATGTCATGCCTGTACAAGATTTGAGGGGAGGAATGTGAATTTTAGTCAGGATTTCGCCCGGTTCAAGTGCTGTTATTCCCGGACCCACGAAGAATTTTTCAAGCGGAAGAGTGCGTCTTTTCCCTTCACAACCTATAATTGATACAAAAGAATCCATAGCTATCAGACTTGGCGCAGAGTCTGCGGAGGGAGCAGCATTGCAGAGGTTGCCTCCAATTGTAGCGAGATTTCTGATCTGATGGGAAGCGATTTTGCTCGTTAGTTCCACTAAAATTGGATAACTATTTTTTACTGTTTCCGAGAAAATTATTTCGTTAAATTTTGTCAATGCGCCGATGGTCAGTCCCTTGGATGAGTCATAGGTTATGCGGTTCAGGCCCGGAATTTTTTTGATATTGATTATATGACCAGGTGCAATTTTGTGATGGTACATGTCAGGAATAAGGTCTGTGCCTCCTGCTAAGACTCGGGCTGTGCCGTTGTGTTTCTTAAGGAGTTCACATGCCTCTTCCAGTGTCCGGGGTGAGTGAAACTCAAATTCGTGCATAGTTATTTGATGTCTACTTTTAAAACAACTGCAGCAGCCGTATCTCCAGCTGCACAACCATCGAACAGGCCGTATCCGCCTCCTTCCAGGACCAGTTCTTCTATCAATTCGATGATTAACCTCGCCCCAGTAGGACCTTGAGGATGGCCCCAGGTAAGGGAACAGCCATAGTTATTCATATCTTCAAATTTAATTCCCATCTCTCTGCAAAAATAGACATCATTCGCTGCAAATGGAGAATGGGTTTTTATTGCTTTTACATCCTTGAATTCAATTCCTGCAGCTGCAAGAGCTTTCCTGGCTGCCGGAACTATAGACATTGCCATGTATCCTCTTTTTGCCCTTGCCTCGGCATAAGAAAGGATCTGGATCTCAATACTTCTGTCACGGCTGAGCTCTTTTGCTTTCTCCTGAGTGGTGACTATAATACTGGCATTCCCATCAGCCGGGTATGTTTGAGTCCCGAAAGTAACTGTCCCTCCTTCTTGCAAAGGTCTTAGCCTTGCCAGGCCATCAGCTGTAGTTGGGAATACACCCTCATCTCCTGTTACAGTAGCCATCACTTTTCTTCCTGATGGGTCTTTGACATCAATCGGTACAACCATGAACCGATGAAGGAAAGCGCTGTTATCTTTAAGCGCATCTTGGTACTGGTTGTATCGGATCAAAGCAACTTCATCTTGCTCTTCTTTTGAGATGCCTGCTTCTTCTGCTGCGTTTTCTGCAGTCTCGATCATGGCATTTTTTGCATAGGGATCATATCCAAAATTATCCCATACCCAATCTTCTTTATCCCCTGTTCCTCCTATTCCCAGAGGATTTGGATAGTAAATGTGAGGTCCGTTGCTTGTCCTGTCACATGTGACTATGAGAATTGTCTCGTTGTTACCAATGTCTATTCCTTCAGATGCCACTGCTACACATTTTGCTGAAGTTGCACATGCTTGGCTGATTGTAGGCCCTGTTATTCCTGCTGCACCAATCATACCTGCCATCCATGGAGCACCATAAAAGCTGCACTTCTGTGGGATTGTAATACCTAAAATAATTCCATCAAAAACTCCTGGAGATATCCCTCTCCCTTGTAAAGATCTCTTTGAGATTTGAGCGGCAAATTCCATTGAATGAAGGTTTGCAAAGCTTCCCTGCCACCGGCAAAACGGGGTGCTCCAATACCCGTCATATGGAATAAATGCTTTTTCAAAAGCCATCTTAACCTCCAGTTTTGAGTTGTAGGTTTTTAATACTCAACACGAGATTATGAATGTGAAAACTCTGCGTTCCTCTTCGGACCGAAGTTCATAAAAGTTTCCATCCCGATTCTCATATCTTTAGTCTTCACACATTCTCCCAACGCTTTGGCTTCGTGTTTAAGCCCCTCTTCGAGATTCATTTTTGCTCCCTCAAGAACTGCCTTTTTTAATATTTCATCGGTTTTCTTAGAGAGGCGCCCAATATCGACTTCAGGGAGGGATCCGGGTATCTCAATCGGGTCTTTTTGGATAGGAGGAATGCTGATTTTCCCCGAAATGATCTTTTTAGCAAAGTCAATTGCAGCCTCTTTGATATCTCCTTCTACTTCTTCTTGGATTAAGCCAATCTTCAATGCTTCTGATGAGGATATTGGATTTCCTGAACGAAGGATTGGCCACGCGTTTGCTAATCCAACAAGCCGGGGGAATCGCTGGGTTCCTCCGTAGCCTGGGATTATACCAAGTTTGGGCTCAGGCTGACCGGCTAAGATTTTTAATCTTTTTTTTGCAATACGCGCAGTACAGGCCATCGCCAGCTCATTTCCGCCGCCAAAGGCAAGGCCATTCAACGCGCAGATAACTGGCTTACCCAGGTTCTCAATAAAGTTTAATGTCTCCTGACCCTTTAGGGCAAAAGACTCTAATCCTTCGGGAGTTTTTATTCGAGCAATATCATAGATATCAGCACCTGATACAAAAGCCTTTACACCGAAACCTGTAAGAACAGCGCCATTAATTTTGCTGTCTTCCTTTATATCAGTAAATTCTTTTTTAAGCTGGTTCATTACTGTTGAGTTAAGGGCGTTAAGTGTCTGCGGCCTCCTGATGGTAACAACAGCAATGCCATCCTTGTCTTCTCTGAGAACCATAGGAATATCCCACGGTTTCCCTGAATCAGCCTGTTTAACGAGAACCTCAGGAACTACAAACTCCGGCCACTCTCTGGCGTAGGCTCTAACTAATTCAAGGGATTTATCGATTCCCAGCTTATTCATCATTTGGAAAGGCGGACTCATAACAAGAGCATTCTCTACAGCCATCTCTAAGTCAGCGATATTTGAAATTCCAGCGTTAAGAATTTCACAAACAAGACCAAAAAAAGCACCTTTTAGCCTGTCTGATACAATTTCGTAGGTTTTCTCATTGTAACCTACTTCTTCACCTCTCATTGGGATGCTCCAGGATTTTCCAGATGCAATTTGGTTTTCCAGAATCTTGGGGCAGTGAAACCATGAGTTGATTTTGCTGTGCATATTAGAAAGACCCTCCTGTGTTATCGGGTTCCCTCCGGTAAGATTCATCGCAGTAAAGGGGCCGACTCCAAGGCCAAGTGCCTTTTGTGCAACAGCGTCTACTTGTTTCACTGTTGCTCGTTCTTTCTCAACCAGAAGGGCCGCGGCAAGGAAAAGTCCTTCAAAGATGGGATCTACTGCATAGCCATATCGACTTTTTACTTCGATTGGTGCCTTGCCAATTTGTTCATAGAATTTCATCAAGAAGTCCACTGTTTCTGCTGCTGTGTTTTTTCCTGGAACGACTTCAACAATAATATTTCGCTCGGCAGGGAAAAAGTAGTGAATCACCAGGCATCTATTTTTATTTTTAGCCTCTGCAAATATAAGCTCGGGTTCCATGTGCGAAGAATTCGAAGCAAGGATTGCTGTTTCAGGGCAAACTTTCTCGAGTTGGGAGAAGATTTTTCTCTTAATACTTATCTCTTCTGTTGCGGCTTCAATCACTAAATCTGCTCCGCTTAACTGTGAATAGTCGGAAGTCCAGGCGATATTGGCTATCATTGAATCAGCCTCATCCTGTTGGAATGCGCCTGTTTTGATTCCCCTTCCAATTTTCCGCTTGACATGAGTCTCTCCAGATTTTAGAGCTTCCTCAGCTATATCAATGACTGTAACAGGTGCTCCCTGTTTGTGAAGTACTTTACTGAAGTATAGAGCGATATCCGGACCTATGTTACCAGAACCAATGACTCCTACCTTGCTAATTCTTCGTCCAAAAATTTCCCATGCCATTTTACCTCTCCTTATGAATTACTTTTTGTTTTTTCCTTCATTAAAAAAGTTGCTTTTCTTTTTCATTATTGACTGATTCATCTTTCTATTTTTTAACCTTCAGAAGAAATATTGTCAATGCATTTTGCAGTTGGATTTAAGATATTGTGATAACGAGGCACTAAAAATTAGAGTTTGTCCCAAAGTGACGGGATGCCTTGTCATTGCGAAGAGCGAAGTGATGAAGCAATCTCTTAAGGAAGGGCATTAATCTATTTGTTTTCAATGAGATTGCCACGCTCTCTTTGATCGCTCGCAATGACAATGGAACTGACTTTTTCGAACATTTCTTTTAATCCCGTCACTTTTGGACAAACTCAAATTGTTAGATTGGTTTGCTTGAATGAGAACATTATAAATACTTAAGATGAAATCTAAAAAAATTCGAATGGCCAAATCTAAACATAATTACAGTAAGGCGTATAGAGTAGGATTTTCCCATAGGAGATATGAGGATTGTTTTTTATTTGAGATATCCTAAAGACTTCAATCTATCAAGTGTTTTTTTATCAAGTTTGATATCTTTGCCTAGTTTTAATCTTTCTGTTTCGGAACTCGGCATTAAACTAAGTAACAGAAGAAAAAGCTCTTTTGTCACTGTCGGGTTTTTCTCATATAGATTTATGCGTTCTTCTGGATCCTTCTCTAGATTGAATAGTTCTTTCCCTTTTTTATATTTATTGCAAATATCCGGCCTTAAAGGTCTTGATTCAAAGTGATGGATGTATTTCCATTGTTTAGTAATTATGGCTTTTGCATCCACAAACGGAGTCTCACTAATTGCATAACTTCTCCATCTCGACTTTTTTCCTTTAATCAATGGCAAAAGACTCTCTCCTTGCATGACTTTTGGTTTTTTAATTTTTGCAATATCGAGAATCGTAGGTACTATATCCAAGGATTGAACAATTTCATCTACTTTTTTATTTTTAGGTAGGCAGGAAGGACACATCATAATAAGGGGAACTTTAATCGCTTCATTATAGAGAGTATAGCCGTGTTTGACGCCTCCATGTTCAAAAAATTCTTCCCCGTGGTCTGAAGTTAAAACGATAAGAGTCTTTTTGGCTAAATTCAATTTCTGTAATTTATTTATCAATCTTCCTATCTGTGCATCTGCATAGGTAATTTCGCCATCATAAAGTGAAATAAGATGAAATATATCTCGCTCATTTAAGTCAACTTCAGTACCTTTTAAGATGTAGAATTCAAAAAAACTTGGATTTCCTTGTATGATATATTTATTTTTCCCGGTGTAATCGGGATCATACATACTATTATATGGTTCCGGTGAGTCATATCTGCAATGGGGGTCCATGACATACAATAAAAGGAAAAATTTTTTCCCATGATTCTGCTCAAGCCAGGCTAATGCATTCTCTATAATTCCTTCTGGACTCCTCCATTGCCAATTCCATTTTTCACCTTGGTAAACACTGTCATCATACATGTAAAATCCTTGTTCAAATCCCCCCAATGAATACCGAGTCTCTGTCTTTGTTATGAGTGGATTGCTGGAAAATCCTGCTGTATAATATCCATTTTTCTTTAAGACTTCAGCCAGAGTTAATTCCTCATCCGATAATTTTTTTTTATTTTTTGTGAAAAAATGAGAAGCATACTTTGAAGTTAACGCGCTATGTACAGAGGGGAATGTTGATGAACCTTGAGAGAATGTATTTTTAAACAAAACACCCTTTTTTGCTAGAGAATCGATATTGGGAGTTGTATTTCTGTGATATCCGTAACAACTGAGGTGATCGGCTCTTAAGGCATCAAGATAAATGAGGATAATATGTTCAATATTTTGCTTTTTCAAAATATTTATTTTGGGCAGGAAAACAATTAAGAAAAATATCAATAATGTTATTGGGATTAAAGATTTAATATATTTCACAGTATTGGTTCCCTTTTTGTTTATTTGAAAAAATATTAAAGTACCTGGCTAGGAAAGTCAAGACTGTTTCGCCACATTTAAATTGACAAGGGAATAGGTTACTGTTATTATTTGACCTCAATTTTTGAGGAAGTTCCCCGGTGATTGAACGATACACACTCCCCAAAATGGGATCGATCTGGACAGAGGAAAATAAGTACAAAAAATGGCTCGAGGTGGAATTAGCTGTTTGTGAAGCTTGGTCAAAAGTAGGAAAAATTCCCTCTCACTCTCTTCAGCACATAAAAAGAAAAGCTTCTTTTTCTGTAGAAAGGATAGCTGAAATCGAACACGTTGTTAAACATGATGTGATTGCCTTTCTCAGCTCAGTAGCTGAATACGTGGGAGAAGAAGCGCGCTACATTCATCTTGGCTTGACTTCATACGATGTTGTAGATACTGCCTTTTCTCTTCTCATCAAAGAATCACTTCTCGTGATCAGGGATGATATTATTTCCCTCAAGGAAATAATTAGAGATCAAGCCACCCGCTATAAAAATACAATCATAGTTGGAAGAACTCACGGAATCCACGCTGAACCTATTACTTTTGGAGTCAAACTTTTAGTCTGGTATGAAGAGTTAAAGCGGCATCTTTTCCGAATCAAAAATGCTCTTGAAGTTATTAGTGTTGGCAGGATCTCAGGTTCTGTCGGTACATACATCCACCTCGATCCTAAAGTCGAAATATACGCCTTAGATAAATTAGGTTTGAAACCAGCTAAGGTATCCACCCAAGTTCTTCAGCGCGATAGACATGCTGAGGTTCTCTCTGCGCTTGCTATTATTTCTTCCTCCCTGGACAAATTTGCAGTTGAAATACGTAACCTCCAGAGAACTGAAGTCTTAGAGGTTGAAGAACCTTTCACCAAAGGCCAAAAAGGCTCATCATCAATGCCCCATAAAAAAAATCCGGTGAGAGCTGAAAGGATCTCTGGTCTAGCTCGGCTAATTAGAGCTAATCTCCACGCAGGCTTAGAAAACATTCCTCTCTGGCATGAAAGAGACATCTCGCACTCATCAACTGAAAGAATCATCTTCCCTGACTCTTTCATCCTTACTGACTTTATACTTCACGAAACAACAGATATCATAAAAAACTGGACAGTTTTCCCTGAAAAAATGGAAGAAAATATCAACCTAACCCGAGGCCTTATTTTCTCCCAGAGTGTCCTCCTCGCTCTCACACAAAAAAACATATCTCGAGAGCAAGCTTACAGAATAGTACAAAAAAATAGCCTCAAAGTATGGAAGGAAAACCTTGACTTCAAAGAGCTAATCTCATCAGATGAGGAAATAAAAAAAATATTGTCCCCAGAAGAAATAAATCAGTGCTTTTCTCTTCAACCTTATCTAGAAAAAATTGATTATATTTTTCAAAGAGTATTTGCCGATGAAAATTAGAATACTTGTTTCATACAAAGACAGCGTCCTTGATCCCCAGGGACAAACCGTAAAATACGCTCTCCATACTCTCGGCTATGGCTTCATAAAAGATGTAAGGCAAGGCAAAGTCTTTGAACTTGACCTTGAGGGAATTTCCAAGGAAGAAGTTGAAAAAGTTATCCCAGAAATTTCTGATAAAGTTTTAGCTAATCCAATCATTGAAAAATTTTCCTGGGAAATCCTCAAAAAAAAATAATAATTAGCCAGAAAAGGCATCTGTTTTCTACTTAAAATGTGAGGGTTTGGATTACATTGAAATTTGGAGTCGTTATTTTCCCCGGGTCTAATTGTGACTATGATACCTACAACGTGTTGCGAGATATCTTCGAGCAAAAAACAGTATTTCTCTGGCATAAAGATCATGACCTTAAAAAAGCGGATTGTGTTATCCTTCCTGGAGGTTTTTCCTACGGAGATTACCTGAGATCAGGAGCAATCGCTAAATTTTCCCCCATAATGCAAGAAGTGAAGGAATTTGCACTGAAAGGAGGACTTGTACTCGGAATTTGCAACGGCTTCCAGATCCTGCTGGAATTAGGCCTTCTTCCTGGAGCTATGCTCAGGAACAAAAACCTCAAATTTCTCTGCCAGTTCGTCCATTTGAAATTGGAGAACGAAAGAACTCCCTTCACACTCAAAGGGAAAAAAGGGCAAGTCTTGAAAATACCCATTGCCCATTATGAAGGCAATTATTTTGCTCCTCCTGATATAATCAGAGAATTGAAAACAAATAACCAGGTAGTTTTTAGGTATTCAGACACTCAAGGCCGGATCAATGAAGAAACTAACGTGAACGGCTCATTAGACAGCATAGCTGGTATTATCAACAAGAAAGGTAATGTCATGGGAATGATGCCTCATCCAGAAAGGGCTTCAGAGGAGCTCTTTGGAAGCGAGGATGGCCGCCTCGTTTTTGAATCAATCGTTAAAACAATAGAAAATTAAGCATATCGAATAAAAGGAAAAATAATTAAATCTCGGTAGAGCACACTAAACATCTCAAAGGCCAAATACAACAGGCAACGCCTCGGAAGAGCACGGAGCAGGTATGATTGACAAAAAGATACTCGAAGAACATAACTTGACTGTTGAAGAGTACGAAAGGATTGTCCAGCTTATCGGCAGAGAACCGAATATCACTGAGCTTGGAATCTTCTCTCTGATGTGGTCAGAACACTGCAGCTACAAAAGCTCAAAAATCCATCTCAAGAAGTTCCCTACATCCGGGAAAAATGTCATTCAAGGCCCAGGAGAAAATGCAGGAATCATAGATATTGGAGAAGGTCTGGCTGTGGTTTTCAAGATTGAATCTCACAACCATCCTTCTTTCATAGAACCATTCCAAGGAGCAGCTACTGGCGTCGGTGGTATCCTGAGAGATATTTTTACCATGGGAGCCCGTCCTATAGCTCTTCTCGACTCACTCCGCTTCGGGCCTTTAACTAAATCCAAGAACAAGGCCATCATGGATGGAGTTGTCTCCGGAATCTCTGCTTACGGAAACTCCATAGGAATTCCCACTGTCGGCGGGGATGTTTATTTTAACCAATGCTATTCCATGAATCCTCTGGTCAATGTTTTTTGCCTGGGAATTGCAAAAACAGACAAAATCTTCTATGCCAGGGCAGAGGGAGAGAAAAATCCTGTTTTGTATGTGGGAGCAAAGACTGGAAGAGATGGTATTCACGGAGCTACGATGGCATCAGCAGAGTTCGGAGAGGATTTGGAAGAGAAGAGACCGAATGTCCAAGTAGGAGATCCTTTTAAGGAAAAATTGTTGCTGGAAGCTTGTTTGGAAGTTATGACAAAAGACCTGATTGTTGGCATTCAAGATATGGGAGCCGCAGGTCTGACCTGTTCAACCTCTGAGATGGCGGCTAAATCTGGCTCAGGGATTATTATCGACCTCGATCTTGTGCCTCAGAGGGAAGAAGGAATGACACCTTATGAGATTATGCTCTCCGAATCCCAGGAACGTATGCTCATCGTAGCTAAAAAAGAAAAGGAAGAGGAAGTAAAACGTATTTTTGCCAAATGGGATTTGGATGCAGTTCCTATCGGCTACGTTACAAAGAGAGAAAAGCTTCAGGTAAAATCAAAAGGGGAAACAGTTGTGGATCTACCTGTCGAAGCCATTGTCAACCTTTGTCCAGTTTATAAAAGAGAGAACAGATTTCCTTCTTACCTAAAAAAAGCCCAAAAACTTGACCCTGTCCCTCTTCCTGAAAATTACAATCATATTTTGAAAAAAATCCTCTCTTCGGCAACAATCGCAGACAAAGAGTGGGTGTATCGCCAGTACGATCACATGGTACAGACCAACACAGCCTTGCTCCCTGGTGCTGATGCTTCAGTGCTAAGAATCGAAGGCAAGAGAAAAGCTTTAGCCATCACTATCGATGGGAATTCTCTATATGCCTATTTAGATCCCATAACTGGAGGAAAGATAGCAGTGGCAGAAGCATGTCGTAATCTATCTTGCGTGGGAGCACATCCTGTTGGAGTGACTAACTGTCTCAATTTTGGAAATCCTGAGAAACCAGAAATCATGTGGCAATTCAAAGAAGTAATCGAGGGAATCGCTCAAGCCTGCAAAGTCTTCAATATCCCCATTACAGGAGGAAACGTTAGCTTCTACAATGAAACAGAAGGAGAAGCTGTCTACCCTACACCTGTAATAGGGATTGTAGGAATAATAGAAGATATTGCACATATGATTAGCCCTGGATTCAAAGAAAAAGGAAATGCGGTGGTTCTAATCGGGAAAAACAAACAAGAAATAGGCGCATCAGAGTATCTTAAATCTATTTTTAAACTTGAAAGAGGCTTATCACCTCAAATCGACCTTGAAGAAGAAAAAAAAGTCCAAGAGCTATGTCTAGAAGCGATGTCACAGGGAATACTCCAATCTGCCCACGATATCTCAGAAGGGGGCCTTGCCCTGTGTCTTGCAGAAAGCTGCTTTTTAAGCAGACAAAAAATTGGGTGCTGTATTGACTTAAAAGATCCGATAAGAACAGATGCCCTCCTTTTTGGAGAAAGCCAGTCGAGGATAATAGTAAGCATAAGAAGTCAAAACATTGAACACCTACTCATTCTTGCTCAGGAAAGGAAAGTCAAAGCAACTGTAATCGGAGAAACAGGCGGCGAAGGCCTGATTATCCACCATCTCAACAAAGAAATTATCAACATCCCTGTGGAGGAAGCTTACAAATTCTGGAAAGAAACTATTCCTGGAGTGTTCAAGATAAAATGATATACTATACCCCGAAATTATATCTTTTCAGAATAATATCAGAAAAAGCACAGCAATTTTAAAAGCTATAATGTCCAGGTTTCTTCTTGCTAAATAAGTGAAAAATATAAAAAAAGGCTTACTGACTTTACTTCTGTTGCTTATCTCAGTCTCTTTTTTCTATGGTATTGATTTAAGTTTCAAATTTTCTGGAGGACAGAATTACCTCAGACTGGATACTATAAACCGCACGCTTCAGGATTGGACAAAATGGCAGAGAGAGAATGCTCACCACAATCAATGGGATATCGAAGGAGAACCAAAGAAACTCCATACATGCTTGGACTTTGTCGGAGAAATAATGATTACCTTAAACTCTCACTTTTCCGTTGGCCTCGGCTCTGGAATTATCTACGGTGAATTGATCGACAAAAAAACAGAAATAACGGTAAAAAAAGAAGGAGCTACTGAGATCCTTGCTCATCCCACTAAAGTAAATGCATATCCTTTTACTTTTTCTGGATATTTCTCCCTTCCTCTAGGAGAAAAATTTGCAATCTATCTCAAAAGCAGCATAGGCATACTCCTGGCAAAATATATACATTGGGAAGGAATGAGAATCCTACCAGAGGAAGAATTCGAATTTTATTCTTCCCAGATTGCGAGTGCTGAGGGGCCACTTTTTGAGGGAGGAATAGGATTTATCGCTGAAATTGACACGCATCTTCGGCTCTTTATCGAGAGCGCAGCGAGAAAGGCCAGGATAAAAGGATTCGAGAGAGAAACAGAAGAAGGGAAAAAAGGAACCTTATATTTTCTCGAGGAGCATGATCCTGAGATTGATTTTTGGCAAGCACAGCTTCAAGTCTTGACCGAAAAACCAACAGGAAAAAAATTTAGATCAGTCGAGGAGGCGGTAGTTGATTTCAGTGGCTTTTCCGTTAAAATAGGAATAATAATAAAATTTTAAAGGAAAGAATGATCCATGAATGAAGAAATCTTTGTAAGCCCAAAGAAAAAAGGGAAAATCGCAGTCTTTATTTCAGGCCGGGGATCAAATTTTAAAGCCATACACGATGCTATTGTTGCCGATAAAATAAATGCAGTGATTGCTCTCGTGTTCAGTAATAAAGAGGATGCCCCGGGACTTAAAATTGCTCGAGAGCGAAATCTAGAAACCCTTTTTCTCAATCCTAAGCTGTATTCCAACAGTGAAGAATACGATAAAGAAATACTCCGGGAAGCAAAAAAAAGAGATATCGACCTAATCTGTTTGGCCGGATACATGCGGATTCTAACTCCCCAATTCTGCCAAGAATTCAAAAACTGCATTATGAACATTCATCCTGCTCTTCTCCCGTCCTTTCCAGGACTCCATGTTCAGAAGAAAGCTCTGGAATGGGGAGCGAAGTACTCAGGAGTTACAGTCCATTTCGTTACTTCCGAAGTCGATATGGGACCTATAATACTTCAGGCCGTGGTACCAGTTCTTCAAGATGACACAGTGGATACTTTAAGTGAAAGAATATTAAAGGAAGAACATAAAATTTATCCTGAAGCTGTAAGGCTTTTCTTTGAGGGCAAACTAGAAGTAAGAGGGAGAAGAGTTTTTATAAGATAACTACTTAAAAGTGATTGGATACATTGAGTAAAAGATAATGAAGTCGGTCAAAGATCAATTTGAATACCTGAAAAAAGGATGTGTAGAAATTATTCAGGAAGAGGAGCTCAAGACAAAATTATTCCGGTCGATAAAAGAAGAAAAACCCCTCAAAATCAAGGCAGGCTTTGATCCTACAGCTCCTGATATTCACCTTGGTCATACAGTACTTCTCCGTAAGATGAAACATTTTCAAGATTTGGGTCATGACGTTGTATTTCTCATTGGTGATTTTACCGGTTTAATCGGCGATCCATCAGGCCGCTCAGTCACCCGTCCACCCATGAATAGAAAAGAAATAAAGGAAAATGCTGAAACATATAAAAAACAGATATTTAAGATTCTTGATCCCCAAAAGACTATTATAGATTTTAATTCTCGATGGCTTGAAAGATTAACAAGTTTCGAAATTATCACTCTCTCTGCAAAATACACAGTTGCCAGGATCCTGGAAAGAGATGATTTTTCAAAGCGATTGAAAAATGGCCTACCAATCTCAATCCATGAAATCCTTTACCCTCTGATGCAGGCTTACGATTCTGTTGCCTTGAAGGCGGATGTTGAACTCGGAGGAACCGATCAAAAGTTTAACCTTCTTGTCGGCCGGGAAATCCAGCGGGAATTCAAGCAGGAACCGCAGGTTATCATTACAGTACCTCTCCTTGAAGGTCTCGATGGAGTAGAAAAGATGAGTAAGACATTGAATAATTATGTAGGGATCACAGAGCCTCCCTCTGAAATATACGGGAAGATTATGTCTATTTCTGATCCTTTGATGTTTCGTTACTACGAACTTCTTACTGATGAATCCCTATTAAAAATTGAACAATGGAGAAAAGAAGTAAAGGATGAAACAATCCACCCTAAACATTTAAAATCTCAACTGGCCAAGGAAATTGTAGCCGATTTCTGGGGAGAGGAAGAAGCTAAAAAAGCTGCTCAAGAATTCGAGCGAGTCTTCAAACACAAAGAGATGCCATCTGAAATTGAAGAAATTGCCCTACCTGCGTCAGGAATAGAACTAATCGACTTTCTTGTGGGAAATAATATTGTTCCTTCACGAGGAGAAGCGAAGAGAGCAATTCGACAAGGAGGAGTTTATCTTGATGGGAAACGAGTGACAGATATCGGCCTGAAAATTCGCCTGAGAAAAAAAAGAGAAATTATCCTCAAAATAGGCAAAAGAAAATTCTACAAACTAAAAACCAAAGAATCAGCATAAAAAGATACATTTATCATTAATTTTGGACAACAAAGCCTGGCAAATTACATAATAATAACTTTGTTATTTGGTATACTTTTTGCAGGGAGGGGAAGCAGAACAGCATAATGAAATCCAGAATAATTGCAGCTACAATCATACTTGCCATTGTTTCTCCACTTTTGCTTAGAGCCAAAAATAAAGAAATCATTATCGGCATCAGTGGGGGTTATTCAATTGGAACAGGAATTGGCTACGGATTTGGCAGGTTAGAAGCTCACTATCCTAAATACGTGTATTTTAAAGAAAAGAACAAAGCGAAATATTCCATGGGAGTTAACATTCAGTACTTTCTCAGCCAAAGCATAGGATTTCAAGGAGAACTTTCTTACCAAAAAGCAACTTATTTTTCTCATCTGGAATGGTATGGGATGCGGGAAAATGTTCTTGACCCTCAAACATACTTTGAAATAAATTACTTGGAAGAGCCCTACCAAAAATCCTGGGGAATTTATTCCTTCACATTCTCCATCCTTGCTATGGATAGGCCTTACATAGAGAAAAAAACATACGCATACGCCTGTGCCGGAGTCGGTCTCTACTTTATAACGGGAGATAAGGACAAAGTCCTCAATAGATTTATGCTTGGTTCACAAAGAATAAGCACAGGTTTTAGGGTAGGTGTAGGATTAAAACATCGCTTAACCTCAAGAATAAACCTTAATTTGAGAATCTTTGGAGTAGGTATAAATCGCAGGAGTACTGGACGCCAGTATACAACGTATACCGGACCCTACCAGTTTTCTGCCAAGGAATATCTTGGGAGCTATAAGATCGTCAGAGCTGGCGGGCTGGTAAAGACAGCCTCTTACTTTAGCCTAGATATAAGCCTAGAGTATCGAATTTAGAGCTTTAGAGTAAAATCTTTCAGGCGAAGAATCTAAAAAAGCAGAATAAACTTTACAAATGTAAAATATATTTACGTGGTGAAATAATATATATTATATGTATCCAATTTGTAATAAATAACTTGAGTATGCTTATCTCTGGCACAAAAGTTGCTATTAGCTAGAATGAAAGATTACAATGAATAGAATGATCATAAAAGTCAGGGTAATTCTCCCTGATAAAAAGGGGTAAGTGATGAAGCCAAAAATTATAATAAGCTTTCTTCTTTTTCTTACATTTCAATCTTTTTCCTTACAAGGACAAGATGTTTCCAGCAAACGTCCAAAATACGAGTATCTTAAAGATATCCTGGAAAATATTCATGAAAACGAAAGCAAATACCCGATAGAAGGTGACCTTGCCTTAGAATTAGCCTATGTCTACATGAAACTTAACAAGATTGATGAAGCTATCAAGGTTTTAAAAAAAGAGATTCGCAATTATCCCGCTGATTACAATGCTCGCTTATTCCTAGGAATTGCCTACTTCATGAACGAGAACGTGACGTTAGCACTCAAAGAATTTAAAAATATCGAAAAAAAACTTGAGTCCTCGAGAGGATTAAGAAATTTAAGCAGAAAGCAGGAAGAATTTTCAATTTCTCGAGACCCCACCTTCCTTGACAATCGCGTCAGGCTGCCTTTTATCGGTTTTTTCCAGGAAAATGTTGGATTGCTATATTTCTCTCATGGCTTTGTTCTTTCATCCATTTATGATTTTGAGGGAGCCACAAAGATACTCCAAAACGCTCTAAAAGCGGGCTATGATGAAAGAAAGACAAGATGGCACATCATTCAAAATTACATAAAACAAAGAAATATACAGAAGGCGAAAGAAGAACTTGAAATATTACAAGCAAATAAAGGGAATGATAAAAAGGCATTTTTCCTCAAAGGCTATTTTTTCCATTTAGATGACGAGAGAGATAAAGCTATAACTTCTTTCAAGGAAGCCTTGGCTATTAATCCATATTTTGGTGAAGCCAGAAAGAATTTAGCTCGGATGGAGTATAACCACGGTAATTATGACGAAGCACGCAAACACTGGAGGATTGTCCTAGCAAATAATCCTAATGACTTGGAAGCAAAGATAAATTTGGGTCGAAGCTCTTTTCATACAGGAGATACAGAAATTGCTGAGCAATATTTCAAAGAAGCTGGATTAGCCATATCTCCAGAAAAATTTTCTCCTAAGTATATTCCTCTCCTCCATCAAGTGGCAGAGGACAAGGGTTTTGATTTTTACTACAGGTTAAGCATCCTAAACATCGGATCAATCCTAAACCAAAGGGCTCTCTCGCTCATAAGACAAGGCCGCCTTGATAAAGCCGAGGAGATTTTACTAACAGCCTCGGTACTGAATAGAGAGTACGCTCCGGCCCTGTACAACCTAGGTATGCTCTATTTTAATTCTGGAAAAACAGAAGAAGCAAAAAAATACTGCCTTCTCTCCCTTGAACATCAAGAGAATTTTATTGAGGCTTACAACCTTTTGGGAAGAATTTACTACATTGAAGAAGACTTTAAAGAAGCTCACCAAGCATTCCAAAACGCAGTAGAAATTGAGGAATGGGATGCTGTAGCACACTATAACCTTGGCTCTTCATATTTTGCTCTTGAAGATTGGAAAAACGCAGAAAAAGAATGGCAAAAGGCCATAGATTTAGAAGGGAAAAGAATCAAGCACAAGGAAGAAGATATTATATCAGAGGATGAACTTAAAATATCTTTAGTAGTAAGGAAAAAGCCTGTTTCCTACAGAGCCCATAAATCCCTGGGATGGATGTATCTGAAGGAAAATCTTAGAGAAAAAGCACTCAAAGAATTCCTCAACGCAGTAGAATTAGAACCTGGAGATGCGGAAGCATATTATGAAATTGGGAAAATATTCAAAGAGGAAAACAAAAAAGACGAAGCTGTTTTTTATCTGGAAAAGTACCTTTACTTAGGGGGCGAGGCCGAAGAAGAAGTAAAAGAATGGCTTAAGGCACTAAAAAAGTAAGACCTCTTCGCTTGATTTTTCTTTATATCATTTTTCCCCACCTCTAATTTATCTGATTGCTCTTTATCTCTTATTTATTTGCCGAATCTTAAAAACTCTGTCTTTATGAAGATGGACGAAGAAAAGATAGTGGCGGTGAAAATTTAGGTTTTTTTCCGAAGATACTTTTATACAACTGGGGATAGACATCTTTCCCGCCAAGGAGAAGGCATGTTAAAGGCATAACTTTTGAAGCTTGCTCTGACATCTGCTTGGAAATGCTTCTTATATCCCATTGGGCACTTATATCTTCACGAAGCCTTGATATATGGTATAACTCCCTTGCATTCACCTTCAGCAGCACCCTCCTCCGATGAGCATTGGTTAAAACGTAATCAGCAGCTTTACCAGCTTTTTTCTTCAAAGTGATATAAACCTGGTTTGTTTTATCTATCATCTCCATAAACTCTTTTTTTGCCCCAATTTCTTCTACAGAAGCTGGCACAGTAACACCCAACTCAGGATTATATCTCTGGCAGGTCAATGTGGCCATCCGGTGACGCTTGAGCTGTGCATAACAGGAGGCTGAAATAACTAAATTGTAGGTGAGACTAACATATTCAAATTCACGAAGAGTGGCATCATAAAATTCCATGTGTTTAAAAGACCTCTTTACAAATTCTCTCATCTCTTTGGATTTTAAACTCTTGACCTTTTTAAGACATTCCTTGTAGTGTAATGAGGAAGTTGTGTGAATAAGAGAAGCCGCAACTTTAGCATCAGCATTTTGAGTAAAATCAACGAGACTGACAGATTTTTCTTTTTCTCTTGAATCATACTTCTTTAAAAGACCTTCTTCTTGTGCGTTCTTCTCCAGCTCATCATAAGTCTTTGAATCAAAATCGCTGGATTCTGTAAAAAGAACAATTGAAGGAGCTACGTCCTTGGCCAAGTGGTAAATTTTATTATTTATTTCTCTAAGCTCCTCAAGTTTTTTGGAGGCAAAGCGGCGGATGAGAAGCTCCAAATTTCGAGCATTGATAGTCATGCCCACCTGTCCTTCCGTAGCAAGACTCACTATATAGCGGGCGTCTTCCTTGGCCAATCCGTTCAGAAGGGAATGCTTTCTAGAATCAGCCGCCAGATCCTTGTTTTTCATAAAAAAATATGGTTTGAGCCTGGCATAGAGCTTATGATAGAGGGCATTCTGAGCTCGGACTGTGTTTACAAAAATATCTTCCTTCCCGGCTCTCTTTATCTCTTCTGGAACGACAAAATCGTCCTTCAAGGTTTGATACCGCTGGGATTTCTCTGTGTATGAACAAAGACGAAACTTTTCTAACTCCTCAATGGCAAGTCTACTGATGCCGATTATGTCAAAATTAAATATTGCATGTTCAGCTACAGAATGATGACCCATCTTAAAAATTATGTTCTGGTTAGAACGTCGGGCCCTCTCTACCTCCGCCCGAGCAACAGCTCTTAACTTGGAGGCAGGTCTTGGATCCCGAGAAATGCGGGCATAAGAAGCAGACAGTGTTTCAGGAGTTATATCCTGGCGGTGAGGACTTCTCTTCCTTAGTTCCTCTATAACTTCTTTATCTATATTATATCCAGCAAGCAATACTTTCATTGTTTAACCTTCAATTGGAGGTATTTCTAAATCCATTAAATTTAACTATGTTGAATAAAAAGGATCAGGCTGATTGACTGAGAAAACCATTTGGAGGAAAGCTCAGAGAGTTAGTCCAAAAACAAGCAGCCTTATCCAAAACATTGTCTTTCATCACGGAAAAGAAATTATAATCCTACCATAAGAACGCAGGAAAAAAATGTCAACTCTTGTTAAACATTGTAAGCATCTTTTTTTCCGTGATAAAGAAAGAAAAGCGTGGGTATACGGTGAAGAAGGTCGTATGAAGTAAAGCTCAGGCAGTGGATTCAAAAACACGCAACTTTTTCCCCAGCGAGGTAAAAGTTGCTCGGTTTCAGGCTTCGCTCTCCTCCCCACAGAGAGGAACCATGCCCACTCAGCCTTCAAACGGTTTTTTACACCCACATGCCTTCGCCAAACATCTTTAGCGCTGGGGCAAAGCGAGCGTGCCTTCAAGCCGTATGCCCATCGCTCAATGACTATTTTAATTTTCATCACGGAAAAAAAGATACTTCCTTAAGCATTCCATTTTCCTTGATAACAAAAGGTCCTTGGGGATGGATGAATCGACCATTGAATTATAAGGAAAGTTTAATTATCATTTCATTGATTAGTTCCGACTAACATGAAAAACAGAGAATTGGCTACAATATTCACCCGCATAGGCGATGCCTTAGAAATAAAGGGGGAAGTAGGATTTAAAATAATCGCCTACAGAAAAGCGGCCCGAATCCTAGAAGACTTAACCGAGGATATTGAAACTGTAGCGAGAGAAAAAAGACTCGAGAAAATTCCTGGAATCGGGAGCGGAATTGCTAAAAAAATTGAAGAATACCTCACAACAGGGCACATGAATAAGTACAAAGAAGCCCTCTCAGGAATACCAGAAAGCCTCTTGGAACTCCTGGAAATTCAGAATCTGGGAGCCAAAACAGCTCATCTAGCCTACAAACATTTGGGAGTTAAGAACCTCGAAGACTTAAAAAAGGTTATCGAAGATGGCTCACTTGCTAAGCTCTACGGGCTCGGAGAAAAAAAAGTTGAAAATATCAAAAAAGGAATAGAAATTTATGAGCTTGCCCAAGAGAGGATTCCTTTATACGATGCCATGAATATTGTGGAAGAGATGATAGCATACCTCAAAAAAAGTCCCCATATCTCCCATCTTTCACCAGCAGGCTCCCTTCGACGCATGAAAGAGACTGTAGGAGATATTGATGTCTTGGCAACTGGAAAAAAAGGAGCTCAAATTATTCAATATTTCACCAAGTTTCCTAAAGTAAAGCGCGTCTTAGCTGCCGGAGAAACAAAAGGATCGGTCATGATCTTTACTGATAAGGGGGAACATCAGGTAGACCTGAGGATAGTCGATGAATCTGAATACGGAGCTGCCCTTCAGTATTTCACAGGTTCTAAAGCACATAATATAAAACTTCGAGCCATGGCCAGGAAAAAAGGCTTAAAAATTTCTGAGTATGGAGTCTTCAGGAATGAAGAAAAAATTGCTGGCTATGATGAGGAAGAAGTTTACAGGTCCCTAGGCCTCCCTTTAATACTGCCTGAGTTGAGAGAAGACAGAGGAGAAATCGAGTTTGCTCTGAAAAACGAACTTCCTCAAGTTGTGGAATATTCCGAGATTAAAGGTGATCTCCACGTTCACTCCAATTACAGTGATGGCCATTTATCCATAAAGGAAATAACTGAGCTAGCAAAGGAGATGAATTATGAGTATATTGCTATCTGCGACCATTCTCAATCAGCAAAATATGCAGGTGGCCTTTCACCGGAGATGTTAAAACAACAAATCCGGGAAATAGATAAGCTTAACCAAGAATTGAAGGATATTAAAATTCTCAAGGGAACAGAGGTGGATATCCTCCAGGATGGCGAACTTGATTTCCCTGATGAGCTTTTGAAAGAATTAGACATAGTTGTTGCTGCCATCCACAGCGGATTCAAAAAGAATGTAACTGAAAGAATTCTTCGCTCCATGGAAAATCCTTATGTTACTATCATCGCTCATCCTTCCGGACGACTTATTTCTAGGAGAGAGGGTTATGATGTTGACCTAGGAAGAGTTCTTCAAGAAGCCCAAAAGACAGGTAAAGCCCTTGAATTAAATGCCTTCTATGACCGCCTTGATTTAAATGAATTCTACTTAAAAAAAGCAAAAGAAAAAGGCATAAAAATCAGCATTGGAACAGATACTCACCATGTTAAAGGACTCCAAATGATGCGTTTAGGAGTCGGAACCGCACGCCGCGGCTGGCTTGAGAAAAAAGATATTTTGAATTGCCTGAGATATGAAGATATAGTAAAAGGTAAGTGGAATAAAAAAGAGTTTGAAAGGAGAAAAGCATGAGTGATATTTCTAGAACATCAGTGAAAACACTTCTAGGAATTGCAGTCCGCGCAGAGATAGATTCTTCCAAAATCTACTCTAACATCGCCAAAAAAGTATCCAATCCTCTTCTTCAAGAGAAGTTTAAGATGCTAGCTTTTGAGGAAAAAAAACACAAGAATGTTTTAGAAAAGATTTCTAAATTTCTTTTTAAGGGAGAAGAAATTCAGATTCCTGATAAAACTGATGAAAGGCTCCTCCCATCCATTAAGATGAGTCCCTCATCTTCATTAGTCGATATCATTTATCAAGCCATGGAAGCTGAAAAAGCTGCTCAAATTTTTTACGAAACACTCTCAAAAAGATTCCAAAAGCCACAGAAAGATATTCTCATTTACCTGGGGAAAGTTGAAAAAAGTCACTACATGATGCTCAAGAGCGAGTATGCTTTAGCGCAGGAATTCGAAGATTATGCTGAAAAAGATATTGATAAAATAATAACATAAAATTTGATCCCTAACGACTTGAGAAATAATAAGTTATATCCAAAATTAACCTCAGAGGCTTTACCCTATTCTTCCACTAAAAAAAATAAAACTCGCACTGCTCAGGCTTTAGCGTTTTTCATTCTATTATCAATCATTCATACTTGGCCTCTGATAACTAATCCAGCTCACCTATCACGTAACGATAACGCTGATACTGTCCTCTGTGAATGGATTGTATCCTGGATTGCCTATCAGCTTCCCCGTGATCCACTTCATCTTTACGAAGCAAATATTTTTTACCCTGAGAAACACACACTTGCCTTCTCTGAGCCACTTATAGCTCCTGCACTCATCGGAGCTCCTCTGCGCTGGTTGGGAGTTCCTCCTGTCTCTACCTTTAACCTGCTGCTTCTAATAGGATTCACACTGACGGGATTGGCAATGTACACACTCATCAGGACTTTCACAGGAGATCACATCGCTGGTCTCATAGCTGGTTCCCTTGCAGCTTTTAATCCACACACCTTGACCCGTATACCTCAACTTCAGGCTCAATTTTCGCTTTGGCTCCCATTAGCTTTATTAGCTCTTGATAGGCTACTTTCAGATAAGCGTACAAAAGACGCACTCTGGCTGGCTCTCTTTGTAACTCTGGCAACAACCACGTCCCTCTACTTTGGCGTCATGACAGTGGTTGCCCTCGGAGTGGCATTAATCATACGTTTTGAGGATTGGTGGGGCCGACGAGCTAATCCTTTTTTTCCCCGAATTGGCCTGGCAGTATTGTTAGCAAGCCCCGTTGTTCTCCTAATCCTGGCACCTTATTGGCACCTCTACAGGCATTTGGGATTTGCAAGGCCTCTCGACCTGGCTGCAGAATTCGCTGCTCACCCGTCCTACTATCTATCAACTGCAGGTCGGCTTCATTATGCAATGTGGAGTAATCGCTTTTATGAATATGGTGGCGAATGCCTCTTTCCTGGATTGATTGCATTCGGGCTTTTAATCGTGGCCCTTGCCAGCGGAATAAGAGCAGTCAAAGACCGGCGGATCCGTATGTTTATCGCTATCGGCATAACAGGGATTCTGCTGTCGTTTGGACCTAAGACGCCGATATATGTTTTACTATATAAAGTCTTCCCACCCTTCAAAGGATTTCGCTCTGTATCACGCTTCGGCTTCCTTTTCCTGTTTGCAGTTGCTGCACTTGCAGGTTACGGCTTAGCCAAATTACGAACTCGCTTCACTCGACATAAGTGGATTACACCCATAGCAATCGTATTGGTTATTTTAGTTAACCTCGAAGCTACTCGAGCTCCAATGCGCTTAAGCCACTTCAAGGGAATCCCTTCAGTTTACAAAGTTTTAGCTGCCCACAAAGGATCTGCAGTAGTAGCTGAGATGCCTTTCTACTCGCCGAGAAACTCATACAAAAATGCATCTTATATGCTTGCCTCAACCACACACTGGAAGTCACTCCTCAATGGTTGGGGTGGTTACATACCAAAGTCTTACAGGCGGCGAGCCGATGTGTTCCGTCACTTTCCTGAAGAAGCTGCTGTTGAGGAACTTCAACGAGCAGGAGTTACACATGTCGTTGTCCATTTCAACCGCTATGAGAAGGAGGAGGCTATGAAGATTTTTCACGCCCTGTACAACAATCCAAAATTTAAAGAATTGGCCTCGGATCCAAATGGAATTAAGCTCTACCGCTTCAAGTAATGGGGACGGTTTGAAGCATCTTTTTTGACACTCGATTTTTCCTGTGGTATAAGTTTCTAACTAAAATTGAAAAGACAAGCCATACTTAAACAAAGAACCCAGGAATCACCCTCAGGACACGCGTTATCAAGGGCAATCTTTATTATCATTTTCTCGATAATAACAGTTGCCTTGCTCGTTACTTTTTTACTTCTTAAAAAAAGCAACACAGATAAATCTCTTGAGACCTCGGAAATAAAAAATAAGAATCAAAAGGTAATAAAGAAAATTCCCCTGGTAGAGTTCTCGGCTACTCAAGATCGCTCCCCTGAAAAACTTTTTGATACGAATCAGCTAATGTATCTTGAAACGCCTCTTGTCTACTACCCAGACTCTCAATTTCCAAAGCTAACCACCCCAATGTGGATTGGAGAGCCTGGAGTTGAAGCTGTAATCATCCTCTCAATCGATGATATGAGAAACGTTGATAATTATGATAAACGGCTTCACCCTATTTTTAAACGGCTCAAAGAAATCGATAGGGAAAGAATTCCTCTCAGCATTATGACAAGATTCATTAATCCCGGGCATCCCACTCTCCAGCGTTGGCTAAAGGAAGGTATTACCATGGAAGTCCACACTGTTGCCCACCACTGCCCGTTACTTCATAATAATGACTTTGAGAGAGCCCTCTACAGTTTCAACTCTTGTATCGACCTCCTCTACATCATTCCGGGCAACACTCCCCTCGCCTTCCGGATGCCCTGCTGTGATTCCCAAAACAGCGTTTCCCCTCGATTCTTCTCTGAAATATTCTTACATCAAACACCTTATGGGCATTCCCTTCGAGTTGACAGCTCTATCTTTCTTCTCCTGACTCCCCAGGATAAGGAAATCCCTCAAACCCTTGTGGCCAGTGAGACCGGAGAGAGTATATTCAAGAAGTACATTGCTGATAGAGATTTCGTCAACTACATCGAGAATTACCCCTACCCGTATCTAGTTCACAACGCACTGTGGGAATTCCCCTGCATCATTCCTTCTGATTCACTGGGCTCGTTCAAGTACGGCAATAGAGCTCCTCAAACGCTTGCTGATTTGAAAAAGGCACTCAGCGCTGTAGTCGCCAAGAAGGGAGCCTTCACCATGTGCTTCCATCCTGTTAGCGCAGAATGGCTGGTTGAGCTCGTCGACTACGCAGTCAGCCGCTACGGAAAGCGGGTAAAATTCCTTAATTTCAAAGAGGCCTACCACAGAATTCTGACCAATCTCCTGGGTGGAATGCCTGTTCGGTATTCAGGCAGAAGGGATAACGGAATCCGGCTCCTAGACCTCAACAATGATGGGTACCTCGATGTCATCATTGCCCATCCTGATAAGAAGGAAACAAGGATTTGGGACTCGCATTCCAATACCTGGAAAACAACCTCCTTTCCACATGCAATGGTCGATCGTCTAGGACGTCAAACTGGCCTCAAATTTGTTCGTATACGTAACAACGGCTTTGTATCGATATTTCTCAGCAATGAAAAAACACAGGTTTTCCACCACTTCGACGGGACTTCTTGGGGACCTCCAGTTCCTCTGGAGTCACTTTTTCCCACCGAGGTTGACAAAATCTTCGCTTCCCAAGAGGGCAAGGATCGCGGGCTGCGGGTGATAGATTTCAACATGGATGGCTTTTCCGACTTTGTTTACAATAATGAAAGCGAAAATTTTACACTCCAATGGCGACCTAAGAAAAAACGCTGGACTCCATCCACGGTACGGCTTCCCGGTTTTTCCCTTATTACCGATGAGACAGGCCTTGACCGCGGCCACCGCTTTGTTGACCTGAATCGTGATGGATTCCTTGACAGCGTCTACTCTAACGAAGAGAAATACAGTGTTGCGCTCTACACAGGAGAACAAAGGGGCTGGGCAGATGTAATTTTTGCAGGAAACCGCAAAGAAAATTATCGGGAAGCTGTCCCACCCATCGTTGAGGGGAAACGCCTCGCAGGGGCTTGGTTTCGGAATGGAATCCTTTATCTTCAGAATGAAAGTACTGGCAACCGTCCCATGCAGATTCTCAAATACTTATTCCCCTTTCTTGAAGTAAAAAACCAGTAGAAAGAGCCGCGTATTATTGGATTCTGGACCAATGGCATTCTTAAGCCTGAACACTTCCTCCAATGTAAAACCAGAAAATAAAATTTGTAAGCATCTTTTGACATCATATTTTTGCTGTGCTATAAGACTTTCAGCATGAAATTTGAGAAGAATGAAGTGGAGATAGAGTCTAAAACAGAAAATTTTAATTAGAAGCTAATAATATAAAGAATTGAGGGAGGAAACAATGGTAACACTCGGGGTAATTGGATGTGGTCATTGGGGACCTAATCACATCAGAAACTTCAATTCTCTCCCGAACTCAAATGTCAAATCTTGTGCCGATTTAGATGAGAAAAGACTAGACCAAATACGCATCATGTATCCCAACATCAATACTACGTCTGATTTCATGGATATACTAAACGATGAAGAAATAAATGCAGTAGTTGTTTCCACCCCGACGAATACTCATTATAAAATTGCTAAATCCGCACTTGAAAAAGGTAAAGATGTTCTTTGTGAAAAGCCGCTCACGATAAACATTGAAGAGTCAGAGGAATTAGTAGAAATTTCAAACAAGCTAAATCGAATTCTGATGGTGGGTCATGTATTTTTATTTAATGCAGGAATCCAAAAACTTCGGGAATTAATCAAGGAGAACGAGTTAGGAAAAATATACTATGTCCATTGTACCAGGACGAACTTGGGCCCTATTCGCGAAGATGTAAATAGTGTTTATGATCTGGCTTCACACGAAATATATATATGTGGCTACTTGCTTAACTCTGAACCTGATAAAATTATTGCCAAAGGGGAAGATTTCCTCCAGCCAGGCATAGAAGACCTGGCTTTCATCTCTATGTCATACCCAGGGAAAACACTCGTGAATATTCACGTAAGCTGGCTTGATCCGATCAAAGTGCGCAAGATAACCGTAGTAGGTGATCTCAGGATGGCAATCTGGAATGACATGGATACCCTCGAACCTGTCCGGATTTTTAATAAAGGAGTTACTAAAGAGCCCTATTACACTGATTACGGCGAATTCCATTATCTGACCAGGGACGGTGATATTCACAGCCCAAAAATTAGGCTCATTGAACCATTGAAGAATCAGGCGATGCACTTTATTGATTGTGTTGAAAACAGGAAAAAACCTCTCAGTGATGGAGATAATGGCCTTAATGTCGTTAAAATCTTAAATAAGATTCAAGCATCGCTGAAGCAAAATAAATAGAGAATCAATAATGTATATTCCAGAAGAAAGTAAAGAATACGTAAAAATTGGTGATAATTATTATGCAGATGAAAATGTTGTTATAGGTTATATCCCCGGAAGAAAAATTGATGATTTAACAATTGTACTAGGTGATGGATTTTATCTAAGAACAGGAACCGTAATCTATGCCGGCTCTAAGATCGGGAAAAATTTACAGACTGGACATAATGTGGTTATTAGAGAAGAAAATCTAATAGGCGACGGTCTAAGCATATGGAATAACTCTATAATAGACTATGGATGCACAATAGGAAGCAGAGTCCGTATCCACAACAATGTCTATGTGGCTCAGTATACAACAATCGAGGATGATGTTTTTCTTGCTCCAGGGGTCACTATAGCAAACGATCCTCACCCTATCTGCACGCTCTGCATGAAAGGTCCCACGATAAAAAAAGGTGCTCGAATCGGAATAAATGCGAGTCTAATGTCTCATATCACCATTGGCGAGTTTGCCCTTGTTGGCGCAGGCTCAACAGTTATAAAAGATGTTCCCCCAAAAACGGTTGTTGCTGGAAATCCCGCAAGCATAATAAAAAAAATTGATGACCTAACCTGCCCTTTTGATCTCGTAAAACACCCATATCTTGACGGTTATGATGTATACTTGCGCGGGATCAAAAAGTAGATGCCTGAAAATTTTGATGAAAAAATCCTCGTTGTCCTGCCTGCTTATAACGAGGAGGGAAAAATTGGCAGAGTAATCTCAAAAATTCCCTCAGAATGGATTCAAGATGTTGTGGTTGTGAATGACGGCTCTTCTGACAACACTGAAAAAGAATCCACTGATGCAGGCGCAACCATCATAAACCAGCCTAAAAACATCGGCGTTGGAGCTGCTATTCGCGCAGGCATCAAATATGCTGTAGAAA
>JBGVTE010000016.1:0-6152 GCA_041862375.1 Candidatus Aminicenantaceae bacterium
TTGAAAGTACATCCTGCTGGAGATTCATCATCTCCATCATTGTCAGTTTACGGCCTGAACCCAGGAATTCTTGGAGACGAGCAAAACGATAGGGATCAGTCCAGATAAATCCCAGAGGTTGAGGATAATCTTCCGGGATATTATCCTGGTTAGCCGTGGCTATATAGCCTTCAGGTGGATTTGCAGCATGAGGCAGCTCTTTTATAGGAATGAAGCCTTGCCACTCATAACCTCCATCGCCCGGCACCGGGAGCAATCCATTCCAGTTCTTTCGGATGGGTGTGATTCCGACTGCCTGCCAGCTGATGTTTCCTTCTCTATCAGCCCACACCATATTCTCTGAGGGAGTTCTCGAGAAACTGCATGCCTCTCTGAACTCCTCCCAGTTTCGTGATTGGTCCATCCTGAGGCTTGCCAGGTAGGGGGAAGCTCCAATTTCAAGCCAGGCTGCTCTCAAGGCATATGCTTTGTGATTTTTCTTATCTTCATAAAGAACAGGTCCGTGGCGGGTGAATTTTAGATCAGCAGTAACTTCAGGTTCTCCCTTTACGGGAATTTTCTCTCGGATAACTTTCATTTCTTCCCAGGAGTCCTGGTAGAAGTACTGGTTTGGATTTGCGGGATTTGTCTCGTAGATGTAGAGGTCTTCCTGGTCAATAGCAAAAATGGTAAGGCCCCAGGCACCATATTCATTATGGCCAATGGATACTCCAGGGAGTGCAGGTTCACCTCCACCGATGACATTCCACCCTGGAGCCACAAGATGAACCCAGTAGCGAAGGGATGGTATTTGCTGAGTCCGGTGAGGATCGTTGGCCATCATAGGGCCTCGAGTGAAAGTCAGACTGCCGCTTACCACCCAGTTATTGCTTCCTGACTCAGCCTCAAGAAATGACTCTGAGCGTGGCAAGAGTGAAAGATCGGAAAAGCTCCCTTTTGCCATCAGATTTCTGTAATCAGAGAGGACGATGTCTTCAGGGCCGAATTTGACGGCGGAGCGGGCTGCTCTGTAAAGTTCAAGAATTTTGTCCGAGATCAGCGATTGATCGATTTTTCTATCCACTGCAAGTGAAGGATTGCCAGGGTGGAGATTGAGGAGACTCCTTGTCTTTTCTTTGCCGATGAAATGAACTGTTTTAGCAATGGCAACTTCTGCGCGTGCATTCCGGAAGAGACCGTTATGTCGAGAAATGACGATTTCTGGACTCCACAGCCTGGGCTTAATCCCCAGAAGCTTGAACTCGAGAGGGAGAAGTTCGGGATTTTCCCTAGTGAGATTAATGTAAGCGTTTATACCACGGACAAAGGAAGTGATTATTTCTTCTCCTTGGAGATGGTAGTGATTTAATTCTTGCTTTAGATTAACTCGTGCCTTGAGGAGGCGAGTCCCGATATCCTTTTTGAGAGCTTTTCTGCCTAGGATTTCAGCCAGAGTTCCTGAAGCCTGACGACGCCAGATTTCTAACTGGAAAAGTCGATCTCGGGCAACGTTGAGTCCCTGAGCAAAGAACAGGTCTTTCTGGTTCCGGGCATAAATATGTGAGATTCCCCAGGGATCCTTAATAATCTCTACAGATTGGATGAGCCCTTTGACAAGAATTGCTTCTTTAGTGGCACCAGCATAGAGGAAGCGAGGTGCTAACAGGAGTCCTATGATTAAAGTGCTTGAAAAAAGTTTTAAATATTTATGGTTCCTCATTCTTTTCCTCCTGTTTAAGCTAGAAGCTGGCTATTCACTGCGCCTTATCT
The DNA here is from genome assembly GCA_041862375.1 of Candidatus Aminicenantaceae bacterium. GTDB lineage: Bacteria > Acidobacteriota > Aminicenantia > Aminicenantales > Aminicenantaceae > WVZL01. The sequence goes on from JBGVTE010000016.1 coordinate 1,750, forward strand.
TGTAACACAGAATACTTACCAGGTCTACACCTTTAGCTTTTAAGTTATCCAAGTTATGAAAGCCTGACCCCAGTGACTCTAGACGTCGATTTACAATACTGGTATTATGTAAATCCAAAAAATAATGTAGAGCCAACAAGTAAAGAATTATAAAAATGACCATAAGAAGTAACAAGTGGTTATCAGGAGAAAAAGCAAGCTTCCCTCCTTTAAAGAGAACTTCCATGAAGTTGAGCCGTGATTTGAGCCTCTTTTCTGTAACAATGATAGGAGTTGGAGCTATGATAGGGGCGGGTATCTTTGTCCTGACCGGGATTGCAGCGGGAGTTGCGGGGCCTGCTATCATTGTTGCTTTTTTACTAAACGGAATCGTTGCTTTATTTACTGCCTCTGCCTATGCCGAGCTCGGCGGTTCGATCCCGGAAGCGGGCGGAGGGTACCTCTGGGTCAAGGAAAGCTTGCCTCAACCCTCGGGTTTTCTTTCAGGATGGATGTCCTGGATGGCCCATTCGGTTGCCTGTTCTCTCTATGCAGTTGGCTTTGGAGCCTATTTTGGTGAGATGCTTATGGAGTTTAACGCACATCTTTTTGTTCCGCCTGATATCTTGAAAAAGTTGCTCGCAGCACTCATTGTAGTTATTTTTTCGTTCATCAATTACAGAGGAGCTAAGGAAACTGGGAAGGCCGGGAATGTTGTCACTCTTCTCAAAATACTCATTCTCTTCCTGTTTGTTCTTTTAGGGGCAAAGATTGTTTTTTCAGAGTCTCATAGATTCACTCATTTTTCTCCGTTTTTTTCAAAGGGTTTTCTTGGAATTTTGACAGCAATGGGACTCACCTACATAGCATTCGAAGGGTATGAAATTATTGCTCAGAGCGGAGAGGAGGTGAGAGAGCCTCAAAAGAATATCCCCAAGGCGATATTTTTATCACTTCTAATAGTGGTTCCTATTTATATATTTGTTGCTTTTGTCGCTCTTGGAGTTGTGAACCCAGGAGAGATAAGCGCGTGGGATTTTCTTGCAGCCAAGAAAGAGGTTGCCATGGTTGAAGCTGCTCGAAATATAAGCGTCTGGGGAAGCGGCATTCTTCTCTTAGGAGGGCTGCTTTCAACAATTTCAGCCTTGAATGCGACCATCTACAGTTCGTCCCGTGTATCTTTTGCCATGGGGAGAGACCATAATCTTCCCCAGGTATTCTCTAGGATTCATGCAAGATTTAAAACACCCAGCGGTTCAATTCTCGTATCTTCAGCACTCATAATCCTGATGCTTCTTTTGCTTCCCATTGAAGATATAGCTTCCAGTGCCGATATTATGTTCCTTTTTCTCTTTGTTTTCGTGAATATTGCTCTGATTCACATCCGGAGGAAAACTCCTAAACTCTTGAAGGGATACAAGTCTCCACTTTTCCCACTATTCCCAGTCATCGGTATTATTACCCAGGGTGTTCTTATTATTGTTATGTTTGCTTACAGTCCCAAGTCTTTCTTTATAACACTCCTCTGGGTAGGTATGGGGCTTTCTATCTACTATGGATATGCAAAACTGAAGGAAAAAGCTGAAGTTGGGCCAAAAATAATAGTGGAGGAAAAGGACCTTGCTCATAAAGATTTTAAATTAGTGCTTGGAATCGAAAATAAAGAGGAAGTAATTCCTCTTATGAATCTGGCCCTGCCGATAGCCAAAGAAGAGGATGGAGAAATTTTTGTTACCCATATTATTCCCTTACCGCCTCAGACACCTTTAAACGTTGGAAAGAGATATCTTGATGAAAGAAGAAAATTCTTGATGATTGCCGATGAGCTCGGTGAGAAAAACAACGTTCCAGTTAGTTTTAACATAAGGGCCTCCCACAGGATTTATCACGGCCTTCTCGATAGTGTTATTGAGAACAGGGGAAATGTATTGATCCTTGCAAGCGGAGAAATTAAGAGAAGGCAGAGAATCTTGGGGCGAGTTCTTGATCCTTTAATTCAGGAAGCTCCCTGTGATACAGGCATTATGAGAATAAAGAGAGAGGGGAAGATTAAAAGAGTACTCGTCCCGACCGCTGGCGGGCCTAATGCAAAGCTTGCCTTCGAATGGGCCTCTCGGATTGTAAAGCAGAATAGAGGAAAACTCACGCTTCTCACTGTAGTAAGCGATGAGAGTAAAAGGGGAAGAGCATTGTCCTGTCTGGAAGAAACAAAAAAAGCAGTAGAATATGAAAGAAGCTTGATTGAGGATAAGGTCGTGTACGGAGTTGATATTATTAAGACAATACTGAGGGAAAGCGAGGCTAATGACCTGATATTAATCGGTGCCAGTAATGAAGGATTCTTGAGGAGGATTCGCTTCGGATCAATCCCTGAAAAACTTACCTGGATGTCATCGGTGTCAGTTTTGGTAGTGAGAAAGTATGAAGGGGCAGTTCTTTCCTGGTTAAGAAGATTTATGGCAGGATAAAGGTGGAAGTTTTTAAAAAATATATAATCCCATAATCACTGATAAACCAGTAGCAAAAGGATCAGAAAATAAGTAAAAATAGAAAAAAAGCGTTGTGAGAATGAGCGATATTCATCCCCTTTTGAATAAGGAAAAGCAAGAGCAGGCCAGGCGCTATGAAAGAGAAAATCGCCTGCTCGGTCTTGCCAGCATGTTTTTGTCGCTCATTATTTTGTTGGTATTTTATTACAGCGGTTTGAGCGCAAGGCTCGCCACCTTTGCTCTGGGAGGCTCAGTTGTCTGGACTTTTCTTCTTTATGTCTTCTCATTTCAGTTATTGCTTTTAATTTTTAGTTTTCCGCTAAACTTCTACAATGGTTACATCCACGAGCATAAATGGAATTTTTCTAACCATACTGTTAAGAGCTGGTTGTGGGACCAGACAAAGTCTTTTTTTGTAGGGCTCGTAATTCTACTTATAGTTTTAGGCCTGCTATTCTGGATCATGGAAGTATTTCCCCATAGATGGTGGTTAATTGCCGGGCTGGCTATGGCAATTGTGAGTGTAATCCTTGCCACACTTGTTCCGGTTGTTATTCTCCCCATTTTCAATAAATATACTCCTGTACAAAACAGAGAGCTGACAGATACCCTGGAAAAAATCCTTTCCCGGGGAGGGTTAAAGAGCAGCGGCTTTTTTAGGGAAGATATGAGCCGACAGACAAAGAAAGAGAATGCATTTCTGGCTGGACTTGGGAAAACGAGAAGGATTGTGTTGGGTGATAATTTGATGAATAACATGTCTGTCCCTGAAATTGGATCTATCATTGCTCATGAAGTAGGGCACTTCAGGCACAAACATATCTGGAAAACTATTATAATCGGAACTTTTCAGCAGCTCATAGTATTTTATATTTTAAATTTAGCCATGAAGTCATTATTTACACAGTTTTTAATGTCAACCCGGTGGAATCTCACCCTTTTTCCCATCTTTGCCATCCTCATGGGCGTGATTGCAAGTTTTCTCTTCGGACCTCTCAGCAAAGCTCTTTCTCGGCATTTTGAAAAGCAGGCTGATCAATACGCTTTAGATAATATAGAGGACATAGAGTCATTCATGATTGCCTTGGCTGGCCTTGCAGACAGGAATCTTTCCAATGCCTATCCTGAGTGGTGGGTAAAACTGCTGTATTATTCCCATCCCCCAATAGGCGAACGCCTGAACATGGCAGAAAAAAGGGGACAGGATACTTTTTAATATTTTGCCAAATTTTGTCGTAGTTTCTGGGAAAAGAAGAGACTTGGAGAAAAAGTAGCCTGTCCCCTTTTCTAGTCTAGTAGGGAAGTTAGAAACCGAAACCGATTGTGGTGCCTACTGCCATATATTTAAATGCGTCTTCAAAGGGAGTTACCACGAAAGCTGCTAATTTTATACCCCCTCCTTTCAAGCCTGCGTTGAGTTTAAGAGCCCAATCAGAAGAAGGAGCGCCTTTAACTTTTGTGCCGACTATAAACCATTTGGTCACTCCGCCGCCAAGAAAAAGGGTTTGAAGCTCTAAATTTAATAAAACAGCAGGTGCAAGAATAAATGCATCGAATTCAAGATTATGAACGATAATGTAGCATTCAGGGCTTATTGTCAAATTATAGCTTAAATAAAAGTCTATGTTGAGGCCAGCAGTCCAGAAGAATGGCTCGAAATCAAATGTCTCGTCTGTCACAACTCCGGAATTAAGGTAAACCCACGAGCTTTTATATTGCCCATTTGCATTTTGGGGTGAAACTGCCAGAATAACAAAGAGGCAGATAACCAAGGCACAGATTTTTTTCATCTCTCTCTCCTTCATAAAATTTGGCTTTGTTCCAAAGTGACTGGATGCCTTGTCATTGCGAAGAGCGAAGCGATGAAGCAATCTCTTAAGGAAGGGCATTAATCTATTTGTTTTCAATGAGATTGCCACGCTCTCTTCGATCGCT
>JBGVTE010000017.1:0-3266 GCA_041862375.1 Candidatus Aminicenantaceae bacterium
CCGCAATTTTCGCCAGCTGACATCCTGAGATGAACATATCAAAGTTAAAACGGCAACGCCATCGAGCATTACGAGAAATTCCTCTCCCTCTGGAAATACGCTAATCCCGGTATTGCCGAGGTTGAGGATGCGAGGAAGAGGCTGGCTGGGCTGAAAAGCCAGTAATAAAAGGAATTTTTAAATTATTTTGACCCTGGAGCTTCCCAACAAATTCATAATTCAAATTGATAGCTACCCAAGGGCGCAAAGGACGTTCTCTGAAGTGCATCCTTATAGAGTTGTACATTGAGGAACTTCTCCAATTTTCATTGACGCAGAATCTTCCCTGTGCTATTATCATCTCTGTTGAAATTGAAAAGACCTGTTCATTAGTAAGAACAGGCCGAAATCATAAGGGATCAGGGAAAACTTCAACAAGAAAAGACTAAATCCCTCCCTTACGAAAACTCATACATAAAAAGGAAACCAGAATGAATGTTTACGTAGGTAATTTATTACGGGAGGCCACTGAAGACGATTTGCGACAAGCTTTCGAAGCGTTCGGGCAGGTCACATCTGTTAAAATCATCACAGATAAGTACACCGGCGATTCGAGGGGATTCGGATTTGTGGAGATGCCCAACCATCAAGAAGCTAAGTCCGCAATCTCCGGGCTTGATGGGAAAGACTTGAAGGGGCGCACTCTTAAGGTCAACGAGGCTCGCCCTCGTGATGACCGCCAAGGTGGATTTGGAGGTAAGAGACGCTTCTGATAAGCGGCACTCGGATTTTCAAGACCATAATCACATTTTGCATTAAAGCATATAGAGAGATTGCTTGGTTTGCCCATTTGTACCTAAAAATTCGTAAATACATATATTATTCCGGTCAAAAGAAGGGAAAATTCTGCCTGAAAGATGCCTAATTTATCTTCGTGATTGTTTGCTAATGTCAGGGAGTTCGATTACCAGCCTCCCTTGATATGGAGAGAGACCCTAAGTGGAATGTAAGGTGTGGTGTTCAACTATTAAATTCATAAAAGGAATGATGAATAGAAAGATAAGAGATATAAAATAAATATGGAAGAAGACAAAGCTCATCAGTTCATTTTAAAAGGAAAGAAACAAGGATATCTTTTTTTTGAAGGAGTAGAGAAATCCTTCCGAGATGCTTTGAATACTGAAGAGAGTTTTGATGATTTTCTAAGCTCTATGGATCACCATGGGATAAAAATACTCAATAAAAACAGAAAACTTCTTCCTAAAAAAGAAAAGGGCGACTTTGTTTCTTACAAGAATCTGGAAAAAACCACCGATCCTGTGAAGCTCTATTTTAAGGATATGGGCAATATCCCGCTCTTAAAACGGGAAGAAGAGCTAGCTATTGCAAGGAAAATTGAAAGAGGCGAAAAGACTACGATCAAGGCTATTTCCAAAACACGATTTGTTCTTACAAAGGTTCTTTCGCTAGAAGAGAAGATAAGGGAGAAGCCGGAAATTATTGAGAAAATTTTTGACTTTAGCAAGAATAATAACGCAAAGGGAAACCTGGAAGAAAGAATATTAGAGGTTACAGATAAAATCAAGAAAATCAGAGAGATAAATTCCCGACTGGAGAGCATCCCTTCAAGGAATAAAAATGATTTCACACGAAAGCGTCTCATAGTCAAAATGAGCCGTCTCATCAGAGGACTTAATATCCGTAATAGATACAGAGAAATGATTATAGAGGATCTCAAGGATAGACTTAAAGTTATAGACGAAGTAGAAGAAACAAAAGGAGAGCTGAATAAATCAATTTCTCAAGACGCAGTTAAAAAAGAAAAAGAGAAACTGAAAAAGAAAATTCGAGAAATCAACAAGCTTCTAAGGCTATTTCAGAAAGAGATCGGACTTGATTCTCAGGGTTTAAGGAAAACACTTTGTGCCATCTCTAAAGGAAAGAAAATCAGCGATCAAGCGAAAAAAGAGCTTATCACAGCTAACTTAAGATTAGTGGTTTCCATTGCCAAGAAGTACAGCAACTACGGACTCCAGTTTCTTGATTTAATTCAGGAAGGAAACATGGGCCTAATAACAGCAGTGGATAAATTTGAATACAAAAGAGGGTATAAATTTTCAACTTATGCACATTGGTGGATAAGGCAGGGAATAACTCGTGCCATTGCTGACCAGGCAAGGACGATAAGAATTCCTGTTCATATGAATGAAGTCATAAACAAGTTAAATAGAGTTTCGAGAAGCCTTGTCCAGGAAAAAGGTAGAGAACCCACATGTGAAGAGATTGCGAAAAAGATGGATCTACCCGTCTATAAAGTACATAAAATAATGAAAATCTCCCAAGTGCCTTTCTCCCTTGAGACACCTATTGGGGAAGAAGAAAACAGCCACCTTGGTGATTTTATCGAAGATAAAGTCATTCCCTCTCCTCCCGATACAGTTATTCAAATTAATTTGAGAGAAAAAATTGAAGAAGCATTGAAAAACCACACCCATAGAGAAGCAAATATTTTAAGAATGAGATTCGGATTAGGAGACGGGAATGAACATACCCTGGAAGAAGTTGGTCAACAATTCAAAGTTACGCGGGAGAGAATCAGACAAATCGAGGAGATAGCCTTGAGGAAATTGAGACGGCCAAGTTGTAGTCGAAAACTAAAATCTTTTATAAGTGACTATTGAGAATAAGTACTTTATTCCAAATACTTAACACTCATGGATTGCAAGAATATGATGCTTGTTATAAGGAAAAATATTTTACAATAAGACCATATTTGCTGATAGAACAAGAATTCAGGCTAAACAATCAAGGAAAGCAGAAGAAATGGTGTTGACAATTGCGTAACAGCCGATCTCTTCCCGTCGGGGAAGAAGAAAAAAATGATTACAGTCCATGAGCTTTATGGAAAGAAACAATCTAAATATTAAGGGAGGTTACAGTGAAAGAACTTGTTGAATTGATTGCCAAATCATTAGTGGACAATCCGGACAAGGTGCAGGTTTCCCAATTGGACGGGGAACAGAGCTCGATCATTGAATTAAAGGTTGCTCCGGAAGATTTGGGCAAGGTTATTGGAAAACAGGGGAGAACCGCTCAGGCGATCAGAGTTATTCTAGGTGCTGCTGGAATGAAGCTAAAAAAGAGATTTAGTCTCGAGTTAATCGAAAAAGGTTAATTTTAAATTTCCACAACCTTTCGGAAATGAAAGCCATAAATTGCAAATGTAACTGCTAAGTTTAAGAAGCGGGGGCGTCTAACTAATGTCCAGGATATAAGTTTCCAGAAAT
>JBGVTE010000018.1:0-11893 GCA_041862375.1 Candidatus Aminicenantaceae bacterium
GTAGATTTCTTGGTTAAGGCAGCCGCTGAAATAAAGTGGCGACTGATAATTATAAAGGCTAGGTAGTCTATTTAAATATCCTCATCAATGAATTAAGGAGGGGAAATTAGGCTCTTTCTTGCTTTTGTCTATTCACTTATAATCCCGTAGTTTCAGCTATTTTAAGCAATTTTTGGCACATATTTGGCACACGGGGAGAGGTTTATTTTTTGCAAGGCATATGTATCAAACCGAAGCTTTTTCTTAGACAATTCCCCCCCCGTCTTGACTCGCTATTTTGTTTGTGATATTTATGTTCTAGGATGTCAGAGGGCGAAAATTTTGAGGAATCCTTGACCAGCCCAAAAGGTAATTCTTATAAGTTAAATCACTAGTGTCCCAATGAATCTAAAATTAAAATATTTGTATTGATATTATTGAAGTTACAGCTCAAAAAATAAGAATATAGTTTCAAATTGATTATAAGTAATATCAATATAATTCCTTTTATTTCAATAAATTACGCAAATCAAGAACATTTTAATGGGACACTAGTGAAGTTAAATATAAAATTTAAATAGCAATTAGTGATTTGTATTTAAACAATATTGAAAAAGATAAGAAAGGAGCAAGAAATGATAAATTATAAATATTATCGACGGCGTCGAATTGCCCGTAGAACAAACATTAAAGAAATGAAAGCAAACAGAGACATAGAAGGATTGATTAGGTTGCTTCCTCGTAACGATGCTGAGATCAGCAAAAAAGCTGCAGAAGCATTAGGCGATTTAAAAGATAAGAGAGCAGTGGAGCCTCTAATTGAGACTCTGAAAAACAAGTATGTTCAAGATGAAGCAATAGAAGCTTTTGTAAAGATACAAAATAAAAGAGAAGCAATAATAGAAGCTCTTGTAAAGATAAAAGAGCAGTTGAACATCTCATTAGAGCTTTGGAAGATAAAGATATTCAAGAGCAAGCATCAAAGGCTCTTGGGAAAATAAAGGATAAAAGGGCGGTGGAGCCGCTCATTCAGGCTCTGAAAGATGAGAATTTTATAGGTCAATGGGAAGCAGTATGGGCTCTTGGAGAGATAAAAGATAAGAGAGCAGTGGAGCCTCTAATTGAGGCTCTGAAAGACAAATATGTTAAATATGAAGCAATGGAAGCTCTTGGGAAAATAGGAGATACAAAATATGCAGAGACGATTATTAATTTTATTATGGTTGATTATTCACTTTTTCTACTACATTCTGAGCAACCTCCTAAACTTAGAACTTATATTAAGTCCATGAAAAATCTTTTTGGCGACTATACAGATCTTATCATTAAGGTATTTATTATTAAGACAAAAGAGACATCTACAGTGTACCAATATGGTCACCAAGGTAGAATCGATTATGATTTACGTGAAAGTGACGAAGCAGTTTGTGAATTATGTAAGATAAATACACCAATCTCAGCCAATATTCTGCATAAAATATTACAGAGAGCAGATATTGATGTAAGAAGTTTTTGGCATCCTGACGGCGAGACTCATTATGAAATTTTAAGCTTTGAATCTCAGCGTAAGATTGTAAAAAAAGAATTAGAACAAAGAGGGAATCCTCCTTACGACCCTGCTGCATACCTTGACAAGAAAGCATGGAAGATTTTAAGATAACCAGAATAAGTTAACGGACAGTTACGGTCAGGAAAATTAATCTCTAAAATTGATATCTCCCCAAATGCTAGATTTTTAGTGATTGTTCGCTGTCAATTAGATTCTATAACGCATGATGTTTCTTAAGCTCCAGGTTAAGGCGATTGGAGTACTGCTCTTACAAACCGGGGGTCACTGGTTCGAACCCAGTACCGCCCACCATCTATCTATTTCTTGGCCACATCAGGGGAAAATAGGATCTTCCGGTTAGTTCTCCTTTCAATCCCATTATAATAATTTCTTTGATAAACATCTCAAAAATAAGCCAGCTCCTTTACTGGATGGCCCTTCGCATCTCCACCCAGAAGTCGATTTTAAGGTGAGCAATCGTTAAGGAAAGTACGGAGTAGCTAAATTGTATGATTCATTGCTGAATCAATTATTTCACACGTGCGGCACATAATAAGAAGAAGTCTGTATATGGTGGAACCCATAAGCCTTAGCCTTTAAATGTAAAAAAAATTTACAGAATTGAACCTTACTTCATTTTTGTACTGAACTCTTGAGCTCGGTTTCCTCTAATATCAACCTTGGCATAAAAGTTGCTGATGAGTCATAGGAAGGATGTAAGATTTTATGAAAAGAGGGAACCTTTTATTTATTCAGCGTTAGCAAAAGAGGATATTATGAACTTTCTTCTGTATAAATACGTAACTTATAGAGAGGAATTATTGAAGTGATGATTCTATCTATTTACAGGGAGTTGTACCATGAGAATAAGACTTGAAAAACAACTTTTGGTTCTGATTATTTTTACAGCCGCCCTCGTACTGCACGGCTGTACCGGCAACTCCAGCCCTCAGGTCAAGGAAGAAGAAGAGACCGGGATTCCTGTTGAAACAACAAAAGTCACTCAGGGACCGATAACGGCAACATATGCCGGCTCTGCAAGTTTAGAAGCAGAAGAAGAGGCGTTAGCCGTGGCCAAAGTGAGTGGGATTGTGAAAAGAATTTTTGTGGAGGAGGGAGATGCGGTCGCAGCCGGACAGGTGCTGACAAAACTGGATGATGAGCAGTATCGATTAGAGCTCAACCAGGCAAAATCGATACTGGAAAAGCTCTTCAAAGAGTATGAGAGGAACGAATCACTGTTCAAAAATAAAATTGTTAGCCAGGAGTCCTATGAGAAGACAAAGTTTGAACACCGCACACAAGTAGCCGCATATGATTTAGCAGAGCTCAAGCTGAATTATACTGAAATCAAGGCGCCCATCAGTGGTATTGTTTCTCAGAGACTCATCAAGGTTGGGAATATGGTGAAGCTGGACCAGCCGACCTTCAAGATTACTGACTTTAATCCCTTGCTAGCAGTCCTCCATATTCCAGAGAAAGAACTGAGCAAGTTACAGATTGGCTTTCCCGCAAAACTTGAAGCAGATGCTATACTCGGCTCAGAATTTCAAGGCAAGATACTGAGGATAAGTCCTATCGTCGATTCGGGGACAGGAACCTTCAAAGTGACAGTGGGAGTGAACGATAAAACTCGAATGTTGAAACCAGGTATGTTTACAAGGGTTAAAATTGTTTACGATACCCATAAAAATGCATTGCTCGTTCCTAAAGACGCTATTCTCACAGAGGACAGCGAGAAGTGGGCCTTTTTGGTCAAGGATGATACTGTAATCAAAAGTGAAGTCAAGGTTGGCTACAATAATACAACCCACGTTGAAATTCTTTCTGGCTTGAGCCTCGGTGACATCATAGTTACGACAGGCTTGGGCAGTTTGAAAGATGGATCTAAGATCAAAGTGGTCGAATAATGAAAAAAGTCATTGATGTAGCCATCAGACGCCGGGTGACGGTGGCCATGTTCACCATCGCGGTCATGCTTTTCGGATTCGTTTCCTTCACTCGGCTCAAAATCAATTTACTTCCAGAGCTGTCCTACCCCACTCTGACTATCAGAACAGAGTACGAAGGAGCTGCACCGGTAGAGATCGAGAACCTAATCACAAAGCCTATAGAAGAAATAGTAGGAGTTGTTAAAAATGTTCAAAAGATCAGTTCAGTTTCCCGCTCGGGCCAGTCTGATGTCATCCTTGAATTTGCCTGGGGAATGGATATGGATTATGCCATTCTGGAAGTCAGAGAAAAAATGGATGCCATGGAGCTTCCTCTGGAGGTGAAAAGGCCGGTTATCTTACGTTTTGACCCTTCGTTAGATCCCATTATCCGGTTTGGCCTCTACCAGGAATCAGAGGAGACAGAAAAAGACTCCGAACTTTTCGCCGAGGAAAAGCTCAAATACCTGAGGCGCTTCGCTGATGAGCAGATAAAAAAGGAACTTGAGTCTGCACTTGGTGTTGCGGCAGTCAGAATAAGCGGTGGGCTGGAAGATGAGATACAGGTATTGATTGACCAGAGGAAGCTTGCACAGCTCAATCTGTCCATAGAAAAAATCGCTGGAGTTCTTAGTGCAGAGAATGTCAACCTTTCCGGTGGCCGTCTTGAAGAGGGTTCTCACCAGTTTTTGATCCGCACCTTGAACCAGTTTCGATCGGTACAGGAAATTGGCAGCGTAATAGTTGATTACAATAATAATATCCCGATATACGTGCGGGATATTTCAATCGTTAATCATGGATACAAAGAACGCAAGGCCGTAACGCGAATAAGCGGCCAGGAAGCTGTTGAGATTGCCATTTATAAGGAAGGAGATGCCAACACGGTATCTGTTTCCAGACAAGTGGAAAATCATCTAAAAATGGTGAGAGACATTCTGCCTCCTGGATTGAAAATGGTCAAAGTCTATGATCAGGCTGTTTTTATCGAGAAGGCAGTCAACGAGGTTATTCAAGCTGGTTTGATAGGAGGTTTGTTGGCGATTTTCATTCTTTACTTTTTTCTCCGTAATTTTTGGACGACTGTGATTATCTCTCTTTCCATACCGATATCTGTTATCGCCACGTTTAACTTGATGTATGGAGCTGATCTTTCACTCAATATAATGTCTCTTGGAGGAATAGCGCTGGGGATCGGTATGCTGCTCGATAATTCTATCGTTGTGATTGAAAACATCTCCCGTCACCGCGAGAGTGGAAAGGATATTCGGACCGCAGCAGGCGATGGTGCCAGCGAAGTGGGGACCGCTGTCACCGCATCAACTCTGACCACAATCGCGGTGTTTTTCCCGCTGGTCTTTGTCAGAGGAATTGCAGGCCAGCTTTTTCGCGATCAAGCCTTAACTATCACTTTCGCGCTCTTAGTCTCTCTTCTGGTTGCCCTGACTCTTATCCCGATGCTTGCCTCAACTGAAAGGCGTAGTCTGGAAGGAGCAGGAGAATTTAAAGCTTCAAAGCCGCGCACACGATTTAGAAGGCTGCTGAGAACCATTAGATTTTTTATCTTCAACACTATTCCTGTATTTATCCTGAAAGTGACATTCGGGACATCCCGTTTTTGCTCTCGTGTTTTTCGCTTTATCCTCAACCCGGCATTAAAACTCTTTTCCCGGTTTTATACAAAACTTGAAAGCGCATATCCTGGTTTTCTGAAATGGTCATTGAGCCACAAAGCTGCAGTCCTGGCAGTAGCCCTTGGTCTTTTCCTGATCACAATACTACTGATTCCTTTTCTGGGGATAGAGCTGATCCCGCAGCTTTCTCAGGGAGAATTCAAGATAGAATTTAATCTGCCTCCAGGGACACCTCTGAATAAGACCGACCAAGTCATCGCCTCTATTCAAAAATCTGCAGGAAATATCAAGAATATAGAAACGAGTTTTTCTGTAGCCGGAACAGGGAACCGCTTTGATGCAAATCCCGAACATGGTGGTGAGAACTGGGGAGAACTCAGTGTGTCTCTGATTCCCGGCTCAAAAAGAAAACATGAAGAAGAAGCAATGGCGGAATTTCGCAGGACCATCGAAGGCTCACCCGGTGTACAGTATAAATTTTACCGTCCAACCCTGTTCACATTCAAAACTCCGATAGAATTGGAAATTGCAGGATTTGATTTGAAGAAGCTGAAAGAAGTGAGCAGTGAGATTGTCAGGCACATGTCGCAATCGAGAAGGTTCACAGATGTTAAATCATCGATGGATATTGGACACCCAGAGATTCAGATTCACTTCGACCGCGAGCGTGCTGCAGCACTAGGTTTGAATATCTTTGAGATCGCAGATAGGGTAGTTAACAAAATCCGCGGGGAAGTGGCCACGCGCTATTCTTGGCATGATAGGAAGATTGATGTTCTCGTCCGTTCACGTGAGGAAGACCGCGCTTCCATCGAAGATATTCAACAGTTGATTATCAATCCAGAAAGTGATCGCCCTGTTCCACTGAAAGGAGTTGCTGACATTGTTGTGGGAACCGGTCCGAGTGAGATCCGACGTGTTGACCAGGAAAGAGTGGCTTTAATTAGTGCAAATTTGAAATACGGTGATCTAGGCAGTGCTGCAGAAGAATTGATGAGCATCATCAGAGATGTCGATATCCCGAAGGGTTTGGCAGCGCAAATTTCCGGACAGAATGAAGAAATGATTCTCTCTTTCCGGTCATTAAGATTTGCGCTTCTTCTGGCAATATTCCTTGTCTACCTGGTAATGGCTTCCCAGTTTGAATCCTTTTTGCATCCCTTCGTCATCATATTCACAATACCCCTCGCTTTTATTGGCGCTGTGTTGGCCCTTTTAATCACAGGATCAAAAATCAGTGTAGTGGTCTTTATCGGATCAATCCTTCTGGCAGGCATCGTTGTCAACAACGCTATTGTCCTGATAGACCGAATCAATCAAATAAGAGCAAAGGGAGAGGAAAAAATAAAGGCCATCATCAAAGCTGGACAGTCGCGTCTACGCCCCATCATCATGACCATGCTGACAACGACTTTAGGGCTTTTACCTCTCGCTATCGGCATCGGAGAAGGTGCTGAGGTCAGGGCTCCGATGGCCATAACTGTGATTGGCGGGCTCACGGTCTCAACTCTTCTCACCTTGATCGTGATCCCGGTGGTCTACAGCCTTGTGGATAGAAAACCATGAGAATAACGGAATATTCACTCCGTCGTCCGGTAACGACTTTGATGATATTCCTGTGTTTTGTTGTTATCGGTTGGATTTCTTCACGGATGCTCCCTCTGGAGTTTTTTCCGGAACTGGATGCTCCATTCATAACCATCAACATCCCTTACCCCAATTCCACTCCCGAGGAAATCGAACGTGAGATCACTCGACCAATCGAAGAAGTTTTAGCTACTATCAGCAACATCAAACGTATGGTCTCCAATACCTCTGAAAATTCATCCAATATCTTTATTGAGTTCGATTGGGGAGTTGAGACAGACATCAAAACCATAGAAGCAAAGGAAAGGATAGAAAGCATCCGCAACCAGCTTCCTCGCGATGTGGAGAGGATTTCCATACAGAAGTTCAATACCTCAGATATGCCTGTTCTCATAATGAGAATCTCAAGCAGCCGAGATCTTTCCAACTCATTCGACATGCTCAACCGTCACCTCAAGCGTAGAATCGAAAGAATCAATGGCGTATCGAGAGTAGAGATGTATGGAGTTGAAAAAAAGCAGATACTAATTCAACTCATGGCTGGCCGTATAATTGCCCACCAGATTGACCTCAACCGTCTATCTCAAGTCCTCAGAAACAGCAATTTCATGGTGACAGCAGGCCGTATCACCGATGCCAACAGGCGTTTCACAGTCCGGCCCATGGGAGAAATCAGGACAATCGAGGAAATCAACAGGCTGATCATAGGAGAAAATGGGCTAAAACTCCAGGATATTGCTAAAGTCAGCTATGAGATGCCAGAACTCAATTATGGGAGACATCTCAACCAGACGTACGCAATCGGACTGAATGTTTTCAAGGAAAGTGGAGCAAACATCGTTGATGTGGGAAAGCGTGTTAGAGAGGAAGTCGTTAAAATCAGCGAAGACCCGAAAATGGAAGGCATCAATCTTTACTTTATGGATGATATGGCTGACGGAGTCGTAAGTTCTCTTAATGAACTTCTGAAAGCAGGCCTGTTGGGAGCTACATTGGCAGTAGTGGTTCTCTTTCTCTTTCTTCGTCAATGGTCCAGCACTTTCATCGTTGTCCTTGCGGTTCCCTTTTCTCTTCTTGTCACTCTGGCTTGCATGTATTTCTTGAATCTCTCACTCAACATCCTCTCCATGCTGGGTCTTCTTCTGGCTATAGGGATGCTGGTGGATAACGCAGTGGTCGTAACAGAGAACATCTACCGTTATAAAAAGTTATATCCCGATAAACAAACAACAATCACTGCTGTAAAGGAAGTTGCTCTGGCAATCACCGCAGGAACCACGACTACTGCCATTGTTTTCCTCCCTAATATCGTCAGCACTAAAAACGAAGTCGCTATCTATTTGAAGCACGTCGCTATATCCTTCTGTGTTGCACTTGGAGCCTCTTTATTAATAGCGCAAACCGTTGTCCCTCTTCTGGCCTCTAAGATTAAATCTTCTCCTCTGAACAAAAAAACCTTATGGATCAATAAGACAATATTCCGGTATAAACGAATTATTGGGTGGCTGCTTCGTCACAGAAAGACTTCGGTTGCTATCCTTCTTTTGACCCTTTTCAGTATTTCCATTCCACTAAAGTTCGTGAAGAAGGATATGCTCCCACCTCAGGAAGATCGAAGGCTCAGGCTGCATTACAACATCAACGACAACTACACCGTTGAAAAAGTCGAATCAGCTGTGAGTCAAATTGAAGATTATCTTTTCCAAAATCAAGACACGTTTGAGATCGAGTCCGTTTACAGCTATTATGAAAACGCTTACGCCATGTCCACCATTCTCCTCAAGAAAGGGAAAGAGGCAAAAACGCCTCAAGACCAGATCCAGGATAAAATCAGAGAAGGCCTTCCTGAAATCAGCGTAGGTAATCCCTCATTCGAAAGAAGACGATCAGGAGGCAGCACAGATGACCTTAAAATCTACCTGATCGGCAGCTCAACAGACCAACTAATCAACCTTTCTCATGAGGTGGCATGGACTCTGAGTAAAATTCCGGGATTTAAAGACGTGCGGTCTGCAGCTTCAGTAGGCAAAAAGGAAATCCATGTCGTTGTTGACAGGGAAAGGGCAAAAAAATTTGGCTTTAGTCCTCAGGAGGTCGCCAGCAACATTGCAGTTGCCATGAGGGGTGCAAACCTCAAACGTATGCATGATGAGGAAGGCGAAATTGAAGTAAAAGTAGAGTTTCAGAAGGAAGACAAGAGAAACCTGGAACAGCTGCAAAATATAAACCTTTTTCAAGAAAATAACAATCCCATCAAACTATCGACATTAGCTGATTTCATAATAAGGCAAGGACCTAACGTGATACATCGGGAAAACCGGGTAACATCCATTGGAGTTACGATTGATCTGAAAGACCTGACGGTAAATGAAGCCAAGGGAAAAATACCAAAGGTTTTGAAGCAATTCAAGTTCCCCCCTGGAGTAAGCTGGGATTATGGACGAAGCTTTGATTTTGAGGGGGAAGCGGCCAAAACCATGATGATCAACACTCTTCTGGCTCTGGCTTTGATCTATTTTGTGATGGCCTCTCTTTTTGAATCCCTGGTATTTCCTGGTGCTATCTGGACATCCATCCTATTTGCTATTGTCGGTGTGTGGTGGTTTTTCCTTTTCACTGGCACTACATTCTCTCTGATGGCATGGATCGGAGTTCTCATATTAATTGGCGTTGTGGTCAACAATGGCATTGTTTTGATTGACCACATCAATCAGCTCCGTGCGAAAGGACTGAACCGATATGATGCCATAGTCCAGGCAGGTGGCAACCGAATTCGTCCAATTCTGATGACCGCGGGTACAACAATACTAAGCCTGGTTCCTCTTTGTTTCACAACCATTGAAATAGGGGGAAACGGCCCACCCTATTATCCGATGGCCAGAGCCATAGTCGGCGGTTTGGCCTTCTCAACCATGGTAACGCTGATCATCCTCCCCACGATTTATATTTTACTGGATGATTTAAGAAAATGGACACAGAGAGTAATGAGAAGTGCCAGAAGCTAAGGCAGAAAAATTTATGGTGAATATAAACCGCTCCTCTTCATGAATATTCAAGCATCATTGTTGGCGTTTAGGATTCAATTGACGAGATGTGGAAAAAAGATGGCCACTGTAAATTTGGGTGCTTTTATTGGCGAGGTTTTGCTCTGATTCCAAGATAGAAGGTAATGTTGGCATTAGGGTCGATCTTAGTTTTTATCCTGCCAGGCATGGCACTC
Source organism: Candidatus Aminicenantaceae bacterium (assembly GCA_041862375.1). Classification (GTDB taxonomy): domain Bacteria; phylum Acidobacteriota; class Aminicenantia; order Aminicenantales; family Aminicenantaceae; genus WVZL01. Next base: position 9,901 of record JBGVTE010000018.1, read on the forward strand.
AGAATCGGATTAAGGCCTGGACCGTGCCCCGCAGAGTCACTGAACCCGTGGATGCAAACACCAATAGTTACAGCGCCCCCATATCTTCCCCGGCCGTAGAAGTCGTAATGGTCTCTGATCGCCACCAGATCACCGAGCCTGATCTTTTTCAGGCCGTATTCCTCGACAATCTCTGGACAAGTCGTCTGAATATCGTAATCAATGTACTCTAGGAACGGACCCCCCATTCCTGAGCCCATGATATGCCCCGGAACCTCCATCACGACAGGTGCTACAAGCTGCCCATCCTCTATTTTAATGCCCAAGCTCTCCAGAAGTTCTGGAGAAAGCTTGTTCACTCTCACATCTTCAAAGCCTTCGATCTTCAGTCCCACGCCCCGGGCTTTAACCTGAATTTTGTCATTCAGAGTGAGCTTCTCGAGAACATCCCTGGGAAACCAGACAAGATCGTCTGAGCCGGCATGCCTGCCAATGTAGATTCCTCTGGCTCCCTTAGCTTCGCCCGAGATAACTTTCGCCTCGTTTCCAATACAGGCGAGAATAGCCAGAGCACACTCGCTGGGACGTGTTCTATCGCGACCCTGGATGGTGACATCAGGCTCGACATGGTCCGCGTTCGCCCAGCCATAAGCAGGATCTCCGAGTGAAACAGTATAGTTTATGGAGGCCATTCCAAGGCTTAACTTTGGCTTGCCGTCGTAGGTCGTCGAATAACCCCGACTTCCTGCAGGCTGTACAACACCTTGAACAGCAGTCGTGATGAGCGTGTCCTTATTGGACTTCAAAACACCAGGATTTTTACTGGGAGTGGATTCCTTCCTCTTTATGCCCAGATAATTTCCGATGTTTGCTGTGGAGTCAATCCGCGCCCTTAACTTGCCAAATCTTGTAGACAGAATTGGAGTCACACCAATACCCAGACCTGAAATGTCGCTCGGTCCGCTGCAGATAACGCCTACAGTCGCTCCTCCTTTGTAATAACCTTTTCCATAGTCGGTCTAGATATCTTTCAGAAGAACAAGATCCCCAAACCGCAGTTCTTCCAAGCCGTACTCCTTAATATCAGGCGGAAAACAGGTTTGAATATGCCAGTTGCCAGAAAGACTTCCGCCACCCGCTCCCTGACCGATTATCTCGGCGGGTATCTCCTTGACCACAGGCACCTCAAGCTTGCCCTCCGCATTTTGCGTGACAAGCTTTTCCAAGACCTCAGGTGTTACGCCATGAACGAATACATCCTTGAATCCTTTTATTTCAAGTCCAACTCCATAGGCCTTCACTTGAAGTGAGTTGCCGATCGCAAGCTTTTCCAAGATTCTGTTCTCGAAATGAACCAGCACGTAGCCTCTAAACTTCCCGATGATAACGCCTTTCTTCCCCTTAGCCTCGCCGCTTAAGATTTTCACTTCGTTACCTATGGAAGTATAGGTGAGCCAAGCGCCTCTTGACCGGTCATCTCTAACTCCTTCTGTCGCAACACCCACGGTTGCCCTGTCACTGCTGGCCCACCCGAAGACCTTATCGCTAATTTTTAAATTATAGTTGATGCCTCCGATTCCAATCGCCATTTTTGGTTTTCCATCCCAGGTTGTGGTATAGGACCTTGCAGGCTGGGCCGGAGCTATCAGACCTTGAACCGCAATTGTAAGGAGCTTGTCTTTATTCGTCGATATTTTTTGCGTTGGGACCTTTTCTGCGGCACTATTTGTGGCCTCCACAACAAAGGCAATGCACAATAGAACTCCGAGCAATGTCAAAATTGTTTTCTTCATGCTTCCTCCTTCCTTTTAAAATAAAATAAGGGATAAGATTAATAAGGCAAAGAAAAAATGTCAAATATACCTAAAAATGATAGAGATTGCTTACACAAAGAGCGTACTTCTATTGACTAAATGTCTGTTAAGAAAGGAGATGCTTTATGACAGAAAAAGAAAAAATAGGAATCCAAAGTGGCGAGATGATTCATTCGTCATGTAGAAAAGATATTGAGGAA
>JBGVTE010000019.1:0-10819 GCA_041862375.1 Candidatus Aminicenantaceae bacterium
ATCAGTAATTTCCGTAGCTTGATTGGGAAGAAGCTTAAGCTTATGGGAGTTGTGAAGGCAAATGCCTATGGTCATGGAATCCTCGAAATTTCCGAGTTAGCTTTAAAAGCAGGAGTAGACTGGTTAGGAATACATTCTCTTGGGGAAGGCTTTCTTCTTCGCAAGCAAGGTTTTGATTGTCCTTTATTAATCCTAGGTTATATTCCATTGGAAGATTTGGAAGAGGCTGTTGTGAATAATTTCCGTATCACAGTCTATAATCTAGAGACTGTTCATCGCTTAGCTCGATTATGCAGTCGTCTCAAGAAGAGGATTTATCTTCATCTTAAAATCGAGACTGGAACATACCGCCAGGGAATTAGAGAGGAAGATATTTTTCAATTCATAAAAGAAATCCAGAGAGTTCCTGATTTTATAATAGAAGGCCTGTCATCGCATTTTGCCAATATCGAGGATACTACTGACCATACTTATTTCCGTTTTCAATTGGAAAATTTTATAAGAATAATCCAGAAACTGAGAGTGAATAAAATCGAGATTCCACTCAAGCACATAGCCTGTACTGCTGCAACAATACTTTTTCCCGAAACATATTTTGATATGGTTCGAGTTGGGATTGGCATGTACGGATTGTGGCCTTCAAAGGAGACATATCTTTCCTGTATTCTTCAAAAACGAAAACCTCTTTCTTTAAAACCTGTTCTTGCTTGGAAAGCAAGAATCGCCCAGATCAAGAAGGTTCCCAAGGGAGCTTACTTGGGGTATGGTTGTACTTACAGGACAACCCGGGAGTCTAATCTGGCAGTTATCCCTGTAGGGTACTTTGATGGTTATAGTCGCTGTTTGTCAAATTCTTCTTATGTCCTTATTAGAGGCCATCGAGCACCTCTGAGGGGCAGGGTATGCATGGATTTCATTCTGGTTGATATCACCGATATCCCAGGCATAAGTTTGGAGGATGAAGCTGTTCTTCTTGGTTGTGACGGAGATGAAATTATCTCAGCTGAGGACTTAGCTGTTTTAGCGGGTACAATAAATTATGAGATTGTAACCCGTATTAATCCTCTTATTCCCCGTATCGTTGTCTAATTTTTTTGAGTTTCATAATCACTAATCGCCATCTTTAAATATCTTATTTTATTATAATAGAAGAAAAAAAATGCCTGAATTATTGAAGAGGATTTATAAATTATATATAAATTATGAGAATAATAGTATACATTTCTTGACATATTTTCTCCTCAGTGGTAAACATGTCTATATCTAATACATATATTTCAACTTACATTTGGAGGTCACGAATGCCTGTGAAAAAAACAACAAAGAAGACAGCAAAAAAGATAAAAAAGGCTGCTCCAAAGAAAAAGACTGCTGCTAGAGCAAAAAAGGGCGATGCTTATGAATGCGGTGTGTGTGGGTACCGAATAGTTGTTGATGAGGTCTGCGACTGTGTTGAGGAACACGTTTATATCTGTTGTGAAAAGCCGATGAAGAAGAAAAGAGTTAAAAAAGCAGCATAATATCTTGTAATCAGAAAATAATAGGTTCCTAAAAATAAAGGGAAAAGTATTTTTTGCAACATTACATACTTAATATAAGGGGGAGGATTCTTTTCATTTAGTCAAATTATATTATCCTCTAAATTTTCGCCCCTGACCAATTCCTGCATTAATGCATATTCATACCATAAAGATTTTTTCATGAATAAGTCAGAAGATTTAATGTAAAAAAGGAGATTAGCTGATAAAGCAGGGAAACATGACAAAAAAATTGGCTTCTCAAGAATCAGATTTTATCCATGGCGATAATTCAAAAAACTTTGAAATGTTTGCCTTAATAGCTGAAAGAATAAGCCAGCTCGCTGATCTTAAATCCATTTTAAATGAAGTACTCAATATCTTGAAGAAAATAACAGGATGTCATCATCTTGCCATTAGAATAATTGACTCTCAAGGAAATATTCCCTTTTATGCTCATCTAGGCTTAGAGAAAGAGTTTTTAAATTCAGAGCACTGGATTACAGTGAATGACTGTCTGTGCGGCTATGTAGCTATGGGTAGGGTAGATAAAAAAATGCCATTTATCACAGACTACGGATCTTTTTATACTAATTCTTTGACTGAATTTATGCACTGGATCGAAAAGAATCCTTTTGAAGTTAGTGGGAATCTCTTGAGAAGCAAGTGCAGTAGCTTATTATATGAGTCTATTGCTTTGATTCCTGTGAAATCAAAAGGAAAAATCATTGCTGAGCTTTATCTTTCTGATAGAGAGAAGGGACTTTTTCCCCTTCCGAGAGTCCAATTTCTTGAAAAGGCAAGCATCCAGATTGGGATAGCAATTCAGAACTCAAGGCTTTACACTGAACTGGCTGATTCTCAGAAAAAATTACATGATTTGTTCAATTCAGCTTCAGTTGGCATACTTGAATTGGATACTCAGGGGAGTTTTCGTCAGATTAATAAGAAAGGTGCCAGCCTCTTGGGTTATCCCTCGCCTGAGAAGCTCACCAGGAATGCCATAAGAATTGCTGATCTCAACATAGACAGGAAGGAATGGGAACAATTCATCGAAGATGTAGATACTCAAGGAATAGTAAATGATTATATTCTTTCCTTTGGGATTGGAGGAGAGAAGCGTTACCTTGAATTTTCTGTTAGTGTTATAAAAGACTCAAGGAGTAATATCACGGGCTACAGGGGAACTTTCCAGGATATGACGGATAAGTTCAGACTGGAAGAGGAAAGATTGGAGAAGGCTCGAACAGAAGCCTTGAAAAACAGGTATTACCAGGAAGCGGTGGCCCTAAAAGATGAAATAAAGTCTGAATATCCTTTCGAAGAAATGATAGGGACGAGCTCTGCCATTCTAGAGGTAAAGGAAGCCATTCAACAAGTAGCTCCGATAGATACCACAGTCCTCATAAAAGGAGAAACAGGAACAGGAAAAGAATTAATAGCCAGGTATATCCACGAACTCAGTTCCCGTAAAGATAGAATACTCGTTAAAGTCAACTGTGCTGCATTATCTGAGGGATTAATCACCTCAGAGCTTTTTGGACATGAAAAAGGGGCTTTTACTGGAGCTATACAGAAAAGAGTGGGGCGCTTTGAGTATGCTGATAAAGCAACTATTTTTCTGGATGAAATAGGTGATTTACCTCTTGAAACCCAAGCAATGCTCCTTCGGGTGCTCCAGAGCGGTGAGTTCGAAAGAGTCGGGAGCTCGAAAACCATTAGAGTAGATGTAAGGGTTATAACCGCCACAAACCGAGATATAGAACTTCTGGTTAATGAGGAAAAATTCAGACAAGATTTATTCTACAGATTGAATGTTTTCCCTATAGAAATTAGTCCTTTGCGGGATCGAAAGGAAGATATTCCTCTTCTCATTACCTATTTTATGGAAATATACGGAAGAAAAATAGGTAAAAAAATAGATAGAATAGAAGATGAAACCATGGAGCTTTTTATGAACTATTCTTGGCCTGGCAACATCCGGGAATTGGAAAATGTTATCGAGCATGGTTTGATAATCTCCAAGGAAGATACTCTTGAAGTTCCAGAGGCATATTTTGTGAGTGCTCCTGTGAAAAAAGAAAAAACTTCACTTATTACTCTCCAGGAATATGAAAAAGAGTACATCATGAAAGTTCTTAAGCATACAGGAGGTGTTATCTATGGGCCGAAAGGAGCTTCAAAAATTCTTGGTTTAAAGGCCTCAACATTGCAGAGCCGTATGAAAAAATTGGGAATAGGAAGAGTTAAAAAGAAATAGACGTGCTCCTGTTTTTGATAGGTAATTACTCAAAGAAACACTGACATTTCGGTATTTATTCATGAAAAATTATTCATCATGCTCTTATTTCTTCTATCTTTTTTATTGTCAATAAGTTAAAATAAGAAAAAATTGGTCTAATCTGGCACAGATATTGCTTTTTAGAATATATGAAATTCTATAAAGAGATGAAGCTTATGTTTCAAGAATTCGCATTTTATCCAATTTGCGGAGATTGATCCAAATGATACGTGATATCTCAGTCATGATTGCAGGAAAAGCTGGAGATGGTGTTCTCTTTACAGGCAATGTTCTGGCTAAAATATTGAAGAGATCAGGTTGGGAAGTGGTTACCTACAGAGACTTTCCTTCAAACATAAGAGGGGAACCAACTAATTTCACAATCCGAGCAAGTCTTAAGAAAATTTATGGCAGGTCGGATTACATTGATGTCTTAATCGCTTTTGACTGTGAATCTATTCTAGAGCACAGGAAAGTAATGGCTGAGGAAGGAGTCATCCTTTGTGACGGCGAGGATCTGGACAAAGCTTATACTTTAAAAGCGGGCAAAATCACTCATCATCCATTTGCTCTAAAAAGACTGGCAAGAGAACATTTTCGCAGTGAGATATACAAGAACATGATCGCCCAGGGAGCCTTGTGCTATATTCTCGGTCTAGATTTTGGGATTGTGAAGGAGGTTATTTCTGAGATTTTCTTGGAAAAGAAAGGAAGAGATGTCGTTGAGAAAAATATTAATGCAGTAAATCTCGGCTTTAAAGAGTCAAGAAAAATTATTGATGAAAGAAATCGACATTTTCTTTTAAAAAAAGAGGATAAAGACAGGCTGATTCTTTCCGGAGATGAAGCAATTGCGCTAGGAGCTCTTGGAGCTGGATGCAGGCTATTTGCAGCCTATCCTATCTGTCCTGCCTCTGAGATATGGCAGTGGCTGGCAGTCTATATGCCGCGATTCAACGGTGTTGTTGTTCAGACTGAGGATGAAATAGCTGCTCTTAATATGGTCCTGGGTGCCTCTTATGCTGGAGTAAGGTCCATGACTTCGACTTCAGGCCCTGGTGCCTCTCTCATGATGGAAGCTTTTGGTCTGGCAGGGATAGCTGAAATTCCAGTGGTTGTGGCCCATGTTCAAAGAACCGGGCCAAGTACAGGAATGCCCACAAAAACTGAACAGGGAGATTTAAATCAGTGGCTCTACGGCTCTCATGGAGAATTTCCACGAATAATTCTAGCCCCAGGGACTGTTGAAGAGTGCTTTGAGTTCACTTGTACCGCTTTTAATTTAGCAGAAAAATACCAATGCCCTGTGATTATTCTTACTGAGCAGGACTATGGCCAGAACCTGCGCACTGTAAAAAAATTCGACCTTTCTAAAGTGAAGATAGAAAGAGGAAAACTTCTCACTCAGGAAGAACTCCTTAAATACAAAGATTATAAGAGGTATGAATTTACTCCTAGCGGTGTTTCTCCAAGGGCAATCCCTTCTCAAAAAAATGGCATTCATATGATTGAGGGAAATGAGCATGACGAGAGAGGTTATCGAAACGAAGACGCGGAGAACAGAGTGAAAATGATGGAGAAAAGAATGAGGAAGCTAAAAAGTGCTTCGCGAGAAGTAATCTCTCCCAAAGTCTGGGGTGAGGAAGAAACGCAGATTGGGATTTTAGGATTTGGGTCTACTTTAGGCCCGATTCAAGAGTCTATGAAGCAGTTAAAAAAGGAGGGGATCAAAGCTAAGTTCCTCCAGTTGAGGACTCTCTGGCCATTTCCATCCCAGAAGGTTAATCGATTCATAGAAAAGCATAGATTGAATTTTGTTGTTGAGAATAATTATACAGGTCAGCTCAGTACACTCATTAAGAGCCAAGTAAAACCTACAGTTGAAGTAAAAGATATCAGAAAGTATTCAAGCGACTCCTTCAAACCCTCTGAGATTTCAGCTGGTGTCAAGAGGTTTCTGTGAATGAGAAATAAAAAAGATTTTCACTTAGAGAATCCAACATGGTGTCCTGGTTGCGGGCTTTACGCCATTTTTGATGCTCTTAAAAGCGCTACCGTATCTCTTGAGCTTGATCCCGAAGAATTAGTTATGGTGACTGGAATCGGCTGTCACGGGAGATTAAACAATTACTTTAATGCTTATGGGTTCCACGGACTACATGGCCGGGTTTTACCTGTGGCAACAGGAATTAAACTTTCAAATCCTGAGCTTTATTTAATAGGAGTGAGTGGAGATGGTGATGCTTATTCTATCGGAATAAGCCATTTGATTCACGCTTTAAAGAGGAACATCTCACTTACGTATATAATTGTTAATAATCAGATTTTCGCCTTAACTCAAGGGCAGACTTCGCCTACGAGCAGCGTTGGTTTTGTTTCAAAGTCTTCTCCCTACGGGTCTAAGGAAAATCCTCTGGATGGTCCTCGATTGGCCCTTGCTGCTGGAGGGACTTTTATTGCCCGAGGTTTTTCTGGAGAACCATCTCATTTAGCGTCTCTAATCATAAAAGGTATGAATCACAAGGGTTTTTCCTTTATCGATGTACTCAGCCCTTGTATTACCCAAAACAAGGTGAATACATACAGTTGGATAAGGAGAAATATTTATCGACTTGATGAAGACTCGGGCTTTAGTCCTAAGGATAAAAAGCAAGCCTGGGAAAGGATTAGTGACCAAAGCAAAATACCAGTTGGCTTGATTTATGAGGAAGAAAAGGCTTCTTTTGAGGAGCTCATTTTGTCTGATAAGGAAAAGCCAATTGTGGACAGTGATTTAAAAATTGACAGCGCAAAATTTGAAAAAATATTGGAGTTATTCAAATAATGTATAATATAGAGAGGAGGAAAGTAAGATGAAAGAAAAAGTAGAAGAAGCTTTGAATAAAATTCGTCCAGCACTTATGGCAGATGGAGGGAATGTTGAGCTTGTTGAGGTAGATGGGGGTGTAGTTAAGGTAAGGCTTACTGGAGCTTGCGGAGGCTGTCCCATGTCTCAAATGACCCTGAAGATGGGGATTGAAAAGCATTTAAGGAAAGAAATTCCAGAGATCAGGGAAGTTGTTGCGGTTTAGAGAGCGGAGAATGCACATAGCAGAATAGGAAAAGAGCTAAAAAAATGAGAAAGGTTTATTTAGACCACATCGCGACGACTCCTCTTCATCCTCTGGTTTTTGAGTTTATGCTTCCTTTCTTAAAAGAGAAATTTGGCAATCCTCAAAGTCTGCACACGGTCGGCCAAGAAGCTTCGGAAGCAGTGGAAGAGGCGAGAGAAAAAGTAGCTCAACTCGTAAATGCCAAGGCAAAGGAAATATTTTTTACTTCCAGCGGTTCCGAGTCTAATAATTTCGCTCTCAAGGGTCTGGCTCTAGCCAGGAGGAATAGAGGAAACCAGATTATCCTTTCTGAAATAGAACACCAGTCAATACTTCACTCCACAAAAAGTCTAGAGAAATTGGGATTTTCTGTTAAATATGTTCCCGTGGATAAGTTGGGATTGGTTGATCCCGATGATGTAAAAAAGAGCATAACTAAGGAAACAGTCCTGGTGTCAATCATGCTTGCCAACTCTGAGGTAGGAACAATTGAACCTGTTTCAGAAATTGCCGAGATTTGCCGAGAGAATGATCTGCTTTTACATACTGATGCAGTAGCAGCTGTAGGGAATATTCCAGTTGATGTGACTGAGCTCGGTGTAGATACACTCAGTCTTTCGGGGAATCAGTTCTATGGACCCAAAGGAAGTGCAGCTTTATTCATTAGAGCAGGAACACGAGTACTCCCTTTTATTGATGGCGGTATTCAGGAGGGTGGTCGAAGGGCTGGAACCGAGCATGTGGCTGGTATAGCCGGATTAGGGAAAGCAGCGGAGATTGCCAGAGATAAGATGGAAGAAAGGATGAAGAAATCAATTCCGCTGCGGAATAAGTTAATCCAAGATCTTCCTGAACTAGTTGAGCATGTAATTCTCACCGGTCATCCACAGAAGCGGCTTCCTTTTCATGCGAGCTTCTGTGTGGAATTTATTGAGGGAGAAGCAATGCTCTTGAATTTGGATATGCGGGGTATTGCTGCCTCCAGTGGTTCAGCTTGTACATCGAGAGCTTTAAAAGCTTCTCATGTTCTTTTGGCGATGGGTATTGATCATGCCCTTGCTCAAGGATCTTTAGTTTTCAGTTTAATTGAGGAGACGGCTTCAGAAGACATTAAGTATCTTCTTGAAGTTTTTCCCCCTATAATAGAGAGGTTAAGGAAGATGTCTCCCCTTTATTCAAAATACTTAGAGGAGAAAAAAGGATGATTTATAGTGAAAAAGTTATGGAACATTTTCAAAATCCGAGAAATGTCGGAAAAATCAAGGATGCTGATGGAATTGGGGAAGTAGGAAATCCTGTTTGTGGAGATATGATGACTTTTTATATCAAGGTTAAAGACAATCGATTAGCGGATGTTAAGTTTCAGACCTTTGGCTGTGGAGCAGCTATTGCAGTATCGAGCATAGTAAGTGAGATGGCCAAAGGCAAAACACTCGAGGAAGTTATGAAGATTACGAACAAGAATGTTGCTGAGGAATTGGGCGGTTTGCCTAAAAACAAGCTCCATTGTTCTAATCTAGGAGCAGACGCCCTTCACAAAGCTATTGAGGACTACAGGGAAAGACAGAAAAATTTGAAGAAGGCAAATTCTGAGAATTCTAAGGTTAAAGATAAGGATAAAGAGAAATGTTACTGTCCCTACTGCGAAGGACCTCTTGAGGGTTTAGAAGATTTTTGTACTAATTGCAATATTGAACTCGAAGAGTGTCCTGAATGCGGGAAGCCCGCCAAGAAAGATGAAGAAAAATGTCTCCACTGTGGAGCTACTAAAGTAAGGATCTAAATTTTTAGTTAAGTCCAAAGAGAGACTAAGGATTTAAATCTAAAATGTTAAGAATAACATCGAAAAAAACTTCCAGAAAAAAAACAGTGATTTTTCTTGAAGGCAAAATTTGTCAGGAATGGGTAGGAGAGCTTAGGTCGGAAATTGAAACTGGAATAAAGGATGGAAGAAAAATCAGCCTTGATTTTTCTCGAGTAAGCTACATTGATGAGGATGGCGCCAAGATGATCAAACGATTTCCTCTTCAAAAGGTTGAAAAGACAAATTGTTCTCTTTTTATCCGTACTATATTAGGGATTAAGAAATAACAAAATAAAATGAAAAAAGAAGAGGCCGTAAGAAGGATTAAAGAATTAAAAGAAAAAAGGAATGCTGTCATTCTGGCCCATAATTATCAGGTAGGTGAGGTTCAGGATATTGCTGACTTTATTGGTGATTCCCTGGGATTGAGTCAAAAGGCTGCGAAGGTGGAAGAAGATGTCATTATTTTCTGCGGGGTTCATTTCATGGCTGAAACTGCGGCTATCCTTGCTCCTGAAAAAACAGTACTGATTCCCGAAATCAAAGCTGGCTGTCCAATGGCTGATATGATCACTGCTTCTGAGCTCAGGGAGTGGAAGAAAGATTATCCTGGGAAAAGAGCCATCTGTTACGTTAACACCACAGCCGAAGTCAAGGCAGAATGTGATATTTGTTGTACCTCTTCAAATGCTCTTAGGGTTGTAGAATCTGTAGATGATGGTGAAATTCTCTTTGCTCCTGATAAAAACCTTGGAGCTTACGTAGGGAGGAAGACAGAGAAGAAGATTATTTCTTGGGATGGACACTGTTATGTTCACAATAACATCCTGGCCAAGGATATAAACGAGAAAAAAAGGCTCTATCCAGAAGCTGAAGTGTGGGCTCACCCTGAATGCAGGCCTGAAGTAATTGATCTGGTAGATAAGGTTCTCTCCACCGGCCAGATGGTTAATGAAGCCAGGAAGACTGAGAAAAAAGAGATTATTGTAGCGACTGAATCTGGAATTATTTACAGGATGAAAAAGGAGAATCCGAGTAAAAAATTTTATCCGGCGCGGGATTTTTCCTTCTGTGCGAATATGAAAAAAATAACTCTAAAAAAAGTACTGCGATCATTAGAGGAGATGATTTATAAAGTCGAGGTTCCTCGAGAAATTAGCGAGAGAGCGAAAGGAGCTATCGAGAGAATGGTTCAAATCTAAGGAGGAATAAAGATGAAACAAAAGTCAGAGGAAAATTTAAAGAATGCCTTTGCTGGCGAGAGCCAGGCTCATTTGAAATATTTGGCTTTTGCTGATAAAGCAGAAAGGGAAAATTACCCGAACATTGCCAGGCTTTTTCGAGCAAACTCCTTTGCTGAGCAGGTCCATGCTACGAATCATCTCAGAACTTTATCTGAAATTGGAAAAACTTCAGAGAATGTTCAGACTGCTATAGATGGAGAGACGTATGAGGTTACTGAGATGTATCCAGAATTTATTCGAGAAGCTGAAGAGGAGCAGGAAAAAGGCGCAGAGACAGTGACAAAGTGGGCTTTAGAGGCAGAAAAAGTTCATGCAGAACTTTACAAAAAAGCAAAAGAAGGTTTGGAAGAAGGAAATGATTTAGAATTTAAGCCTGTTCATGTCTGTCAAGTGTGTGGGTTTACAGTGGAGGGAGAGGCTCCTGATATATGTCCTTTATGCGGTTCACCCAAAGAAAAATTCAGAAGATTTTAATTCGATTCAAAATCTTCTTGAGGAGCAGGGATCTCATTTTTTATCTATTCAGTACCGACATAATTCTTTCCAATCTTGAAGAATAGAAGATGAGTCCTGATGAATTTTTAAAGGAGATAAATGGTGAATTTAAAGCTAAGATTATCCCCTTCTGAAGTTCTGGCAGTGGCTATAAGGTCTGAAATACAAGCAGCCGAGACATATTCAAAGATTTCAAGAGAAGTAAAGAATGAGATACTGAGAATGAAGTTGAAGTTCCTGATATCAGAAGAAGAGAAGCATCATAAGATGCTTGAGAGGCTTTTTTCCCAGAGATTTCCCAATGAAAAGCTTGAGATTCCAGATAAATCCTTTCTTCCTCCGGTTAAAGTTACTCTTGGCAGGGAATTTTCAGTCCTGGAACTTTT
>JBGVTE010000020.1:0-7767 GCA_041862375.1 Candidatus Aminicenantaceae bacterium
AGCCTGATTCTCAATTATTTTTTACGGTATACGGACTTGAGTATTTTTTTCTTGTTCCTGATGTTTCGAAGAATCTCTGGAAGCAGGGATTTAAATTCCTTCTCAGTGTATTCGGTTTCCGCAACCTCCACTTTTTCGCCCTTAATGAAACACACTATCTTTTTTGTATTTTCAGCGTATTTTGTTGCACTTCTGTCTCTTTTAGATTCAAAATACGTTACTTGAATGATCATTTTCTCGCTGTCTCCCAATCTGTGAATCAAAACAACAACATGCTCTTCTTTGTTTTCCTCATTTCCGTCAATATCCATAAAAAACTCTCTTTTTATAAACTCCTTATCTTCATCTCGACTTCCGAGACTTCCCGGCTCCATTACTTCCTGGTATATTTCTTTTAAAATTTCAAAGGAGTCTTTCTTGCTACTAGATTTCTGTGGGGCGGCGACATAATCAGCAGACACAGCCAAAGATTTAAAAGAATCGGCTGTGACTATCCCTAATAGAATAACTTGAGGCAAGTGTCTGAGGAATGAACGCCTTTCCATCCTAGCCTTCAAAATTCCTGCTATAAAATTTATAACACAGGACAAACGCGAAATCAAAGTTTTAGAAATCAGAGACAGCTCTATTTTTTGAATATAACCATCGCCGATTTTAAGTGTAGACCTTATCTATTTTTTTCTATAGAATATTTCTTCGCTCAAACCATGTTTGAAGGTCGTATAAAAAATAATCCACTTTTAATAAAAAGAGGAGGGTATCATTATGTTTAAGAACCAATCATCCAGATTCCTAATTTTTATCTTATGCATCTCAATCGTCGGTCTGTTTTTTAGCTGTGCCCAGAAACAAGAGCCGGGAGACCTTGTCCTGATGAACGGAAAAATTTTAACTGTAGATGAGACAATTCCAGAGGCAGAAGCTCTGGCAGTCAAAGGAGATGTGATTTTAGCTGTAGGGAGTAACAAAGAGATTAAACGCTACATAGCTGACACAACCGAAGTGATTGACCTTGAAGGAGCAACAGCAATCCCTGGCTTCATCGACGCTCACGGCCATTTCACCGGCCTGGGACGAAGCAAACTGATCCTGAACTGCAGGGATGTAAAAAACTGGGATGAAATTGTGGATATGGTAAAGGAAGCAGTCCAGAAAGCACAACCAGGTGAATGGATTCGTGGCCGAGGCTGGCATCAAGAAAAATGGGATAAGATACCTGTGCCAAACGTGGATGGTTTACCATACCATCATTCTCTGAGCGAAGTTTCTCCAGATAATCCAGTGCTTTTAAGCCATGCCAGCGGACACTCTTCCTATGCCAACGCTAAAACGATGGAGCTGGCAGGAATTACAAAGGACACTCAAAATCCTCCAGGTGGAGAAATCGTCAAGGACTCTGAGGGGAATCCGATAGGTGTATTCAGGGAAACAGCACAGGGGCTTTTGAGAGAAGCATTGAGAGAATACGCAGAAGAGCGCACTCCTGAACAAACTGAAGCCGAACAACGAAAAATAATCAAGCTTGCTGCACAGGAATGTCTATCAAACGGTGTCACTTCTTTTCATGACGCAGGCTCTTCATTTTCAACTATTGATCTATTCAAGAAAATGGCAGAAGAGGGTGAGCTCGGAATCCGACTCTGGGTAATGGTCAGGGTAGACAACGACCGTTTAAAGGAACAAATCGGAGAATACAAAATCATAGGGGCAGGTAATAATCACCTGACAGTACGAGCTATTAAAAACTCTATAGACGGCGCTCTCGGGGCACATGGAGCCTGGCTGCTGGAACCATACACGGATCTGCCTACAAGTGCCGGCTTGAATACTTCTCCTATCGAAGATGTAAAAGAGGCTGCCCGGATCGCGATCGAAAACGGTTTTCAGTTCTGCATACATGCCATCGGAGATAGAGGTAACCAGGAAACACTGAACATTTTCGAGGAGGCGTTTAAGGCTTATCCTGAGAAAACGGGCCTTCGCTGGCGCATCGAGCATTCACAGCATCTTCACCCGGATGATATTCCTCGCTTCGGCCAGTTGGGTGTTATCGCATCCATGCAGGGGATTCACTGCACCTCTGATGGACCGTGGGTAATCAAACGATTGGGAGAAAAGCGGGCTGAAGAAGGCGCATACGTATGGCAGAAGCTGATGAGTACAGGAGCACTTATCTGCAACGGTACAGACGCTCCAGTTGAGGATATAGATCCCATCGCCTGCTTCCATGCTACTGTAACGAGAAAACTCAAGGATGGAACAGTATTCTATCCTGACCAGCGGATGAGCCGAGAAGAGGCACTGCGCTCCTACACCCTTAATTGCGCCTATGCCGGGTTCCAGGAAGAAATTCTAGGGTCACTCACCCCTGGGAAACTTGCTGATATTACTGTGCTTTCCAAAGACATCACGACAATTCCTGAAGATGAAATCCTGAACACTGAAGTACTCTACACTATTGTCGGCGGAAAGGTTCTCTACAAAAAATAAACTAGCCTTTAATCACTTTTTTGATATTTGTGAATGAAGGATCGGTTCAGAACTTAAAAGATTTCTACGCCGGCGAAGATCAAGGCTAAATCCTTACCCGTAACAGCCTCACCTGTATCCCACATCCGTCTGTAGCCAGTTCCCATCAGAAAGGATAATCTATCCCAGACAATAACTGTAACGAATGTAAACATTACCTATAAAACAGGAACTTTTATTAGCAGCAGAAGAATTGGAAGAATATTCAGAATGCATCCGTAGGTGCTTTTTGACGGTTTGAGCGGTTAATTCTATCTTATTACTGATTATTTCGCTTTTTTGTTCACTATGCTCTCTTCTTTCTGGCAATTGACCTTGCAGTTTTGGGTGTGATAAGATCATTCCAGCCAGTCAGCGGATGGAAATTAAGGAAAATTGGCAGCGATTTGTGGCAACAGCAAAAAGGAAATTACTTTACGCAATCTGCACTCTTATTCTCATCTTCCTTTCCTGTTTTTCCATCTCAGCTAATGCAGATGATACTCCTCAAAAATTAAACAGATATTTCAACGAAGCCGACAATTATATTCTCTCTCATCGATACTATGAAGCTATAGACTACTATTTAAAAGGCATAAACTACGCAGAAGATAAAGAAAAAATTAAGGTCTGGGACGATTTAGGTTATGCTTTTTTGAAAACAAGAGAGATTGAGAAAGCAAAAAATTATTTGGAAAAGGCACGTCCTGTTCGACCTGAAAATTTTAATGTTTATCTCTATCTGGCAGTCGCTTATATTTTAAACAACGAGATTAACCTTGCTTCAGAGGAACTCAAAAAGATTGAGGATACTATCTATTTTGACCAAAGCTGGCTGAAAATCATATCCAGCTCTGATCTTCGGACAACAGATGGAAAGCCGCTTTCCGAACACGAAGCTAAAAGATTAAGAAATGAAAAAGGAATTTATGTTCACAAGATGGCACAAGATAAAACCCTTGAGCCTTTAACCTTCATCCAGATGGATGCCTTTGATGAGAGAAATGAAGGAGTACTCTATTTGGTTCAAGGAATTGTCAACAAAACTAATGAAGAATTTGAAAAAGCAGAAAAAAAATTACTTTCCGCGTTAGATATTAAATATGATGAAAAAGAAGTGAGGTTTCAGCTGGCCAATTTATACCTTAAAACAAACAAGTTTGCCAAAGCAAAAGAACAATTAGATGCTTTAAAAAAATTGAACTTTGCATTTTCCTTTCCTCATAAAATCAGATTCCGAATTTACCATAAATTAAAAGGGCATACGAATAATCTACTTCAAACTCTGCACAATGGATTTCTCAAACAATTGGAAAGAGGGATGTTAGACGAAAGTATCGAGATACTGGAAAAGGCGTTTTACATAGACGAGCAATCCTTTGTGGTCAATCATAACCTTGCTATCCTCTATTTCGATACTGGAGACTTTAAGAAAGCTGAAACCTTTTGCGCCCGCGCTCTGTGGTTCAATGAGAACCATCTTGGCTCTCATGACTTAATGGGAAATATATACTTCCATCAAAAAGAGCATGACAGGGCACTCAAGGAATTCAAAAGAATATTGAAAATCGATGAATGGGATGCTAACACTCATTACAATCTTGGTGCTGTATATCATGAGCTTAATGACTGGACCAAAGCAGAGCAAGAGTGGAAAAAAGCAATTGAATGCGAGAAAAAGAATATGAAAACGGCTAGAGAGCAAGATTTTACAGAAAAAGGATTAGAATATTCTGTTACCGTCCGAAAAAGGCCTGTTTCCTTTTTATCGCATAAATCCCTGGGAAAATTATATCTTCATCTCGGTTTAGTAGGAAAAGCCGCTGCAGAATATGAGAGTGCAATAGATTTAAAACCGAATGAATCTGAGCCTTATCTGGATTTGGGAAAAATTTATTATAAAATGGGCAAGAAAAAAAAGGCTGTTATTTGTCTGGAGAAATATCTTTATTTGGGAGGAGAAAGAGAAAAGGAAGCAAGAAATTTATTGGAAAAATTAAGGGAATAGAAAGGATTATCGACACCTCAAGCCCAGCTTCATTGCCGAACCTCCTTCTTCGCCCCAGGCTGCCCAACAGGAACTCTTGATGGCAGCAGAGGGCATGGGGAGTATTTCTGATAGAAGCTGGAAGCAGGACTTCTCAACCCTTCGGATTAATAAGTCTATCCTGATAAGCCTACGACTGCAATTTTTCAGCCTGTTTATAACAGTTTACTTCCATCTAGATCATATTGACATGGTTATTTTCATCTTTAAGCTCATTTCGGAAGGTGAGAGCGCGGAAATCGAGCAAAATGTCGCCGCTTTTTATTACACAACCAAAAAAGAAATTTCCTATTGATTTACCCCTTATAGAAGATTATATTCTAAATCTCTCCCCTGATAAAGATGTCACGAAAATGTCAAGAGGGGGAGGGATATACTATGGTTATGGCAAGAGAGATTTACTCCAATTTAAATACCTTTCAGCATGCTTTGCTAACGATTCTGCTTCGCTTTTCGAAAATAATCTTCCATCATATTCCACTAAGTTTTTTACTGAAATTAGTCGTCGCAGGTGTTTAGCTTTTTTCTCTGTGTCATCTCTTTTCATCATAGAAATTAACAGTTTCACTGCATCATCATGCTTGGGACTAATACTTCTCAATCCAAAATGGAAAGTCAACAAAGCATCGTTGGCAGAGATCCCTACATGAATGGCATTGAGCCCCGCTGCATTCCAATTTTCTTTCCTTAGACTTATCTTCATCATTTCAAAAAATTCATCTGCTTTCTTTAGAAATTTTTTATAGTCTTCTTTAGATATCTTTCCAACTTTGAATTTTCTATTCATTTTATTTCTCGGAGATGTTTGCCAAAAAGCAATTTGCTTTTTTTCTCAATATTCAATAATAACAGATCACCTTTTTCTTTTCTCTTGAGAAATTCGTTTTTCTTCATGATTAATAGAGAAGCACGATTCCCAAAAATTTTTTCTATCTGAGCTTCCGATTGAGCAATCTCACTCTTGAACATTTTTATGCTCATTTCATTAGGAATAATACACAAAATATCAAAATCACTATCCGGGCGGGCATTTTTCTGATCTATTTGACTCCCAAACAATACAAGACTTATTGGCTTTGTCCTAGTTAAAGAAGCCAAAATGACTTTGACAAGCGATGAAAACAATTTCTTCTCTTTTAAAAATATAGGAATCAGTATTTCATTCACCAAAATATGTTCCTTATTCAGCGAGTATAGAATTGAACGACCTGCTTTCCTCATTTTCACAAGCCCATGCTGTGAAAGCTCTTGAAGAGAGCGGTTGCCGATCACATGAGAAATCCCCACTGCTCTAGCAATCTCTCTCCCACTTAATTCAGCCTCAGTTCTCACAAGAAAGCGGATAACTTTCAGCTTGGAAAATTGGTCAAAAATATCGTTTAAAGGTTCAATTAATTTAATGATCGAACTCCCTTCTTTTGGAAATAATATTTACCATATGGAAATAATATTTACCATATGATATTTCCATTGTCAATCTTAAAAAATAGAGGGATGGTTCTATTTTTTATTTTAATGTCCCTCACTGCCAGGTAGTCTTTACTGTACCAAAGATACTCCGGCTTCATTTCCGCTTCAGGCGTTCCCCCTCTCTCTTCTCTCTCTGGCTGCGGTCAACACTCTCCTGAGATACCCGGAAATGGTTACCGGCCATGAGCTGATACTTGGAATCATCGCTGTGATCCAGCCTTCAGGCTCAAGACTTAATTTCCATCCTCATATCCATGTGCTTGCGACCGAGGGCGGAATCTCGAGAGAAGGAACATTCCGTAAGGTCTCCCGCTTTCATGAGACACAATTCATAAACTCTTCGCCTGGGAGGCTTTTGTTTTTCTTCTTAAAAGGCAGCTGATCATGCATAATCTCGTGAAGAATATCCATTGCCGAACATCTCCCTCAGTCTCAGGTTGCCCAACAGGAACTCTTGATGGCGGCTTAGGGGCATGGGGAGTATTTCTGATAGAAGCTAGCTGGAAGCAGGACTTTAGGATTCTTGGCTTACACTAACTTATGCTTTCTAATATTTCCATGTGACCTTATATCGTTTGACAAACTGATAACCATCTTCATCTTCTTCTATGGCATAGAGCTTTCCGTTTTTCCAAGTCTGAGGTCTGACTCTAAGCGCAACTTTAGCAATGTATTTTCCCTCAGAATCAAAGACATCGTAATAATACTCATCACGTTCTGATATTCTCTCATATGTACGGATAAATATTCGTCCCTTATCATCAATGCTTAAATAAATGAAGGCATTATGGTGTTTTTTCCAGGATAATTTAGTTCCTGGAGGCATTCCCTCATATCCTCCAAATCTTTCTTTTATCTCGTTCTCTTTTTCCTCTTCAGTTATTTTTATTGGGTCATATTCCTTGATGATTTTCTTAATAAGTTTTCCTTCAGAATTAATAATATGCAATTCATATTTATCAGCAAATCCCCAAATCAGATTATTCTCTGTTGTGATTTCCCAATAACACTGAGGAAAGAAAGGATTGATATATGGATATTTCAAGACTTCTGTTGAGAAAATGGTGAATATTTCCTCTAATTGAGGATTAAATTTTTTCAACACATAAGTTACTTTTAGGTCTGCAATCATATAACTCGCTATTATATTTCCCTCATTATCTACTTTAGGATTAGAAAAAAAAGTCATTTTAGTCTGGGATACAGCTCTTAAAAAATTTCCATCCAGTGTAAAGAAATGAAGCTTTCGAGCAGCTGAATCATTTACGACTATTTCATTCTGCGAAGTAACCTGAAGAGATGTAGGACGCCGCATTTCTCCTGGACCTTGTCCCTTTTTCCCAATTGTCTTTATATATTCGCCCATTCTGTCAAAAACTTTAATATGAGATTTTTTTGAGTCAAGAATATAAATACTCTCCTCTTCATCAACACCGACATCTGTAATATACGAAAATATATACTCTTCTCTTCCTTCTGCTCCCCCGATGGATAATTCCTCTTCCAAATTGAAAACATCTTCTGCATAAATCGGCATTTTCGGATTCCTTACGACTTTAACTCCATTCTCTAACTCTATCTTGCCTTTCCATTCGGCTTTTTGTCCGCCAAATAAAATAGTCATAATAAAAGCTGAAAAGAAAAGAACAATTGAAAAAACATTAGTTTTGTTTTTCATCTTGCCCTCCCTCTGACCTTCTTCTTTTTAAAATCTTAATACTCATTAAGCCGCCTGTCAATTT
>JBGVTE010000021.1:0-8634 GCA_041862375.1 Candidatus Aminicenantaceae bacterium
GACCCCATTGGATAAATAGTAATTTTTGAGTATAATCAAGAATCTATTGAATTTGACTTGAGGAGCTTTGATCTATTTGAAAGGATTTTGATATGAATGCACTCGAGATTGAATACATTTCAAAAAGATTTGACAGTTTTTATGCGGTAAGAAAACTTACTTTCTCTATTCCCGAAGGAACTATATACGGCCTTTTAGGACCTAATGGGGCAGGGAAAACAACTACTATCAGGATGATCATGAACATTATCATTCCCGATGAAGGGAAAATCAGAGTGCTCAATCAAAAAATGGATGAAGCCATGAAGAAAAGGATAGGCTATCTTCCAGAAGACAGAGGTCTCTATCCAAAAATGAAAGTAGGCGAACTTCTGATTTTCCTGGCCAGCATAAAGGGGCTAAAAAGTGATAAAGCAAAGAAGGAGATTAACTCCTGGCTAAAGAGACTGGACCTCCAAGATTGGAGAGACAAAAAAGTAGAAGAGCTTTCCAGGGGTATGCAGCAGAAGCTCCAGTTTATAGTAACTGTTGTTCATGAACCTGAGCTTATCATTCTTGATGAGCCTTTTGCGGGTTTGGATCCTGTTAACACCAAGTTATTGAAAGACATTATGTTAGATATGAAAGAAAAGGGGCGGACTATCATATTTTCTACTCACCGGATGGAGCAGGTAGAGATGATCTGTGACAATATTTGCCTCATCAACAAGGCTGAGAGAGTCCTAGAGGGCAATTTGAGCCAAATTAAAAAGCAATACGGGAAGAATACTGTACTCCTAGAGTATGAAGGGGAATCAGATTTTATTAAAGAATTTCCTGAAATTGATAATATCGATGATTATGGAAAATTCATGGAAATAAAGCTCAAAGAAGAGGCTGATCCACAACATTTACTTTCAAAACTTGTAGGAAAGATTCAGATAAGTAGGTATGAGGTCAGAGAACCAACTCTAAATGCTATCTTCATCGAAAAAGTGGGAGCAAAGCATGAGGAAAGTAATATCAATAATTAAAAGAGAATATTACCAGATTGTAAGAACAAAAGGATTCATAATCAGCACTATTCTTGGCCCTGTCATCATGGCTGCTTTTATAATCATTCCCATTATTTCTTCGCTCGTTTCAGTAGGAGAGCAGAAGAGAATCGGCGTGATTGACCTGACCCAGGAAATTTATGAGGGACTGAATACAAAACTGGACCATAAATTAAAAGATGGGCGCCGCAGATACCTTTTAGAGAAATACAGAGTTGCAGCTGAAGTTGAAGAGCTCCGGGAAAGTTTACGTCAGAAGGTGTTGAATAAGGAACTTTCCGCCTATATTTATATCCCGAAAGACATTCTGACCGGCGGTGATGCTGAGTATGTTTCCGAGCATGTCTCTGATTTTGATGAAATAAGAAGTTTCAATGCATCCTTAAATAGCGTCATCATTGGCAAGAGATTGAGAAAAGAAGGATTGGATCCTCAAAAAATCGCCCAGTACATAAAAAGGATCGGTTTAAAGACTATAAAGGTTACTAAAAAAGGAGAGGAAGAAGATACAGGTGGAACATTCCTCATGTCCTACCTCCTCGTGCTTATTCTTTACATAACATTATTCTTCTATGGCTCAGTTATCATGAGAGGTGTAATTGAAGAAAAAACCTCAAGAGTAGTAGAAGTTGTTCTTTCTTCTCTAAAACCTTTTCAGCTCATGATGGGAAAAATCTTAGGAATTGCAGCTGTAGGCTTTACTCAATACGCTATCTGGGCTCTTTTTGGGTTTGCTGCTTCCCAGTACAGCAAGCCTCTCGTTTCTTCTTTTGTCCCTTCTGCAGCAGGATTTAAATTACCCAGTATTCCGGCCTACATTTTCATATATTTCGTGATATTTTTCATTCTTGGCTATTTTCTCTACGGAACTTTCTATGCTGCCATAGGCTCTATGGTAAATTCAGAGAAAGAGGCCCAGCAGCTTCTCATGCCTGTTAGTATGTTCTTAATTATACCAATGCTTATGATGGCTTTTATCCTGAGAAATCCCAACAGTTCCCTGGCAGTAGTTCTCTCCCTTATTCCTTTTTTTGCGCCGATTTTAATGCTCATGCGTATCTGTATCCTCCTTCCTCCTTTTATCCAGGTGGCAGGCTCTATTGTTTTGCTCATACTGACAACTCTGATGATGATCTGGCTAGCGGCCAAAATTTACCGAGTTGGAATTTTAATGTACGGGAAGAGACCAAATTTTAAAGAAATCGTCAAATGGATGCGATACGGGTAAGTAATTCCTCTTCTTTATTTTAATAATCTAAGAATTATCTTAATATTACATTTCAATTTGTATTAGAATACTGCCAAAAAGTTAATTTCTTTTCGCTGTATTAATATAAACGCATTAAATAAAATGTCACTACGAGGAACGAAGTGAAGTGGTAATCTCTCCTCAATCTGACGAGATGATCACGCTCCTTTTGGTCGCTCACCATGACAATATAACAACAACAACAATTGCGTTTTAAATAGCTCATTTTCTTTAGTCTAACATGTCGTTATTTTTTTGTATTTTTTTATAGTTAATTACTGTTATGAAGCTGATCGCTTTAATTCTTATTTGGGAGTGAACCTTTTGAAAAGATCGTTCGTAGTACACTTTGAGGACAGGAGAATATAAAGTAGATAAAGAATTTTTATCCAGATTAAACTGAACAATATAAAAATGGAAAGGAAAAGAATAGATGAAAATGGAGACATCTATCCTCTGCTCGAGAGAATAAAAGAAGGCGATAGGGAAGCTTACATGAAAGTAGTGAGTCTTTACCAGAAAAGAATATTCTTGCTGGCCTTTTCTTTTTTCCACAACAGAGAAGATGCTCTGGATGTAGTTCAAGAAACTTTTCTTAGGTTTTACCAGAAAATCCATTTTTTCGAGAAAGGAAGAAACTTCCAGAACTGGCTTTTTAAAATTGCCAAGAACCTGTGCATAGATTATTACCGAAAAAATTACGGTAAAAATATAGAATGGGGGAGAGAGAAAAGCTTAGATGAGATGAGCTACTCATTAGGAACCGTGAATGATTCGCACCACTCATCTGATTTAAAGGAGATATTTTCCCGGTGCCTAAAAAAGTTAGCTGAAAAACAGAGAATGGTTTTTGTCATGAAGCATTACAACCAACTCAAGTACAGAGAGATCGCTCAAGTTTTAAATATTTCCCAGGGAACAGTCAAGTCCCTTCATTTTAAAGCGGTCCAAAATTTGAGAGGCATTATGAACCCCTACTTAGGGAGATAACCATGAAAATATGTAAGAAAACTCATAAAAATATTGTTGCTTTCCTTTATGGAGAGCTTGAAGAGAAAAAACAAAAAGACTTTTTATCTCATCTCAAAGAATGTGCTCATTGCCGAAGCGAACTCGAGAGATTGAGAGAAATCAAGAATAGCGCAGAATCGTTACAGACTGACATCGAAGAGGCAATGGCTTCAATTGATTGGCAAGATCTTCCTGCTAGAATCACAGAGGCAGTCTTCGATGGAGAGGCTCAGGGGAGAAAGGAATCGTTGTTTTCTCGGATTTCAAGTGCTGTATTACAGCCTAGAATGAGACCTGTTTACGCGGCTCTTATTCTTGGAATTTTGCTGGGTTCTATCTTTACTCTCTTCATTTTTCGAGGCCCACTTCTGAGGCAGGAGGGAGATGAGATTTTTAATGCTTCTCAGAGTTTTATAGAGAGAGTGGAATTGGAAATGGCACGAAGAGAAACTTTGAATTATCTTGAGAAAAGTCAATACTTGATTCTAGATTTAGTCCAAGCTTCTCCCGAGAAAGAGGCAAGTGCATGGCAGAGGGAATTTGCCTCTCAAAGAGCCAAAGATTTACTTACGAAGAAAAAATATATCAACAGGCAGTTGGATAAGTTTCAGATGGCCAAAGCAAAGGAAATCTGTGACCAGATTGAGTTTCTCTTCTATGAGCTGGCACAGATGACTGACCAGGCTCCTCCCCAACGCCTCCGTGAAATTCGCTCTCTAATCGAGGAAAGACAGCTTTTGTTGAAAATAAAATTATTGATGAAGGAATTAGAGAAAAGTAAAAAAAGTGAGGTCTAAAGTGAGGAAAATAAATTTTTATATCATACTCATTATTTTTATATCCTCTCAAGTGCTTGCATATACTCAAACCAAGCCCGATGAACAACTGTTTCAAAAGGCAAAAATTCTACTCTTTGATGAAGAATGGGAAAAAGCTCAAGAGAAATTAGAAGAGCTCTTGGAGGAATATCCCCGGAGCCTCCTCGCAACACTTGCCCTTTTCTACAAAGCGAAATGTCTGGCAGAACAGAGAGGAAAGGAAGTTGAAGCCTTGAAGGATTACAAGAGATATCTCAGGCTCAAAGATAGAAACAAGAGCCTGGCTGAAGAGTCTGAAAAGTCTATCATTGATCTTGCATACAAGCTCTACGAGAAAGGAAAGAAGTCGTACTTGAATGAAATAGAAAATAGAATATCCAGCGAGAACAGGGTCATAAAGTACTATGCTGCTTTTATGCTGAGTTACATCAAAGATAAAAACACAGCAGCCAAAGGCATTCCTGTCCTCAAAGAGATTATTGCCAGGGAAAGAGATGATGAGCTTAGAGACAGGGCTAAGATAGCTTTACTACGTGTTGACCCAGATGCCTTTCGAGATATGGAAGAGGAAAGATACGAGAGAAGAGTTACTGTATTAAAAATAAGAATTTATACTAGAGGCAAGAAAAAGCCGGATTTTTCTCTCAGTATTCCCTGGGCTTTGGCTGATTTAGCTCTTTCGGCTATTTCTGAGGAGAATAAAGCTGAAATGAGAAAAGAGGGCTATGATCTGGATAAGATCATAGAGGACCTGACAAAGGGAAAAGTGGACATAATCGAGATTTTAGGGAAAGAAAAGATTTTTAAAATTTGGATTGAATAGGGAGGTTATTATGAAAAAAGCGACAATTTTAGTTATTGTACTATTTTCATTAAGCCTTATTCTTGCGGCTTTTTTATTCGCTGAAGGTAAGGATGATTTCCAGGCAATCAAAAAAGCTGTTAAAAAGAATCCTAATTATCAGGCTGGGAAGGAAGTAAAGTGGTTTAAGTTGCTCGTCAGAGATAATAAAACCGATAAAGACAAGGTTAGGCTTACGTTGCCTGTTTCGTTGGTTGAGCTTTTTGTAAAACATGTGAAGAAGAGCCGCGTGAGTATTGATGATGAGTGTGAAGTTGATGTCAGGGCTCTCTTCAATGAACTGAAGGAGCTCGGCCCCACAAGCATAATCGAGATCTATGAGGAAGAAGCAACGGTAAGGATTTGGCTGGAATAAAGAAGTAATAAAAAAGTCTTCACGTATTTTCCTAAAAAGGACATATGACAATTACCGCTCTGTCCTCTATCTTTCCTGGGATGGCCCATAGGATATAGCTTCCTTATGCCAAAAGGAGAATTATATAAAGCCATTGCCGAATATGAATGGATAATTACCTTTGATCCCAAGAGTGAAGGGCGATATCTAATTCATCCTATATATTATTATTGGTTAGCCAAATTATACGAACAGAAAGACTGGAAGGCTAACGCTATCGAGCATTACGAGAAATTCCTCGACCTCTGGAAAGACGCTGATCCTGGTATTCCTGAGGTTGAGGATGGCAAGAAGAGGCTGGCTGGATTGAAGAGCCAAAGATCCTTAAGTCCTAGCTTCCCTGGATTGAAAAAAGACAGCTTTGAGAACAAGCGGCTCAATAAAATACACAGTATTAATTTAGTCCTTCAATTTGACTCTTTCCTCATTAATTGATATCCTTTTGCCAAGCAAGAGAATAAGGATGAAGGGTTATGAAATGCCCTAAATGTCATTTTGAGAATCCCGATACTGTCCATTATTGTGGTGAGTGCGGAACTCAATTAATATCTAAAGAGGAAATCCCTGTCACTGAAACGCTCGAAACCCCTACTGAAGAATTGACCAGAGGCACTACTTTCGCAGGAAGATACGAAATCATAGAAGAGCTGGGAAAAGGAGGCATGGGCAAAGTCTACAGAGTAGAAGATAAGAAGATAAAGGAAGAAGTCGCCTTAAAACTCATAAAACCTGAAGTCGCTTCGGATAAGAAGACGATAGAGCGCTTCAGCAATGAGTTGAAAATGGCCCGCAAGATTGCCCACAGGAATGTGTGCAGGATGTATGACCTTGGTGAGAAGAAAGGCACACACTACATCACCATGGAGTATGTTCCTGGGGAAGATTTGAAGAGCTCGATTAGAAGAATGGGACCCCTGACTCCAGGGAAGACGCTTTTCATTGCTAAACAAGTGTGCGAGGGATTAGCAGAAGCTCACCGCTTGGGAGTCGTCCACCGTGATTTAAAGCCCCAGAACATAATGATAGATAAAGACGGGAATGCCCGCATCATGGATTTCGGCATTGCTCGTACTGTGAAGGGCAAAGGCCTTACAGGTGCCGGAGTGATGGTCGGGACACCAGAGTATATGTCACCTGAGCAGGCTGAAGTGAAGGAAGTGGACCAGCGATCAGATATCTACTCATTAGGTGTAATCCTTTATGAGATGGTCACAGGGAGAGTTCCTTTTGAGGGAGAAACGCCTTTAGGTATAGCTATGAAACACAAGAGCGAGATGCCTCCTGATCCCATGAAGATTAATGCTCAAGTGCCTTCGGACCTAAGCCGAGTGATACTGAGATGTCTGGAAAAGGATAAGGAGAAGAGGTATCAGAGTGCAGGAGAAGTCAGCTCTGATCTTGTAAATATAGAGAGAGGCATGCCGACCACAGAAAGAATTGTTCCCGAAAAAAAGCCTCTAACCTCAAGAGAGATAACAGTAAAGTTCAGTATAAGAAAGCTTTTTCTCCCTGCTATAGTAGTTATCGCTGTCGCCATCATCGGCCTGATTATCTGGAGATTTCTTCCCCAAAAGCAAGCCGTGCCTGTCCCATCAGGGAAGCCTTCGCTTGCTATTGTTTATTTTGAAAATAATACTGGCGATGAAAGCTTGGATCATTGGCGCAAGGCCCTCTGCGAGCTGCTGGTTGCGGACTTAACCCAGTCGAAGTATATCCGCGTCTTAGGCAGCGACAAACTCATCGATATTCTCGGTGATTTAAAACAGATCGATGCAAGAAGCTTCTCATCGAAAGTTTTAAAAGAAATTGCTGCCCTCGGCGGATCCTCCCATATCTTGCGGGGAAGTTATACCAAAGCTGGCGAAAAGTTCAGGATCGATGCTATCCTTCAAGAAGCCGCTACAATGGAGTCCATAGGATCAGATCGTATAGAAGGAAAAGGTGAAGAGAGTTTTCTTTCCATGGTGGATGAGTTGACTAGGAAGGTTAAAGCACACTTCAAACTCTCTACAGAAGAAATTGCTGGTGATATTGATGAGGAGGTCGAAAAGATCACAACCTCCTCACCTGAGGCATTGAAACACTACATCGAAGGCAGAAAGTATCACCTAACATTAGATTATATGCGGAGTATTGAGCTCATGGAAAAGGCGGTTGCCATCGATCCCGACTTTGCCATGGCCTACAGATCCCTGGCCCAGAGTTACGGAAATATCGGATTCAGGCCTCGACTAAAGGAATACATGAAGAAAGCATTGGAACTTTCAGATAGGCTTCCCGCAAGAGAGGGCTACTTGATTGGGGGAGACTTTTACAGTTATTCTGAGAAGACCTATGATAAGGCGATCGAAGCCTATAAAAAATTACTGGAACTGTATCCTGATGATCCCACCGGAAATCACAATTTAGCAGTCAAGTATTCGGCCCTAGGAGAAAAACAGAAGGCCATAGACCATTATGAAACAAACAGGAAAAGCGATAATTTGGGTTTGCTTGGATATGGGAATCTGGCTAGTGTTTACCGACAAGTGGGCTCTTATGATAAAGCTAGAGAAGTCCTCGAAGAAGCCCTTCAGAAGTATCCGGACGAAGCCGTTGCCCATGCGGATTTATCGCGTCATTATCAAATGGCAGGGAAATATGAGCTTGCCCTCGCAGAAATAGAAAAAGCTTTTGCCCTGAATCCAGCAGAAGGAACTCCAGTATATAGACAAAGCTTTTATCGAAGAGCAAGGATTCATTTTTATACAGGCGATCTGGTTAAAGCCGCTGAAGATTATCTTAATCTTCAGCAGCAAAAAGGGCCCCAGGCCCTTTATTTGGGCTGGATGGGCATGGTAAATCTTAATCTTTTACAGGGGAAGTTTAAGGGAACAAAAGATATCCTCAGGCCAATGATCGATATGAGTAAGAAGGTTGGCGTGAATTGGCCCATCTCAGAAGTATATATGAAATTTGCTTACATTGATCTAAAAAAAGGTAATCTTCAAGAAGCTCTGGAAGATTGTGATAAAGCTGTAGACTTTGCTTTAAAAGCAGAGGACCCGGACAGGCAAAGGCGAGCATTACACTTAAAGGGCTTAACCTATGTCCGGATGAATGCTGCAGATGAAGCCCTGAAAACAGCAGATGAGCTGAGAGTTTTGATCCGGGATTCCCACAATCCAAACAATATGCATTTCTTCCACCATCTCGTAGGAATGGTCGAGCTTAAAAAGAAGGACTTTGCCAGAGCTATCGAAAGCTTTAAGGAGGCCTTATCTCTG
>JBGVTE010000022.1:0-2818 GCA_041862375.1 Candidatus Aminicenantaceae bacterium
TTGCTCGGCTGAACTTCTGTGATAATCTTCCGCATTCCATTTATACATATTTTTTACCTTTTTCTAAGCTTATTCCAAAATAAAAATTGGAGTCAAACAAAGTCAATAACATTTAAACAGTTAAAATTGTGTCATTAAATGTAATATTTCAAGACGCTCTTGTCTCTATATTGTTTTTAAACAAAAGATTGCAAAATCATCCGCGTCTTATTTCTTTGTAATATAAATACCGTAACCAAAATATTGTGGATTTGAGTTGATAAATGTGTTCAAATTCTTCATCCTTTTTCTTACCCTCCCATTAAACAGATACTTCGCCATCACTCTAATTGCATTTGCAAATCCTTCGTCTTGAATCATTCCTTTCATACATGACATAGTCATGGGAGATTGAATAACCTTAACCTGAGAAAATCCTGCTTCATGAAAGAGTTTCTCCCAATTTTCATATGTGAGAACATTTGTCATACAATACGCACAGATTTCATTCGAGACGGCTTCCAAGATTTTCTTAGTGGAATGTTTCTTCCAACTCAGCTCCAGCCATCCAGCATAGCCACCAGGCTTCACCACTCGTTTGGCTTCCTTAATAGCTTTTCTTTTATCACTAACCAGAATGAGCATTGCTTGTGAGACAGCTACATCGAATTCATTTTCAGAATATGGTAAATCCAATGCATCTCCGACACGGAAGTTCACAGTGTCGCTCATTCCTTTTAGTCTCGCAAAGTCCTTGGCTTCTTTTATCAAATCTTCTGAGATATCCAATCCTTCCACCCGACAGCCATATTTCTGAGCAAGGAATATGGCTGAGGTGCCCTTACCGCAAGCAATGTCCAATACTCGAGCCTGTCTGTCAATCTTACATTCATCTGCTAATTTTTCCGTAGCACTAAATCCTCCGGGATGAAGGACGGATAGGCCCACGTATCTTGCCATAAAATCAAAAATATCACAGTCTTCAATAGTACATTCGCTCGTCTCAGCAGGTGACATAATTTCCTCCTTTTTCTGCTTAATCTTGTATAACAGAGAAAAATTTAATTCAACTAAAAGAGAATAAAACATATAAGTTGTTTTTTAGGTTGTTAAATGAATATATTTCAGGACATTTTTTGATTATCCCTAGAAGAAATAAAAATGACGAATAATAATTAAGTTAACGCCCTTGAATTTCTATCCGATAGAAAGATTGGTCGTCCTTACAAGGTATGTGATAGAAAAAAACGTCTTTGCAGAAATCAAATTATTAGGAAGGCATTGCATGTTAACTTCTACACTACGCATCGTGATTGGCGCTATCTTCCCGGATTTGAAATAGCTCTTCTACAGGCACTTCGAGCACCTTTGCCAGCTTCAACGCTAGATAAGTGGAGGGCACATATTTCCCCTTTTCTACGGTATTGATTGTTTTTCGCGTCACTCCGACCATCTGGGCTAACTGTTCCTGGGTCAGGTCTTTCTTTGCTCGCTGAACTTTCAACGTGTTTTTAAGAATTTTTTCAGGCATGGTATCACTTATCCAATAGATATACCGTGATATTATAAGAACCAAACCCTACCAGAAGTGCAGTCACCACCAGAACCATCGGATCCTTGAGCAAATCAGCTATAATAAGATAAGCTTCAAGTAGGATAAATGCGATCACCGAGAAAAAAGCGATTCTCCACGCTTTTAACTCATTCAATAGCACCAGCTCGTTGTATAGCGCTTCTTTTAAGACAAGATCTTTTCTGATCTTTCTTTCCACAATTACCAATCGGGCGGCAAAATATGCCATAACCGCAATGGCGAGCAAGAGGACTATCATGCTGCCTGTATAGAGAGTTCCCAATTTCAGTTCAAGCATTTTGATAATAGTTCTCACTATCCAGGCGATGAAAAAAACTATAAATCCCAAGATACCATCACCTCGGTATTTTTTCCTCTTCCTGTCAAACATCTCAATTTGGTTGGTCATTGTTTATCTCCTTACGTTTCAATGTCATTTATCCGAATTAAAAATGCATTAACATCTTTGTAACCCTTGCTACCAATATTGTAACCTTTATTACTCATAATATAACGTAAGTTTATCATTTTGTCAACCAATTTTTTTGTTTTTTTGAACGAGTAAATCTTTTGTTTTGTCTCAGCGTTATGCAGCATCAAAAAAAATGGCCTTCAAAAAAGAGTAAAAATGATACTCCTCATTGTGTACACTCAGGAATACTCTCCCCTTTCCTCGGCAGAAATCGATGGCTCCTGCTGGAATAAACAGGACTTGAATTGACATTCGTTGTTAAATTAATTATTTATCAGGAAGAATTGAATGACAAATATTTGATTTGGCAGTATGTGTCAATATATGTTTGCCTTTTTAAATCGCAAAAAAGAGTTATCTTGCGACCTATCACAGAAATAAAAGGTGACAGTCATGTCTGATATTTTGTTTTGGCTGTATTTATTAAACTCTGTTTTATTGATTAATCATGAAATTGATTCAGCTTATTGGAAAGAATGGGAGTTATTCAAGATTCCGGGCAAGATTACAGGATTCTTACTGATCCACTTCCCCCTTCTGTTCTTTGTTCTATACGGATTGGTTTTAGTTTCAAAAAATTTGTTATCAGGTCTAATCTTTTCATTAATCTTATGTTTCGGCGGTATTTTTGCCTTTGTAATTCATACGTATTTCCTGAGAAAAGGCCAAAAAGAGTTTAATAAACCAATATCTAAATTAATACTTGTATTGACGTTAATCGTCTCTATCGTTCAGTTAATTGTTACATTATTTTTAATTGTTGCATGACCAGCGGCTAAAGACTGAGCCAGAGC
>JBGVTE010000023.1:0-5454 GCA_041862375.1 Candidatus Aminicenantaceae bacterium
TTTCTCATATAACTGTATTGTTGGTAGCTTTGGCGGCTCATCGAATGGGCTTTACTGATAAAATCAGGTATGTCAAATCGTTTTTACCTCGATATGCTTTTTAAACTATTTTTGTGACGCCCTATTCTTATTTAAAGCTAAGCTTTTCTACGTAAGCATCTTTTTTCCCGTGATAAGAGCTAAAGTGACGTGACTCAAGGTCACTGCGAATCTCGAAGAGATGAAGCAATCTCAGATTAAATTGTCATTACAGGCGACCAAAGGAAGCGCGGCTAAAATGGAACAGTACTCTATAAGATAAAACGCTTCAAGACAGGAAAAGACTCCTTCTCTTCCAATGAGATAAAAATTTAGCTCGAAAGATAAACTAAGAAACCTAAGCGATAGCTGATAGTATACCTGTCAGCACGAGAGTTATGATACCCAGGAACAAATTTACTACGGCAAGGCTCATCTGAGTCTTTTGAAGGCGGGCAACTTCAGGGGATGGACCTTTCGCAGTAAGCTTAGCAATTTTAGGTCCCATGCCTTCCGCGACAATTATGCCGATGATGATCATTACAAGAAAGATGATATGCTTAATAAACAGAAATACTGACCAGATGTTACCAAAATCATATATCAAATATCCCATACTCAATTGCTGTATCCCTATACCAGTTCCTATTAATGCAACCATGCAGACGTATACCAAGATACGAAACCTGAGAGTCACTGCCATCATCAGTTTGCCCATCAGAGGGGGCTCCAACGTCTTCCTTGCAACAGGCACGAGGATAAAGAATATATAAGTGATGCCACCTATCCAGGCTACTGTCGCAAATAGATGTAGCCAATTCAACACTGACAATAAAATTGTTTCGCACGTGTAAGACATTCTCTCTACCTCCTATATTAAATTTTAATTTTTCCCTTCCTGATTAATCCTGATATCTTCAATTGCCGCTGATTTCTGCTACTAATTTTTTGTGTACAATGTAGGAAAATAAAAAATATATGTCAATAAAAAAATGAAGATGGCTCTACCCTCAATACGATTAGATAAAAAATACAAGACTGAAGAAGAAAAGGAAGACATTTCAGAAAATTAGGGAGCTCCTGTTAGACAATTACCTTGATCGCGCGTTCAATAACTGAATACGTAGCTGGAGGGTATCCGATTATTTCTCCATCTGTTTCTATGAAAACCTGCTGGTGAGTGCAAATTTCAATTGACCTGCACCGTTTAATATGAGCGGCTTTTCTTGTAAAAATTTTCCCGGTATAAAGGGCTGGTATCATGCTGAAAAGTCTAAATCGAGAGACTGAATCGATAATTGCCACATACAATAAACCATTATCAGGATTTGTGTTTACTCCATAATTCATTCCCCCCCCAAAGTAGGGGCACTTAAAGACTGTCACATTTTTAAGCCTTTGCTCTCTAAATTCCTCATAATCGACTCTCATATCGCACAAAACCTCTTCAAACTGAATTAATGCACTGACGCCCGAAGTCAAAGCAGCTGCATCTACACTGGTTTTTTTAAGAAATTTTACCAGACGCTTGGCTTCATCAAACTTCTGGATTGCCAGACTAATAACTCCAACACTAGAATTAACAAGGAAATACCGCACAACTGGTGTCCCGTTAAAATCTTGACATTTCACTTTACAGATATCGATCGTGTAAGGCTCTTTAGATAAAAGTCTGGCCAGGTGATTCTGCCGCTGGGGAAACATCTTTTCAAAATCGCAGCTGCTCCCGGCACCAAGAAAAATCAGCTCAAGATCTGGTATCCTAACCTGATCATTTTCAATAACACCCTGGAGAACTTCGTTGAGTGTACCGTCTCCCCCGAAAACAGCAATTCGTTTGCATCCTTTTTCAACAAGATGAGAGGCAATCTCTATTGCATGTTTTGGATACTGTGTTAGATGGCACTCAAACTGAATTCGCTCTACTTCAAGCTGGTTCTTCAATTTCTCCCATCTCCTTCGAGACAGCCCTCCACCTGCTTCAGGGTTACATATGACAAAATTCTTCTCCAGTTTTTTGTTGCTCAATGTAATGTCATATCTTCCCAGATTAAAGATTTCTGTAATCTCTCGATGAGAGTTGGATTTTCTTCCTTGCACGCTGCAAAGAGCACAACATGCAGTCCAATTCTTGGAAACCTTCTTAACGCTCGAATAAGATGAGTCTTATCATGAAGCCCGACTTGGAATAATTTGAAGCGAGGACGAAAAAGCATCATTGTATGTTTCAGAAGTTCTCTTGCTGCATCTATGTATCCCTCTTCACAAACAAGATGCCGTACACTCAAGACTTTCAAGGGATTTCCTTGACTGGGAAGGATTCCCATTGGTTTTAAAACATAGTAAAGTCCTTTAAAAAAACCCCTATATTTCTGGACAATAGTCTTCTTGAAGTTCGATTGGTCCCAGTAAGAAAGCACTGAAACGATTTTCCCGTTGAGTTTTGCCACCAGAAAATTATCTAATGAAAAATCTTTACTCTGCTCTATTAAGCGTTCAATTCTTTCTCTATTAAATTCTTCTACCAGCTCGTAGGAGCTGTATTGTTTCCTGAAAAGATCTACCATCTCTTCTAAATCAGAGGGAGAAAGCCTTTCAATCTGGTAATGATTGATACATCGATACTTCATAAAGGGAATAATATGGAATACTCGAAATTGGGCAATTGGATGAAACCTAGGAATGTTCAATCGTCCAGAAATGACATTTAAGATTTTTTGATTTTCCTTCAGAGCAGTAAGGATACAGATGCTCACGTTCATTTTTAACATTTCCTCGACCACTTTCCGCATCAAGCGGTAAAGAACCCATCCCCCTCTGGCAGATTCCTTTATTCTCAATCCTCCTGTGTAGCCAATTCTCTGCCTAGTTCCAAAAAGTCTCACTTTCCTAAAAGAAATGCTTATAGCTCCCATAACTTCTTTATTCCGTTCGGCTATAAATACTTTCGAATCATCTCCTTGGAGACGGGGAAGATAAAAATAGTCTGGAGATCTATCCTCATAGAGTAAAACAGCACTTTCCATGGGCTCACTGCGAGAAATGTCAAGCAGTGCCTGGTTGTCCTCTGGGTTTGCCTCCCTAATAATCATCGGGATTTATTTGAACCTCAATCCAAAATAATGAATTAAGTCCAAAGATGCTTACTATTTTAAATCATGTTTGATTCTACGAACAGAATAATAGTATACTGAGTTCAACTTTATGAATATTCTCTTTTTATCTGAATCTTAATAAAACGCCAAAATAAGCATCTATAAAGTATCAATCGCCCTTTCCTGGGAAAGCAGCAGCCTTGTCATATATCTCTTAAAATTCATATCCAAGTCCAATTCCGCCCTCAATACCTCCGATGTTTACTTTATAGTCTGCTGGCTTGAGCTTGCAATAGGAATATCTTACATAGAGGTCAATCAATAATCCGCCACTAACTTTAACAAAGCTTCCTAATTTACCAATATAACCTACCCTACCTTTACTCGTTTTCCCGATAGGATTTGATTCTTTATACTGATAGTAATGCAACCCAGCTCCTCCGTAAAAAATCACATTTCCTTTTGATATCCTAAATTTTAATCCTCCTCCCAGGGGAATTAACTCAAGCTTAGTCTCTTCCTTGGTGAAGGTTAACTTGCCTTTTTTTGTAAAATAACTCCCTCCCAGCCAGAGCTCAATATTTCTCCACATGTCAAAGGTCACTTCTCCTCCGTAAGTTATGCCGCCTCCATAAATATCTTTGAAGGCTTTTTCAGATGGAGAAAAATAGCTTCCTTTTAACTCAAAGATTATTCCCTTTGCGCTTAATAACCCAGAAAAGAGGATCAAAGCAACTACAGTTGTGATTGTCTTTCTCATGATTGCTCCTTAATTCTATTTAACTGACACCACCGCTGCTTCGCCTTCTGTTCCTTCTCCACCTACCGCAACAAGAGCATATTCGTATTGCTTGTCTTTTTCCACATTCCTCTGCCAGTATTCAAAGGTACCAGAATCCAGCTCAACCAATAAATTCTTATTCCCTC
Source organism: Candidatus Aminicenantaceae bacterium (assembly GCA_041862375.1). Taxonomy (GTDB): domain Bacteria; phylum Acidobacteriota; class Aminicenantia; order Aminicenantales; family Aminicenantaceae; genus WVZL01. The sequence continues at coordinate 4,041 of JBGVTE010000023.1, forward strand.
CCTCCAACTGATAAATCTTGTAGTTTACAATATTTATATTTTTTGGATTGGCCTCCCAGGTCAGAACAATGATGTATTCAGCTTGAGAAAGAGAGCGATTCAAAACCTTCTGACCAGAAAAGTTCAAAGGTTTATGGATGAGCCTAAATCGGGCAGTAATTGTTTTGTCTGAATCCATTGTTATTGTTATGGGATTCGTTGCTCCCGAAGCATCTCCTCTCCATTCTTCAAACACGTAATGATTATCTGGAATAGCTTTTAAACTGATATTTGTACCTTCGTCATGAGTATAAGTCCCAGGAGCGGGATCTGTTGTCCCTCCAGTCTCCGCAGCTATGGTTAATGTATACACCCGGATAAAATTGGCTTTTATTGATTTGTCTGAATTCATAGTAACTGAGATGGGATTATCTGTACCTGAAGCATCTTCACTCCAGTTTAAAAATCTAAAATTTGTATCAGGTATAGCTTTTACTTCAACACTTGTTCCTTCGTCATAAGTGTGTGTCCCGGGTCCAGGGTCAGTTGTTCCCCCAGGCCCTGAAGATATAGTCAAGGTGTATACCCGGACAAAATTAGCCTTTATGGTTTTATCTGAATTCATGTTTATTGTTATCGGATTATCTGTACCTGACGCATCCCCGCTCCAATAGGTGAATCTATAATTTGTATCAGGGTCGGCTTTTACGTCAACTTCTGTTCCTTCGTCATAAATGTACGACCCGGGTGAAGGATTAGTTGTCCCTCCTGCTCCTGATTCTAATGTTAATGTAAATTGCCGGATAAAATTAGCCTTGACTCTTTTACTTGAGTCCACGGTAACAGTAATCGGGTTATCTGAGCCAGATGCATCTTCACTCCAATGCGAGAACCGGGCGTTTGAGTCAGGTATGGCTGTTATGGTGACGTCTGTCTTGTCAAAATAGGTGTAAGTCCCGGGCGCAGGATCTGTTGTTCCTCCTGAGGAGGCCTCAACCGTCAGTATAAAACCTTCTAAAGTCACAGACACTACCTGAGGACTGTTATCTGCATCATCCGAGGATACATATACTTTACCTGAATAATCCGCAACCTGTAATTTAGACGTGTCAACAGTGACTGTTATGTCATCCCATTCTCCAGTAGAGCTTCCACTTTCAGGTGAGACATTTATCCACGCTCTATCACTGCTGACTTGATAGTCTAATGTCCCTCCTCCAGAATTCCTTACATTAAATATCTTCTCATCTCCTCCGTAGAATGTAAGAGAATCTCTGTCTAAATCTATAGAAGGAGCTGCCTCGCCACCTCCATCTCCATCTCCACATTCATACAAATCTCTGAATCCAGCTTCGGAATCACTATCGATACCGCGGTCAATACCGCCGTATGAAGAGCTCATGACTCCTGGACCATGGTCCAGACCTACCCAATG
>JBGVTE010000024.1:0-6367 GCA_041862375.1 Candidatus Aminicenantaceae bacterium
ACAGGGTGCTGGAAGCGCCCTCCGAATTCAACGGATCGAGCCTTGGTCGAAAGAAATTCCCATCCTTTTGTGTTTTTGTTGCCGTAAAGTCCCCAAATCCAGATATTGGCATTGTTCAAGAAGTAGTACCTCGTGAGAATGCCGTAAACGCCTTCCGTGAGCTGCAAAGGATCACGCGGATCAATGCGGTCAAACCACATCAGAGGCCTTAAAAGGGAAGCAGAACCAAAATTTATCTTTTGGAGTCCGAGTCTGGCTTCAAAGAGGGAAGACGAAAACCGCCCCCACATTCTGTAAAGTTTGATTTCGCCGCTTGTTTGAGTCCCTTCCTGGGGTTGCAGGCGGGCTGTCCCATTGACATTCAAGGAAAGATCAAAATCATAGGAATAATTTTGTGAGAGGGATTTTTTGATCGAGAATTCGGGAATATAATATAGACCGAACTGTGGTTTGGAGATATTTTCTGTATTAGCAGTGACCCATCCGGACAGGAGACCTTTGAGTTCGAGAGTCTGCGATGATGCCGAATTAACCAAGAACAGAATGAGACATCCCATAATCATTGACCTTGTAAATTGAGAGTGCGGAGTTTTCACTTATCCTCCATTTTTTTTGTCAAAATTCCGTAAAAAAAGAAATTGACCAGTTCTGCTGTGAGTGATTTTGTGGAATCATACATGTTTATCATTTGCTCATCGCCCGCTATCTCTCTCCTCCGCCCCCATCAGGAGCTCGTGTTGCAACATTTTGGACCATTTGGATAGTTAAATTCTCACGTCATCTTCAATCCAAATCATGTTCATCCTTAGTACTCCCTACCAACTCCTCCATTGCAATCCTCCATGAGTGACTGTATGTGAAGAATGAATAAGCGGATTGAAAATTGAATCCCCTATCCTTGAATTACTAAAAACGTGATGTAGATTAAATACAATAGAATAAACAGAATCCCCTCCCATCGGTCAACCAGTCTCTTTTTTCCACTGAACATACTTACAAACAGTATAAGATTGGCAAAGACCATTACACTGATATCAATATTTTGTTTCATCTGGAATGGTAAGGGTCTTATAACAGAACTTACTCCAAGAATAAAAAATATATTAAAAATATTCGAGCCAACAACATTACCGACAGCAATTTCTGCATTTTTTTTATAGGCAGCCACAGCCGAAGTTGCTAGTTCTGGAAGAGATGTACCTACAGCAATAACAGTTAATCCAACAAATGTCTGACTTACACCGAGGGAGGAGGCTAAGCTTACAGCTCCATCAACAATCCATTTCCCTCCCAGCACTAATCCACCTAAACCTAAGATTATGATCAAAGATGACTTAATAATCCCAAATTGCTTTTCCGGAGCATGTTCCTTTACCCCTTTTATAGTCTTTGCTGCACCGAAAGAATAATATAGAAAGATGATAAAGAAAAAAATGAACACAAAGCCGTCAATTCTGGTAAGGACAGATGACATATCTTTATCTATCAATTTGTCGTTTGCCAAAACACATAAGAGAAGTGCAGCCAAGAAACCGAGAGGGATTCCTTTTAGAACAACACTTTTCTCAACAGCCAAAGGAAAAATAACTGCAGAAATACCAAGAATAAGGAAAATATTAGCGATGTTACTTCCGACGATGTTCCCAACAGCAATAGCAGCGTTCCCCTTAACGCTTGCAATCGTATTAACAAACAGTTCCGGAGATGATGTTCCAAAGGCAACTACCGTAAGTCCAATGACCAAATCTGAGATTTTTAACCTTCTCGCTATGGAGGAAGAGCCTTCAACAAGAAAATCAGCTCCTTTTATGAGAAGAACAAAGCCGAATACAAATAATATATATGTCCACATGTCCTATTTTTTCTTATTAAAAAAACATTGAGATAACGGCAGTTATATTATTTCTTTTGAATTTTGGCTACCAAATAACCAATAAGAAATCCCATAAACAACAGAAAAGAAATCATAATGATCCGAGACATGGCAATCTTCCAAAAAAATAATTGTACTTCCACAACTTGAGTATTCTGGATGAGTATGACAAGAGTTAAGACAATCAGGACTAAAATGATAATGGTTTTAGGTTTCATTCTAATTCCCTCCTTTCTGTTTTATAAAGATCTAGAAACTTTCCACATTCCATCTTACAACCATTTCTTTTTCTTGAAGAAAAGCACCATAAGAACTGCAATAAACAAAATGACCCCCCAAACTGCAAAATAGGCCCAATGCCATTTCAACTCCGGCATAAATTCAAAATTCATCCCATAGATCCCAGCAATAAATGTCAGGGGAATGAATATTGTGGCTATAATTGTCAACACCTTCATAACTTCATTCATCCTATTACTGATACTCGAAAGATAAGTATCATGCATTCCAGAAACTATATCTCTGTACGTCTCAACCGTATCAATCACATGAATCGTATGGTCATAAACATTTCTGAGAAAAACCCGGCAAGCTTTTTTTATAAGCGGAGATTCTCCTCTTTCGAGGCTGTTGACAACTTCTCTTAAAGGCCAAACAGATTTCCTTAATAAAATCATTTCTCTTTTTAATTTATGAATTTTGTGTAAGGTTTCAGGTTTGCAATCGGCTATTATTTTATCTTCGAGCACTTCTAATCGTTCTCCTAGTTTTTCCAGAATTATGAAATAGCCATCAACAATTGCATCTAATAAAGAGTAGGCAAGATAATCAGCCCCCGATCTTTCTAATGCGTGTTTTTCCTTTTCTGATTCGCTCTCTTATGGGCTCAAAAATATCTCCTGCTATCTCCTGAAACGATATGACAAAACGTTGTCCGAGAATAAAACTTACCTGCTCTATCTTAGTTTCACGTTCCCTTTCATCGTAGAAAAGCATTTTTGTGATGATAAATATATATTGCTCGAAATCTTCCATCTTTGGACGTTGTTCTGTGTTCACTATGTCTTCTAATATAAGAGGATGCAACTCAAAGTACTTCCCTAGTTTCTCGATGATATCCACTTGATGCAGGCCGTCTATGTTTATCCAAGTAACAGTCGGTGTATCCTTGAACGGAATACACTCTTCAATTTTTTCAACTTCCTTTTCTTCAAACTTGGCTTCGTCATAATCAATGTAAGAAATCCTTACCTCTTCAACCTTTTTCTCTCCTACAAAAACAGGAGTCCCAGGAGGTAGATCCATTTTTCTTGATGTTTTCTTTATTAATTTTCGAATCATAATAGCCTCCTAAACTTTTGTAATTGTTGTTAACTTGAGGCATAAAAAGCCAATCAACCTTTTATCAATCCCTCCATTTGTTTCATATCTCTTGTCAGAAAAAAGTTTAGTACAATACGTATCACGACAATAGCACCAAGCTGGCCTATTTCTTGCCAGGATGGCGAGATAGCCGTTTTAATGATATCAGCTCCAACTAGAAATCCAAGCGCCAGGGATAAAGACTGCCCCAGCTTGAGACGGGTCTGCATAAATAAAGCTAAATCAGTTTTTTTTAATAATCCTCTTCGCACATATAAATATATAGATTGAACGGCCCCAACGATTATTACTAATATAGCTGCTCCTTCCAAAAAATATGATGCATACTCAGCTATTGTTTTTGTGATTTGCATCGGCTATCTCCTTCCGATAGAGTTAAATCTATCTTTTTTAAATATAATCCTGCAGGTCAACATAGGCAATCTCGCTGTCTCTATCGTTAGCATCTCCTCAAATATATAAAAGCTGAAAATATTTGAATAATCAATCCAAAAATAATTAACTCATCTAGTATTGCTTACTTTAATATGAGCTTGCTTTTCTCCCTACTCATTAATAATTTGTACTAATATATGGTTACTATACCTCTTAAAAATAACAATTTCCAGCTAAATGACCCAGTTAAATATGCTTTGACATAGCTTGAGATTCTTTATCGAAAAAATTCGGGAGGGATCAATGATGTATATCTTGAAAAAAATACAGATTTACTTTTGAGAGGTTTGCCGATTACAGACAATTAACTTTTTTAATGTAGGCTTTCACCTCAAATTTTGATTGGGCTCCCCTGTAACTCATATAACGGATTTTTCCGAAAATTCGCCTTGGAAACCAGGCCCTGTCATGAACTCCGCCGATAGACCAGGCGATGCCCACGTAGCCATTTGGGTCTCTTCCGTCCAGTTCGTATTTATCATTGAGATGAATCGCTATTCTTAGGGCCTCATCTGGCGCCTCTGTCCACTCCAATATTTTTTTTGCCCAGTACATTCTCAAATAGCCGTGCATTTTACCGGATTTTACCATTTCCTTCTGAGCAGCATTCCATAAGTCATCATGAGTTTGGCCGGTTTCAAACTGTTCAAGCGAATAGTGATATTCCCTTCTATCGTGCCGATGCTCATCGAGCGTCTTTTTTGCCCAATCTGGAAAGCCCTTAAAGTCATCGTAATGTTCATTATAAAAACAGAAATTATCCGCGAGTTCCCGTCTCACGATAAGCTCTTCCAAAAAAGCTTGTTGCTTACTGTTGGTCGTGCTGCTTCTTTTGATTTCAAGTGCAACTCGCTGGGCCGAGATCTGACCAAAATGAAGATAAGGGGATAGGTTTGATTGGCCATCCTGGTTTGGATCGTTTCTTTTTGCATCATAGTCTGAAAGCTTATGCCGTATAAAATAATTCAACATTTGCTTGGCTGCCCTCTCTCCAGGATTAATCCAGTCAACTTCTAAAACCTTTCTATCGACTCTTAAACTCTTTTCCGCTCTAATCCAATCTGTCTCCTCAGCTTTCTCTTTCCAGGAAAAAGGATGTTTCTTGAGATTTGGAAACTCATCCAAATATTCACTCAACTGGCGTTTCACTTTTGGGCGGAAAGTATAGGCTGCAAATTCCTGTTTTGGTGATGCTATCCAAGATGGAATGATATTATGGGCATCAACTTCATAAACAGGAATGTCAACCCTGTCCAGCACACTTTTTTTCCAAGCTTTTTTCAGGCGCAACGGATCAAAGTCTGTAATAAGAGCACTAATCTCGTTTTGCACCGCAAACTTTGGTATTTCTTGTTCGGGCGAGCCCAGAATAAGAAAAAAAGGAATATTTTTTTCTCTTAGCTTTTTCTCCGTTTCCTGGAGGCCCTTAAGCATAAAGCCGTATTGTCTGATAGTGGCTCCGAGAAATTGGGGAACTAAACAGAAAATCACCGCTAGAGGTGCTCTTTGTTTGAAGGCAAGTTCCTGGGCAAAGGAGAGCGCCCAGTTGTCATGAGCCCGCTGGTCCCGGCTCATCCAATAGACTATCGGACCGGGCTTCTCTTTTGCCTTTTTTTGTATCATTATACGTTCATTTTTCATGTTTTTTTGTCAGTAATTATATACTAATTGATGTATCGAAAGTATAATATGATTTTCAATTATGCTGTTCTCTTGGTCAGCGTCGAATTAAGATAAAATATATTTTTCGGTGTTCCGTTCCAGAGAGGTGCAAGTATGAAGATAATAAGAAAAAATATTTATGTTGTTTTTATTTTTTTTCTGCTGTTAACATTTTCAAATGCCTATTCACAGTGGTCTATCGATGTGGAAGCAGGATTGGCGTCCAGCGGATATAATAATGTGAGAATACCTAAAGAAACGGGTACTCAATTCTCCCTTTCCAAAGATCTAAAAACAGACTCCGCTTTCTTTTTCAGGTTGCGGCTGAGTTATCAGATAGGTCAAAAACACACCCTATCTGTTCTTGTGGCTCCTTTAAGCCTTAATGCTTCAGGCAGCGTTAACAAATCAATCAGGTTTCTTGAGGAAGATTTTCCCGCTGATACACCACTAAAGGCTGTTTACCGCTTTAATTCTTACCGTCTGACCTATCGATATGACTTCATAAGAAAAGAAAATTTTAGGCTTGGCTTCGGATTCACTGCCAAGATAAGGGACGCTGCCATCAGTGTCGAAGGAAATAACAGAAAGTCAGAAAAAACAAATGTAGGCTTTGTACCGCTTATAAACTTTAGTCTTGAATGGTTTTTTGCCAATAAATTGAGCTTACTATTGGAAGGCGATGCTCTTGCTGCACCTCAAGGACGAGCTGAAGATGCTCTGCTGGCTTTACAGCTCCATTTAAATAAAGACGTTACGCTGAAAGCTGGATATAGAATCCTTGAAGGAGGCGCCAACGTGGAAGAAGTATATAATTTTGCCCTAATCCATTTCGTAATCGCTGGCGTAACTTACCGATTCTAATCTCAATCCCATGAGTTTTTAAGAACAAGAAAAGAATGATATGGGCACAATAAGCGAGCTGAGATCATGAAAGTACTTTTAACAGGCGCTACTGGCTATATCGGAAGAAGGCTCAAGGAAAGACTCCTAGAAGATAAAAGTCTTCAACTT
>JBGVTE010000025.1:0-5323 GCA_041862375.1 Candidatus Aminicenantaceae bacterium
TTTTAAAAGGAATGGCTAAGGTTTTAAAGCGCTTTTGAATAATTGACGCAATAACTCAAGTACTGGTTGAGGATGGCTGGGTATGGACAAATCATGAGGGGTGAAAAAGCTATGAGCTATGGGATGAATTGGACTATCGTGAGGTTTCTTATTGATTTGCGTCTAAAATCTAGTATAGATCCAAGATCGGCGAACGTGCATATTTCTTAGGAGGATTAGATGAACCGTTGGGAGCTCACCACGGAGAGAGGTTCGTCCGAGGCAGACAGAGGGATCACGTGTAAGGAAACCGCTAACTCGATTGACAACTGAAGGAGTAACCGACATGTAAAATGGAAAAGGAGCTTGACAACAAGCGGCCTCATAGAAGTATTCGTTCCCCATGATTTTAACACGACCACCGACAACAGGCGGCCTCATAGAAGGACTCTCTCATTCGTTACCTTATCAGATGTCCTCTGATTTTGCTTTATGCTTTATCCTATACCCATCTTGTGTGAATGATTTAGAATTATTTGACAAGAGTTACCTGGTTTGATAAAGTGGAGAAAAATTCGACAAAGCCAAACCATCCGGGAGGATGGTAAATGAGGGGGTGGTTAATGAACGAGGACCTTTAAGGTTTTACCGTGGAATGATTAATTCTCATCTTGGAAGTAAGTTCCCGCCGTCAGTTCAAATCTCTTTCTAACCTAAATGTTGCTTTTAAAGGCCCGCTAAAGAAAGAAAATCCAGGCAGACTAAATAACCATAAGGCCAAACCACCCGTGATAGCGAGGGCAGCATGGCCGGAGAAAGATTGATTTCGCTTCACGGGCAATGGATTCACCTCGGTCGAGTCAATCGTAGTCTACACCATCGCCGGAACGCTTTTAATAATCGGTATAATGGCTTTTATCGGCTATATGAAATCTCGCAAGGCTGATGAGGCAATAGGAATCATATCGAGTATTATCGTATCACAAGAAATCGAGAAGGTCGGAAAACGCCGTGAATACTACGAAGCAGTTGGGCCAAAGGCCCATGAAATCATTGCAGAGAAGGGTATTGAGATTTCTAAGGCCGTCTATTACAGCTATGAAACATTCAGGGCAGAGGGTTACTTCGTAGTGGTAGCTACAGCTTTATCTAAATCAGGGGTGGAGGGGAAGATCATCTATGAAAGCAAAACCGGGAAGTGGGTGGGGACCGAGGATATTCCGCAAGAATGGTTGCCTTAGATGGGAGAGGCGATGAAAACGAGCGAGAAAATTCTGGACTATGTGAAGAAAAAGCCGATGGCTACAGCTGAAGAGATTACCGGAGGATTGGGCATAAATTATGAGACGGTTATAGCGTCATTGAATTCATTAAAAAGGAAGGGGAAGGTTAGGGCAACCGATTCCTGGCCCGCTAAATATGTTTTCCCCCCAAAGAAACCCATAAAGGTGAATAATGGGCAGGACCTTATAGATTATGTCGATAGCCTCAATCGGGAATGTCAGGAGCTAAAAACGGAAAATAATCGCTTGCGTAATGAGTTGGACGAATGTCACAGGAAGCTGGTTAAGCTGGCCCAAAGAATCGTTAGGCAAAATATCTATGGGAATCACTAATTTTGGTGAATGCTGGCTGACCTCCCGCTTGGTTTCCAGGCCCTATATTTGTGGAAAAAGGGTTGCGGATTGGGTGGGGGCAAGAACGATGTTTATCCAAAAGGGATATATGCGGACGGAGTCCGAATTGAAAGTGAAAGCGCACATCCCAGAAAACGAATGGATAGGTAAGAGATAACCATCCGTGAGGGTGGGACGGAAAGCGGGGGGTTTTATATGGAAAAAAGAGCTTTTGAGAGAATACCCATGACAATAAAGACAAAACATGAAAAACTGACAGTGCTGCACGTGGCAACCCTTAACCAGCCGATCAGGCCAGACCTTGGTTATGGTCCCATAGAAACGATCATTCATAATATAGATAAAGGACTCCATTCTTTAGGTCACAGGTCGATCGTTGCCTGTTCAGGTGATTCCAGAGTCGCCGGGGAACATTACGTGACTGTTGATCAAAGCATCGGTGACTATTGGAGCGATGACACCCCGGAAGGGCGTAAAACCATGAATATGCACTTTTCAAGGGTATTGGGTAGGGCAAAGATGGGCGACATTGACGTCATACACACACATGATGCAAAAGCGGTTGAGTTCATTTATGACGGTGTATTCAGCATGCATGTACCAATTGTGATGACCCTTCACGTGCCCGCAAAAGAAAGCCTGTTGAAAGGAGCTTACCAGCGCTGGTGTAATCCTCTGTCATCTCCCCTGGTGTATTGCGTTCCGATAAGCGAACATCAAAAAAGGCAGTATAATGACTTGGTGAACACAGAGAATGTTGTCTACCACGGAATTGAAGTTGAAGAATACCCTGTAAAAGAGGAGCCGGACAAAGGAAGCTATTTATTCACTATCGGCAGGGTAACCCGTGACAAGGGACAGGATAAGGCCATAGAACTTGCGAAAAAAACAGGTTCTAAACTTATCATTGCCGGTTGTATCCAGAATAAAGTCGCAGACAAGGAGTTTTTTGCAGGCTTGAAGAATTCTATAGACCTGTTGGTTGAAGTTGGCAAATATCCAGTTGATAATGACTATTATGACAGGGTAATAAAGCCGTTATTGGATTGCGACAAACAGATTATCTACATCGGAGAAATCAGCAGCGAGCATAATAAGAAATGGTACCGGCATGCACGAGCCACTTTATTCCCTATACAATGGGATGAGCCATTTGGACTTGTCCTGATCGAGTCAATGGCATGCGGCACGCCAGCTATTGCATTCAATAAAGGTGCCGTCCCGGAAATAATGGTGGACGGAAAAACAGGGTTCGTGGTGGATTCCATGAGTGCTATGATTGGGGCAGTCGACCGCATCGACTCTATCGATCCTCGTGAATGCCGGAGACATGTACAGAATCATTTCTCCATAACAATTATGGCCTATAAATATTCAGAGTTGTATCAACAGATAGTCAACGATCATAAAATATCAGACAGCTACAGCAGGTTGTCAACCGGCTATCTTTCGAAACTTCCCCACCATAGAAGAAGTATAGCCACATAAGAAACCATGCCCAAAGACATTCCAGTAAGCAATGGCAATCTTCTTTTTAACTTTGATTCGGATTATCAGATTCGGGATGTATATTTCCCCTTAATAGGCCAGGAGAACCATTCAAAGGGGAACCCCTTTCGGTTCGGAGTGTGGGTGGATGGACGATGCTCTTGGATGGGCCCAGAATGGAAAAAGGACCTAAAATATCATTATAACAGCCTCGTGACTAATGTCTTTCTGAAAAACGGGGCTTTGGGTTTGGAACTATGCTGCTCTGACGTGGTCGACATAGACTTGAATGTATATATAAAAAAGATCGAGGTGACAAATCTCAAGGGGAAGGAGCGTCAAGTGAGGCTCTTTTTCAGTCACGACTTTCATCTTTATGGCAACGATATCGGAGAAACGGCTTATTTTGATCCACGAACCCGTTCCATCATACACTACAAAGCCAATCGGTACTTTCTCATTAATTGTTCTGCGGCCGAAAAGTGCGGCGTGGATTACTACGCCTGCGGAGACAAGGAGGTTCCGGGAAGGGAAGGAACCTGGAAAGACGCTGAGGACGGCGAACTTAGCGGGAACCAAATTTCCTGGGGCTCTGCTGACTCTGCAATCGGAATATGGCTGCAATTGCCCTCCGGCGGGAAAGCAGAAGCTTTTTACTGGATGGCAGCAGGCACGCTTTACCATGAGGTGGCTCAACTCAACCATGAAGTGATAGAGAAGACGCCGACAGAACTGATCAAAAGTACGTCGAATTACTGGAAAGCATGGGTCCAAAAAGAATCCAGATCCTTTGGAGATCTGCCCAAAACGGTCACTGACATTTTCAACCGAAGCCTCCTCATTTTGAGAACACAGATCGACAACCGGGGAGCGATCATTGCAGCAAATGACTCGGATATAGTCCGTTTTGGAAAAGATACATATTCTTACATGTGGGGCCGCGATGGGGCCTTCGTCGCTGCCGCTTTGGCGAAGGCAGGCTACCCAGATGTGTGCAGGAAATTTTTCGACTTTTGCTCTCGTGGTCTATCAGAGGAAGGATATCTTTACCAGCATTATAATCCTGATGGATCACTGGCCAGCAATTGGCACCCATGGTTATTGGACGGGAAACCGGTAATTCCCATACAGGAGGACTCGACCGCTTTGATTCTCTGGGCGCTCTGGATACACTACGAGAATTCTAAAGAAATAGGATTCATCAGACCTCTCTACAATGAGCTCATTCAAAAGTCTGCCGACTTTTTGGTGACTCACCGAGATCCTGAGACCCTGCTGCCCATCCCCTCCTATGATCTCTGGGAAGAGCGTTTTGGAGTACACTCCTTTACTGTCGCAGCAGTAATTGCTGGCCTCAGGGCGGCAGCGAATTTTGCAAGACTCTTTCAAGATGCCTCCCTGGCAGAGAAATATGACAAAGTGGCCGAACAAATGAAGGAAGGGCTTACAAAGCATCTGTACCATACTGGTCTGAAGAGGTACGCCCGCTCCGGTTACAGAAAAGGTAAAGGCTATGAACTCGATGAAGTGATCGATGTCAGTCTGTTGGGACTCACGATTCTGGGAGCATTGCCTCCCAAAGATCCGCGGATGGTCGAAACAATGGAGGCAATACGTCAGCAATTATGGCTCAAAACCCCTGTTGAAGGTTGTGCCCGATACCAGAATGATGTTTATCAACGGCCGAATGATAGCCCACCAGATATTCCGGGGAATCCCTGGTTTATCTCAACGCTCTGGTTAGGAGAGTATTTTATTGCTCGTGCCGAAAGTCTTCAGGAACTTCACGAAGCCCTTCCTTACCTTGAATGGTGTGGGAAGAACGCGATTCCTTCCGGTGTGTTTGCAGAGCAGGTGCACCCTGTAAACAGTTCTCCTCTCTCTGTTTCACCGCTCACATGGAGCCATTCCGCTTTCGTGTGGACAGTATTACAATACATCGAAAAGTTCAATTCATTAATAAAATAATGGCGTTTGAGACAACAGGTTTGTCATAAGGCGTGTATAACGCACTACAATCAGTGGTCATCTATGATTCTTTCACCAGACTGCTTATATTGCCTTGGTCGTATCTGTAATCTATGAGTTTCAGGCAAAATATCTACGGGGAATGACTAACTCTGATGCATACCGGCTGGCATTTGGGGGTTATGGAGCGGACCAGTAGGCAGCAAAACACCATAAGGAAAAAGACAAAGGGAGGTTTTTGGATGGAAAAC
>JBGVTE010000026.1:0-5634 GCA_041862375.1 Candidatus Aminicenantaceae bacterium
ACTCCCCCTGAAAAGAAAACACCGCCGACATTATCGAGTATCTTGGCGTTTTCTTCATTCAGAGCTTGCTCTCTGTTCAAAATATGATACTCGACCTCTCTTGCTCCATAACTTTTCATTTGCTCCACTTGCTCCGGTCCTGTCTCATTGGGCACACTACTTGCCATAGGAAAAATAATGATTTTTCCGCTTCTGAATCTCTCAGCCAGCTCTATAAATTTCTTCATCATGCTTTCGGGACGACGTCCCCCTCCGATAATAAAAAGATACCCTTTAGGCGTCGAAGGAAAGCCCAAAGAGACGATAAAAATTAAACTAAAGAAAATAACACTTACTCTCTTCATGCTCTCACTCACCTCTCTTATTTAAATCTCATAAAAAATCTGTATCAAAAATTTATTTTCGAAAAAATCATGCCTGTCGCTAACATTCACCTAAAAAACAGCCATTGTTAATATCCGAGACAGAATGAATTTAGATGGCAATAATATTGCCTTCCATCTTTGAAGTCAAATAATAATATATTATTCTTGTCATAACAAAATTTGAGAGGATTTTAGCCCAGATTGAAATTCACAAAAATAATTTAGTTAACCAAAAAGATCATTCAGAGCTTCATTTATCGTTGGAAACTTGAAACAAAAGCCATGGCCCTCAAGTATTTTCGGAATCACCCGTTGACCTTGTAAAAGAAAATTGGAAAACTCACCTAATCCCAGGCGTAGAATAAAGCCGGGAACAGGAAATATAAATAAAGGTTTCTTCAGCACTTTCCCCAGTGCATAGGTCAAATCCCTGTTGGGGACAGGAAAGGGGGCTGTGCAGTTAACCGGACCCTCAATATTCTTTAGGCTCAGCAGGAAGATCATAATGTTAGAAAGGTCTTGTTCATGAACCCAGGATAACCATTGTTTTCCATTTCCAAATTGGCTTCCCAGATAAAACTTATATGGAAGAACCATCTTGCTCAATACTCCTTCATTTCTCGCTAAAACAAGACCAAAACGGCAACATATTACCCTGACGCCGAACTTTTCGGCACACCTTGCTTCAGACTCCCATTTAGATACAACCTGGGCAAGAAAATCATTCCCGGAAGGAGCAGTCTCATCCAGAATCTCATCTCTGTGAAAGCCATAATATCCTACTGCAGAAGCATTAAGTAGCTGTAATACCTTTCCTCTTCTTCCTTCAAGGGCTTCAATGATATTGCGTGTAGCGAGAATCCTGCTTTCCATTATCTCTTTTTTTCCCTTCCTGCTCCATAGCCTGAAAACGGTCGCTCCAACCAAATTGATAATCACTTCATGTCTTAAAAGCTCTTCCTGCCAGGGGCCGGGCTTTGTTGGATTTCCTTCAAAGAAAAAGATTCCTTCAGGCAATACGGCTCCTTTTCTGATGGCCCTTGTTAAAATAGTAACTCTATGCCCCTCAGTCATCAGCCTCCTGCTTAAAATTCTTCCGATAAATCCTGTTGCACCTGTCATAAAAATATTCATACTAACTTCCTGGATAAATGATTTTAAGTCTTATTTGCTTCTTCAGCTCAAGGATAACATTAATACTGCTGAGATTATACAATTCTAATAAATCTTTTTCGAGTCTCCTGTACTCACTTTAAAGAATTTAATGAGTAAGCAAGACCTCAAGTGTAACAATAGACCTGATGGCCATGGCTATCGAATATATTTATGGGATTATGGGTTATTATCAATAAACCTACTGAAAATGTTTCTGACGACTTTTCCTGTTATATTTGACAATTTCTGATAATGAACTTATTGTACCTGATACGATTTATGTAACATTTCATTTTTTAAAATCTTTTTATGTGATTTAAACGAGGCACAGCGAATTGGATAACAACCTGAACAAAGAAGGAGTAAAATTATGACAGGAGAGAATGTGATCCTCCAGGAAATAAGGAAGAAGCTACAAAAAAATGCCGATGAGAAATACCGCCAGTCTATTCAAAGGTTTTTCAAAGAAGAGATTAAATTAATTGGCGTTAAAACTCCTCTGATCAGAAAAATTTCTAAGGAATATTTTTCAACCATAAAAGAAAGCCCCAAACATGAAATATTCAGTTTGTGTGAGAAATTATCTCCAGACATGAGGAAACAGGCGATTGCCAAGGAATAAGAAAATTAACCAATTCGACTGAAGATCAATTTAACTTAAAAATTTCTGGTATTTATATGTTCTTATTTTTTGTTTTTGACTCTACTCGCTATTCATACACTAATATTACCACCCGTCTGTTCTGAGCTCTTCCTTGACGCGTCGAATTATCAGCTAATGGTTCTTTACTTCCATAACTTATTACTTCCATTCTGTGGAGAGGGATATGATAATTTTTGTAAAGATATTCCATAACTGCTTCAGCTCTTTTCTTCCCAAGGATTAAATTCCAGCTTTCTGGCCCACTACTGTCAGTATGACCCTGAATTTCAAGATACACACCTTTATCTTGAGCGATCAGCATTTCAACAAACTCATCTAATCTACCTTTAGCTTCGTCAGTCAGTTCATAACTATCGAATTCAAATTTAGCTTCATTATTTCTAAGAGTCTCTTGAAAAATCAGTCTTCCTCGAGCATATTTTTTCACTTCGCTTATTTTGCTATCAAATTCGGACTTTTGTTTGCTTAATTCGGACTCATGCTGGGTAATTAGAGAGCCGATAGTGGCTAATCGTTCATCGTGTTCTTTAATTCTTTTCTGACTCTCCTCAACTGAACTTGCTACTCCTTCCACTTTTTGATCCAGAGAAGCTACCTCTTCTCTCACAAATTTTTTGGTAGCGCAACCCGTGCTAGCTATCACTACCACAAGAAACACAGTACCCACGAGAAATGTAATTTTGTATTTGTTCATTTTTACCTCCGTTGTTTTTTATTGATAATCGGCCTTTAGTAACCTGTAATTATTTTCAACTCATTTATCGCTTATTATCATAACACAAGCCTTCTCACCGTTAAATATATTTTTATTATGTTATCTCCTGCTATATCACGCTAAATAAGTAACCATCATCAGCCTTTCACTCTCAGCTTTTAGTTAATGATCAGCGTTATTGAGAGACTTTCCTTTGGCCGCTATAGTATCCTTCTCTAGTTCTCACTATGTGTTTCTTGTTTGAAGTTATCACCTTAATTTTTCGGTACTCATTTTTGGGATCTCTGTAAGAAGTATATCCAAGTATGTATTGATGACCGAGTTCATTTTTAATTTTTCTTAACGCAAGTCTCAATTCACCAGCTTGATTAATAAAAAATGCCTTCCCTCCTGTAGCTTCAGAAAATCTTTCAAGAGCGTAAACAATATTAGACGAGGTTAATGCTGGAGAGTGTTTATACTTCTTTAAATACTGCTCGTTTAAAGGGATTTTATACCCGATGGTATATATAGGTATGTCTACCCTTCTTGCAACTTCAACAGCTTGCTCATGAGAACATCGGCTATCATTCTCAATTCCATCTGTAATTAGAAGAAGAGCTCTTTTTTCGTTATTTCCTTTATTAGCAAATTCTGGAGATACCGCTACTGCATCATTTAAAGCCGTCTGTCCATAAGCCTCGGTCTTCTCCAGGATAGTTAAAAAATTATTCTTATCATTAGAAAAATTCACAGCAACTTCCACTTCTCCATCAGCAAAAATTAATAAAGAGACTTCATCATGACGATCAAGAAGGTATTTGATTAGATAATAAAGTGCTTCCTTACTCTCTTTCAGTTTATCCTGAAGAGCCATACTCCCGCTTACATCAAGGAGAACGGTTAAACTCAATGGAGCTTCAAAATTGTAGCTAAAATAAGTTATATCTTTCTTTTCATTATTCTCATAAATATTAAAATCTTCTTCTGTGAGGTCGTTAATATACCTTCCTTTCTTATCTTGAACTGTTACTGCTATTGAAATGGCACTGACTGATATGTCATGCACTATTCCTTTACTTTTTTTTTCTTGTGAAAAGGATAATAATGAAGATAAACTTATCATTGCCATCAAAAGTAAAATAAGAACCGTAGATATTGGCAGGATTTTTCTTCTTTTGTCTGAAGTGATTTTTCCCATCTTTTCTTTACTATTCAGCATCTACTTATTATTTTTATTATTTATAGCACACGAAAAAATTGGAATCAATTGTCATGGATGCCTTTAAAAATACTCCTCCCTATCTTAAAATGTTATCCATTTTTAGTCTATTATAAACAGAAGTTGACAATGAATCCTGCTGACTATAATATCAAAAGCTGAGGAATAAATTCAGAAATCGGATTTGGATGTGAATTTCAGAAATAATAATATAATACTGACGATATTAACTAAAAAACCTTCTTCGAAATTCGATTGTTTGCCTTGTAACATCATCATTTTTTTGTGGGAGAGAATGAAATGAAAAAAAGATTACAGTTTACATTATTTATATTATTTATTGGACTCTGCTTTGGTTTTGCTGAAGCACAAGAATTTCAAATTACCTTCTCTGGAGGAGTAAACCATGTTTTTGAATATGGCTCAGAAAATGATTATGAACTTGGAAAAAATGATTTTCCTGTAACTCCAGCGCATACTCCTCTTAATTTCGGTGCCGCTTTTGCATATTATCTAACAGACAAGATAGCAATTAAATTAGATGGAAAATACATATCGGCTTCCAAAATTACAGTTACGGATCCTTCAGATAATGATACTGCAAAAATTAACACATCCAAACATTTTTCTATTACCCTAAATTTCATCTATCATTTTTCGGGTGGCAGGTTAAGACCTTACTTTGTTCTAGGTGGAGGGATTGATAAACTTCTGGCAAAAGAAGAGAATTATATATCTGAATATGGCTATGAGATAACATTTCTCGTTCCTGAGAAGACTGTTGATCCTATGGGCCAGGTCGGCGGTGGAGTTTACTTCTTTTTAAGCTCGTCTATCGGAGCCGAGTTTGATGTTCGGTATGTTTTGATCTTTAGCAAACAGGATAATGTCAGCAGTCTGGGTGCTTATCTAGGTATTTTCATAAGATTCTGATAATAAGAGGGGATTATGATGAAAAAAACCTTTCATTTCAAACTAAACGGGAAAACTGTGCGCTTAGAATCATCCGCTGACCGCATGCTTTTATGGGTAATACGTTCTGATCTCGGGCTCACAGGAACAAAATACAGTTGCGGGGAAGGCTTTTGTGGAGCTTGCACTGTTCTCGTGAACAGTGAAGCTGTTTTAGCCTGCCAATATCCTGTTCAGAATGTGAATGGAAAAGAGGTCATCACCATCGAAGGTCTTCAAGAAAATGGAAACCTTCATCCCCTGCAGAAAGCCTTCATGAAGCATGATGCTCTTCAATGTGGATTCTGCACTCCGGGGATGATCCTGAAGGCATACAGTTTGTTGCAGAAAAACTCTCAGCCCTCATACAAGGAAACAGTTGAGGCCATGGAGGGAAACCTGTGTCGGTGCGGAAGCTATAACCGCATCATCCAGGCCATTCAAACCGCTGCCCATACAATAAAGGGAGGCAGGTCATGAGAGAAGATGAATATAGTATGTTTGATTCATGGAACAGCAACGCTCCTGTAACACTCGACCGCAGAGAATTTCTAAAACTCATGGGCGGTGGAATCTTCATCTT
>JBGVTE010000027.1:0-68442 GCA_041862375.1 Candidatus Aminicenantaceae bacterium
CACATTTTTAACAGAACCAGTTTGAAATGCAATCTTGACACCTGCTTTGTGGAGACGAACAACATTCTCATACAGTGCGCCCCGGGTTTCTATCATCTGGAAATAAGAAGCCACAGGACCTACAAGAACAGGAATATTCCTTGAAGAAAGCTTATCCGCGACTTTATAGGCATCGGCCCCGTGATTTATGATGATTTTCAGCTGAAACTCCTCGGCTATCCTCAAAGCAGTGAGGATATCATCAAGCCTATTAGCCCTGAGTGCAAGAAACATCTCTCCCTTAATTACAGGAAAAAGCGATAGAAGCTTAAAATCTGTCGATGGGGGAAATGGCTTATCAGAGGGACTAGCTTCCCTTTCCTTTTCTTTTTTCTTGTATTCTTCTAGTTTTTTTTCATAATTGAGAATTTTACTCAAGTAATTTTGTGCGTCGATCAATGTCTGCCTGAGGAGGGCTGCTTCACCCATCCGAGTGGAAGGCATTTTTCCTTCTTTCCCGTAACGAAGTTTTGGCATCTCTCCTAGACTTCCATGAACAGCCACAGGGAATTTGACAACCATTTCTTCCATTGTTTTTCCAGAAAGATGAATCAGGGCGCTCTGTCCAGAAAGGAGATTCCCTTCTCCTGGCGCAGTTAGGGCTGCAGTCACTCCCCTCTTTCTGGCTATGGGGATAAAACTGTTTTCAGGATTAAGGGCATCAATAATTCTCAAATGTGGAGTGATGGGAGAAGTTGCCTCATCAAAATCCCTATCTTCGGTCTCAATCTCTGTTGTTCCCAGGTTGGTGAAAGAATCGATCAGACCTGGTATAATAACTTTAGCATTAAGAATCTTGGCACCTTCAGGAACAGATATATTTTTCCCAACCTTAGCAATCTTCCCATCTAAAACAAGGATCATCCCATCCTTGATTACTCCATGGCAACCGTATACATCTTCTCTGCCTTGATCACATATGAATCAGCGGCAGGAAGCAACAGGGGGAAAATGAAAAAATTAAAACAAAAAGCTTTACATAATATTGACGATTCATGGAATATACCTCCTTAATTTTTCTCTCACGCAATTGGATGCATCTCATGCTTTTTAGTACAAATCATAAGATTTGAATTTCTACAGTTACTCATCTTTTTTTGTAAAAGCCGTTGGCAAGCACTTCGAATGTTATTTTTTTTAAGGTGGGCTAAATTGGCAGCTAAAAGATATGCATCCTTCCTTAGTAATCTGAGGTGACAGCAGCAGTGCTCGGATCCAGTAATACTTTGAGGGCCTCAGGCATCACTTTAAATCGCAGCTCTTGGCCTTGAGCATCTTCTCCATCAAGATCAAGGCCCAAAGGGCCATTCTCTGAATGTACATTTACTACGGCCGCGCGGGTATGATGGACGTCACTTCGCTGAAGGTGTTTGCCGCTGAATACAGTCTGCAGTGCAAACAGGATACGTAATCGAGGCATGCCTTCAACTATCACTACATCAAACAGGCCATCATTAATCAGGGCACGAGGTGCGACCCACATTCCCCGGCCAAAGTAACGCCCGTTTGCCACAGCAAGTAAATAGCTGAGTCCAGTATAAAAAGTGATTCCGTCACATTTACAAGTGATGCGCTGGGGTTTAAACTTCAATAAAGTGGCAATGGTGGCCTTAAGAAAGGTTATTGAGGTACGACGGCGCGCCTGGTTCACACGTGCATCGACCTCACCGCTCACACCAACGCTGGCAATATTAAGAAAAATGCATGAGGCAGGCTTTCCCTCGCGCAACGTCTCCACATAATCCAGTTTGCCAATATCGCATGGTACTGATTGGGCACGGGCGAGCCAGTCTACGGCTGCCTCTAGATCAACAGGCACTCCCAGGGACCTGGTCCAATCACTACCTGTACCCACAGGTAGGCTGCCAAATGTCATTCCCAGCTCAGGACGCTGTGCCAGAGCATTGACAACAGCATGATTAGTCCCGTCGCCGCCTATTGCTATCAAACGTGTAATATCGGTTGAAGCAGCAGCATCAAGGTGCCTGGCAAGTTCCTCAGGCGTCTGCGTAACAGCAATAACGAGTTCACCTAGCCTTTCTGCTAATTGATCTTGAATCTGTTTAAACATTTTAATAGCTTTTCCGCCTGCGGCATGAGGATTGATGACGATGAGTGTACGCATTTTTTATGCCCTCTGCATTATTTCATGTTACCAATTGAGTGGCAAGCCATGAGCAACCCGCCATATGTCAAGATATCTCTCGACTTCCTCAGCCCATCGAGCATCTTCCCATCTCAAATC
Source organism: Candidatus Aminicenantaceae bacterium (assembly GCA_041862375.1). GTDB lineage: Bacteria > Acidobacteriota > Aminicenantia > Aminicenantales > Aminicenantaceae > WVZL01. The sequence continues at coordinate 2,285 of JBGVTE010000027.1, forward strand.
CCCCTGAATCAGTGATTTTAACCTGGGAAGAAGACTCTGGCCGCCATCAGGGAGCAAAATGCCAAGGCGGAATCGCCGTAAAAGCAAGTCATCAAGATGATTTACTGCCTCGTTTCTGGCCGACCACACTAGTTCTGCCCACAGGTAAGGTGTTCCAGTGATAGTTGTGAGCAGCTCAGGTGAAGAATCAACCACACGTGGGGCTGCAGCACCGTAACGTCCCCAAAGACGACGAACAGTGACGTGGTCCAAGCAGGATATCGATTGATGAGCGTTAAATGAATCCATTATTTGTATGTCGGCATCGGGCGCAGGAATCTTCTTGTTTATCCCGTGAGCTTCCTTCAGAGCATCTACTGCAATCAGGCGAAAAGTTGTAAGTTTGCCACCTGTTACGGTTAACAGACCAGGCTCAGGCCAAACGATGTGATCGCGGCTTTCTGCAGAGGGATCGGTCTTTCCAGTATCCACGACGGGACGCACTCCAGCTTGAGTACTGATGACATCGTCTTTTGTAAGCTCCAACTCAGGGAAATGGGTCTTAACAGCTTGAAGCAGATAGTCCGCTTCTTCTGCAGATATAGAAGGTTCGCTGTCCAGTGGCAGTCTGTGATCAACATCCGTAGTACCTGCCAAAGTTACACCTTCCCAGGGAAAAACGAAAACAGGACGGCCATCATCTGGATGACTAAAAGCGATCGCCTGGTAGACCGGAAACCGGTTAAAACTAAAAAAAAGATGGCTGCCACGGAGAGGACGGATACGCTTCTTGGGATGAATTTTGCCTCGTAACTTATCAGCCCAGGCTCCGGTGGCGTTGATAACCAATTCCGCCAATACATCGAGAGTCCTCCCAGTGACTTTGTCATGAATGCGAACTCCTGCCACTCGCTTCCTTGCCCGGAGTAAGTCCACGACGCGTGTGTAATTCAGAGCCAGAGCACATCCATTTGCGGCACGCACACCATCATGGAGCACTCGCAACACAAGGCGGGCATCATCAGTCTGAGCATCGGTGTAATGAAATCCTCGCACTAATCCACGAGTTTTCAGACCCGGAGCCATCATTCCAATATCGACAGAATCCAGGCGACGGTAATGGCCAGCGTCTGGAGCCAGGTGGGTGTATATACCCAATCCCACTTCTATTAACCAAGGACTGGGGCGATTGCCTTCGTATACAGGGTAAATAAAACCAAGGGGTTCTACCAGTCCAGGAGCTGTCTGCAGCAGGTACTGGCGTTCCTGCACGCTTTCTCGTGTTAGTTTTATTTGCATACGTTTCAGGTAGCGCAGACCTCCATGGACCATTTTCGAGGATCGACTGGATGTACCTGAGGCGAAATCTGCCTGTTCCAACAAGAGCACGCGCAGCCCGCTGCGGGCTGCCACCGCTAAAATGCCAGCTCCGCTAATGCCGCCGCCAATTATAATAAGGTCCCACTTCTGATCTACCTTATCCCATGTATTTTCACGCCAGCTCGGCATCCAGGGCGATTTATACTTTTTATAACTCATCAGAGCTTTCTCATATCCACGAGCTTGCCCGGATTCATAATCCCTTCAGGATCAAAAACTTTTGTCAGTTTTGCCAATGTGTGCAGTCCCAATTCCCCCTTTTCAGCCTCTACCCAGGGCAAATGATCAACACCTATGCCGTGTTGATGGCTGATCGTGCCCCCATGAGCGACAATTACCTGGCTTGCTGCAGCCTTAAGCATCTGCCAGCGGGCCAATGTTTCCTCAGCAGTAGGAGCTAGGCGGTACAGGTAAGTCACGTAGGTACTGGCGCCTGTAAGATAAACATGAGAAATGTGAGCGAAAGCGAGAACACGTTCGTTAACACTGCTCAATCCTTCATGTAAAGCCTTTATGATAGCATCAATAGCAACAGGCAGTTCTTTCCAGAGAAAAGACGTTTCAAGTGTGTCTACAGCATATCCATGATCCCAGAGCGTGTTGCGCAGATAGGGCGTACGAAAACGGCTCTTACGCCATTCGCTTCCAATCATTCGTCCTACATGAATGCCACCGTGGCTCCGGGCTATCTCAAGCGCTGATCGTCGGGCTTTCCTAACCGCGTCATTCCCCCCTGTAACGCCTAATATAAGCATGCATTTTTTCGTTCCTAATCCTCTGGCACGAAGGAGACGATGGAGCAGGCGAACTAACCGCTCATTCTCTGCCAGGAGCAAGGTAGTGCTTGTTTCGATGGCGTTACTCAGGCGGAGCATGGAAAGTGCGAGACGGGCCTGGGCTATCTCCTGGACAGCAGCTATGCCGTGATTCCAATCAGGGAAAAAGACGGCATGGAATTTCTCCCGCTCCGGAAGAGGATTTATGCGCACTGTTGCCTGGGTGATAACTCCCAGCCGGCCTTCAGAGCCCAACACTATCTGCCGCAGGTCAGGCCCTGCGGCACTGGCAGGGAAAAATGGAAGATCCAGCGTTCCCGCTGGCGCAATCATTCTCCCCCCTGCAAAAAGATCTTCAATACGACCATAGTAGAGAGACTGTTGTCCGACTGACCTAGTCGCAATCCAGCCTCCTAAAGTCGAGTATTCAAATGACTGGGGAAAATGGCCAAGAGTGTAGCCGTGCGCTCGCAACTGCGCTTCCAGGTGAGGCCCCATAACGCCCGCATCGAATGTAGCAAGCCAACTGGTTTTGTCCAGTTGGGACATTCTGCGAAGCTTTTCCATGCAAACTGTTAGTACAGGTTGCCCATCTGCAGGGGGATTAATATGTCCGACAACACTTGTACCCCCGCCGTAAGGGATAAGCCTCGTGCCAGTCTCATTAGCGTAGGCGATGAGATTCGCTACTTCTTCTTCGGAAGCTGGCTGTGCGACACCATCCGGAAAACAATCGATAGTACCGAACCTCAGGGCAATCCAGTCAGGGAGCGAATGCCCACGGGCGTGACGGAGTCTCAGACCAGGATCCACACTAACCAAAGGGTGATTACGTAAGCGACTGTCTGGTATGCGTTGCAAAATCTTGTTAAAGTCTGCCGAAGGTCCACGCCGGGAAGGTCCGAGAACCTCGGCCACATAGGTAAGTGCAGGAGGAGGCAGGTGAACTTCAATTTCGTCACTCCCCCAGCCGTTCCACCGTCTCATTCGAAAAGTTTCCCCTTATCAAATCATGCTAAATACCTGCCGCTTGTGGCCGATCTCTTAACAAGTTCTTAAGATAGATCCACCCCACTGGAGCTATCTGCGAACCGTATAGCCACGAATTTAATCTATTCCTTACTCGTTGTCTTCAAGGATCTTTTTTAGAACATTTTCTGTTGAGTTAGGTGCATCTTCAGGTAGATATATCATCACTCCTCCTCTTACTGGCCGAATGCTGATTTTTCCCTCTTTAACCAATCTCTGAGTCGTCTCAACTGGATTCGTTCCAAAATACTGCTTGAATGCCTGGTTAAACCCGCTATAAACACTGTGAATCCCCCTGTATTTTCCTCGAAGCTTTTTAACTGCTCGAGTAACAAATTCTTCTTCTGAAATTTTCAGTTCGTCTCCTCCTGTCATAATTCTCTCCTTTTTATGAACAAAATCCCTTTATGTGCTGTTCTATTTTATTTTTTACATAAGCGAATTGTCAAATCTCCTATAAAAATGTTTCTCATTAAGAAAAAGGTTAAATCTGCCCTTAAATCTGGACTATTTACTTTTTTGATATACTCAAACGGTAGCTTTTTTCTGTTGCCCAAAACTTCTTCAACATCTCCAATTCTTTCTTGTCCCACTCTTTATTCACTAAAATCTTAGACAGAGCGTAAACATCAAGGTCTGAGACTTTGTCCAACCTGCCCATGCTTTTTAAGAGTTTGATCAATTCATCCCTCTCGTCTGTGTTTTTACCTGGCAACTTGACAGATTCATACTCCTTGACAGTAATTCTGTTTTCAGTACCAAAAACAACAGAAACTCCCTTCCTTTTACAGAAAGAAATCAATGCTTCCTTGAGTTTTTCAAGCTGCTCTTCAGCCTCCTTCCTGTGTTCGTCAAGCTCTCCTTTGATCCTTACATACTCGTCAGCCAGCTTCAATCCTGGATCATTGAGGTATTCGTTCTCAGACTTCTCTTCCAATTGCACTTCGTGTCTCCACATAGGGCAAATTCCCCTGTATGAACACCAATCACAGAGAGAGGAGACATTTGCAGGAAATTCCTCAACCACCTCAATCTCTTTAATCTCTTTCAGGATTGCTTTTTTTAAATCTTCTAGTTGCTCTTTTGTTCTGTAAGAATCCAGCTCCTTATCAAAAGCTAGAAAATGCCATACCAATCGCACTTTCTTACAGTCCTTAAAATGCTTCGTGACCCATAAGGAATACATGGCAAGCTGCCTGTCTTGATCAAGCGCCTCTTGTTTTGGAAAAGTCAAACCGGTTTTGTAATCATGCACTTCATACAAACCATTTCCCATATCCATGAGTCTATCGATCCTGATATGAAATGTATATTTTCCATCTTCATCCAGAGACATGAAATCCTTTGTCTCTAATCCAATAATCTTTCCAATATCAAAAGGCTTGTATCGGTTATAGTAATCTATGAGCTGCCGCTCGCCTATTTTTCTGTAGTTCTCCTGTGTGTATTCTTTTTTAACAATAATAACCGAATCCTTCGAGTTTTTTTCCCATAATTCATTGTAGTATGCCAATAGTTCTTCCAACGACATCATTTTCTCAAACTGTTTGTCCCTATATAGCTTCTCAAGTGCTTCGTGTACTCTTATGCCGAGGAAATTTTCTATCCTTTCTTCCTCTACTTTTATGTAATCGACATAGGCATATTTATATTGCAAGGGACAAGTCTCGTAGGTTCCTATTTTTGAAATACTAAAAGATGGCATCTTAAATTCTCCAATTTATTATATAAAATAATATAAATTGACGATAATGAATCTTCATATCTCTCAATTTCCTCTATTCTCCTACTAATTAATACTATAAATTAGAAAACTAGACTATTAAAATTTGCAGCCAGGCAGGTCTCAGAGGAGCTGGCTGAGGCGCACCGGTTGGGAGTAGTGCACTGTGTTGTGGACTTAAAGTCCTCAAACATCATGATAGATAAAGCAGGGAATGCCCGGATCATGGTATTGAGGTATTGATAAGATTAAGGATGCAAGAAGGGACTGGTAGGGCGCAAATAATCAAAAAAGTTTATGATATGTTCAATAAATTACTTTAATTCAGAGAATCTTGCCTATCTCATCTAAAAAAAATTATTCTTCCTCTGGCATAAAGCCAATTCTATCAAATGGGTTTGCTACACTTGTTGTAATATTCCGCAGATGGGAATTAATCCGCTTCAGCCATCGGAAATACATCCCCAGAGAAACCGCATCACCAGGCTGAATTGTTTTGTCTTCTTCTTTAACCAATCCCATCAAACTCTCATCGCAGACACTATTTACCCATTTATACTCCTCCAGTAGCTTTAAAGCATCTGCCTTACTACAGGATTCAATACATGTTCTGGTTCTAACAAAATTGTCATCGACTGCGGCTTCTACCCTTTGTAAAACTTTATCAAATTTCCCTCCGAGTAATTTGCCAGGATGATTCATAGCCAGTTCGACAATATTCTTTGTGTAATCGCCTATACGTTCGATATCGATAATTATGCTGACCAAAACCAAACCAGAAGGCAGCCTTTCTGTTCCTGCGACTACTAAATGATTAAACACATTTCTCCGGACTTCTCGTTCAAAACGATTGATTTCAGCATCTCTACTGTAGATATCGACATCAATCTCATTATCTTCCTTATGACGCAGTGATTCTTTAGCTTCTAAAAACATTTCTCGCGTAATATCCAACATCATATAAGATCGCTGATAGGCTCGATCCATCAACGTGTCTTTTTTAAAGATTGCAAGCCATTCTTTTAACATTGGGAACTCCTCTTACTTTAATACATATATTAATAAAATAGGTATAACAAAAAAAACTATAATGATATATATAAGGGGGATAATTTTATTTCGAGTGGAAAACTGGGCAAATTTATTTGCTAAAAATATGGGAATAAATTTAAGTGGCCACCAAACAATCATTCCAGATATATTGAAGAGCAAATGAGAAAAAGCAACAATGATGGCAGCTAGATTCCCTGTTGCCAACGCAGCCAGGATAGCTGTCACAGTTGTGCCGATATTTGCTCCCAAAGTATACGGAAAAATCTGGACAATAGTTAAGAGTCCAGCCCCAGCCATCGGCACTGCCAACGATGTTGTAATGGAACTACTCTGGACCATAACAGTCAGTAATAATCCGACTAAAAATGCTCGCAGCGCTGTTTTAAACAGGTAACGGTCGAACCAGGCCGCTGCTTTTTTCACCACAATGCCCTTCATAGCACTCACCATCTGTGTTAAGGCAAAAATCAAAAGAATGAGAGATAAAGGGAACAGAATCCAGGGATTCTCGCCAATCCAATGCTTGAGAGTGTCAACTAGAGGACGGGATAACGTTTTTACTGGACTTAGTAACTTCAATCCCCCTATGTTTTGGAATTCCTGCCCTAAAAAGGAAGCTACCCGTCCCAAAAAGTTTGTGTAATATTGAAGAGGAAATAAAACGATTACCGAAAGCAGGTTAAAATAATCATGCACTATAGCTGCTGAAAACGAACGGTTAAATTCGGCTCTTCGTTTGATTTGTGTAAGCGATGCCAGCGTATTTGTGACAGAAGTTCCTATATTGGCGCCCATTATTATGGGAATAGCATTGGCAACATTCAACACTCCGCCTCCTACCATTCCCACCACAATTGATGTAGTAGAAGATGATGACTGTATCAGTGATGTTGCCAGAATTCCAATAAACAATCCGACCAAAGGATTTGAAGCGGTCTGAATCAGCGTTGTTGCTAATCCTCTCCCGAACATCTTCAAGGAGGTCCCCATCAATTCCAAGCTGAATATAAATATAAAAAGAAAGATTAATATTTTGATTAAGCCAAAAATAAAGGGAGGGTGTTTATAGAACCTGAATATTGCTTTCAAGGAAATACCTTAATTTTGAGGAATCTTATTGTATTAATATTGTTTTTTGTAATCTTCTTTTCTATTTCAGTCAAAAAAAATTTCTTAATCGTTTAACCCTTATATCATAGTAAGAAATTGCGATCAATTGAGAAAAGACAAAAAGCAATTACAATCAAAAGGTTAGCAGCGAACGGCCCTCAAATGGAACATGATCGGTTATTTATTCTTGTTCTTCGCAGCCTGGTTTGCATGCGGCATCGGTGGTAATCCAGGCAATTTGTTGAGTTCTGATTCCGCCACACACAACCTCAACATGGCCATTCATGCGGCAGTTATCGGGATGTTTTTCCTGGTACCTGGCTGGATCTGTTTGTTTTTAGGCCAGCATAAAATGTTGCAAGCTATTCAATCAGAAAAGAATACAAGCTCGAAATAGACTGATTTATTCTATTTTTAGTATTGCGTTCCCTTAATTAAAGAAAAGAAATATGTACTATGTCACCTGAACTTTACGGAATTTTAGATGACTTATCAAAATTAATCTGCTTCCTCCCCGATTTTGAAGTCTAAGCAGGATCGGATATAATCAGTTGTCGAGTTTATCGATTTTCTTAATTCTAGAATTTCTCCTTGATAAGGTGATTCAATTTTTACAACCGCATCCTCGAGAGAAGTTTGAGTAATATCTAACTCAGAGAGATAATTCAAAGGTGCTACATTTTTTGAAGTGGAAACTGTCAAAAATATGATGCTTATGGCAACTATCAGCAGTACGATGACAGACGCGAGAACGGGAACCAAGATGGGTTTTCGAGCCGGCACCTTTCTTGGCTCTGGAGTTGTATCCAAGACCGAGATGATCTTACCTTTGAGAGCTTCATTATAATCCTTGAGAAAATCTTGTATATCCTGAACACATCTGTGCTCTAATGATTCACTAAACTGAGCAAATTCTTGGCATGACGTACAGTGACGAAGATGGCGGCGCACTGGAACGGAAAATGGTTTTCCCGAATCCAGGGATTGAGATATGAGCCATTTATAGACAGAACAGAACATTTCTAATCTCCTTTTTATAGCAATGAAAATTTATGTTCAGCTGGAGCAGTCCTTTCGAATTTTCCTGAACGCGCAGACTGTTTGAACTTCTTTGCCAGATTCAAACGAGCCCTGTGAAGGAGAACGCGAATTTGGATTTGATTTTTTTTCATGACTTTTGCTATCTCTTTTAATGACAGATCTTCCATATATCGCAGACAGAGTGCCTCATATTGCTCCTTACTGAGAGTCCTCGCCAAAGCCCAAATATTCTGCGATTCTTCCTTTTGAATTACAATCTCCTGGGGATCTGATGAAGGGCTTTTCGGCATAAATGACGTTCTTTTTCCCTTGTTTGATCGGTAATGGCTGATAGCCAACCGGACTGCTGTTGTGTAAAGCCAAGTGGAGAATTTCCATTGTGAATTGTAGCGATCTATGTTCCGGAAAGCTTTGATAAAAGTCTCCTGAATCAAGTCCTCAATATCCTGGTCAGTTGAGGCTCTATGCCTGAGAAAATGAAATAACCGAGGTCTGTATCGATATGCCAGTTCTTCAAATGAAGTACGAGAGCCAGCTATTACATTTGAGGCCAGTTCTTCATCGGATAATTGTTTGACTTCTGAGATTTTATCCATTTACTCGAATATTTACATTATACTTCATACTTCTTTTACGTGATTGATTTATATTTTAATAAGAAGAAAAAAATCCTCCCAGAGAGAAGAAGGGAGGTAATCTCTTCTTTCCGGCAATTATATCAACTAAATCTTTTGAGAGATATGTCAATGTTATTTCAATATTATTATCGTCGGTTTTGAGGTTTATATCCATCGGGAGTCTGCGTCCAGATTCCATTTCTTCTTTTTGCAGGTTGACCATAGCAATGAGTCCGGTGATTATCTGGCCTATTTTTTCAGCATCTTCGGGTGATTCCAAGACAAAATTGAGTTTAATGATGATGTTTTCCTCTTGTTCCGTAATCGTGAATAACGCTTGACGGGTCTTTTTCAAAATGACTGATTTAGCATGTTTTTTTATTATAGATGAAACATTATCTGCAAAAGCAATAATAAAAGCACCTGAGGGAGCCTTCTCCACATACGAAATCAAAGGTGAAGAAGTGATATCCTTTTTTTTACCGCCAATTACGTCCAATGCATCCTTGATTGCCTCTTCATCTCTTGCAAATAAAACCAGATGTTCAGCAACAAAAACCCCGAAATTTGTGCGATTCCACTTATGGATAGTATATTTACCATAAGGGATTAGCCTGTGGGTTGTTACTTCTTCCAAAAGGCTGAGGAGATGGGCCTGGTCAAAATTTCCAGTACAATAAAGTACTGATTTCTTCTTTTCTTTTCCTAATCCGTAAATAGTAATACCGGTAATATCTCTGAGAAGATTAATCTTGTATTTTTTGAAAAATTTCGTGTTCTTCTTCTCAATTTCAGTTAAAACTTCATCCTTCATCAGCAAGTCGTTAAGTCGGGTTAACTTATACTTTTCCATATCAAAGTGAAAAACCCATTTAGCATCGGCAGGAATAATTCCCTTTTGAAGCGGTGCTGCCAGGGTAAGGAAAGCCAAGAACGTAACTAAAAAGACCGCGATTAAAATGACGATTATCTTTTTCATTTCACTACTCCTTTTACTATATGGTTTGATATTTTATCTAACAACTTGAATTTATTAGATAAATTCACTCTTTTATACGCAACAGCTGTGAAAATGTTACAAGTATTCCCGGAATTTCATCTCATTTTGAGGCTATACATAACTTAGATATAAAACTCTTAGCCAAGGTGATTTTATAAAGATAACTGGCAATTCCTGGTAACACGAAGATTAAAACTAGAATTTATGAGGGAAAAATACCCTTTCAAGGAATAAGATTATTTCGATAGTTTAAAAACTTATAAGAGAGATTAAGCTTAATAGAGTTATATTGAAGCCGATAAAAAATAATTGGCTTTGTCCCAAAGTTGCAAGATTATAATGGTCATCATAAACAATATTTTTCCACCTGTCATTATGACCTACCAAAGGGAGTGTTGCAATGCTCCAAAAGAAGCTGAGATTGTTTCTTCACTACGTTTATCGCAATGATCCTTTATCAAGCGCCTTTTGGACAGTGGCTAATAATTAACTTCGACTCCCAATTTATAAAACATGAAGGCGAATGTGTCAGCTATCACATCAATTCTCTTCGTTGTGCTGCTTGCTCCGTGTCCAGACCTAGTTTCAATCCTGATTAACACCGGATTAGTACCTTTGTGTCTTTCCTGAAGTGTGGCAATAAATTTAAAGGAATGAGCTGGCACGACCCGGTCATCATGGTCAGCAGTAGTTACAAATGTCGCGGGATAGGCTACGCCTTCTCTAATGTTGTGCAAGGGTGAGTATGAATATAGATTCTTGAAGTGTTCTTCCTCATCGCTGGAACCATATTCCACAGCCCAGCCCCAGCCAACAGTAAATTTATGGTAGCGCAGCATATCCATCACACCCACTGCTGGAAGTGCTACCTTAAATAAATCTGGCCGTTGAGTCATGCAGGCACCTACCAGCAATCCGCCGTTTGATGCTCCGGCAATAGCCAGCTTATCTTTTGATGTGAACTTTTCACTAATCAAATATTCGGCAGCAGCGATGAAATCATCAAACACATTCTGCTTGTTGGACAGCATTCCCGCCCTATGCCATTCTTCACCGTATTCACCTCCACCTCGCAGGTTAGCCACAGCAAAAACAACTCCATTCTCTAGAAGAACAATATTAATAGAGTTAAATGAAGGGACTATACTGATGTTGAATCCACCATACCCATAGAGGTAAGCGGGATTATTGCCATCTAATTTCAATCCCTTCTTATGAACAATAAACATTGGAACTCTGGTTCCGTCCTTGCTCGTGTAAAACACCTGCTTTACAACAAAATCCTCAGCGCTGATTTTAAACTCGGTTTTGCGGAAAACTTCTGATTTTCTGCTTACAACATCATATTTGTAAATTGCTGGAGGAAAAGTAAAGGAAGTGAAAGTGTAAAACAAAATTTTATCTTCTCTCTTACCGTAGAAACCTCTTGCAGTCCCTAGAGCCGGCAACTCAATTTCTTTCACGAGTTTTCCTGTTAAATCATGCTGATAGACTTTTGTATTAGCATCTTTGAGGTACATGCAGAATAACTGATCCCCTGCCGTAGTGGCACTCCTCAAAACTTCCTCTTTTTCTGGAACTACAGTCTTCCAATTTTCATTTCCAGGATTCTGAGGATCCATAAGAATCACTTTGTAGTTAGGAGCGTTGACATTCGTGTAAACAAGGAATTTATCTCCGACATTATCCACGACATGGCTATCGAACTCAAATCCTGTAATCAGGGGCTGAAATTCCATATCTCCAACAGATAGATCATTATAATACAACTCATTGCCACTTGTTCCTTCTGATACGGATAAAATCAAATATTCTTCGTCTTCAGTCACGCTGACACCTTTATACCGAAGCGGGTGTTCCTTATCTTCATAAATAAGCGTGTCATTTTCCTGTGGATCACCCAGTTTGTGAAAGTATATTTTTTGAAACTTGTTCCTGGCTGTTAATTCCTGGCCCTCTTCTGGCTCGTCATAACCGCTGTAATAAAATCCATCACCATACCAGGAGGCACCAGAAAATTTAATCCACTGGATGCGGTCGCTTAACTCTTTTTTAGTCTCAATCTCCATCACTCTAAGCTCCTGCCAATCCGAGCCTGCTTCAGATCGGGAATAGGCCACATAGCGATTGTCCTTAGAAAAACCAGTCAAGCTGATCCTGATTGTGCCGTCTGGGGACAATTGGTTGGGATCAATGAATACTTCAGGCTCCCCATCCAAACCCTTCTGGATATATATCACAGACTGGTTCTGTAAACCGTCATTCTTGTAGAAGAAGTAATACTCCCCTGCCCTAAAAGGCAAAGAATACCGTGGGTAGTTATAAATCTCTGTTATCCGCTCTCGAAGTTTTTCCCTGAAGAGTAGCTTCTCTAAAAAAGCGAAGGTGACCTTGTTCTGCTCTTCGACCCATTGCTTAACCTCTTCAGCATTATCATCCTCCAGCCAGTGATAGGGATCTTCGACTTTAGTGCCAAAATAGTCATCTACATGGTCAACCTTTTTTGTAACCGGGTAAGTCAGCTGAACCTGTGCTTTTTCAGCTTGCTTTTTACAGACCGGCAGCAAGATTAATGAAGTGAGGACGACTAAGATACATAGTTTTTTACGCATCGTTTCCTCCTTAACTAAAATGATTCTTTATTTCCTACATTCACAAAACCCTGAGAATTCTTACTGTTTTTATCACAACAAAATACAAGGGTCAACGAGGAATTGCCTTTCCAAGTTAAAGAGCCTGAATAACTTTTTGGAGTTTAAGTTCCTCAAATTATATTATTTAGAAATTGGCCCGGGTGGTAGCTTCTCTTTCAAATACATTGTCAGCAACTCATAGAGATGGCGCCTTGTGTTTTCTCCTTCAGAGATGCTGTGGGACCGGTTCGGATAGGTCATCACTGTGAAGCGCTTTTTATATTTGATCAATTCATTCACCAACGCTTCGAAGTTCTGATAATGGACATTGTCATCGCCTGTTCCGTGGATTAGCAGCAGGTTCCCTTTCAATTTATGAGCAAATGTAATGGGCGAGCCGTTTTTATAACCTTCTTCATTATCTTCTGGAAGCCCCATGTATCTTTCCTGATAAATCGAATCATAGTACCGCTGGTTACTCACAAAGGCTATGGCCATAGCTGTATGATAAAGCTCTGGATATCTAAATATGGCATTAAGACTCATCGAGCCTCCTCCGCTCCAGCCCCAAATTCCGATGCGGCTCGAATCCACCCATGGCCAGCGCTTGATTATGGCTCTTGTTGCCGCTGCCTGGTCAGCAGAGGCAAGAATCCCTACCTGGCGGTAAATACTCTTCCGCCACGACCGTCCCCGCGGCGCTCTTGTCCCCCTATTATCCACGCTCATGACAAGATATCCCTGCTGGCAGAGCATGAGATGCCACAAATAGCGGTCTCCACTCCATCTATCTATAACTGTGGACCCCGTTGGCTCACCATAAACATAAAAGAGCACAGGATACCGCCTCCCAGGATCAAAATCAGGCGGTTTCATGCACCACCCGTCAAGCTTAACGCCTCCGCCGATATCCACCCGAAAAAATTCTACTGGTTTTCTTTTAAGAGCGTGAACTTTCTTTTTGAGTTCAGAATTACCGACCAAAGTGTGTCTTACTTCATGTTGAGGTAGACGCACAAGCTCAGTTACAGGAGGCTCATCAAAGGTTGAGAATGTGTGAAAAGCATAACATGAATCTGGAGAAAACCTGTAACCGTGTACTCCGCGCTGCTCTGAAGGCGTGAGACGTTCGGCCTTGTCTGAGCCTTTTGATTGCACCCGGTAAAGATATCGATGGATTGGACTGTCGGAGGAAGCAGTAAAATACACCCAGCCTCTGTCTTCATCAACGCTCTGCAGGCTGACTACATCATATTCACCAGGAGTTAAAAGTTTAACCTGCTTCCCTGTTCGTGAGACGAGATAAATATGTCTCCAGCCATCACGTTCGCTCACCCATGTAAAGTATCTTCCACCATCCAGCCAACGAAGCTCATTCACTACTTCTACCCATGTATCATCGCGCTCAGTCAGAATCGTCCGCACCTTTCCGGTGTGAATATCGCCAAGCATAACCCAGTTTGTATTCTGAAGGCGGTTAAGGCGCTGGAAACAGACCTCATTCGAGTTTGCTGCCCAATCCATCCAGGCAATATAATGATTTCTTGGATCTCCCGGCAATACAAACCATAGTGTCTCCCCTCCTTCAGCACTCACCACTCCGATACGGCTGGCAGAATTGACTTCTCCCACTTTAGGATACTGAATCGATTTGAGCTGAGGGTAAAGAGAATCAGTATTATTGATGAGATAGAAAGTATTTACCCCTTCGGTGTTGAGCTGCCAGTAAGCGATCCATTCTCCATCCGGGCTCCATCTAAATCCATCTCTCAATGAAAATTCCTCTTCATAAACCCAGTCAAAGGTTCCGTTGATGATGGTCTTTGACCCGTCTTTAGTCAACTGCTCTATCCGGTGGCTCTCTAGGTCTTCTATGTAGATATTGTTCCTGATAACATATCCGACTCGACTCCCGTCTGGAGAAAACTTGGCGAACATGAGGCTTGAGGTTTCAGCATCTCCCCCGAGCTTATATAAACTCCAGTCATTCAGATTAAGAACCCAGTAATCTCCCCGTGTGTGCTGTCTCCAGACACGCTTTGTGTTGGTGAAGATTAGGAGCTTTTTCCCGTCCGAAGACCATTCATAACTGTAAACTGACAGAGGTTTGGACTTACCTGGCGGAATGAACCTGTTAGAGGGCACCAGAACTTCTCGCTTACCGTTTTCAGAATCATAACAGACGATTTCATGGACATCCTGATTCGACTTTGTGGATTCCAAGAGTGTATAAGCACTTTTATAATCCAACCATCGTGCCGTTCCGAAGCGCTCAGGCTTGAATTCCTCGGAGCTAAAGATACGCTCCAGATTCAGAAGGGAAACGCCTTCTTCATTCTCAGTTGTCGATGTACAAAAAGAGAATACAAGCAGTAGTGACAAAAAAATACAAAGCTTCTTCATACAAGACTCCTATTGAACATCATTATTTTTCTTAACCTTTTTGACACGAACAGGAGGTTTTTGGTCTGAAGGGATACCGCTCCTGTAGGTATATCCTTTGAGCTTATTCTTAAACTCGTTCTTCATCTCAAGCAATATGTTCTCATCAAGGAACAAATCAACAGCTGTGGCAGCCATTACCTTTGCTGCTAAAATCATTCCTTTGTAGCCGATAGTATGCTTGGACGATGTTACCACCGCCCAGCTATGCCAAGGAATTCCATAAGGAGCACAGGTTGTTGACAGATGCAAGGTTGGAACTACCCAGCTCACCTCAGCAACATCAGTCGAGCCTCCTTCAGGCTCTTTATCGGGATCTTCCAGTTCGTCTATTTCACAAACCATGCCTTTATCTTCGACAACAGTCTCTTTTTGTATTCTCTCTGCAAAGGATAGTTCCTCATCCGTATATGCTATGGGTCCAATCATTTCAAGATTTCTCTGCATGATATTGGACCCGGTCATATTTACCAGCATCTCATGATAGCTGCCCTTATTGTATACTTTTGAAGTTGCTCCTGTTGCAATAGAAACTCCCTTTACAATCTTTTCAATTCTTTTAACTACATCTTTAACTCCATCTCTCGTTGAATCCCTGACCCAGATCCACAACTTTGCCTGGTCTGGAACAATATTGGGAACTTTACCTCCTTGGGTAATGACATAGTGTAGTCGAACTGAAGGTTTTACGTGCTCGCGTAGAAGATTAATTCCAAAGGTTGTCATCTCCACCGCATCAAGAGCGCTAATACCTTTCCAAGGATCAAAAGCAGCATGGGAAGTTTTTCCGAAAAATTCTATCTCCAAATCATCAATAGCCTGACTGCTCCTCACATCCACTTTTGTTTTGTAGTCTGGATGCCAGGCAATACAGGCATCCAGTTCATCGAAGAATCCGTCTCTGGCCATGTACATCTTCCCTCCAACATCTTCTTCAGCAGGGCACCCGTAAAGTCTGACCGTACCTTTCAGCCCGTGGGCTTCCATTACCTTTTTGAGAGCAAGTGCTGCACCAAGACTTCCTGCCGCAAACAGGTTGTGTCCGCAGCCGTGCCCTGCTTCTCCTTCAACAAGCGCCTTTTGAAAAGGAGTGCTGTCCTGAGAAAGGCCTGGCAATGCGTCGTATTCTGCAAGAATCCCAATAATAGGCTTTCCGGAACCGTAGGTTGCTACAAAAGCAGTAGGTAGATTAGCTACTCCTCGTTTCACTTTAAATCCTTCTTTTTCCAAAATTTCGCTGAGAAGATTCGATGATTCATGCTCATTTAAAGCAATTTCAGCATATTTCCAGATTGCATCACTCACTTCAATTAATGATTGGCTCTTCTGCTCAATAATTCTCAATATCTCCTCTTTTAATTCTTGCGCAGATTGTATGTCTTCAGAAAAAATGACATGAATTAAGCCGAATATCAATAAAACCGCCAAAATAATGATTTTTTTTCTCATTATTTCCTCCATATTTAGATTATTGTTCACAAATAGAAAATCAATTCGAAATTATTACAATATCCTAAAAAAATTTCAATTTTTCTCCTCATAAACTCCCGATATAAATTAATTCTGGAAATTGCGAAAAAAGTAAATATCAATTTGCAGCAATAAGGGAGTGTGGTTTGACGAAGGCCATAGCGTCACACCAGATATCGGTCATCGACAATCCAAGCCGCCTCACTATTGTAATAGTGAATTGAGTATTGAGTCCTCTCATTAAAAATTCTTAATCTTATAAATAATTGAAATAGAAGTTAACATTTTTCCTCTAAACAGGGTATATAAATTTAAGGACAGTAGATTATTAAATTTAAAATTCATCGAGTATTCTATCTATTAATTTACAAATTGTATTGGCTGTGGAATAAAATAAAGAATTGAAAGTGAAAATCATCCTTCATTTTTAACTTACAGAGCCAGGAGGAACTGCAATGCAAATTAAAAAAAATCATATCATTTTTTTGTTGCCGGCCATTTTAGTTTGTATTTTTTTCTGTCCCAGAATCTTCGGGCAATTAGAGCAAAAAGTCTCGGAAAAACTCTGTGTCACTCTATCAAAAAATATATCTCTATTTCATATCCTTGTTATGATCTCTCCCTACGGGGAAGAGAAGAAAGATATCTTCCCTCATCCTATAGCTCAGAAAGCCAGAGATTATTTTAAAGAATTCAAAGATCATCCTGCGATTGACACTACGCATAGGATATTTAACTTTTCCTGGTATTTTCTCTTTAATAATGTCGCATTCTACTTTGCTGACTTTCCAGAAATGAAATTGTATGAAGAAATTGAGCTTCCTCCAGAATTCAAGGCACGAAAAAATATGATCACGCAATACATTGAGCAGGTCAAAGATTTTTATAAGGCCTCAGAATTTGAGGCATTCTGGAAGATCCATAACAAAGATCTTGAATCGGTCATAGAGGAATGCAAAAGGAATATTCCTGAAGTCAGTCTCCCGGAGCTCATGGAAACATTCTTCGGTACCCAGGCTGAATGCTTTTATTTTGTACCTTGTCCTTTCATGCAGAATTCAGCAACGCATGTCGAAGTTAAGCATAAACAGGGAGGACTGACTTATTATTACATAGCTGGGGGAAATACTTTTTTAGAAAGATTTAATAATATCTCAACAGCATTCCATGAATTCAGCCACAGTTTTATCGAGCCCATCTCAGCAAAATATTTTAATCAGATCAAAAAGCTTAGTTATTTATATAAGCCGCTACAAAATTCACTCACACGACTGGGTTACAAAAACTGGGATCGGGGATTTAATGAACACATAGTCAGGGCTGCACAACTTCACCTCTTGAGAAAAGCCCTTGGAGAGGAGGCCAGAGAGCGCGTAATTTTATCAGAGAGAAGATTGGGATTTAAGCTCATTGACAATTTTTATGGCTTCTTTGATGAATATGACAGGAACAGGGAGAAATACAAAAATTTAGAATCCTTTTATCCTGAGGTTTTGAAAAGACTTTCAGAAATAAAAGTCGAAGAATACAGAAGGCCATCATACATGGGATTTTATCCGGAATCCATAGAAAACAAGGTATTCGTAAAAGATGTTGTCCTTGATTCAGCTTTTTCTAAAGCCGGGATTAAAAAGGGAGATATCCTTTTCTCTATAGAAAATGTTTTGATCGATTCAGACGATAGTTTTAATAAAACAAAAGAAAAGTTCTGGAATCAAGCAAAAGAAGGAGACTCAGTAAAAATCGTGATAATCAGGGAAGATAAAAAAATTGAACTCGATGTTCCTGTACCATTCGTTACTGATTTCAGATATAAGCATGAGGAATATTAATTCAATTTTTTTGTTTATGCCTTAAAAGAAATTTACAAAGTAATTATTGAGTTTGAAGAGCAGCTAGTTGTATCTTTGCATCTTCGATCTCAGGAAGGTCAGAGTCCGCATCTTTCCAGTGGTCGAGGAACTTCTGATAATTCTCAGCAGCTTTTCCTCTCTCACCTTTTTTCTGATAAAGCTTTCCCAGCATATAGAAGCACTTGACGTATAGACCTCCAAGAGCAATCCTGCCTGAATTGAAGGAAGCTATCCTCTCGTATTCTTTGATGGCCTTGTTTAAATCTCCGGACTTGTAATAAGCTGAGGCCAAAGGAGCAATAAAATAAGCATGCGCACTGCCCATCATTTCGTATTGAGAAGGAACCAGAGCAAAAGCTTTTCTGAAATAATCGATTGCTTCAGAATAGTTCTCTTTCGCCGCCTCTATCATCCCCTGTAGATGGTTATATAATCTTATCATTTTCCTGTTCATTCCCTTCTTGATCAACTCTTTTAGATTATCTGCCACTTCCTGAGCCTTATTCATCAAATTCATCCTGACATATATCAGTCCTTTTTCCCATAAAATTAAAATTTGGGCAGATGGGCTTTTTTCTTCAACAGCCAAATTCCATGCCTTATCAGTTTCATTTAAAGCATCTTCAAAATCACCTAATGTCTCATGGACGTGAGCCAGAAAAAGTAAGAACCAAACTTCACCCATCTTTATTCTGACCATTTTTGATAGCGCTATTCCCTGTCTGGCAAGCTTTTTTGACTTCTCAAATTCTCCCTTCAATAAGTATAATTCACTTAACCTTACTTTATTCATAAAGATTCCGAATGGATTTCCAGCTTCAAGAAGCTTCTGATACTCTTCTTCAGCACAAACAAAATCTCCTCTGTATAAATAAATATCTCCCCTAGTCAAGAAATTAAGAAAATAATTTGGACTGATGGAAAAAGCCATATTGACCTCAGCTAAGGCAAGGTCATACTTCCCTTGATTAATGTATGTATCAGCTAAATGGCAGCGGATACTGGCGGTATCTGAAAAACTATTTATATAATCCTTCAAAACTTCCCTGGCCATATCATACAATCCCTTAGCCTGATATGGTCCTGCCAGGTTGGTATAGGACTGGACGGATACGTGCCTATTTTGTCTGTTTATTTCAAGCCGCTCAATAGCTTTATCCCACTTTTCAAGGGCTATGTAAATTATCGAAGAGTTATTTATTCCTGTCCCATCATCTGGATAAAGTTCAAATAATTTATCATATGCTTCAAGAGCTTTATCATAAGTATCTTCTGACATCCTGTAGAAATCTCCCTGGATAAGAAAGCGTTCTCTATCAGAAAGCCTGTCTGTCAAATCCAAAGCTTTCTGGATGTACCTCTCACGCTCACTCAACAACCCGATGTTGCCATATGAGGCTGCCATAGACCTGTATGCCATGGCAAATTCAGGGTCTACAGCAGTTGCTTTCTCCATAAACTTGATACTATTACGGTAATCACCTTTATTGTGACATTTTCTTCCCTCACTGTAGTATTTATAAGCCTCATGAGAGTTTGTAGTGATTTTTCCTATTGCCTCATCTATATCACTGGCTATTTCACGGGAGGAAATCTTAAAATCTGCTTTTATTCTCTTGGTCAACTCATCTACCATAGGAAAAATGCCTTCTTCACCTCTGCCTTCTACTGACTCTGAGCCGATGGTTTCTCCTGTACTCGCTTTCTGGAGCGTGACATTGATTCTGAATGTATCGCCTGCCTTAGCATAGTTTCCCACCAGCACATGATTGACTCTCCCTCGCTCGGCCACTTCTTTCAAATCTCCTGACGAGTAAGTTTTTTCTTCATGGAGATTGAGCTTACGCAGGATTTCGAACAGCCTCTCTGCACTTAACATCCTGATATGCTTTGATTGATTGAGATCAGCTATTAAAAGATCAGGAATCATCATACTCAAATGATCTAGATTCTCATCTCCTGTATTATTCTTGAAATACATGATGGCAAGCGAAGGTTTATCCAAGGGGATGGGCGCTGCTTTCTCCTGAAGAAGCTGCCAGATTACCAATCCAATAATAACAGCGGCGATAACGACTAATGCAGGAATGAAGAGCTTCTTTAAACCGAATGTTACGGTTATTTCCCTTGACGTGAGTGGCTTTCTCCTGGGAATTATTCTCTCTGTCATTGGAATGCCGCTCTCTATATTTATCAGCTCTGAAAGAAGCTCCTCTGCGCTCTGGTACCTCATCTCATTATTCTTCTTAATACATTTAAGGATTAATTGGTTGAGATCATCAGGAATCTGGGAGTTGAACTTTTTAGGTTCTTGGGGTGCTTCACTTTTCTGCTTTACTGCCACACTCAATGGAGTCTCCCCCTCAAACGGAATCTTCCCTGTCACCATCTCATAGAGGATTATTCCCAGAGAATAAATATCTGAACGTTGATCTGTATCTTTGCCGTCAACCTGCTCTGGCGACATGTACTCGGGAGTCCCGATCATTACTCCTGCACCTGTTATACCCCTTTGTTTGAGAGAGCGTGCGATTCCAAAATCCATGATCCGGGCGTTTCCCTCTTTATCGATCATGATATTCTTGGGCTTTAAATCGCGATGTAAAATCCCTAGTCTGTGAGCTTCACTCAGACCTTCACACACCTGCTTTGCTATCGATATCGAAGTTCCCACGGTTAACTGCCTTGACCTCCTGATGAAGCTCTTTAAATCCTCTCCAGCCACATATTCCATGGTGATGTAGTGAGCTCCTTCCACCTCGCCAAGGTCATACATCCGGCAGACATTCCTGTGAGAAATCTTCCGTGCCATTTTCAACTCGTTGCTGAAGCGCTCAATCGTCTCTTTATCCGAAGCAACCTCCGGGCTTATGAGCTTTAAAGCGACTTCTTCATTTATCTTCTTATCCTCCACCCTGTAGACTCTGCCCATGCCCCCTTTACCCAGCTCTTCGATCACTTCGTACCTGGAAGCAAAAATCGTTCCTCGGATTAATTCCTTCCTGGGTGTTTCAAGAGTCTTGGTAGGCATAGCAGGAGCTTTATCTGAAGGAATTAATTGAGTCCCGCACTCACCACAGAATCGCTGGGTATCAGGATTGTCTAACTTACATTTAGGACACTTCATAAACTATGATTCCTGTTAATGGCTTGATTATAAAATAATCATCAGTAATTAAAAAGAGGGCAGGCTAATTTTTTTAAAATGACAATTTTTGTCCATCTGGATCAGACGTTAACTTGAAATGATCCTAAGGAGAAACATTTAAACTCTGAGCATTGCTTTAATCCAGATATACAGTTTGAATATATTTGAGTAACTTGAGACTCCATGAATAATTTTCGCAAGTTCAAAATAAACTTTCAGGCTATTAGCAAGATATGCTAAATACCTCAGCCTGGTATACGCTAAGTCTCTGAATACTTTAGAAATCCTTAATTCCTTAAACACCGGATTCAGGTAATGTTTATAAGCTTTCACGAGGTTTACATCCTTGCTGGAATTGAAAAAATCGGAAATGGCTCGCGCTGAAAGCTCTGCGCTCTTATGAGCATAGTAAATTCCTTCACCTGTTAGAGGATCGCCAAGTCCAGCAGCATCTCCAAGGAGTAAAACATTCCTTTCTCCCGGCTCTTCTATAAAATTTCCGGAGGGAACGGCGTGAGATTTAAGGATTGGTTTTTCCCCAATGTTCATATCTGTTACTTTATTTAAAAAATTTATGCATGTATCTCTGAATTTCCTGTTTTTTCTGACCAATCCCCACACTCCTGCAACAAAATGGTCTTTATGAGGAAATATCCATCCATATCCCCATTTTGTTGCCCCCAGGAATAATCTAGGATGAAAACACTGATACGCATTCTTAATTTTATTGAATGGAACATTGATTTGAAAAGCAGTGGCAAGGTTGAATTTAAATATTTTCTGAGGATAAATTTTTTCCTGATTGCGCTATTAACGCCATCTGCGCCAACGATAATCTTTCCAGAAAAAGATTCCCCTGACTTGGTAAAGACAGTATTATTTTTTTTATCTAAATCTATAATTTGATGGCCGAATAAAAATTCGCACCCCTTATCACGCGCTAAAAAAACTAACTCTCTATCATAATTCTCCCTCTCTACAAAATAAAAGGGCTCTGGAGATTTCTGGTATGTTTTCTCTTCGAGTTTTTCACAAATACAGTACTCATCGGATATATTTTCCACTGAAAATTGCCCTTCAAAGGACTTCTTGAATACTTTCTCTACCAATTTCCGTGTTTTCCATGTCAATAAACCTGCACATAACTTTGGCCGTGGAAATATATCTTTCTCTATTACTAAAACTTCAAGGCTTTTCTCAGACAACAAATATCCAAGAGTAGAACCTGCAGGACCTGCCCCAACGATTACAACATCGTATAATTTTTTAATTCTCTGGTTTGTCATACTGGTTTGTCATATTTGATTTAATCACATTTATCTACTCTGGAAAAAGAAAGCAGAGCCACTATCTTCTTAATCACGCGACGCCTTTTTTGAATCGTTCTCTTTTAAACTCTTTAATATTCTCTTTAAGCTTTTCTGCGACCTTTCTGTATGCTTCTATACTCTGTGAAAACGGATCATCAATTTTCCACAGGATGAGTTTCTCCGACGGAATTTCAAAGATATTTTTTAGGATATGATACACAGTTGAGTCCAGAACAATTACGAGATCGAACTCGTCAATATAAAAATCTTTTATTGTCCGAGGCTTATGGTCTGAGATATCGATACTGTACAGCTCCTTCATAATTTTAATTGCATCATCTGAAGCACCATCAAAAAGGAGATTAAGTCCAGCGCTTTCAACTCTAACTCTCTCCCCGAACATTTTTTTTGCCAAACCTTCTGCCATCGGGCTCCGGCAGACATTTCCGTAACATACAAAAAGGATACTCGAAATCGGCTCGTTGCTATTATTCATTACGATTTATTTAAAGTGAATTTTAGCCAAATTAATTGACTTATACAATTAAACCAATTTTTAGTAGGCTGCTTCCCAGGTGGATAAATTGTTTTTTAGTAGCATGTACGAATGTTTATGTCAAAATCTCTACTAGAGAATTAGAAATGACTCTAAATTGGAGTTGCCCTGAATTGTTTGGAAAGCGATAAAAGAAGTATTTATATATTGTTATTCAAGAAGACTGAAGAATTTAATTTACATAAAAATTTCCTTGACAATCAAATTATAATGTGATTTTATTATTTAGTCAATTGATTTTATCGACTAATACATTTAAAGATGAGACTATCAACCAAGGGTGAATACGCAAGCAGGGCAATATTAGAGCTGGCTCTGCACTACCCTAAAGGCCCTTTGCACATTCGGGATATTTCTTCCGCACAGGATATACCCGAACGTTTTCTTGAACAGATTCTCCTTTCCCTCAAGAGAGCTGGATGTTTGAAGAGTAAGAAAGGTCCCCAGGGTGGTTACTATCTTTCAAGAGATCCCTCTGAGATTACGGTTGCTGAAGTTATTCGTGCTATGGATGGCCCTCTTGCTCCTATTGATTGTGTGAGTGTAATAGCTCATGAAGTTTGTTCAAGAGAAAACTATTGCGGGTTGAAATGGCTCTGGAAAGAGGTAAGAGACTCTGTGGCTGAAATTTTAGAGAATACAACATTTATGGATTTAGCTGAGAGGACAAAGAAAGCAAGAAAAGAAAGAAAAACTGAGAAACTTTAAAATTTTTTTAATAATAGTCGATATAGTTTATAGAGAATATCATAAAGAGAGATAAAATGGATTTATTTGAATTTTCAGTTTTTATTATCATTCTAGCTTTTGTTTGCGAGTATGTTGATTCTTCGCTGGGAATGGGCTATGGCACAACCCTCACTCCTCTCCTTTTAATAATGGGTTATCAACCCCTCCAAATAGTTCCAGCTGTTTTGTTATCAGAATTAATCACGGGATTGAGTGCAGGATTCCTTCACCATAAGTTAAGAAACGTCAATTTTAAGATTGGAACTCTTGACTTAAAGATTGCCACAGTCATGGCAGGATGCAGTGTATTTGGTGCTTTAGCAGCAGTTTTTGTTGCTCTAAATTTACCTATATTTTATATAAAGCTCTACATTGGATTGCTCGTTTTAAGCATGGGAGTTTTTATCATTGCAGCCTTAAATCGAACCTTTAAATTCTCTTGGAAAAAGATTACTTCCCTTGGCCTTATTGCAGCTTTTAACAAGGGAATAAGTGGAGGTGGTTATGGCCCGCTGGTGACAAGCGGCCAGATTCTTTCCGGAGTAAAATCTAAAGCGGCCATTGGTATTACTTCTCTGGCAGAAGGCTTGACCTGTTTGGTTGGAGTGATAAGCTATCTTGCCTTTACTAATCATACGATTAAATGGAATCTTGCTCCTTCTTTAGTTTTAGGAGCAATTCTATCAGTTCCTTTTGCTGCTTATACTGTAAAAAAGATAAATGAAAGAATGCTCAAGTTGATTGTAGGGATAGCCACTGTGACCTTAGGACTGCTTACTCTCTGGAAAGTGATCTTTTAATCCTATTTCTAGTCTTTTTTTGCTTTTTTTACACTTTTTGCCTTAGGGAGCAAAACAGTAAAGATACTTCCCTTCCCCAGCTCGCTAGAAACTTCAATAGCGCCTTCATGGGCATCTACAATCTTTTTTGCTATGGAAAGTCCCAATCCTGTGCCTTTTGTCTTTTGGCTTTCACTCCTGCTCACCCTGTAAAACTGGTCGAAAATAAGAGGAAGGTGTTTCTTTGCTATCCCTATTCCTGTGTCTTGGATTGCTGTAGCAATGAAATCTTTATTTTCTTTAATTGTTATTATAACTCGACCTTTGGACTTGTTGTATAATATTGCGTTGGTAATAAGATTGGAAAATACATGCACTAAGCTATCTTCATCTCCTTGAACAATGTCGTTTTTGGTGGATGGCCCAAATTCAAGGGTAACTCCATTATCTTTTGTCAAAGGTTGTAGATCTTCCACAAGCTTTTTTAAGAGTTTTTTCAAAGATATAGGCCTGAGCTTGTCAATAATTTGTCCTCTGTCCAGCTTCGCAACATCTAACCAATCGTTGATTAAATTTAGAAGTCCCTCTAACCGGTTCCTGGCTTTTAAAATCATCTCTTTCTGTTTTTTTTCAACTTTGCCAACCATTCCAGCAAGAATTACTTCGAAGAATTGCTGGATTGCAACGAGAGGGCTTCGCAGTTGATGAGAAACCATGGTGATAAAATTTTCCTCCATCAATTTTTTTTCTCTACGCAGGGACTCAGTTTCAAGTATAAGCTTTCTTCTCTCTAGGCCTCTTCTTATAATAAGACGCAATTCTTCAGGAGTAAAAGGTTTGGGAAGAAAGTCATAGGCTCCTTTTTTCATTGCTTCTACAGCAGAATCGATGGTAGCATAGCCTGTGATAACGACTGTAATTACGTTTGGGTCGATTTCTTTAGCTTTTTCCAAAACTTCCATTCCGTTTATACCTGGCATCTTTAAGTCAATGAGAGCCAGATCAGGCCTGATTTCTTTTATTTTTTCTAAACCGACAGCACCATCTTCGGCTGTTACGGCCAGATAGCCATCTTTACTCAAGATCTGAGAACAAGAGTCCCGCATGAACTCTTCATCATCGACCACAAGGATGGTTGTTTTTTTCTCTTTCACATTCCTTTCCTTTTAATTTCAGATTGTTCTTGAAATGCTAACCTACTTAAAAATATTTTATTTCAAAATCCCTTCTATTTCAGCAAAAATTTGTTTATCGGAAAAATGTTTGGCAGTTGCAGCTGAAGAGGGACAAGAAGCAACACAGGTTCCACAACCTTTGCAGAGAGCCTCGTTCACTCTAGAAATATTTTCTTCTTTAATAAAAGAAATCGCTCTGTAGGGACATAAATCATTGCAGAGGCGACAACCAGCACAGAGCTCAGGGTCGATGTATGCTTGAATAGGTTCCACTTCCACCTCGCCTTTTGCAATATGGGCTAAAATTCGAGCCGCTGCTGAACTTGCCTGGGCAACTGAATCCGGAATATCTTTTGGACCTTGACAGCAACCTGCAATGTATATTCCATCTGTAGCGGTAGCAGTTGGATCCAGCTTTGGGTGTTTTTCCAGGAAGAATCCATCCGGGCTTTGGCTTATAGAGAAAAGACGTCTTATTTTTTCGGCATCGGGTTGCGGTTCTATGGCATTACAGAGGACGACCATATCAACAGGAATCTCTCTATATTTTTTAGTAAGAGTATCTTCACAGCGGATAAGCAATGCTCCCTCATCCTGCTTTGACCAGCCGCACTTGACTACTTCAGCTACCTTTCCTCGGATGACATTCACTCCTTCTTCCAGAATTCGGGAATAGAATTCCTCATACCCCTTTCCAAAAGAACGCATATCAATATAAAACTGGAAGACCTCGGCATTGGTTCTATCTTGGATGAGGTGAGCGAATTTAAGGGCATACATGCAGCAAACTCGAGAGCAATAGGGGTGATTGTTTATATCACGAGAGCCAACACAGTGGACAATGCCGATAGCTCGAGGCTCTTTTCCATCCTTCATAATAATTTTTCCCTGAGTTGGTCCCGTTGAGTTGACTATTCTTTCGAATTCTAGACTAGTGTAAACATTCTCAAACTCAGTATACCCATAGGGAACCAGGCTATCTGAATTGAGAGTATTGTATCCCGTAGCAATAAGGATTTGCCCCACATTGATTTCTTCTATTTCATCTTCCATATGGTGGTCTATAGCTTTAGCTTCACAGACACGCTCGCATTCATGGCATTCTATGCATATTCCACAATTCAGACAGCGGGAAGCTTCCCTTACTGCTTCTTCCTCAAAAAATCCTAATTCGACCTCTTCAAAATCATTCCGCCTTGTATAAGGCATCCTCTCTTTCATCGCAGCACGTTCTTTCTTAGGGGTATCTTTGAATCGAGGAGCGTAACTATGGGGCCGGCAATCTTTATCTCTCTTAGGAAGAGTCTTAGGCCTTCGAGTCTTAAAATCTTTTAAAGGTTCGCCATTAAGATATTTCTCGATCACCTCAGCGGCTCTCTTTCCATCGCCCATAGCAGCAATAACAGTAGCAGGACCCCAGGCAACATCTCCACCAGCAAAAACCCCTTCGATATTAGTCTCCAGAGTTTCTTGGTTTACCTTAAGTGTGTTCCACTTAGTAAGTTCAAATAAAGCTTTTCTATCTATAAAATCAATTTCTGGAGCTTGGCTTACAGCAATAATTACTGTATCAAAGCTAAGGTCATGTTTGCTTCCCTCTATCGGAACCGGCCGACGACGACCGCTTGAATCGGGCTCTCCTAACTCCATTTTTATGCATCTTAATCCTACAATTTTACCTGATTTTCCTAAGACTTCCACAGGAGCAACCAAGTATTGGATTTTCACTCCTTCTTCTTCTGCAGCTTGAATTTCATACTCTTCTGCTGGCATTTCTTTCCGAGTCCTTCGGTAGAGGATTGTAACTTCTTTAGCTCCACAGCGAAGAGCAGTTCGTGATGCATCGATTGCTGTGTTGCCGCCTCCAATTATGGCCACTCGCTCACCAACAGGCTGAGACTTTCCTAAATTTATATTGCGTAAGTAATCAACGCCATGGTAAACGCCTTTGAACTTCTCTTCTCCCGGTATTTTCATTTTTAGACTTTTATGGGCACCTGTAGCGATGTATATCGCCTTGTATCCTTGTTTAAACAGATCTTCTATAGTGAATTCCTTTCCTAAAGCTAAGCCCGTTTTAATGGTAACGCCCATCTTTTTGATGTAATCGATTTCATAATTGAGGAGCTTCTTTGGCAAGCGGTATTCAGGGATTCCAACAGCAAGCATACCTCCTGCAACAGGGAGCCTCTCGTGTATCACAGGTTTATAACCTTGCAGTGCAAGATCATGAGCACAGGCAAGGCCAGAAGGCCCAGAACCAATGATGGCAATTTTTTCAGGTCTTTTCTTTTCAATTTTTGGAGGGCGAGGCCTGCCTTTTTGCCTCATCTCCCAATCAATTACAAAGCGCTTTAGATTCTTGATGGCAACAGATTCATCAACAAATTGCCGATTACACTCAGATTCACAAGGATGATAGCAGACTCGACCACATACAGCAGGAAGAGGATTTTGCTGGCGAATCAATCGGGCAGCCTCTTCAAATCGGCGTTGTGCAACAAGAGCAACGTATCCTGCAGCTTCCTGACTGATTGGACATGTCTCTCTACAGGGGGGGCGATCTTCCTTCTCGATGAGATATGTGTTAGGAATGGCCTGGGGAAATGTTTTGTAGATAGCTGATCTCTGAGATTTATTTTCCTCGAAGGGATTGGGAACCTCGACTGGGCAAACTTGTACGCAGTCTCCGCAGGAAGTACATTTATCCGTCACATAGCGGGCTTTTTTCCGGACTTTTACAGTAAAGTTACCTATAGAGCCTTCTACATTTTCTATTTCGCTGCAGCTAAGCAGCTCGATGTTTTCATGTTGAGCAACCGAAACCATCTTGGGAGTGAGAATACAGGCAGAGCAGTCAAGTGTTGGAAAAGTTTTATCGAATTTTGCCATTTTTCCCCCGATGGTGGAATCTTTTTCGACCAGATAGACTTTATTTCCTGATTCTCCAATTTCCAAGGCGGCCTGAATTCCTGATATCCCTCCTCCTACAACAAGAGTATTGGAGTTTATTTTAACATGAACCGTCTCTAAAGGTTTCTGGTGAACAACGCGGCAAACGGCAGCATAAACTAATGCACTTGCTTTTTCTGTTGCAGATTTCATCTCTTTATGCACCCAAGAACACTGTTCTCGTATGTTGACCATCTGGAAGAGATACCTGTTCAGGTTTGATTTTTCACAAGTTTTTCGAAAAGTTAGCTCATGCATCAAAGGAGAGCAGGAGGCAACAATTACTCGGTTAAGCCCCAGCTCTCTTATGTCTTTAGTAATGAGCTCCTGACCTGGCTCTGAACACATGAATTTATAGTCCCGGGATATGGAGACGTAAGGAGCATCGACAACAGAATCTCTGACGTTTTCCACATCAACGGTCCCTGCGATATTGGTTCCGCAGTGACAGATATAGACACCTATTTTTATATCGTTATCCTTCACCTTGTTGCCTCCACTGAATTCTTATTTAGTCGGAAGGAAATGAGGCTGCGATCAAGTCCTAAGTCTTTAGGTGTCCCCCCTAGGGCTAACCCAAGCGCCTGGGTAAAAAATAAAACAGGGATGTGAAAATTACTCTTAAATTTCTTATTGATTTTATCCTGATAAGCTTCAACATTTATCTGACACAATGGACATGTGGTCACGATGAGATCAGCTTCGTTCTCATACGCACACTCTAAGATATCTTTGTTGAGCTCTAATCCAACATCAGGGTAAGTTGTCATAAGCATTCCTCCACAGCAGCGGACTTTCATCGGGAAGTAGACATTTTCGACACCAAGAGCCTCAAAGAGAGAATCCATCATCTGGGGATTCTCTTTATCGTCAAGGCCACGATCTGGGCGCACAATCTGGCAGCCATAATACTGAGCCATTTTAACGCCATCCAAGCGAAATCGAGCTTGAGAAGCAATGGTATTAATTCCGACATCATTGACTAAAACTTCAAGAGGGTGGCGTATTTTTAAGCTTAGGCTATAAGCCAAATTATCTCTTTTGAGAGCCTGATCAACTTTTGCCCTCATTATCGGGTTATTTTTGAGAATATGATTTGTTTTATAAAGAATTGTGTAGCAAGAGCTACAGGGAGCAATAAGATCTCCCCTGTATTTTTCAGCTAAAGCCAAGTTGCGCGCTGATATAACGAGGGATACAGTTTCCTTTGTTGCCATGTAGTATGTAGCACCACAACAGTTCCAGTCTTCGAGTTCCACAAGCTCCAGTCCTAATTCCTTAAAGACAAAACGAAAAGACTGGTCGTAGCCTTTTGCTGATGCTTCAAGGCTGCATCCAGGATAGTATATGTATTCCATTTTACCTCCAGATTTTAGATGAGAGAGAATGAAATCCTATTCACGAACAGGAACAACCATTTCCATTATTTCTGCTTCTTTCAGGATTTCTGAAAAAGTTTTTGTTCCTTTGATTTTTTTTGGAACAAATCCTATACGGCCTTTTGAAATTAGCCTTAAGAATAGAGGGATCATTCCCATCAATTTTAAAGGATTTGTTTTAAGAAAATAAAAGAGTATGAGTCCTGGTTCGTAACTCCGGCCGTATCGATTGGTAATAGCGACAAAAGATTTTGAAAGAGCATACACGGGGAATCTCTTTGGGAAAATGTTCTTATCTAATGCCAACCGTTTTAATGTGTAGATAATATCCGTGACTTGAACTCCTTGAGGGCATCTCACGGTGCACGCATAGCATGAGGCACAGATCCATATAGTGCGGCTGGAGAGTATGGATTCAATTTCCCGTGCACGGAAAAGAGCAATAATTTCTCGTGGAGTAATATCCATCGTATAACTTACAGGACATGAACCAGTGCAGCTTCCGCATTGAATACATTTTTTTATGCTCTCCCCTCCAGGTATGTTTGAGACCTGCAGAAGAAATAAATCTCTGAGTTCCCTCTCTTTTTTACCTAGAGCACCTGGTATCTTTAATTCCTGCTTTTTTCTATTCATCCCTTAAGCAATTTTTCGATACGAGCAAGTAAATCATCTGGTTTTACAGGTTTATCGATGTAGTCGTCCGGTCCTACCATTCCTTGATCTTCTCCCCTGAACTGAAATCTTGAACCAGTCTGCTCTTTCACAGCAGAAATAAAAATAATCGGTGTCTCCTTAAAATCTTTGTATTCTTTAGAGGTCTTGATGGCATGGCAGAGGGAAAATCCATCAAAAAGACTATCCATCATGATATCAAGAAGGATAAGATCTGGCTTCTCTGTAAAAATTTTTTCTTTTCCCTCCTTAGGATTCGAAGCAATTACCACTTCGTACAGAGCTGATTCCAAGATAGGTGTTACAGCATCTGTGAAATCTGGATCATCGTCAACTACTAAAATTTTTGCCTTATGTTTTTCCATTTTTTCCTCCTTATTTATTTACTAAAGGCACTATTGATTGCCAATTTTAATTCATCTTTGCCGAAAGATTTTATAAAGTAAAAAAAGATATCCTGTTCTCTGACTTTAGCTTCCAGACGCTTTGTGTTCTTTTTTGTTGTCATGATGATCTTTATTTTAGGGTCGATATTCTTCAGGACAGAAACAGCCTCATATCCCTTCATCTCGGGAAGCTTCACATCCATGATTAAACAATTAAAACACCCTTCTGATACTTTCTTTATTGCATCGCAAAGACCCTTGCCAGTTTCCACATAATAATCTTCCTTTTTTAAAAACCTTGCTAATTTCTCTCTATCCAAAGTATCGGGATCTATGATAAGGATTTTATTTTCTAATACCATCTTTAATAACTTCCTCAAACATATATTATTGCATTAATTGTGCCAAATGTTTCGGGAGTGAAAGAATCAAGACGAAATCATATTTAATTGATATTAAATAAATTACATAGGAATTGAAAGCAGGACTATTGCTCTATGAGAAAGGACTAATATTTGACTGGGGTATTTCTCCCCATTCATGTTCCAGAAATTCTCAACTGGATACAATACTTTTAGCAATGACTTCATGTAGAATTTTTATCAGAAAAACAATAATTTAATTGCTAATAATAATATTACAATAATAAAAAGGTTCCTAATCCACAGATTGCCTTTCAAAACAGCTAATCTTGTGCCCAAAGTGGCACCTAAAGCCATTGAAAGACCCAAGGGAATAGCCACAGAAAAATCAACAAGCCCGTGATAATAAAAAAATGTGGAGGCGACCAAGGAAGAAAATATATTGAATATTTTTGTGATATAGGCCACCTGAAGGAAATTCAAATTAAGAGTAACAATAAGAATATAGCTGAGGAAGGTAACATAACCTCCACTAAAAAATCCTCCATAAATACCCAAAATGAAAATTAATAAAGCACTCGAAACAAATTTTATCTTCGAAATATTTTCGCGCTTTTCTTGTAATCCTAAGTCTTTTTTTAAGATAACAGAGCCAGCAATAATAAAAATTATAATCCCTATCACCTTTTTTAAGATATCTTTATCAATAGCTAAAACAAAACTGGCTCCTATAAGCGAACCACAAATTGTTAAAATAGAAAAAAGAACGATAACTTTATAATGGGATATTTTTATTTTTCTTCTAAAGCCAAGAGCACCACTAATACTGAGAAAGATTAATGCGACCATATTTGTAGCAACAGCATTTTTTGAAATCATTCCAAATGAAATAAGCGCAGGCACAGTTATTAAAGAGGTTCCGCCAACAGATACACTAAAAATACTTACAATAAAAGAAAGTAAGCAAACTATAAAAATACTAGAATAACTCATATAAGTTCTTTTAATTTAATTAAGCCCAAAAAAACTTCATGACAGATGGAAGTATTTCTTAGAGTGATTTTGTATTATTTCGAATTGTTGGTGTGAATCTACTATGTATATATTAAAAAAATGTTTGAAAATTGACTTATCTAAATTCATTGACGGGCAATCAAATGATTTCTATGGTTAAGATTCGTGTGTTTACTAATTATGTATCTTATAATTCATTGTTCTTGGCAGCGTAATTTTAAGGATATAAAATTAACATTCTATAAAACTTTTATGGCTTCCTTTTTTTAAAAGTATAAGTCAGTTAATTACCTCATCAAGGACTTCCAGCAGGGCCTTCCGAACAGCTTTAGAAATATTTTCTCCTTTCTCTATTGTATCAGGTTGAATACCTAGAACATAAGAATTCTTTATTCGTTCATAGCTCATCTCACTCGATATGAACGGCAGGAGTCTGTGACTCAGTGCAGAATTGGAGAAAATATAGTGTAGCGGTATTAAAGTCACTTTCCCTGGCTTCTCTCTAAAGTTAACAGCATCAAAGAAAACAAGAGTCCGATGAGGCCCGCCTTTCCAAGAAATATCTTGCTCTTTTATTTCTGACTCAAGCCAGACATCTTTTACTCCCCGTTTTTTCAGTTCAAGAGCTAGCTCTATGCCAAGTCCATCATCAGAATAATCTTTTTTACCTACTCCTATAAAAATTGGAGACCCCGCTGCTTTGATCTCCTCTAATTTTATTCTCCAGTTATTATGTGGAGCTTTTTTAACCTCAGCCATATGGACGGAACAGCTGAAGCAGGGGTCGAAAGCCCTAACGACTAAGTCCATTCTATCCCTGATCTTTTCATCTTCGTCTCTATCAAGTAGTTTCTGAGCTGCAATATAGCAGTATCTTTCGATATCTTCAGTATTTTGAGCAGTTGGAGTAATAATGTCAGAGTATGAGACAAGGCCATCCGAGATTTCATAGCAATGGATAAGAAGACCACGAGGTGCCTCAACGATCCCGACTCCTTTTCCTTCTTTAGCTGTATACTTTCCAATAGAAGGATTAGGGAGTTTGAGCATTTCATCAACAATTTTAGGTATCCTTTCGAAAGCATAAAGAATTTCCAATGCCTGAGCTGCGTTGTTAAAGAGAGGGTTTCGCTTCCAGCGCGGATTGAAGTATTTTTTATACATTTTTCCTGCTTGGCCTTTCAGCCTTTCACCGAGATTATTAACTCTAGCTAAGGCTCCGACGGAATACGGCTTACCATTATAGCGACTGTGTTTAGCATAGGAATGAGATACGATGAATTCATTTGTCAGATTCCTATAATCATCTTTGTGAATTATTTCTCCGGTGGAAAGGATGATTTGATCTCCCGCAAACCCGTACTTATTCTTGGCTGGATTACAGCAGGCATACACAGTATCATCCTCCGGACAATCAGGATAATCGAGTTCGCAGAAAAGATTCACTGTTTTTAAGACGAAGGGCATAAATTGGATAGCCCTGCTTTTTATCCAAATCAGCTCATCTTTGGAAGGAAATCTTCCGAATCCTCCGATAACCGGATTTTCTCCGTGTATATAACGACCGCTTGCTGTCATCATGATGTGATTTCCGAATTCCTTCATCTCGAGCGCAATCTTGACTTCAAAATCGAATTTGGAAGCCAAGGCTATTGCATTGGGAAATCCTACATAGTCAGGGAGAGCCAGGTAATAAACGTGGAGTGAGTGGCTTTCTATCATTTCACCCAGATGCATGAGTTCTCTAAAAAGCGAAACTTTAGAAGGGACTTTTACGACAAGAGCATTCTCCATAGCACGAATGGAAGCGTATTTATGAGAAACAGAGCAGATTGCGCAGATTCGGGGTACTATGTTTACATTTTCTTCTGGAGTTTTACCTAGAGTCAATCTCTCAACTAAGCGTGGGCCTTCGAATATTTTAACTTTTACATCTGTCACAGCTTTCCCGTCGAGTGTGGCATAAACTCCCCCTTTTCCCTCAACCCTTGCCAGGTGATCTATAGAAATTTTCTTCATTTCTCTTCTCCTTTGATTTTACCTAAAAAATCAGCTATTCCTGTGCCGCTGAAATTGGCCATTTTCTTCTTTATATATTCACTATCAAATCCTTTTTCTTGTAAGAGACTAAATTCAGAAGTGAGGTTGGCGTTTTCAACTGGTCCCCAGCAGCCAACACAGGGCAGGTTGTGGTTGATACAGATTGATCCACATCCGGCCCTTGTAATCGGACCTAAGCACGGTATGTCCTTGTTAAGAAGACAATCATTCTCATTCCATTTGCACTCCACGCAAACAGGGAATCGGTAGAGCTCGGGAGGATTGCCTCTCAGGATTCGGGTGAAAGTGGATAAAAATTGTTCTTTTCCAATGGGACAACCGGGTAGATAATAATCCACCTTGACGTAAGCATCGATGGGCTTCGATTGGACTGGCTTGGTGTGAGTCATAGATTTATCCCCATAGACTTCTTTGTAATTCTTTTTCCAATCTTTCTGATCCAGAAAGGCAGATTGAATTCCTCCAAAACAAGCACAGATTCCTATTGCCACTACAGTCTTTGCTCTCTTTCTTATGCCCAAGAGCTCTTTGACTTCTTTTTCTGTTGAAACAGTCCCTTCAATAAAGGCAACATCCAGCTCTCCATCGATGTTATCGCTCTTTGCCATGAGAAAAGAATGCACGTCAGCAGCTTCGAATATATTTATCAGCTCTTTTTCACAATCGAGGATAAGCAGCGCATCACCGGCGCAGCCTGTTAATTCGTAGATTCCAATTTTCAATCTATCTTCGCTTGCTTTTTCCATTGTTTCCTCCTTAAATGAGCTCTCTCATGTGGATAACATCCCAGTAGGTAAAAACGGGTCCATCAAGGCAGGTGTATATATAGTCAATTGCACAGTGACCACATTTTCCCACTCCACATTTCATCCTTCTCTCAAGCGTCATCAAGATTTGATCCTTTGGTATGTTTAAATTTAGAAACTCCTTGATTACAAATTTATACATAACAGGCGGGCCGCACACGACCCCATATGTGTTTACAGAATCGATATCTTTGAGGAATGGAAAGAGTGTGGTAACAACACCTATGTTTTCTGTCCAGGCACCTGTGTCATCCGCATCAACAGCCAAGTAGCATTCGAGGTCTTTTCTTTCTTTTAATGCAAAGAATTCATCACAGAAGATCATTTCAGCTGGCCTCTTAGCCCCATGAAGCATTATTACCTTTCGGAAATGGTCGCGGTTATCAAGGCAATACAGCAAAACAGAACGAAGAGGAGCTACGCCAAGGCCTCCCATGACGATGATAATATCCTTGTGGATCATCTTTTCTATCGGGAAACCGTTGCCATAGGGGCCTCTGAACCCGATTAAATCATTTTCTTTCATCCGGAAAAGGGCATTGGTAACAGTTCCAACTTTACGAATGCAGAATTCCAACAGGCCTGGCCGTGATGGTGTGGAGGATATAGAGAAGGGAGCTTCGCCAGCGCCTAGAACAGAAATCATAGCGAACTGACCGGGACGATACTTAAAAGAGAGGGCCTTTTCCATGTCCACAATCCTAACCTGAAAAAATTTGACATCTTCTGTGAGATGATACATACGGACAATTCTTGCAGTCTCAGGGACAAAAGGGTTGGCTTGCGTTACATTTTTATTTTCTCTGTTCATTTTGTCACCTCTTTATTGAATCTTGCCCAGAATGCTTCCACTTCTTCTCCAAGGAGAGATTTCCCTACTGTCTTTGCATTAATATCTACTGGACAGGTAGCAATGCAACGGCCGCATCCAACACAGCTCGGTTTTCCATACTTGGAGACATATGCTTGCAGCTTATGTGTGTACCAGAGTTTCAGCCTATCGGACCTATTTTCTCTGAAGTTCTCCCCCCCAGCAACTTCTGAATATTCCTCAAATGTACATGAATCCCAGTGGCGGATGATTTTGCCATCCTTTCCACCCAAGAACTGCTTATCCATGATGTTGTAGCAGTTGCAGGTTGGGCAGACATTGGTGCAGGAGCCACAAGCTAAACAGGCATCACCCAGTTTCTCCCAGAGCGGGTCTTTGTATTTAAGCTCTACGAGGTCAGGCAAAGCAGTGAAGTTTATATTCAATGTATATGCTTTATTTCTTTCTGTCTGCCACTTGATGAAGGTTTGGATGTCTTTGTCTGTTAAGCTTTCATCGAATATCTCTGGCTTAAGGCGAATAAGATCGTCGCCCTGGCTTGAGCCAATCCAGACCATAAAGAAATCTTTGAGATCGGTGAAGAAAAGATCGAAGCCTTCTTCTATGATATGGGTATTAGTTGATCTGGCGAAACAGTATTCATCTGGCCAGCAGGAGAGTCCTAAAATCAAGGTGTTTTTTCTAGCTTCAAGGTAATATGGATCAAGATAAGCTTGGTTGAAGAAATTATCCAAGGTAAGTACGCCATGTATATCGCAAGGATGAATACCAAAAAGAATATTTTTTGCAATGTGAGAAAAGTCTTCTTTATAGCCTTTATCAGAAACACTAAACATGCTGAAATAGGGAGAGAGAAATATCTTTCGAGGAGGGATAATAGTTCTGGTGGTGTTCATCTCAATCTGAGCAAAGTCATCAACAATTTTAAAAACGTACTTGTCCCCTTTCTTAATGGGTGCCCATAGATCAGCCTCCTTAGAAATTATTTCTAAGAAGGAAAAGAAGTTATCCTTTTTTAATTTGATAATCCGCATTTTTTTATCCTCTTTTATTATTTAAACATATAATTTTTTTTAATCTCATTTGACCTTCTACACTAAAAGACTTCATTTATAAAAATAACAAGCAAATAACATGCCTAATTCCAGCTTGTGAAGTAAAATTATTATTTTTATGTAAGTTATTGAATCAAAAAGAATAAGAATATATTCCGCTTTATGAGTCATATTTGAGAAAGAAGATTAGCAGCATACCTGGGGTATTTTTCCTCATTCACTGTTCAATTATGACATATATCTTGAGTAAGTCAGCGGAACAGTAAACGAGTAACTCAGTGACACTGCTGTCCTGCATTATTTAATTGTTCCCAATTAAAGTAATTAAGTCGTGGTTAAAGGGGAAATTTAAAAAAGAGAAGGAAGCTATTTTATTTACTAAATAACAGAATCAGTATAAACCGATATTATTATTTATCGAGCTAATGAGTCATTAAATTTTGTATTTTTTAATTTTTGCCCAAAGGGTTTTACGATCTATGCCTAAAATTCTTGCTGTCTTGCTCTTGTTTCCACCCTGAGATTGAAGAACATTTTGAATGTACTGCTTTTCAATAACTTCTAAACTTTCAAACCTTTCTCCTGAGGGATTCAAGAAGGAAGAGCTGGCGCTTATTCCATGGTACATCAGGTCATCTAGTTCTATATCATTCCCCTTTGTAAGCACAACTGCTCTCTCTATTGTATTTTCCAGTTCCCTTATGTTTCCAGGCCAATCATATTCCATAAGTGCTTTGATAACTTCAGGAGATACAGTGTTGATATTTCTTTTGGCTCTCTTGTTGTATTTTCTCAGAAAATGTTCGACAAGGAGAGGAATGTCCTCTTTTCTCTCCCTCAAGGGAGGAAGATGGAGGGGAACCACACTCAGCCTGTAAAAGAGGTCTTCCCTAAATTTTCCTTTCCTGACGGTATCAGCCAGGTTTTCATTTGTAGCAGCGATTATACGCACATGCACTTTAATAGGCTTAGAACTTCCAATTCGAGTCACTTCCCGCTCTTGAATTACTCTTAAGAGTTTTGCCTGGACATTGAGGCTGATGTTGCTTACTTCATCCAGGAATATATCTCCTCCATTGGCCACTTCAAACCGACCATGTTTTGTTACATAAGCTCCAGTAAAAGACCCTTTGATATGCCCAAAAAGCTCACTTTCGAAGAGGGTTTCTACAAGAGCTCCGCAGTCTACTACAACAAAGGGCCCATCTTTTCTGGGGCTATGTTTGTGAATTTCGCGAGCTAAAAGTTCTTTACCTGTTCCACTCTCTCCGGTTATAAGAATAGTGCTTTCAGTGACACTGACACGCCTTACAATGTCTAATACTTTCTCCATAAGTTTGCTTTTTCCGACTACCATATCAAATTCACTTTTAGCCTCTAATTCTTTTCGAAGATAGAGATTTTCTAAGAAAACTTTCCGGCCCCTCAAAGCCTTTTTAGTGATGACACGTAGTTCAGCAGGACTGAAAGGTTTGGCTATATAATCAAAGGCTCCTCTCTTCATGGCTTCCACTGCCGAGTCTATTGTGGCATATCCGGTGATGATGATAACTGGAGTTTCAGGGCTTTCTACTTTCATTTTACTTAATATTTCCATTCCATCTAATCCAGGCAGTTTTAAATCAAGAAGAACAATATGAAAGAATCTAAGTTTAAATAGACGTAAGCCTTCTGAGCCATCTTTAACTGTTTTGACCGTGTATCCTTCTTTTTTTAAGACCTGAGTGCACGAATCGAGGATAACTTCGTCATCATCAATGATTAATATGCTGGGTTTTTCATTCATCCTTAATTCTTCTTTTTAGAGGAAGCTTAACGGTAAAAGTTGACCCCTTTCCAACCTGACTTTGAACTTTTATTGTTCCATGATGTTTTTGAATAATGCTGTAGCTAATAGCAAGGCCTAATCCTGTCCCTTTACCGACTTCTTTAGTTGAGAAAAAGGGCTCAAAGAGTCTTTTTTTATTTTCTTCTTTTATACCGTGGCCGGTGTCGGAAAAATCTATGTTTATATATTCTCCATCGCCGTCTAAAGATGTCTTGAGTGTGAGAATTCCACTCCCGTCCATGGCTTCTGCAGCATTCAAGATAATATTTATGAAGACCTGTTGTAATTGAGAGCTGTCTGCAACTATCCGGGGAATCGAAGGGGAATAGCTCTTTTTAATACGGATATTTTGAAAAAGGGCCTGGCGTTCCATTATGGATAGAGATTTTTCTACAATTTCGTTAATATCTGCTAAAATCATTTCAGGCTCTTTGGGACGAGCAAATTCAAGAAGACCTTTAACAATATCTTTACAGCGGGTGGTCTCTTTAACTATTTTTCGTAGGTTCTCGTAGATAGGGCTTTTTTTATTCATATCTTCAAGAAGAAGGTGACTGTAGATGAGAATTCCTCCCAAAGGATTATTTATTTCGTGGGCAATTCCTGCTGCTAATTTTCCTAGTGAGGCCAATTTTTCCGATTGGATGAGGTGAGCTTGCATTTCTGTTAATTCCTTTGTTCGTTCTTCAACTTTTTTTTCCAAAGTCTTTCCCCACTCGATAAGTTTTTCATTAGCTACTGTCAAATCTTCTGTCATTCGATTAAATGAATTGGCTAAGTACCCGATTTCATCTTTAGACTTTACCTCTACCCTATGAGATAAATCTCCTTTTGCTATCTTTCGAGTTGCCAAAACCATATTCTGAAGGGGATTAATAATCCTTGTTGTGGAAAAATAGAGGATTACGAGTAATAAAACAACACAAAGGGAGGCAATAATGATGAAAGTACGCATGACTCTATTAGTAGTATCAATGTAAGGTTTTTCCAGCATCCCTACATAGAGGATACCGATAATTTTCCCCTCTATGTTTTTTATAGGCTCGTAGGCAGTAATGTACCAGTAGTTAACAACAAACGCTCTATCAATCCAGGGTTTTCCTTCAATAAGTACAGCGCTGTTAACTTCTTTTGAAACGCGCGTAGCAATCGCTCTCTCTCCTCTTTCGTTCGACACATTGGTTGAGATGCGCAAATCATGCTGAAAAATTGTAGCTGTTCCAATATCTCGTCCTTTATACTTTTCTTCCTTGTATACAATTTCTTTTACCCGGTCGACAATTTCATAGTTGCGATTGAGCAGTATTCCTCCATAGAGAATCCCGATGAGATTATTGTTTTCATCAACAACAGAAGAAGCTGCTTTTAACAGAAGACCACTTGTTTCTTTCTTTTCAGGCCTTGGAGCTGCTTTTGGTGTTTCGATAAATTCCATGTAAGCCTGCTTAACCAGATCTTCTCCCTCTTTGAGGAGTTCTTCTTTTGGAATAATCTGAGGATAGGCAAGGCTGCCTCTCTTAAGCGCCCTTTTTATCATTTCATCTTGAGATTGGTCATCTCCTACTTCTTCGGGATTTCTAGTTCTTATTATCACCTCTCCTCTTTTATCTGTTAAAGTCAGTATATCGAGCCCATAATCCTCTCTTACCCGGTTGAGATATCTAAATAGAATATCTTTTTGATCATTATGAATAGCCTCATGGAGACTTTCTCTTGCGGCAGTTAGACTTACAATTTCCTTTATATCGTTTAATTTTTCGTTGAAAACCATCCAGGCAGCAGCTAGATCATGTCTTACCTTTGCCTGAGCTTGAGAGATGATGGTATTCTTAACCAATCTCGAACCGAAACTTAAGGATAATAAACCTCCGATAATAATTACGATAAGAAAACTGAGGATAAGCTTTGTTCTTAGAGATAAAGGAGAAAGTTTCATGCTAATTGTTGATGTACTATTGAGAAGGATTTTTATCCTATTTTAAACATAATTATACAATAATTAAAAAAACAAGTACAAATTAAAATTGTAAGCATCTTTTTTTTCGTGATATAAGGTAGTCTTTATGAATAGCTTCGCTCCCATTAAAATTCTTCGTGCAAATACAACCCGAGAATTATTATGCCCCTCAAGATTCTTTTCTCTTGTTGCTTAACAAGTATTGTGCCCCAGAAATTTATGTGTTACTTTTGATGGTGAGGTAATCGCTATGAAAATCGGAAATATCCTAAGAACTGGCCTGGTGAACAGCCTGTTTCAAATTGGATTTCTGATAGTAATGTTTGCTGTCGGACATACGACCGCATTAGAATTCAGTCCAAGTTTGAGATTTATAATTCTCACCTTAATAATTCTCGTACCTAGCATTATTTGGGCTCTGTTTTTTTATCTCCAGGACAGATACGAACCTGAACCGGTCTCTTACATACTAGCCTCATTTACCGCTGGTATGGCAGCAGCGAGCCTTGGGGCTATCCCACTCTACCAGATAATTTTTCGTGTTAAAGAATGGATATATGCCTCTACACCTCTATTCATACTCGGATCATTTTTTATTAAAGCCTCTGTGGCAAGTATATTATTATATGCAGTACTTCGTTATGGATTTTACCCTCTAAAAGAATTCGACAGTCCTCCTGATGGTATGGTATATGGGGCAATTGTGGGAACCGGATTTGCCTTTGTAAACAGTCTACATTATCTATGGCTACATCCCTCCTTTACTATCTTCACTATTGCCTTCACTGCTTCAGTTAAC
This sequence comes from Candidatus Aminicenantaceae bacterium, assembly GCA_041862375.1. Lineage (GTDB taxonomy): Bacteria > Acidobacteriota > Aminicenantia > Aminicenantales > Aminicenantaceae > WVZL01. The sequence goes on from JBGVTE010000027.1 coordinate 44,194, forward strand.
ATACTAGTCTACTCTGCTGTTGGTTCCTTGATCGGTTATACGCTTGGAAATTCCAAATTTCGGAGAAAAAACATCGATTTCTCTTCATTCTGCGCAGTGAGTGTTGGACTACTTTCTCTTGGAGTCTATCACATTTTAAGCGAATTTGTTTTCGTCTCAGGAATTCACCATGCCTTCTGGCTCTGTTTCATCCTGACGCTAATCTATTCCTTCATAATACTTGGCTTTTGTTACTTGAAAATTCAGAAAATCACAAAGAAATACATCTCCGTAGAAATACAGCCTGCCCCAAAGTTTGATTTCCTCACAACTCTATTCATCGTCATCCTACTGTGTGTTTCAGGAGTTATTTCCCACCAAGGTTTACTCGGCAAAAAATTCATCAGCACAGAACAAGGCTTTTCATTCCGCTATCCTCACTCTCTATCTCCATTCTCTCTTGAGAGAATTTCGCAGCCTTTGATTGCAATTAACAACATGTTTAAAATACTCTTCTCTGGAGAAAACAGCTCTCCACCATACACTTTTTCAGCCAAAGTCGAAAAAAGAGATGATTATGAGAAAGGCCTGGATCCTCTTCGTCATGTTGAATCCAGGCAGACTGAGAGTTTTTTAGTAGAAGATATAACAGTAGGTGAAAAAAGAGGAAAAAGAATAGTATACAGTTATTTACAGAGAGAGTTTGATTTTAAAAGCGGATTTCCCAAGCTTATCAAAATATTTACCGATATCATCCCTGTAGGAACACATGTTATTATCTTCACTTATAAAGCTGAGTCTTCACACTTTGAGGCTGGATTAAAGCAGTACAATAAAATACTGACGAGCCTGAGATGGAAAGATTAAAAGTGAGAATGGGATGAGTGGTAAAAAGATAAAAACGTTCATAGCTTTTATTGTTTTCATCATCATCTGTTTCTCTGTCGCAGCAGAAGATATTCCCTCCGATGTCACTCCATTTGTAAGATTAGGCCATCTGGTCAAAGTATCAATTTTTAAAAATCCTGTTATTGATCAAAAAACTAGCAAGATCATCAGCAATGGACAATTGATAAGAGAAGAAATAGTCCAAATGCCTGTAGGATCGGGAACAATCATAAGCTCTGATGGCTTGATCCTGACAAATAACCATGTGTATCAAATGAAAGAAGATACTCAATATGACCGTGACACACACATGCTCTACGTAGCACAACCTGCTAGTAAATCAATGTTAGTCTACACGCTTAAAGATAATGATCCCCTCAAAGTCCCTGAACTTCAATACATAGCAGATCCTGTAAGCCTTGATGAAAGACGTGATACTGCGCTGTTAAAAATTGTAAGGGATAAGGAAGGGAAGGAAATAAAGAAAGATAATTTTTCTTTTTTAAAAATGGGAAATCCTTACGCAATAAAGCTTAACGAGGCAATCACAATCTATGGTTACCCGTCGAAGGGGGGCGATACCATAACTATAACAGAGGGGAAATTTCTCGGCTTTTACCACGATGAGCGTTTCTACGGGCTGGATGGTTTTATCAAGACAAATGCAGCCATGGCTCCTGGTAACAGTGGAGGAGCTGCAATAAATAAAAAAACACTCATCGGAGTGCCTACTGCTGTTACGTTGCCTACATTAGCTGGTTCGGATTTAGGGTATATCCATCCAATTACTTGGGCAGCAAAGGTCTTAACGGTTGCAAAACATAAGTTCAATTTGAAAACACCTGTAATTCCTGCCCCATGGTTTCAAAGTGACCACAATACTGACGAAACTTTGGATAGAATGTATGTGAGCGGAAAAGTAGTCTCTTCACATTCGCAGCAGGGAATATCCGCTGTAGTGATTATAGCCCGGGAGGACAGGAGTTTTGAAGAGATTGAAAACCTGCATAGAGAATTGCAGATAGTGAATGTGATTTTTCTCGTCCAAAGATTGCATGATAAGGGTCTTTCGGTTGAAGAGATTGCCGAGAGGTTTCAGGCACCACAGGAGGAAATTCGTAACATAGTCGCAACTAATATATCCAGCGAAGACCTATTGCCGGACACAGTGAGCGCGATTAATGGAGAATTTTTCTATAATTTTACTGAAAGCGACAAGCAGGGATTCTTTATTCTCAGCATACCGAGAGGACGAAGAGTGAAAGTGTACGTTACAGGTCAGGGATTCCACACCTTTGAAAAAGAGATTGAGCTTGGTTACAGACTTTCTCAGAACTTGGGTAAAATCACAATCTTTAGACAACAATAAGCTATCTACTTTATCTCCGCTTGCAAAAAGAGAGGATCTTGTTTCCCTTGCTTTCAAATTAGTTTAGTTTTAAATAAGCACCTTTATAAAATAGAATGTCATGATACCCGAAGCAATCAGCTTGAGGATCATCCCGACCATGATACCTATAAATACTCCCCATCCAGCTTTTAGGGCTTCAAAGCCGCTCTTCCCTTTCAATAATTCACCGATGATCGCACCCAGAAAAGCACCGATAATCATTCCCAGCGGAGGAGCGTAGATTAACCCGATAATCATCCCGATAATTGCTCCCCAGAATCCATATCTTGAGGCGCCCAATTTTTTTGCACCTACTGCAGGCACAATGTAGTCGAGTACAGTAACAACCAGAGTAAGCGCAGCCATCCCAATCAAGAATTCAGGACTGAATGGCTCCCAGCCCTTAGCGAAGGAAAGGAGAATTAAAGCTAAAAAACTAAAAGGAGGCCCAGCAATACCAGGGACAACACAACCGATCAGTCCGATAACAATGCAAATACATCCAAGTATGATTAACACATCCATTATTAAATCATAACCAGCAGATTAAATCCCTCATACTGATGACCCAGTATAGGCGATTGTTTCTCCCATTACCCTCCTCGTTTCTTCCTCATCTACATGAGAAAAAAAGTTGGCGAAAGCAGTGCCGAAAACACTCTTTAGATTTAGATAAGGCCTTGCTGTGTCAAGGTTTCTATCAACGTACATGGCAAGGAGGTTAAAGAATGCCCAGAGTGGAAGCCAGAAGAATAAGCCGAGTATTACTAAAAACAGGGCGAATTTCACATCTGAAAGGGCTGTATACATATCTCGAAATTTTTTTCCGATAGTAGGCAAATCGTTCAAGCACTTCTACAGAATTTGCCACCCAAAAAACCTTTGGGAAAGGTGTCCTTTTTCCCATAGCTCCCTCACAAGCTCTGTGTAATTACAATCAGTTCTTCTAAAAATTAATGCTTTTTTAGGCTCCGGTAACGGATAATTATTCGAGGTAGAAATATTATACAAACACCATACGATAAGCAAGCAAAAAGACAATTTTTTAAATAAGTATCTTTTTCTCCGAGATAAGAGCTAAAGCAGTCACCAGCGAGGGAGTATGAGGCTTTAAGGCACGCTCGCTTGTTTATCAATTATCATGGAAAATAGATGCTTACAAAAATGGACATTTATAAACGGAATTAATTGTTAGGTTAGATGTTCGAGACACCTTGTGGTACTGGCTTTATGATGAGAATGGCTTCAAGGAGTGATACGACGACTTTTTCGCAATTGCCCTCTTTAATCTGGTCTTGAGCTTCTCTCAATTTGCTCTCAAAATGTTCAGCAATTGAGCTAATTGCAGACGGCTTACCTGATTTGTCAAAATCCTCAAAATCGGGCTTTATTATCTTGAAAGCCTCCCAGAGTGATTTGAATCCTTCATCGTCAAGTAAATTAGTATTACTGAAGCGCTCCTTAGCCATTAGTATTTTTGCTTCTACATCACTTGGATAATCAGTATGCGGTAATGTCAACAAAATAGCATCCAGGATGAGATACAGCCCCTTTTCATTATTGTTATTTTTAAATTGCTCTTTAGCGGATACAATTTTTTCCTCAGCTTCAACTGCAGTGGGAAAAGATGCTTTTTGGCAGGAAGATAGGAATATAAAAAGAGCCAGCAAAGCTACTAAAATAACAATAAGATTTTTTTGTTTCATCATGATCACTCTCCTCAATTATTTTTACCGTTCCTAATTCCATTTTATTCAATTCCGTGAACATTAAAGCTAAATTCTCCCCATTAAAGACGAGCACAGGAGCCTTTACATTCTCAAGTTCACTCCTTAAGCCATACTGCAACCCGAGCGAAAAATACAAGACATGAACCACTCAGACTCCAATATCTTCAGTAATTTCTCTCTATATATCACTCAAAATCCTTCATGGCTTTAAGCAAAGCTCTCTGGATCGGTTTTTCACCCATCCAATGGCCAGCGGCTTCAGCGATAAATATTTTCGATTTAGGGAGCGACTTGTGCAGCCGGTAGGCAGCTTTAGGAGGACAAATAACATCATACCTCCCGTTTACTATGATGGTTGGAATATTAGAAATCTTTTTAATATTATTCCATAGCTGATTTTCCTTCAGGAAACATCCATTCGCCATGTAAAAGTTTTCAAGAAGGCCAAATGCATAGGGATTGTAATCCCTTATAAAGTCCTCTACTACCTTGTCAGGAACTACCAATCCGCTTATTTTGATCTCGTATCTTGCCCACGCTTTACTGTATTTATCCTTCTCGGCCTGGCTTCCATCATGAATCAACCGGAAGAGGTACTCATGTAAGGGGCGCTTAGACGGCTCGGGCAACGAGTCAAGTAATGCCCCGTATATCTCAGGGAAAAACCGGGCAACACCTCCGTGATAAAAATGGTCTATTTCCTCCTTTGTTGCAGTAAAAACTCCCCTGAGTATCATCCCGCTAACATTCTCTGGGTAGGCTTCTGCGTATGACAGACCGAGGGTTGTTCCCCAGGAACCGCCGAAGAGTATCACCTTCCCGAGTTTTAAGTGTTTTCGCAGGCGTTCGATATCATCGACAAGGAATTGGGTAGTGTTGTCTTTTATTTCACCGTAAGGTCGTGATCTCCCTGAACCGCGCTGGTCATAAAGAACAATCAGGAACTTCTCAGGATTGCAAAAACGCCTCATGTATGGCGAAGAACTTCCTCCAGGCCCTCCATGGAGGAAAAATACCGGCTTCCCTTTCGGATTCCCTGAGAGCTCATAATAAATTTCATGTATTCCAGATACTTTGAGATAACCGGTTTTAAATGGTTCTATCTCAGGCCAGAGGCTTATTATTTCTCTTCTGCCTTCAACGCCATGACTCGCAACAAAGAGTACTGCACAAAGGGAAATAAAACTCGAAATGATTATAAAGATACGTTTCTTTCTTTTCATATTCACTAACCTCCTTAAAAACGTGTGCATTTTCTATTCTCTCTCTGCCTTTTTCTTACCTCTCACAATAAAAGATATTACAAACAGCGCTACGCCCACGATGCATACAATCCCTGCTACTGTAGCCACCGGTGAAATAAGATGGTCCACTATCCTGATATGAATCCACGAAGTCTTTTCAAGAATCAACTCCTGGAGATCTGTTGTCCACGTCTCTGACCACCACGAATAGGGAGCTAATTTTATCGCCAGAGGAGTAATATTCATCACGAATAAAGACAGGATGAGCGGGATTAAGCCTCCGACAAAAAAGGAAATTCCGCTCCACCTGAAAAAACTGGATGCAGATGTAGCAGCAATAAGAGCTCCGATAAAGATAAGTACCGCTGGTATTATAAAAAATGAATAGGATAGAAGCGTCACTGTCCGGGAAATACCAAAAGGAACAAAGCGGACGCCTCTGAGTATCTCAACTTCATCGGGCATATCAACTACTGCACGATCGAACTCATCCCGTATTATTTTTTCAGCAAGCGCCATGTCTGGACGACACGGAGGCAGCGTAAACAACTCGCTTTCCCCATCTTCAGCCCTTTCCCAAACTTCTTCCTCCTCATAATCACAGGGTGGTAGATTCTGAATCAGCACTTTTAAGTACTGAATAGATTCCTCATGAAAGAATGCGCTCTTCAGAGGAATGAGATCGAACACAACTGTTCTCGGCCTTCTCTCGCCTCGTAGTATCTCCCCAACATCATAGAGCGATTCAGACAATTCATTTTCCAACCAGTCTAACAGGCCGATTTTTCTCATCAGTTCCCTGGGTGAGATGCCTGTCTTGGCTGCAGCCTGGAACCAGGCCCTTGTATCCTCATCAGCGATGGCCCTTTCGTCCTGTGCTTCTAAAAAAACTTCCTCTACAAGATCAGGAATATCATCAATGATTTCTCGAGGCAGTTCTGAGACAAACTCAGGAGATACGGCCGCTTTGGTTACACCTACTACCCAAATTACTCCAAAAAGAACAGGAAGGCCTATGAAGATGATAATGAGTAATCCAATGACCTTACGTAATGGATTCATGCCAACACTCCTTGTATATTTTTATAATCCTATGCTGGATTATTTAGAAAACTAGTCTATTTATCCTATCCACCGCCTCTTTTATTCAATTAATTAAAAATAGTAGACCGCTCGCTCCTTTGTTCGCTCGAAACGACTCTCTATCCCATCGCTTGGGGACAAGAGCAATAATCAATTATTTGTCCTGGAACTCGCCGGAAATCATCCTGTTTTATTTTGAACGATCTGGATACGCTGGTCTCTCAGGCTTTTTTGTAGGTTTCTTTTTAAGAAGATCAAGGACTACATCTATTGCTTTTTCCAGTTGAGGATCCTTACCGGCAGCCATCTCGTGGGGAGTATTTTCTACTTCAATGTCTGGGTCAACACCATAGCCCTCAACATCCCAGTAGCCATCGGGATGCCATATTGCCAGATTGGGTGCAGTGATAAAGCCTCCATCGATCAACATAGGATTGCCGCTAATACCGATGAGTCCGCCCCAGGTTCTCTTTCCCACTATCGGTCCGAGTCCAGCCTTCCGGAAACAGTATGGAAAAGCATCGCCTCCAGAACCTGCCCACTCATTTATTATCATCACTTTTGGTCCGATATGAGAAAGATAGGGTATGGTTAAATCGCGGTGCTCCCTTCTTGCAGCGTAGGCATACAATGGACGATTCATCATTTCAATAAAGCGGTCTGAAAATTGACCTCCACTGTTGAACCGCTCATCTATAATCAAGCCATCCAGCCTGTGCTGAGGGATAAACTGACGGATTAACTCATTCTGTCCGGTAATACTTGTATCAGGAACATAGATGTACCCGACTCTCCCGTTGGTCAACTTTGCCACTTTTTTGCGGTTGCTTTCGATCCAGGCGAGATTGCGCAATCGGTAATCACTGGACAGAGGTTTAACAATCACATCACGGGATCCTGTCATACTTGAAGTGGAATTAACGGTCAAAATAACCACTTCACCTGCAAGTCCCTGGAATGAAGCCCAAACGTCCTTTGAAGTATCGAGAGGTTGTCCATTCACAGCAAGGAGATACTCTCCCTCATTAACCTTGATACCTGGCCGACGAAGTGGTGAGCGAGCCTCAGCATCCCAGGGAGCTCCTTGATAAATTTTTGTTATACGAAAAGTATTTTTCTCTCTGTCCAGCTTAAAATCACACCCGAGCAATCCAACTGAAATCCTTTTACCTCTCTCGATATCACCGCCTCCGACATAACTATGGGATGAGTTTAGCTCAGCAATCATCTCACCTATAACATAGTTTAAGTCTTCTCGGTCTACCACATGAGCAAGCATTGCTGCATACCGCTTTTTAATCGCTTTCCAATCGATTCCATGCATGTTCGGGGCATAGAAAAAGTCACGCTCGATTCGCCAAGCTTCATTGAATAGCTGCTTCCACTCCTCGCGAGGATTGATCCATGCTTTCATCATGTTAGTCGCAATCTTGCCGTCCCCGACCTTTTTCTTCGGAGCCAAATCAATAATACCCCATGTTGTTTTGCTCTTGTATAAGACTTTCTTTCCGTCAGCCGATAAATCGTAGGTGTCGATTCCTGAAATGACTACTTTTTCCTCTCGATCTTTCAGGTCATAAAAGGCCAGTGTACCTGAAGGAACGCCGGGTTTTGCAGCACCGGTAGCAGGATACCGTACGTAGACCACTTTACCCTTAACCGCATTCAGAGGACCCACATTGCCAACATTTACAGGGAGCTTCTCTACTCGCTCTTCAATACCCTCGAAATCAATCTTAACAGGTTTGGGTTTATCCTCCTCGTCACCTTTCTTTTCGGTTTTTTTTGCGGGCTCCTTTTTTTCTTCTTTCTTCTCCTCGGCTTTTTCCTCAGCACCCTTTTCTTCCTTCTTTTCTTCCTCAACCTTTTCCTCATCACTTCTGGGGGCGATTGGAGATTCGATATCTTTACGCAATGTCACAACATAAATGTTGGTGGCATTCGGGTAAACCCAGGTAGAATCCAGATCACTGTAAACCGGCCTGAAAGTGCGGTTAGAGTAGAAGAAAAGATACTTGCCCTCAGGATCAAACACCGGCCGAAAGTCATTATAATAGCCGCTCGTTACCTGATGCTTTTTATCCTGGGAAGTGTCATAAATCATAATCACACCCTGGCTATTCTCTATATGGTTCGTGTACGCCAGCCATCTGCTATCAGATGACCATGTATAATCTCTGATATAAGTGACTTTATCCTTATCAACATACTTCGGCTTACCTTCATCCACGTTGAGGACAAAGAGGCTGCTGGTTTTATCAATAAAAGCAATCTTTTTGCTGTCTGGTGACCATACTGGTCCAAAACGATATGCAGTTCCTCCAGTAGTGATCTGGCGTTCCTTTTCCTTACCATCGCTTTGCCGCAGGTACAATTCGTATTCACCGGTAACATCAGAGAAATAGGCTACATACTTGCCGTCAGGGGACCACGCTGGATAGCGCTCTGCAATTCCTGAAGTGTTTGTTAAATTGCGGACACTGCCGTGCTTTTCGGGTACGGTAAAAACTTCTCCACGGGCACCAAACAATGCCCTTTTTCCGGTTGGTGAAAGAGAAAAGCTCTCAATGTTTTCAGAGCAGTCTTTGAGCTGGGCACGAATTTTGGGAAGGTCAGCTGGTACTTTTATTGAAACCGGACTTGAAGCTTCGCTCTTCAGGTCAAGCAGATAAAGCTTGCCGCCGTTCTCGAAGATTATCGAATCCGGGCCGATACTAGGCCATTTTACATCGTACTTGTCGAATTTAGTGACCTGCCGCGTTTCCTTTGTATTAAGATCATACGCCCAGATGTTGTATTTCTTGAGCTTGTCACGGTCAGAGAGGAAGTAGATCGTATTTTCATGCCACATAGGAAGAGCATCTGTTCCCTCAAAGTCAGTGATTTTTTCTGAAATATTCCTGACTAAATCATAGATCCACAGGTCGCTGGCCATACCTCCCCGGTAGCGTTTCCAGGTCCGGAATTCACGGGATATGTACTGGAAAGCCATGCGGTTGCCGTCCGGACTGAAACTTGCAAGCTCACCGTAAGGAAGAGGAAGTGTCTCCGGCATCCCTCCTTTAACTGGTTGTTTAAAGAAGCGATTAAACCGGTAAGAGGGGCTCTTCATCCCAGAACGGTAGAGAATATTCTTTCCATCAGGATACCATTCAACCACTAAATCAGACGCAGGATGGTGAGTTATTCTCTCCGGATAACCGCCTACTGCAGGCATGACATAAACGTCAGTGTTGCCATCATAATTCCCGCTGAAAGCAATCATCTTACCGTCCGGCGAAAACTTCGGAAAGATTTCAAGGCCCTTCGGAGAGCTCAACTTACGGGCAAGTCCCCCCTCTTTAAGTACTGTCCACAGGTCGCCTGCATACACAAACACAATCTTCTCAGCACTCACATCTGGAAACCGAAGCATAAGAGCATCTGGAATTTTTTCCTGTTCAGGTATTGATACAGACATTACAGTAAATAAATACAAAAGCATTCCCAAAAAAATTAAAGCACGTTTCATGATGATAACCTCCTAAATATTTTTAAATCATGAATTGTCTGGAATAAGATAGGCTTCAAATTCATAAAAATACCATGATATTACTTTATACAATCTTTGTCACAAGGATTTTTATATCCTGTCGAACTTCAATTGTCTCTTCAATATTGAAATACGGAAAATCTGAGAATAAGTTGTAAGAATTATTAATAAAATTGGCGAAACTTTTTAATTAAGAAGCTTTATCCCCTTATCCCTACGAATAAAGAAATCAAATAACTAACCCAAAAAGTAAAAAGCAAAATTTAAAGATTAGAAAGTCCGAATAGTAAAGTGTATAATTTGACTCTTTCGGAGAACGATGATAATTAGAAATTCCCCAACATTATCAATATAAGGAGGAAAATTTATGTTTAAGAAATCAATCTTAAATACACTTACTCTTGTGGCTCTTATGTTTATCTTTTTTGGATGTGTGAATGAAGAAAAAAGGCTGGAATATGCACTGGGAAGTATTACAGCAGAGGATTTATCTCAAGATATAGAAATTCTCTCCTCGGATGAATTCGAAGGACGTGCACCTGCCTCAAAAGGTGAGGAAGAAACAGTAAACTTCCTTAAAGAAGAATTCCAGAAGCTTGGTCTAAAACCAGGTAACAGCGACAGCTTCTATCAGGAAGTGCCAATGGTTGAAATTACCGCAGATCCTGAGGCAAAACTAGAAATAAGAGGGGAGAAAAAATCAGGTGTTTTTTCTTATGGAGACGAATTTATGCCGTGGACATTGCGTGTCGTAGAAGAAGTCTCGCTCAACGATTCAGAGATGGTATTTATCGGTTATGGCATAATTGCACCAGAGTACAACTGGAATGACTATAAGGGTATAGATGTGCGAGGGAAAACGGTGGTCATGCTGGTTAATGATCCCGGATTTGTTACAGAAGATCCTGAGCTCTTTAACGGGCGTGCGATGACCTATTACGGCCGCTGGACATATAAGTACGAAGAAGCTGCTCGGCAGGGTGCCGAAGGCGCATTAATCATCCATGAAACTGAGCCCGCTGCTTATCCATGGGGAGTAGTCAAGAATAGCTGGGGAGGTCCAAATTTCAGCCTCGCTACAGAGGATAACAATCTCTCCCGCTGCGCAGTAGAGGGATGGCTGACAATCGAAACAACACGCGCTATTTTTGAACAATCAAATCAAAGTTTTGATGAATTGAAAGCTGCAGCAGCCAAACCTGGGTTTCAAGCAGTTCCTCTCGGCTTGAAAGCATCAGTCGTCCTCAAGAATAAAATAAGACGCTTAAAATCCAGGAATGTTATAGCGCTTTTGCCTGGTTCAGACAGCGCAGATGAGTATGTGTTTTACATGGCGCATTGGGACCATTTTGGTATTGACCCGTCCCTTGAAGGAGACAAGATTTTTAACGGCGCACTCGATAACGCCACTGGTACGGCTGCTCTTATCGAACTTGCAGAGGCTTTTAAAATGCTCAAATTTTCTCCATCAAGATCGATTGTCTTTATTGCTGTTACTGGTGAGGAACAAGGACTTCTTGGCTCTCAGTACTATGCAACTCATCCCATATTCCCTCCATCGAGAACCGTCGCCGTTATTAACATGGATTCTCTGAATATTTATGGCAAAATGAAAGACATCACAGTGATAGGCCACGGAAATTCTGAGCTTGACGATTATGTCGAAGCCGAGGCTTCGGAGCAGGAGAGAAGAGTTCGTCCAGATCCGAAACCGGAATCTGGCTCTTTCTATCGTTCAGATCACTTCAGCTTCGCCAAACAGGGTATACCTACACTCTATACCAGTGCCGGAATTGATCATGCTGAACACGGGGAAGAGTGGACTCGTGCCAAAAAAGATAAATACATAGCAGAAAATTACCACAGGCCATCCGATGAATACGACCCGAACTGGGATTTGTCCGGTGCAATCGACGATCTGCGTTTACTTTTCAAAATTGGTTACAGGCTCTGTTCAGAATCCACCTTTCCCAATTGGAGAGAAGGAACTGAGTTTAAAGCGAAAAGAGATGAGGACATGAAAGCAGCCAAGGAGAAAAAGAACTAATTGGGCAAAAACTCCCATTTTCAAAAGACCCTCTAAACACACACAAACATTTGTATCATTGCTTAATTCTTAAACAATAATTTTCAGCGCCTTACCTCTAAAGGCCTCGCTACTGTAATGCCTATGTGTTCTTGACCTGATTGAAGATAATTGTATAACTCAGCATCTAAAACCACTTTTTTCTGCACAGAAGACGCATGTAGAAACCTGACTTTTCCTCTTTCGTCTCGAAAGGCAAGTCCTGTGTGTGCATAATCCAGTCCTTTCTTTGGCGTTGCTATCGCAATGATATCACCCGTCCGAAGACACTCCTGTGCCTGCTTGACTTTTCTCTTCGGAATGTACCAGTGCTTGCGCCTGTTAATTTCTTGCTCGATTCTGGATATCGTTCCCACAAACTCAGGAAATTCCACGAGCGCCCTGTAGTAGTTTGGATTCTGTGACATGAACGAAACTTCTTGAGTGTACTCTTCACCGCCGATCTCTTGCGTAATATTCCTCACAATCATTTTCTTCTCATTGTCATAAATCCAGTCAGAGGTGTAATGCAGGCGGGAAGTATAATCAGTAAGCTTTCCTCCTCGGTATCTAGTAAAGGTAAGCTCTGCTAAAAAGTCATCAAACGTAGTTTTTCCCTTCTTTAAAATCCTTGTCATGCACAACACATTTTCATAAAATGTAACACAGTCTAATCCTGTTAAATAAACTCTGCAGGCCTCTGGTCCCTTTCCTTCGAGTGTCCCTGCGACATATTCAGTCCCGAGCAAAAGTCTCCCAATTTTACCCATACATTCTCCGATCTGAAGGAACTGCCATTCCTCTTTTCTTGCATGTTTAATAAATCGAGAAAAAACAAGGCGAGTTTTAGATTCTCTATTAACATCAAATCCCACATTTAGGTGCTTTACCTCAGGCAAAGCAGAGACTTTTAGCGTCGCAAGAGATGCTGACAAACTCAATGTTGATAAGAAAAATTCACGCCGCTTCATATGATCATACACGAATTAAATCTATTGATTTAGTTTTTTGCAAAGGTAAAAGGAATTTAATAGCACTCTAAAAAGGAAGACAAGAGCGCTCTAACTAAAAAAGTAGCCTATTCCCTTTTTTATTCTTTGATGTCGACAAGGTCGAGCATGAATGCATACTCTAATGCTGTCTCTTTGTACCTTCTAAAGCGTCCCGAGACTCCGCCATGTCCAGCCTCCATGTTAACATGAAGCAGCAGAATATTATTGTCTGTTTTCAAATGCCTGAGCTTAGCCACCCACTTTGCAGGCTCAAAGTACTGAACTTGAGAATCGTGTAACCCTGTTGTGACCAGCATCGCGGGATAAGCTTTGGCTTCCACATTGTCGTAAGGAGAATATGACAACATGTATTCATAATAATCCTTCTTATTGGGATCACCCCATTCATCATATTCGCTTGTGGTGAGTGGAATACCAGGATCGAGCATGGTTGTGATAACATCGACCCAGGGAACTGCAGCAATAATACCTTTGAAAAGGTCAGGCCCCATGTTGACCACAGCACCCATCAGCAAGCCGCCGGCACTTCCTCCCTGGGCAAAAAGCTTTTCTGGACGGGTGAATTTTTCTGCGATTAAATGTTCGGCACAGGCAATAAAATCTGTGAATGTATTTTTCTTTTTGAATAATTTGCCCTCTTCATACCAGTATCGCCCCATTTCCTGTCCACCGCGGATATGTGCTATGGCATAAATAAATCCCCTGTCCAGGAGACTTAACCGATTAGATCTAAATCCAGGATTCATAGTGGCTCCGTAGGACCCATAACCGTAGAGCAAGAGAGGGTTGTCTCCATCCTTTATAATTCCTTTTCTATAGACTAAAGAAATGGGAACTTTTGTTCCGTCTTTTGCAGTGGCATACAGTCTTTCCGTATAATAATTATTGGGATCAAAGTCTCCCACTACCTCTTGCTGCTTGAGAAGTTTCTTTTCTTTAGTATTCATGTTGTAATCGAAAATAGAGCTTGGGGTGGTAAGAGAAGTATATCCATAGCGCAGCAACTCTGTATCGAATTCAGGATTGTAGGATATGTAAGCCGAGTATGTCTCTTCGCCAAAATCAAGATAGTGCTCGCTCCAATCATCCCAATTAATGATTCGAAGTTCTGGCAGGCCATTTTTCCTCTCACTGAGAACGAGAAAATCCTTAAAAACTTCAAAACCCTGAAGCAAAACATCATCCCGGTGAGGAATGACTTCTTTCCAGTTTTCTTTTGAAGTTTTCTCGATAGAAGTCTCCATCAACCTGAAATTTTTGGCTTCCCAGTTTGTCCAAATATAAAATTTGTCTTTATATTGGTCTACTCCGTACAAATGATCTTTTTCTCTCAGTTGAATTATTGCAAATTCTCCATCAGGATTATTCGCATCCAGAAAACGGTATTCAGTTGACAATGTGCTACCCGAACCTATAATCAAGTATTTCTTTGACCTTGATTTATAGACAAAGGTGTCAAACGTCACATCTTTTTCATTGAAGATTTCTTTGTCCTCTGAAACATCAGTCCCAAGGATGTGTTTCATTATCTTATATGAGCGGAGTGTTGTCTCATCTTTTGAAGCATAAAAAACAGTCTTGTTGTCATTTGCCCAAGCCGCTCTTCCTGTTGTGGTGGGAATCTCATCAGGGAGTATTTTTCCTGTTGTCAGGTCTTTAAAATGAATCGTGTATTTTCTTCGGCTGACTGTATCCACGCCAAAAGCGATAAGGTTATTATTGGAACTTACTGTATAGCCTGCAACATGATAATAGTCGTATCCTTTGGCCATTTCATTCACGTTCAATAATACTTCCTCTTTTCCTTCCATACTTCCTTTCTTGCGGCAGTAAACAGGATACTCCCCTCCTTCTTCATAACGGGTGTAGTAGTAGTATCCCTGTTCTTTGTAAGGAACAGACATGTCTGTTTGCTTAATCCTTCCTACGATTTCATTAAAGAGCTTTTCCTGAAGGGATTCAGTATGCTTCAACACCGCATCCTTGTACGCATTTTCTGCCTTTAGATAGTCGATGACCTTGGGATTATCCCGCTGGTTTAACCAGTAATAATAATCAACTCGAGTATGCCCATGAATTGTTAGTTCCTTTTTTATTCTCTCAGCAACAGGGGGAGTTATCTGCTCTTCTTTTTTCTGTGCTGAAATTCCTTGAGCAATGAAGAATGCTATGAGAGCAATCCCAATGATCGTCTTAATACACTTTCCATACTTCTTATAATTTTTCATGTATGCCTCCTTCTTTTTAAAATCATCTATCTATTTATTTATAATCTTAATAATCGTTTTTATCACTGGAAGGAGTTATTGTCAACGCTAAATCCCTGCTAATTCCGGAGACATAACAATAATTGTAAGTGTAGGGATATTGCGGAGTACCTGTGAATTTCTAGATAATTAAACTTGTTTGAATATGAAGATGACGTTTTGAAAATCACCAGAGTTTTGCTGACCTTAGGATTGCATTATAAATAGTCAATATTACCATTTCATCGTCAAAAATCTAATCATCTGTTATCAGGAATTAATTCGAACGGATCCATCTCTACCTTCAAAAAAACACATATTATCCAAGTTATGAAAGTTATCCAAGTTATGAAAGCCTGACCCCGTTATTCCCCTTTATTTTTTCCAATCAGGAATGCGGCCCGGTGTCCAGGGAGCACCAGCCTCTTCCATCGCCTTCTCTAACTTCTTTAAATCCACCTCAATTAACTGCTTCAACTTTGCGAGCTGAGGTTCAAACTCTTCTCCAGCAATCTTATACTGATTTTTCATTGTCTGGGTTGGAGCTGAAGTAGAACGCATGAAACCGTAAACGATGTTACTTACACGCCCTTGGATTGAAGGAGGTTGATTTTCACTTCTTCTACTCAATGTCCTATCGCCTGTTAAAGCACGGAGAACTTCTCTCGTCTGACGTTCGATTGCTCTTGCCTGGCTCATCAACTCTGGTAAAGCAGCAGGAGTATTGAGCAGCGCTTCCTTTATTAAACCTATTCTCGAAGTTAAGTCGTTCGTGGCTCTAACAGCACCCTGCACGGCCCGGTTGAGTTCTGCCACTTTTTTCTGGAACGAAACCAGAGCTTTTTTGTCTTTTGCCGTTAACGAAGTGTTTTCAAAAACGACAGCATTAAAACTCTGAGGTCCTGCAAGCTCTGTGTATACTCCATCAACACATTTACCCATCGTAACCTGATAATTACCTGGGAGTGCCAGTACACCTCTTCCTCTGCGACCAAAAAGATCAGTGCTCTCCCTTGCAGGTGATGTATCCGGATAACAAAAGTCCCAGGTAATCCTGTTCATCCCAGCCTTCGGAGATGCTTTAAGCTTTCTCACCACATTTCCCTCTGCATCAGAGACAGTGAAAAGTAAGTATGGAGCTTCTTCTTCGTCTTCTGCACGAAGTTCATCAAAGCTGGGGTACTCTACCGGCTTTCCTTTTTTCATCGCTTCTTTTTCTTCCTTCTTGCGCTTTTCTTTTCTCGTTTGTATCGACTCCTTCAGATAATAAGTGAATGTTGCTCCAACAGGCGGATTTTCAGCGGTGAAGTACGATTGACCTTGCGAAGATTTTCCTCGTTTTTGGATAAACATGAGCGCATCTTTTACCGGGAATAAAATAGCTTCTTTTTCCAATGTTTCACGCTTGACTATGCGCAGAGGGGAATAATCGTCAAGGATGTAAAATCCCCTGCCGAATGTAGCCAGTACTAAGTCATCTTCACCTTTATGAATAGCAATATCTTTTACCGATATCGTCGGTAATCCTGCTTTGAGCTGCACCCATTTCTTTCCTCCATCTGTGGTGAAAAATACGGTGAATTCAGTTCCTATGAAAAGCAAGTCTGGACTGATGTGGTCTTCAGCAATCGTAAAAACAGTTCCCCGTTCAGGTAGGTTTGCCTTAATCGATGTCCACGTCTTTCCTCGATCAGTGCTCTTTAAGAGATAGGGAGCAAGGTTATTATTCTTGCGAGCGTCGAAGGATGCATAGACTGTGTTTGCATCGTGCTGGGAGGCGAGAAGGCAGCTCACATACGTCATTTCAGGAACATCTTTGACATTCTCGATTTTTTGCCAGTTCGCGCCTCCATCTTCTGTAATCTGAATCAAGCCATCGTCAGTACCGACATATATCAGTCCCTCTACTAGTGGTGATTCAGTCAGAGATACGATATTACCGAATAACGAAGTAGACCTGTTTTTAGAGACTGCATCAACACTCCAGATTTTACCCATCACCGGCAGTGTATTTCGGTCTATCTGTCTGGTTAAATCGCCGCTTACTGCTTTCCATGTGTCACCCCGATCATCGCTCCTGAATAACTTATTGGCTGCAAAATAGAGGCGGGTTGGTGAGTGGGGACTGATAATGAGCGGGGAATTCCAGTTCCATCTGTAGGCTTCGCCTGAAGGCGGCTGGGGTTTAATGCTGATACTCTCACCGCTTTTTTTATCGTAGCGTATGATGCCGCCATATTGCGATTGAGCGTAGACAATATTCGGATTTTCAGGATCAATACGGGATTGAAAGCCGTCCCCGCCTTGAGTTACAAACCAGTCCTCATTCGTAATACCCATCGAGCTTGTGGTTCTCGACGGACCGCCCAGGCTGTTATTGTCCTGAGTTCCTCCGTAAACGTAGTAAAAGGGAAGCGTGTTATCGACTGCCACTCGATAAAACTGCGTTATGGGAAGGTTTGCTTTGAAACTCCAGGTGCCTGCATTGTCAAAAGTTTCATAAATGCCACCGTCGCCGCCGATTATAAAATGAGCTGTATCATCGGGATTTATCCAGAGGGCATGGTCGTCTACATGCCTGTTTCTGTTGCCGATGGAACGCCACATCTTACCGCCGTCCTCTGTGACCATAGTCCTCACATCTAGCGAATACACCTTATTAACATCCTTTGGATCGGCAATAATCCTGTTGTA
Organism: Candidatus Aminicenantaceae bacterium; assembly: GCA_041862375.1. GTDB lineage: Bacteria > Acidobacteriota > Aminicenantia > Aminicenantales > Aminicenantaceae > WVZL01. The sequence goes on from JBGVTE010000027.1 coordinate 62,058, forward strand.
ATACTGGGGGCTGCGACTCACGTATTTATTCATTTTTTTCCAGGTCATGCCGCTGTTTGATGAAAGGAAAAAACCACCGGTATCGCCTTCGGCTTCGATAATGGCATAAACCACATCTGGATTTGCCGGGGAAATGGCGAGACCGATACGACCTACATCCCCTTCTGGCAATCCTGATTTCAACTTCGTCCAGGTTTCTCCTGCATCGGTAGATTTGTAAACAGCTCCTTCAGGTCCTCCGTTTATCAGAGTAAAGACCCGTCGGCGTCGCTGGTAGGAAGCTGCGTAGAGAATGTCTGGATTTCTCGGGTCCATCACAATGTCAGTAATTCCGGTGTTTTCACTGATATCCAATATCTTCTTCCATGTCTTTCCGCTGTCAGTAGTTTTATAAAGTCCGCGGTCTCCCCCTGGCCCCCACAACGGACCCTGAGCAGCAACATATACATGGGAGTTGCGTGGATCGATTCGGATCCGACCGATATGTTCTGACTTCTCAAGTCCCATGTTTTTAAAGCTCTTTCCACCATCCTCTGAACAATACACACCATCTCCGTAGCCAATTGCTCTCTGGCTGTTATACTCTCCAGTTCCAATCCATACGACATTGGTATTGTTGGGATCAATGACAATACTTGCGATGGAATAAGCACCATACTTATCGAATACAGGGGTAAAGGTTGTTCCAGCATTAACAGTCTTCCAGACTCCTCCACAGGCTACACCAACATAGTATTCCTTGTGATTATTCGGGTTTACGGCAAAGTCGGCAATACGGCCTCCTGTGTAGGCAGGGCCGATGCTTCTAAACTTCAATCCAGAGAAGGTTTCTGAAGAAAGAAGATCTTTTTTCTTAGAATTGCCTTCTTCTTCTGCTGAAGCAGGAAAGGATGAAATTAAGAAAATGACCAGAATAAAAAATGCCAAACGTCTCATGGTAATACCTCCTTTTTATATTTGGGATATTATTTGATTAATTTTAAGGATTGAATATAAAAAGTGCTGATATGCAGGATTCATATGAAGTATATATATCCTATTCTTATTATGTGTCAAGCTGGTCAAGTTGGGGTCAGGCTTTCATAACTTGGATAACTTTTCTTCCCCAGAATAACGAAATAGAGGTTATATACTCCAAAAGAAAAATTCAACTCAATCTAAATAATAAGAAACAAAAACTTGACCCTGAACTATATCTCCCTCAGGAAATCCTGAATAAAATCAAATTATGAAAGTTATGAAAGCCTGACCCTGCTACGTTATTCCTGTTTACCTCGATTTCTCTTTCTTTTCGGCTTCAGCTTTAACACGGTACTTTTCAAACCACTCCATGAGATAAAGCTGCTGGAGAAGTCTGTGGGAGGGGCGTCTCCAGCCGTGATATTCCTCGGGCATTCGAACTAGGAGTGTTTCCTTTTTAAGCATTTTCAGAGCTCGGTAGTATTCTTCACTCTGGCCCATGGGAGTCCTCAAGTCAGCCTCACCCGTCATAACCATGGTTGGCGTTTTTACGTTGGCAACATAATGAAGGGGTGAGCGGACAGCGTATTCCATCGGGTCCTCCCAGGGAAATTTTCTGAACTGGTCATACCAGTTTGAGCCGTCGGTAATACCGACAAATGAATGCCAGTTGATTACCGGCCGCATCGAGACCGCTGCTCTGAAACGGTCAGTGTGTCCCACAATCCATGCGGTTAGGACTCCGCCACCGCTTCCTCCGGCAACAAACAGGTTCTTCTCATCTATAAATCCTTTTGCGAGCGCAGCATCCACACCTGCCATCAAATCATCGTAATCTTTTCCTGGATAAGAATATTGAATGCCGTTTACAAAATCCTGACCATAGCCTGTACTTCCTCTTGGATTCATGTAAAGAACCGCATACCCATTGGCAGCAAAGTTCTGCCATGCCCAGCTAAAACGGACTGAATACATTGCCCATGGGCCACCATGAATATAGAGAAGCATCGGGTATTTTTTATTCGGATCAAACTCTGCAGGTTTTATGAGCCAGCCCTGTAGATCAAGTCCATCGGGAGATTTAAATAATAGTTCCTCGACTTCCCCGAGCTTTACATTCTCGAGAACATCCTCATTCACATCGACAAGTTTCTTGATGTTATCGGGAGTCTTGAGGTTGAATGTAACCAGGTATCCCGGTTTATAAAATGTTGTACGTGTGGTTGCCACCTGGCCGTTCTTGGAAATGGATAAGCCGGATAAATAGTGTACACCCTCAGTAATTTTCTCAATTTTGCCCTTTAAGGAAACAGCAGAAAGATTGCATACTCCCTTTTCAGCCATGAGGTAATAGATGCCAGAGCTATCTGGAGTCCAAGTGATGGTATTAGGTGAGTTGGGAAGATCCCCTGCAAGAGGGCGCTTTTTTCCGCCATCAATATCCATGAGATACAGGTCTGAAAGATGCCTCGTGTATTTTTTATCGTCATAGCCAGTGTAGACAATCCATTTTCCATCCGGTGAGATACGTGCTCCCCGATCAGGGCCTTTTCGGTCGGTCAGAGCTTTTATTTCACCTGTGTCGAGATCTACTGAGTATATTTCTGAATCACCACGCAGATATTCAGCATCGGGTTTACGAATAGCGCTGAAATATATTCTTTTGCCGTCGGCTGACCATTGAGGATCGCTGTGAGAATAATCTCCTGATGTTACTTTCTTGGGAGTGCCTCCTATCTCCGCATCGATTACAAAAATATGAGAATATCCTTTTGGTATGGGTCCCCTGCCGTCTCTTCTCCAGGATAATCTGTCGATGATTATAGCTGGTTTTGCCCATTTAGCGCCCTTGGGTCTTTCGGGAAGTTTTACAGGCAAAAGTCTCTTGTCATCGGGAATAAACATGGTGAAAGCGAGCATTTTTCCATCAGGAGACCATCTTAAGCTGCCAGGAGTACGCTCTACGTGAGTGAGCTGAGCGACTTCCCTGGTGTCAAACCACAGCACATGAATTTGAGTAGTCCCGTCCCTATCAGAGAGAAAAGCAATCTTTTCCCCGTCCGGCGACCACACAGGCGAAAAATCTCTCCAGTTTCCGTGGGTGAGCTCGCGGACCCGAATTCCTCCTACATCAACTATCCAGAGGTTACTCCTGGAGCGGTCATCCATCTTGTCAGTCCAGCGACGGGTGAAAAGTACGTTTTTCCCATCAGGAGAGATATCAGGGCTTCCAATTGATTCCATCTCCATAAATGTATTTTTTGTAAGCAGCTTGTACTCTTTCTGTCCGCTATGTGCTGTCCCTAAACTTGCACAAAACATAAGTAAGGTTGCTAACATTAAACGGGCTATAATTTTACTCATAAAAAAACCTCCTTTATTGTAAGCGCATTATTGTTTTATCCCTGAAGAAATGTTATTGCCTCTCATTATTGGCGATTAATAGATTAATAATTGATTATTTGATGGCAATCGGAAATGATAATGTATATAGAGTTTTAAACTAAGTCAATATTCCTCTTAAAGAAGTAAGCATCTTTTTTTCGTGATAAGGAAAGACAAGCGTGGGTATCCCCACCGCCCAATGACTTTATTAATTTTAATCACGGAAAAAAAGATGCTTCATTTAAATAACAAAGAATTTAAGTTGCAATAAATTCATATTTTTACATAAAATATCTATTCTCTCCTGAGAGTAAAACATATAAATTCAGGGTGATACGGTTTATGACAAGGAATAATTCATCATATGCTCTCACTAATCCTCTCGTCGCTATCTTGAATAAGCCAAGTCGTGACTTTCAGAGAGCTGATTTTTTAAGGGTTATCAGACAAAAACAAATCGAACGCATTACTTTCCACTTCACAGCCCTGGATGGAAAACTTAAAGAGTTAAAATTACCTGTCTCAGATTCTCATCAGGCTGAGCTCATTCTTGCTGAAGGGGAACGGGTGGACGGTTCTTCCCTTTTCAAGGGAATAGTGGGTACTGAGCTGTCTGACCTATACGTTGTTCCTGAATATAAGACAGCATTCCTCAATCCTTTTGAACAAGGCAGTCTTGATTTTATCTGTCGTTATTTGACAAAAGACGGGAAATGGGCCCCTTTCACTCTGGATAATATTCTCAAGCGAGCCTATAAATTCTTTCATAAGAGCACAGGACTAGAATTACATGCTCTCGGCGAGTTAGAGTTTTTTATTGTCAGAGAAAGAGATTCAAGCATTTATCCCTTACAGAATCAGCAGGGGTATCATGAATCTTCTCCATTCGCAAAATGCGGAGAAATACTCAACGAGATTGTGCATCATCTCACTCAGATATCAGGTGCAGTAAAATATGCTCACAGCGAAGTCGGTTCTCTCAATACAATCCGGAGCGATAATGAAGAAATAAACGGCAAGAGTGCTAAACAACTTGAGGTGGAATTTTCAGCCAAGCCTATCGATGACATGGCTGATCTTCTTGTCCTGGGGAAGTGGCTTATTCGTAATATAAGCTACAAACATGGCTGTATAGCTACCTTTACACCTAAAATTGAGGAAGGAGTGGCTGGAAATGGACTTCATTTCCACCTGGAACTCATGGGAAAGAGCAAAAATATTATGGTAAGTTCTAAAAGCACATTATCAGAATCAGCTCTGCGTCTCATCGGAGGTTTGTGTGAATATGCAGACTCCCTGACTGCTTTTGGAAATACTGTTTCCTCATCTTATCTTCGCCTAGTTCCCGATCATGAAGCTCCAACGCACATTTTCTGGAGTGAATTAAACAGGAGCGCATTGATCCGTGTTCCCTTAGGCTGGACAGACTCTGGCAATCTCGCTAAAATAGTTAATCCTGGGGAGCAATCAGTAAAAAAAGTCCGCCGCGGCGGCCAGACTGTAGAATTTCGTACTCCCGATGGAAGCGCTCTTATCCACTTGCTTCTGGCAGGAATAACCATGGCAGCAGAATGGGGATTAAACAATAAAAATTCACTGGATAACGCCCAAAAACTTTACTCCAGGGGAACAAACTCATTAAAAAAGAAAACGCTCAAAATCTTCCCCCGATTACCTTCAAGCTGTGCTGGATCCAGTCGAATCCTGTTAAAGAAGCGGAAGCTTTATGAACGAGAGGGAATATTTCCACCCTCTGTCACCGAGTATACTGCAAGACTTCTCCAGGCAGAGAAAGATGAAAAGATAAGCCATAAATTGGCATCTCTCTCTGATAGTGACCGCCTGCAGGAAATCCGGAGAATTATGCATAAAGATTTGCACAGGCATTAGGAACTTCCCCCTTTTTTAAAATGCATCAGAGAAGTAAAAAAGCTGTCATTGCTGCATTATTCGGAAACATGGGTATTGCAGTATTCAAGCTCGTGGCTGCTTTGATTAGCGGTTCATCTTCGATGCTTGCAGAGAGTTACCATTCTATTTCTGATACTTTTAATCAAGTACTTCTTCTCTATGGTCTGAAAAGGAGCAGAAAAGCTCCGGACGAGAATCATCGTTTTGGGCATGGAAAAGAGCAGTTTTTCTGGTCATTTGTTGTTGCTATGATTTTATTCGGCATTGCCGGCATGCTATCAATAAGAGAAGGATATCATAAGTACATGCATCCTGAACCGATTAGTCATATTGGCCTTGCCTACCTTGCAATTGCTGTCGGGATAATGTTTGAAAGCTATGCTTTAGGTATTGCTGTCAAGAACATTAAGCGTGAAATAAGAGAGGAGGAACACAAGAACCTGATTGAAGGATTAAAAAACAGCAAGGATCCTACCACTCTGACAGTTTTCTTCGAGGATTCACTTGCTATCGCCGGCCTTCTGGTTGCAGCAATTGCTATTACACTGGTCCACTTTACGAGAATTTTAATCATCGACGCCATCGCCTCAATTGTAATCGGAGTGCTTCTCATGGTATTCGCTGCTTTCCTTGCGTATGAAACAAAAAATCTGCTTGTTGGGGAATCAGTAACACCGCTAAAAAGACGAAAAATCATTAAAGCAGTTGAATCTTACGATGAAGTAAAGAAGGTAATAAGCATAAAAACAATGCATCTTAGTTCGGATGAAGTACTTGTAACAATCGAGATTAATTACAGGGATGACTTAATCGTTGATGAGCTTGAAAAGGTAAATAACAGGATTGAGAAAAGTATAAAAGAGATTATACCGAATGCAAAAGTATATCTGGAAGCAGAAGACAGATAAAAAAATAAAACTTGATTTTTTTTTATTTTTCAATTTTAATGAACTAAATTTTAGAGTTTGTCCCAAAGTGACGGGATTAAAAGAAGTGTTCGAAAAAGGCAGTTACATTGTCATTGCGAGCGATCGAAGAGAGCGTGGCAATCTCATTGAAAACAAATAGATTAATGCCCTTCCTTAAGAGATTGCTTCATCGCTTCGCTCTTCGCAATGACAAGGCATCC
>JBGVTE010000028.1:0-8425 GCA_041862375.1 Candidatus Aminicenantaceae bacterium
TCAAAGCGGGTTTCATACTCCAGGAGGAACTTCTCAAAATAATGGAAAAGGACTCTGTAGAAAACAGTCCTCTCTGGATGACGCTGACGGTAAATCCCTGCCACGGCAGGGATGAGGATTCAAAAAGTAGACCAATCCAAAGAAGAATGACTCCATCAACTGTAGGTATGTCAGACCCTCTTGGACACTTTATGTTATTTTGTAAGCTACAAAAAGGAGGTCTGAGATATGCAAAAAGAAGTCAAAGAGATATTGAGAGTCCGATTCAAATTAGCTGTTTTGGAATTTGCCCGAGGGATTGGGAGTGTCACAAAGGCTTGTCAGGAGTTTGAAGTCCCCAGATCAACATTCTATGATTGGAAGAAAGCCTTTGATAAAGAAGGAAAGGCAGGTTTGGCCAGGAAAAAACCTGTTGCCCTGAACCATCCCAGAAAATTAGGCCAAAATGTCGTTGATCAAATTCTTCACTTGAGACAAGAATATAAACTTGGGCCTGAAAGAATCACCTGGTACCTAGAACGCTATCATGGAATCAAAACCTCAGTATCCAGCGTCTACCGGACTCTCATTCGAAACGGCATGAGACGTTTGCCTAAGACAGCACCTCGCCGTGCTATTCACACGCGACGTTATGCCAAAAAATCCCCGGCCATCACATCCAGGTTGATGTCAAATTTGTCTCTCTGAGGAACTTTGAAGGAAATAGAATCAGGCGCTTTCAGTACACGGCTATTGATGATGCAACCCGGATCAGGGCGATGAAAATCTTCCCGCGTCACAATCAGCAGAATGCCATAAAGTTTATTGATTATGTGATCGAGAAATTCCCCTTTCGGATCCATACAATCCGAACAGACCGGGGACACGAGTTCCAAGCTCAATTTCATTGGCATGTCGAAGATAAAGGGATAAGACATGTCTATATCAAACCTCGTTCTCCACAGCTTAATGGAAAGGTCGAAAGATCCCTTCGGACGGATCAGGAAGAATTTTATCAGCTGTTGACATATACGGATGATGTGGATTTAAATGAGAAATTAGCGGAGTGGGAGCGATTCTATAACATGGATCGTCCGCATGGAGCGTTCAAGGGTAAAACACCCTATGAAGCTATGAGGAGTATGTTAGAATAATTGAGACATTGTTCAAGAGGGTATGAAACATTACACTTCCCTTCCTTTATCCACTGCTCAGCTATACCACGCCCATTGTAGAAACGTACGACACTCACTACTTTGGCACTCATGTTGGTCACGATAAAACCTACTCTCGGAAACAAATCTCCCTGGTGCCACTCAACCTTCGCCACAACACGGCGCCTCTTGTGCCAGGAAGCCGCTCGGTACTTGAAATCATGAAACCACACAACCAGTTTTCTCGAAGGACGACTAACAGGATGAGTCAGCAGATGTTTAATCTCATCATACAAGAGATCATTCGCCGGAAGACGGAACTGTGGTCTTTTGGAACCGGATATGTCCCGCCGTTATAAAGCCAGGACTGATGGCCTCAAAGAACTTATTCATACCTCAAGCTATCCACTGGATTGGCTGTGGCGGCTTTGATGGATTGGTAACTTACTGTGAAAAGGGCGATGATGAGAGTTAATCCTCCGGAAATACAATACACAAGCGGTCCGATGCTGACCTTGTAGGCAAAATCCCGCAGCCATTGACTCATAACGAAGTAGGCAACCGGCCAGGCAACCAGGTTGGCCACTGCGATCCATTTCAGGAATTCTTTGGTCGTTAAGTTGACTATCCCGGGAGTCGAAGCTCCTAAAATCTTACGGATACCGATTTCCTTGGTCTTCTGTTCCGCCGTGTACGCCGCCAGCCCGAATAGGCCTAAACAGGAGATAAAAATAGAAAGCAGACTGAGCATGTTGAAAAGGCGGCCAAGCTGCTGTTCGGACATATACTGCCTCCTATAAGCCTCATCGTAAAACATGAACCGGTAGGGATAGCCTGGTACGGAAATTTTAAATGTATTCTCGATTGCCCCAAGAGCCTCCGGGATCCGGATTCCGTCGATCTTGACGAAGATATATTGGTGCCAGGGTCTGTACATCCGGAATACAAAAGGCCTCACGGCAGTGTGGAGAGTGCGAGCATGAAAATCCTTGACAACCCCTATGACACGCGCCATTCGAAAAGATTCTTCCCATGCCGGGTGATTCATGTAGATTCTTGTGCCGATGGGATTTTCCAGTCCCATCCGCTTCGCAGCCAATTCGTTGATGATACACGCCTCCTCCATATCCGTTGTGAACTCCGGCGAGAAGCTTCTCCCCCGGGTAATCTCCATATCAAAGGTTTTAAAAAAATCATAATCAACCACGGTGTAATCAACCGATAGCCCCTCATCACTGGGATTGCCCTCCCAGCCGATGGAAATGGTCTGGCCGACCCAGGTGGGTCCCTGAGCTGCTGAAGTGACACTCTTTATCCCCGGTGTTGTTTGAAGCCTGTCTTTAAAGGATTCAAACTGCGGCCTCAGCTCGGGATTGTTTAAGAGGATGACCACATTTTCCCTGTTCAGACCTATGTCACGTTTTTGAATATAATTAAGTTGCCTGGAGACGATCAACGTGCAGGTGATGAGGCCTGCAGAGATGGCAAACTGAAAAACGATGAGTATTTTTCTGACAGCCGATCCTCTATTCCCGAATTTTGATTGACCTTTCAGAGTGTTCACCGGTTGGAATGACGAGAGGAAGAGCGCGGGATAGCTTCCCGCCAGCAATCCGACCACTACGGTTGTAAGGAGAAGAGTCAGGATTATAGATAAGTTAGCCAGAGACAGGAGCGTCAACGACTTGCCGGTAAAGAGGTTAAACTGAGGGAGAAAGGCCTCTGCCAGGGCCAACGCCAGGATGAGAGAAAAAAAGGTGACCATTAAGGCCTCCCCCAGAAACTGTCTTATGATCTGCGACCGTAAAGCCCCTATGACCTTGCGCATCCCCACTTCTTTAGCGCGCTGGGCCGACCGGGCTGTAGTCAGGTTCATGAAGTTGATACAGGCCATGATGAGAATGAAAACCGCAATGACAGAAAAGATGTAGACCTTTTTTATACTTCCCGGAACACCGAATTCATACAGATGGACCTTAGTCAGGGATTGAAGCACCGGAGAGTAGGTGACTTCCGGATCAACATTCTCTTTATAGATGTCCGCAATCTTGGCTGTAAAAGCAGAAGCAGAAGCGTCCGGTCTCAGGAGAATGTAACAGGGCCCGGTCCATTCCTCCCAGCGGGCCAGGCGGTCCTCCCCTAGAAATTCCACCCTGATCATGAAATCGAACTGCATGTGGGAATTCGGAAGAATGTTCTCGATAACGCCCGTGACTGTGAAATCAGCTCTTTCTTCGGCTAAATGCAGCACCTTGCCGATCGAGTTCTCCGTGCCGAAATACTTGAGGGCCGAGTCTTCTGTGAGAACAATGGCATTCCTATCCGCAAGAGCGGTCTCCGGGTCGCCCTTTATGAACGGAAAGGAAAACATCCGGAAGAAACCAGGGTCCGCCATGTAGATCCTGTCCTCCTCAAAGCTTTTATCCCCGTGTTTAACGAGCGAGCTGTAGAAGAACCAGACCCTGGAGAACTCCTCGACTTCCGGATATTGAGATTTCAAGGCCGGGGCCAGCGCGTAAGTGGGCGAAGGGATGAAATCACCGCTATCTGTCTTGTTCAGGATTCTGAAGATCCGGTCCTTTTTTTGGTGGAATTGATCGAAACTCAGTTCATCCCTGACCCACAGTCCTATCAGGATGAAACAGGCCATCCCGATGGTCAGTCCCATGATTTTGATGAATGAGTATCCTTTTTGGCGCGTGAGCTGTCGGAGAGCCACTTTTATATGGTTTCTGAACACGGTCAACCTCCATTTCATTTTTTCCAAAAGGAATGAAAACAAACAGCGATAAATTAAAATTGCAAGAAATATGCCAATGTTATCTTATGGAGTTTTCTAACGTCTGTTAAACAATATTTGTCCATTTTTGAACAATCTCTATCCGTATTCGAACAGTATTTAAAAAAGGGAACAGGTGTTTATGTTGATTAATTAAGTAATACTTTTATTAATAATACTGAAAATAAAAGTATTACACTCAAAATGTCAGGTTCAACGACTGGAAAAGCGAATCAACCAAAGCAGCCATACCATCAAGTTTAAAATAGACTCGGTCCTCGAATCAGCAAAAAGACAACCACAGAGGCCCTCTAAAATACTCTCCTCTCTCCTCAGCTGCCATCAGGAGTTTCTGTCGGACACTTTGAGGAGGGGGAGGCCGTTCGGCCATGAAGGTGAGCTTGAGGTGAGCGATAATCTTGTCGATAACTTTATGGTCTTCTATGAAAGAGACAATTGACATCTGGCCTCCCCAGGAGGGGCACAACAGAGAGTCAACTTCATAGACCTTACGGATCATCTCTGCCCAGCCCTTTGGTGGTACAAACGGCTCCTCTTGTTCGATGATCAGGAAAGGATTTGCTGCTTCACGGATTTTCCTCATCTTTCCCGGCGGGCATTAGAATAGAGGCCGTAGTAACGCACCATGACCTGACCTTTGTCAGGGATGTTGGAAGTGATTCTGGCGATGAACTCAAGATAATCTCATAAAATAGATTAATTTTGTTCTATGAGATTGCTTCGTTCCTTCGTTCCTCGCATTGACCAAATAAATCACTCCTAGCAAAGACAGCTTTATTCATACCTTAGCGAATTCACCGGATTGGATGTTGCCGCTTTCACAGCCTGGAAACTGACCGTTAACAGAGCGATGAGAAGAGCAAGCGCTGCGGATAAGACAAATATTTCCACGCCGATGCTCGTGCGGAATGCGAAATTCTGAAGCCATTTATGGACGGCGATGTAGGCTAAAGGCCAGGCAATGATATTAGCAACCAGAATCCATCTGATGAATTCCTTTGATAGCAGGAAAACAATGCCAGACACTGGAGCCCCAAGAACCTTTCGGATTCCGATCTCTTTGGTCCGCTGTTCAGCAATGAAGGCTGCCATTCCAGAAAGCCCTAGACAAGCGATGAATATTCCTAAAAAGGTGAAAATGCGAAAAATCCGGCCCAGCCGCTCTTCAAAGCTGTACTGTCTATCGAATTCTGTATCGACAAAGAAATACTCAAATACTTGACCCGGAAACAGTTCACGGTACTTATCTTCAACAAACGAGAGCGTTTGAGTGAGATTTTCCGTGTTTACGTTAAGAGTGATATACCTGTACATCGCTACAAAGCGCATAACGAACGGTTCGATAGCGTTCTGCAACCCGTACCAGTGAAAATCCTTCACAACGCCTATAACATGATATTTATCGCGGCGGCTTCCAACCATAATCTGTCTGTCGACTGCTTCCTCGAGGGAATCCCACCCGAAGGATTTCACGGCAGCCTCATTGATGATAAAATTTCCGCTTAATTTATCTGTCCCCATCTCCTTCTGGAAAGACCTTCCCGTCAGCATCTTGATGCCGTAAACAGAAATAAAATCCTGATCACAGCGAAGAATCATTGGTCCCTGGCCGTTTTCAGGTTCATCGCTGGAGGGATAAATCCAGAGACGGTTGATTCCCCGGCCAGGTACGCCAGATGAAGCCGTGACACTGGTTATGGAAGGGTGTTTCAGAAATTCCTCTTTCACAATGTCGTAGTTATCCTTAATGACATCCCAATCGCTCAGGACAAGAACGAGTTTCTGGTCTTTATCGAATCCTAGGGGTTGGTTTCTCATATAATTGAGCTGACGATAGACAATGAGGGTAGCGATAATCAAAGCAATAGATATCCCAAATTGCCCGACGACTAGGATTTTTCGCATGAGTGAACCTCGTGAACCTGCCCTAAGCGAGCCTTTGAGGACAGAAACCGGTCGAAAGGCAGAGAGAAAAATCGCAGGATAAATGCCAGCAGCCACTCCAACAAACAAAGCCAAGACAATCGAGCCCAGAATTATCGTTGGCTGGAAGAGTACAGACGAAGTGAACTGTGTCCCTGCCAAATTGTTGTACAGCGAGAGAGCCAGATGAACAATCATTAAGGCTACAATAAGCGAGATAAAAGAAATGATTAATGATTCGCCAATAAACTGCCGGACAAGCTGACTGCGCCTGGCCCCCACCACTTTTCGAATCCCCACTTCGCCTGAGCGGTTGGCAGAGCGTGCGGTCGAGAGGTTCATAAAATTCATGCAGGCTATCAGCAGGATAAGAACGCCGACAACAGAAAAAATATAGATGTAGATAAGATTCCGGGATGGCTTCTTTCCTTCCTCTGCATAGGAATAAAGGTGAATGTCTCTAACTGGCTGCAAAAAATTCGTGTAGACAGCTCCCATCTCTGTTAATTGTTCTCCTATATATTCATGCGGAACGCGGCTTATTTGCTTTTCAAACTCTTCTGAGCTAACTCCTGGCATCAGTTTAATATAGGTTAAAGCTGGAAAGGCCAGAGCATGCCATCCCCGCATCCAAGGAGGTTCGTCGGTGATCTCATAGGAGAGAAGTATTTGAAATTGTAGATGGGTGTTTGGCGGAGGATTTTCGACGACTCCGGTGACCATAAAATCTTTTTCGTTGATCTTTAATGTTTTTCCTAACGGATTCTCTTCACTGAAGTATTTTTCAGCAGCGCTTTCTATGAGAACAACGGTGTTAGGATCATCGAGGGCGGTTGCTGGGTCTCCCTGGATAAAAGGGATGTGGAAAATGCTGAACATCTCTGAATCTGCTTTGTAGATATCATCTTCCTTAAACATCTTATCGCCGTATTTAACCGTGGGTTGACTGAAGGCGATACACACTCGTCCTGCGTATTTGACCTGGGGATAATTTTCCTTCAAGGCAGGGCCCATCGGAATCAAATTAGAAACCTGAACTCTTTTCCCTTGCTCAGTTTCTATCATCAGACCGACTCTGAATATATTCTTCACATCAGGGTGATAGGCATCAAAGCTCAATTCCGACCGGACAAAAAGAATGATGAATATGCAACAGGCAATTCCGACTGCGAGACCGACAATATTTATAAATGAATAGCCTTTCTGTCTTTTGATTTTGCGAAATGCAATCTTGAAATAATTCCAAAGAAGTACTGGCATTAAGCGAGGAGTTTCCCAGGGCGGATGTCCGCTAAAATGACGTGGGTTCGTCTTTTGAAATTCAGCGCCAATGCCCTCTACATCACCAACTGCGGAAATAGCTTTTTCAAACGCCTCTTCTCTGCTAGCACCTTTTTTGATTTGATTTTCGATCTCATCTCTGAGGTGCGATTCCAACTCCGCGATATAGCCGTCTTCAAACGCCTCATTTTTTCTTAAGCTTTTCAGCCATTTCTTAATGGCTTTTTCCAGGTCAAACATTTTATTCTCCTAGTCATTGTGGTTGCGAGGTGACCGAAGGGAGCGTGGCAATCTCATAAAAACGATCGACTTTTTCCTAGGAGATTGCTTCGTCACTTCGTTCCTCGCAATGACAGCTGTAAATATGATACACATGCTCATTTTACTTGCTCGCAATCACATCTTTCTTTTTTAATCGAAGGCGGGAAGAGGTTTCCACAGCTTTGAAAGGGCAGCATGAACGCTCAGCCATTGCTTTTTTTCGGCCTCGAGTTCTTTTTTTCCCGAGTCAGTTATGCGGTAATATTTTCGAAGTCTACCACCATCAGAGATTTTCCATTGGGATGATATGAATCCATCTTTTTCGAGCCGATGCAGCACGGGATAGAGCATTCCGTCAGACCACTCGAGCTTACCGCCAGATATCCTTTTAACACTTTGAATAATCTGATAGCCGTAATTCTCTCCGCTTAAAAGTATCGATAAAATAATCGGTCTTGTTGAAGCAGCCACCAAAGCTTTTGAAATCATTTTATACCTCGCATGTTTATATACCTTGTAGTACTAGGTATGCAAAAATTATGCCATGATTGAACTAAAGAGGAGATGAGGAAGTAAATAATCTTATGCCTGTTAAAACTGTTCGCTAGAGCGACAACTATTGTTCAGATTTGAACAGTTTTATAAGAATTTCTTTTTTGACCCTGCTCCAAATTCCTCGCAATTTTCCCCAATTTCCATCCTCTGACAACCTGAAATGAGTGTATCACATTAGTAGCTATCAAGAGTTCATGCTGGACAATTTGAGGGGGAGGAGGGCGTTCAGCTTGGAAGGAGCTAATGAAGATTTTTCAGAGAGAGTTTTGAATGAGTGATAATGAAAAAATCAATTTTTTCTTGATCTGGAACGTATTGATAAACATCTTCATCTGTAATCATCCAACCTGGCTTTTGTTCAAATTTTCTATACTTATTAATCACATATTGGTAAGCCTTATCAAAATATTCATAAGGCTCATTTTAAATCGAAGTATTTCCGGGTATCAGAAATATGGATAAAGTCTGCTTT
>JBGVTE010000029.1:0-5369 GCA_041862375.1 Candidatus Aminicenantaceae bacterium
ATTCTAAGGCCAGCCCGCTGGAAGCAACAAATTTTGCATCAGGGTATTTTCTTCCAACCCAATCAGGAGCAGAATCGATGTAGACCTGAACAATCACTTTCAAGCCAATTTCATCTGCCAAATCAACTAGAGTCTCAAGAGCGCTAAAATCGTAATTTCCCTCTTCAGGTTCATTAGTGGCCCATTCAATCCAGCAGCGGACTGTGTTAAACCCCAAATTTTTGATCTGCTCTAAATCTTTCATCCACAAATGGACCTTTTCAGGAGTAACTTTTTCAAGCATGGGTGCCCTAGCTTTGCCTCCTGCATACCAAACAGACACAGGAAAATAGCCTTTGCTCTTTTCAGGAGTAACACCGTAGGTTAGTGAAAAATCCAATGAAATAAAAATAACGAAAAGCAATAAAATTATGAGTTTCTGATTTTTTTTAATTTTCACCATATATAATCTCCCATGTTATCCACCGTGTAAGATAGGTTAATTCCAGTTGAAATATATAACAATTCAAATGTTTGTCAATAAAAATTAAATCCTGCCTTCTAGTCTCACACTTTGCCATTAAATTATTGACTTCGAAGACACACGACCTCTCCTGACAAATCTCTTTTAGATTGCTTGCAACTTTTATATAATCAAGAATAACGGACAAACAACGATGAAGTTATTAAAAATTGGGATTTCCGGAGTAAGAGGAATTGTAGGAGAGACAATCACGCCTCATCTGGTGATGGATTTTGCCAGTGCCTTTGGCACATACTGCAATTCTCAGAAAGTTCTTCTGGCAAGAGATACCAGGTTGTCGGGTCCCATGCTTCACACGGCAGCAATATCAGCCTTGCTCGCTACAGGTTGTGATGTTCTAGATTTAGGAATCTGTCCGGCTCCTGTTTTGCAGTACATGGTTAAAAAGCTAAAGGCAAAAGGAGCGATATCTATCTCTGCCGGACACAATGACTCAAACTGGAATGCTTTAACATTCATAAACCAGCACGGGACGTACTTAACCGAATACCAGGGGGAAGAGATTCTGGATCTCTATCATCTAGGGAAATTTAAAAAAGTTGCTTCCGGCAATTTAGGGAAAATAAAACCACAAAAAGATTATTTAGATACATATTTTAAAAGCTTATCTCAATTTCTTGATACAGAATCAATCAGGAAGGCAAACTTTAAAATTATTATTGATCCCTGCAACGGAGGAGGCGCAGGAATCGTGGATTTATTCTGCCAATATCTGAATTGTGAACTCATTCCCGTTAACAATGAACAGTCAGGCTATTTCCCACATGATCCTGAACCGCGACCAAGAAATGCCAAAGAAGTGGCTTCTATAATTCAAATCACTGAAGCGAATGTGGGCTTTCTGTTAAGCAGTGACGTAAGCCGTGTTTCTATTGTCTCGGAGGATGGAGAAACTCTCTCTGAAGAATATACATTTCCCCTGGTGGCAGACTATTACTTAAAAAAGAAGCCGGGTACAGTTATCACCAATCACTGCACTTCAAGAATGATTGAAGATGCAGCCGACTGCTACAACTGCCACATAGTTAAAACTAAAGTTGGGCAGTCATATTCAGTCCAATCATTAGTTGATGAAGGTGCCGTCATGGCAGGAGAAGGGAGTGGAGGAGTAGCGATAAGGGAATTTCAGCCGGCTTTCGACGGATTTCTGACAATGGGCATTATTCTAGAAATGATGGCGGTAAGCAATAAGAAAATCTCAAAAATTGCTCAACAACTTCCCAGATATCATATTGTTAAGGAAAAAATTTACTGTCCTCCTGTAAAAGCCCATTCAGTTGTAGGGGAAGTGAAAAGATTGTATCCTCCTCAAGAAGTGAAAGTTCTGGATGGAATAAAGGTAGAAAAAAAAGATGGCTGGATTCATATCAGAGCATCGGCTACAGAGCCAATGATTAGAATCATTTCAGAGAGCACATCAAAAGAAAAGGCTCAGGAAAGATTAGAAAAAGTATCTAATTATATTTCTCAGCAGGTTTGAAATGAGAAAAAGGCTTCCCTTAAAAATCAGCATTTCGGGAGTGAGAGGAGTCACCGGAGATAGCTTAACCCCTCAACTTTCAGCAAGCTTTGCCCAAGCATTCGGCTCTTATCTGGGAAGAGGCAAAGTCATTGTGGGCCAGGATACCAGAGCTTCAGGGACAATGATTAAAAACGCTATTTTTTCCGGACTTTTGTCGGTTGGCTGCCAGCCAGTGAATATCGATATTTGCCCGATTCCTTCCATTTTGATCTTTACCAAGGAGAAAAAAGCTGTCGGCGGTATCGCTGTTACTGCCAGTCACAATCCAAAGGACTGGAATGGTCTGAAATTCATCAACGCTAAAGGTTTGTTTTTAAATCATCCTCAAATCGAAGAATTTTTGGATATATATCACCAAGGAGATTTTTCACTTGTCACGGTCGATCACTATAGAAGCCTTGTATCTGAAAAGAATCCAACCAATATCCATCTTAATAAACTGTTAAACTATTTAGACGTTGATTTAATAAGAAGAAAAAAATTCAAAGTCGTAGCAGATTGCTGTAACGGAGCAGGTACAGTTCTCATGCCTCAATTTTTGAAGAATCTCGGTTGTCAGATGACCTTAATCAATACCACTCTCGACGGAGCCTTTGCTCATCATCCTGAACCCTTACCCGAAAATTTAAATAGGCTCATTAATATGGTAAAAGAAAAAAAAGCAGATATCGGATTTGTCCAAGACGCAGATGCAGACAGGTTATCTATTATAAATGAAAAAGGAGAGCCAATCGGGGAAGAGTTATCACTGGCTTTAGCGGTCAAATATATTTTAAATAAAAAGCCTGGAGCCGTCGTGACTAATCTTTCCACGACTCAAGCAATAGATGACATCTCAGGAGAGATAAATGTTCCAGTTTTCAGGACAAAAATCGGAGAAATAAACGTCGTCGAAGAGATCATCAATAAAAAAGCAGTCATCGGAGGAGAAGGAAACGGAGGAGTTATTTTGCCAGAGATTCATCCCTGCCGCGACAGCTTTACAGCCATGGGATTAATTTTAGAGTATATGGCCTCATCAGGGAAATCCGTTTCACAGCTTCGGCAAGGAATTCCCAAATACTACATGATTAAAGATAAAATCGACGCCACTTCTGATCAAGCCCATCACATAATAAGAGAACTGAAGAAACAATATTCAGGAAAAGAACAGATCTCCACTTTAGATGGATTAAAAATAAATTTCAGTCAGGCATGGATTCATATTAGACCATCCAACACTGAACCAATTATCAGGCTAGTCGCAGAAGCTAAAAATCGAAAGATGGTCGAAAATCTTGTAGAGAGCTTTAAAAAAGAAATTCTTGAGGTAATGGAATGGAAATAATCATCAAACAGGATTATGATCAAATCTGTGAAGAGGCAGTAAAAATTATATATCAAGCGTGGAAAAGAAAAAACAATCTGGTCTTGGGCCTGCCCACAGGGAAAACGCCACTTGAAATGTATAAAAAACTCATCGAATTGAACGAAAAAGGGATTATGGACTTTTCTCAAATCGCCACTTTTAGCTTGGATGAATATTTAGGATTAAAAGAAGATCATCCCCTAAGCTTTGCCTCTTACATGGAAAAGAATTTTTTTCAGCATGTAAACGTTAAAAAGGAAAATATTTTTCGACTGGATGGGACTCCTGAAAATATCGAGGATCACTGCCGAGCGTACGAAGAGAAAATAAAAAATTTGGGAGGAATTGACATTCAAATCTTAGGCATAGGGAGAAACGGCCATATTGGATTTAATGAACCAAGTTCTTCTCTATCATCCCGGACAAGAGTTAAGACTTTAACACTGGAAACCATAAAGGCCAATTCTGTTCTCTTTAAAAACAATAATGAGATTCCCAGATATTGTTTGACAATGGGAATTGGAACGATCATGGAATCCAAAATGATCATTCTTCTTGCTTCAGGCAGAGAAAAAAGTGAAGCCGTATCCAGATGTGTAGAAGGACCCGTAACATCCTCAATCCCCGCCTCAATTCTTCAACTTCACTCTCAGGCCAAAATTATAATTGACCAAGAAGCTTCGTCTCTACTCCGGAACAAAGAGTATTATCAATGGGTTTATAAAAATAAAGAGAAAGTCGATGATTTTTTAGAAAAGAAAAAATAAGTATTCTCCTTTTTAAAAATCCAAAATTGGAATTAAATGACTATGAGGAAAACATCAACCTTAATAAAGTGAAGTGGAGGATCATGTGATAAATAAAAAATCAGAACTAAATGTAGGAATGATAGGATATGGATTCATGGGCAGAGCTCACTCCAATGCATTCTTGAGTGCAAATAAATTCTTTGATTTGCCGGTCAAATACAACATGAAAATCATCTGCGGCAGAACAGAAAAAAACGTCAGGCAAATGCAAGAAAAATGGGGATGGGAAGATTATTCTACGGATTGGAAAGAGGTGGTCAAAAAGGATGATGTTGATATTGTTGATATAAGCACACCTAACAATGTGCATGTTCCCATAATAATCAAGGCTGCAAAAAGAGGAAAACACATTCTCTGTGAAAAACCTCTCGGCAATTCAGTTCAAGAATGCAAAAAAGCAGTCGAAGCAGTTAAAAAAGCAAAAGTCTTCCATATGATATGGCACAATTACCGAAAAGCCCCTGCTCTTGCCCTGGCTAAGAAACTGATTGATGAAGGAAGAATTGGGAAAATTTATCATGTAAGAGCCGCGTTTCTCTCAGACAGACTAGTAGATCCAAAATATCCTTTGGTATGGAGATTAAGGAAAGAAGTGAGCGGGAGTGGGGCTCTTGGAGATATCGGTGTTCATATCATTGATGCAGCAAGATTTTTAGCCGGTGAGATAAAAGAGGTTACAGGAATGGTAGAGACATTTATCAAAAAAAGACCTTTACCCGATAATCCAAAACAAAAAGGGAATGTAACTGTAGATGACATGTCGTCATTTCTGTGCAGGTTTGAAAATGGAGCTGCAGGAGTATTCGAAGCAACCAGATTCTCCCTCGGAAGAAAGGCCTGTAATAAAATAGAAGTAAATGGTTCCAAAGGTTCCCTTGCTTGGTGTTCTAAAGACATGAATACTCTGGAATTCTATTCAGATGATGACCCTAAGCATTCAAGAGGCTTTCGTGAGATTCATGTAACCGAGAATTTCCACCCTTACATGAAAGGCTACTGGCCACCAGGGCATATAATAGGTTATGAGCATACGTTCATAAACGCTTTAGTAGATTTTGCCAATGCCTATGCCAGAGGCGAGACACCAACTCCAAACCTTGAGGATGGCCTCAGGAATCAAATGGTTGTTGAAGCTGTCCTCAAGTCTGCAGAAACGAAAAAGTGGAC
>JBGVTE010000030.1:0-44914 GCA_041862375.1 Candidatus Aminicenantaceae bacterium
ATTGCGAGCGATCGAAGAGAGCGTGGCAATCTCATTGAAAACAAATAGATTAATGCCCTTCCTTAAGAGATTGCTTCATCGCTTCGCTCTTCGCAATGACAAGGCATCCCGTCACTTTGGGACAAAGTCTAAAAATTATTTATGTGAGGTAAAACATGAATTTTAAAAATTATTTTGTCGAGGATATTCCTCGCCGAAAATTCCTCCAGATGAGCCTTAAAGGAGGAATTGCGCTTGCAGCAACGCCTTCTCTCATGACGCAGCTTTTGTCTTTCGAAGGCAAAAAAGCCAAAAGCGCAAAGCTGACACTAGACCCTCAAGTTCTTAACAGAACTATCGGAAAAGCTCTGGAAAAAGGCGGAGAATTTGCAGAAGTCTACGTAGAAAACAGAATCTCCCGGAGAATCCTGATGGAAGAATCAAAGTTCAGGAGCGCAGTTTTCAGCATAAGTCAGGGAGCAGGTGTTCGGATTCTGTCGGGTGATAAGACTGGGTATGCATACACGGATGATATAACTGAAGAGAAACTCATAAGAGCTGCTGAAGTTGCTTCCTATATTGCTCGAGGCACAAAAGCTGCAGGACCTATGGATATTCACAAGGCAAAGAGAAAATCATTTTTCACAATTAAGCTTCCTCTTGAAGCAGTGGCTGATGAAAAGCGCCTCGAAGTAATAAAGCGAGCAAACCAGGCTGCCCTTGATTATGACAAGAGGATAAAGATGGCCATTATCAGCTATTATGACGAAACCAGAGGAAGAACAATTGCCAACAGTGAAGGCCTCCTTTTAAATGATGAACTGCCGTTGCTGTTCTTTATTGTTCAGACTTTAGGCGTTGGCGAAAACACCCGGCATATGGGACGAGAGAGGCTGAGCCGTCACTCTGGGTTTGAGATGTTTGATGAAGTAACTCCTGAGCAAGTGGCACGAACTTGTGCTCGCGAATCTATTGCCATGCTCGAAGCCAAAGATGCTCCAGCAGGAAAGATGGATGTTGTCATGCAGAACGGATGGGGAGGTGTTCTTGTACACGAAGCTGTAGGTCATCCGCTTGAAGCAGACAATATTGCAAAGAAGATAGGTGCCTTTACCGGAAAGTTAGGGAAGAAAGTTGCCAGTGATGTTTTTACCATGGTAGATGACGGAACACTCCCCAATTTTAGAGGAACAACAAACTTTGATGATGAAGGTACCCAGATGAAGGGGAATGTATTGATAAAAGATGGAGTTCTTGTGAAATACATGAGTGATATTCTCTCTGCAAAGCAACTCGACATGGAACGAACTGGAAATGGCAGGCGCGAGAGTTTCCGCTACATTCCTATCCCCCGAATGACAAATACGTTTATCGAAAAAGGGAAAGATAAACCAGAAGATATTCTTGCCTTAACTAAAAGCGGCTTGTATGTGCAGAGCTTAAGTGGAGGAAGTGTTAACCCTGTAACCGGCATGTTTAATTTCACCTGCCGGGAAGCTTATTTGATTGAAAATGGAAAGAAAACGACTCCTGTGAAAGGAGCAACTCTGATTGGAAGCTGCATGGATGTTATCTCTAACATTGATGCTGTTGGAAATGACCTTGCTTTTGGACCTGGCATATGTGGTAAGGGCCAGGCTGCTGAAGTCTCGGTAGGCCAGCCTACCGTAAGGATTCGCGGCATAAATGTTGGCGGAACAAGAGCAAGAAGATGAAAGAAAGGAGATAACCATGGATTATAAAGGATTATCAGAACAACTCGTTAAAAAATGCTTAAAGCGAGGAGCGGATGCGGCTGAAGTCTACATAGAAAATGGCCGCAATCTCAATATTACAGTCCGAAACGGCGAAATCGAGACAATCCAGGAATCTGCTGCCCATGGGGTTGGTTTCAGAGTATTTTTAAAAGGAAAAATGGCTTTTTCGAGCTGCAATGATTTCAAAGATGAAGCTCTGGAGGATGCAATTTCAAGATCGGTTGAATTTGCGAAAAACACTACTCCTGATAAGAACAATGTTCTTCCAGACGATAAAGGGATAGTCAAAGTTGAAGAACTTTATGATCCCCAAATAAGTAAAATTCCTATGGATAAGAAAATCGAACTTATCAAGAAGACTGAAAAACTCGCCATGAAAGACTCTCGAATAACTAAAAGTGCTGGAGCACGATACGGAGAAGGGGAAGAAGAGATTTTTATTGCAAATTCAAATAGCCTTCTGAAGAGTTATAAAATCTCTGGCTGTTCCTTTGGCGTTTCAGTTGTTGCTGAAAAAGATGACCAAAAATCCTCTGGAGGAGAGTTTTGCTCAAGACGGTTTTTTGCGGATTTAAAAACACCAGATGAAGTCGCAGAAAAGGCTGCCAAGGAAGCACATGAGATGCTCGATCCAAAAATGGTTAAAACTCAAAGAGCTTCTGTCATTTTTGACCTTGATGTAGCCAGAGCTCTCTTGGGTGGTATTTTGGGTGCTATAAACGGCGAGCGTGTGCTCCAAGGAGCAAGTTTCCTGGCAAAAAAATTAGGTCAGAAAATAGGCTCAGAGCTGTTGACTGTCATTGACGATGGCACGAGGCCAAAAGGAATGGGAAGTGCTCCATTTGATGGGGAAGGAGTTCCAACTCAGAAGAGAATTATCATCGATAAGGGTGTACTGAAAGGCTTTATGTACAACACTATTGTTGCCAAAAGAGCAGGAGTTAGAAGCACAGGGAATGCCTCTCGGGGAGGATTTACAAGCCTGCCTGGTATAGGGCCTCATAATTTCTATATGGCAGCCGGAGAGAGTACTCCCGAAGAAATCATCAAAACGACAGAAAAAGGTCTCTTGCTTAAAGGTGTCACTGGTTATGGGATAAATCCGGTGAATGGTAATTTTAGCGGAGGAGCATCTGGCTTCTGGATTGAGAACGGCACGATTGCCTTTCCGGTTAAAGGACTAACCATAGGTGGAACAGCGGATGAAATGTTTAACAGCATAGATATGGTAGGTAACGATCTTGACTTGAACAGAACCTTCACTTCACCCACATTCCGGATTAAAATGATGCAGATAGGTGGAGAATAAGTAATTAGCAGATAAATACTGTATTTAATTTCAAAATCTCATCCTGAAGTAGAGTAAGAGTTTTAGAGCTTGAAATAACGAGGCTATAAAGACTGTAACCTTGTATTTTTGACATCCAAAAAAATCGATTTTAATTGACAAAAATAGCAAGGAGGTATTAATGAAACGACTATTATTTTTATCACTTATTGTGCTTTTCTGTTTGTCAATTCTTTTTTACGGTGAAATTTCTCTTTTTGCTCAGGTTGACTTAAAGAAGTTTTCCGGGATGAAAGCTCGGAGTATTGGACCTGCTGGAATGAGTGGCCGCATTGGAGCTATCGAAGCTGTAATTTCAGACCCACATATTATCTATGTGGGTGCTGCAACCGGCGGTCTGTGGAAATCAACGAGCGGTGGAACTACCTGGAAACCGATTTTTGATGATCAGCCAGTATCCAGTATTGGAGCAATTGCCATCTACCAGCCTAATCCATCTATTGTCTGGGTAGGCACAGGAGAAGGGAATCCGAGAAACAGTATGGGAGTCGGCTATGGTATTTTTAAAAGTATCGACAGCGGAGAAACATGGAAAAATCTCGGGCTAGAAAAAACCGAGAGAATCCACCGTATAGTACTTGACCCGAATGATCATGATGTTGCTTATGTCGCAGCTTTAGGTACTGCCTGGGGAGAAAATCCTGAAAGAGGTGTGTTCAAAACGACAGACGGAGGAAAAACCTGGGAAAAGATTCTTTTCGTCAATGAGAAAGTTGGATGTGCTGACCTGGTTATGGATCCAAGCAATCCTAATAAGCTTTTTGCTGCGATGTGGGAGTACCGGCGCTGGCCCTGGTTCTTTAAATCCGGTGGCCCTGGAAGTGGGCTTTATGTGACCTATGATGGAGGAGAGAACTGGGAAAAAATAACTAATGAAGATGGCCTTCCAGAAGGAGATTTGGGTCGTATTGGAATTGGCATTTCCCGCAGCAATCCCGATGTTGTCTATGCCTTAGTTGAAGCCAAAAAGAGTGCTCTGTGTAAGTCGGAAGATGGTGGTCGTACATGGGGAATCATAAACAACTCCCAGAATATTAATCCCAGGCCATTCTATTACTGCGATATTCGTGTCGACCCGGATAATGAAAACCGCATCTACAGTCTTCATTCAAGACTTGTTGTCAGTGATGATGGTGGGAAAACTTTCAGAATGATAGCTAACAGAGTTCATTCAGATCATCATGCACTCTGGATCAATCCCGAAGACGGCGGCTGCTTAATCGACGGAAATGACGGCGGTGTGGCGATAAGCCGTGACCGAGGTGAAACCTGGCGTATAGTTGACAACCTTCCTCTAGGTCAGTTTTATCACATTAATGTTGATATGAATATACCCTACAATATTTATGGGGGTATGCAGGATAATGGTTCCTGGCGAGGGCCGAGCAGTATTTGGGAAAATGGCGGCATCCGCAATTATCACTGGAATGAAGTGGGCTTTGGCGATGGATTCGCTGCTTTAATCGACCCGACTGATCCTGATATCGGTTACGCTATGTCTCAGGGTGGCAATTTGATGCGTTTCAATTTGAAAACAGGCGAACGAAAATCTATCCAGCCCGATGCTCCTGATGGAATCAAGTTGCGTTTCAATTGGAATGCAGGTATTGCTATCAATCCTCATGACCCAAAAATTCTTTATTATGGCAGTCAATTTCTCCATAAAAGCACTGACCGCGGAAACTCATGGGAAATTATAAGTCCTGATTTAACAACAAATGATCCCCAAAAACAAAAACAAGCAGAAAGTGGAGGTCTGAGCTTAGACGTTACAAGTGCCGAAAATCATACAACTATCTTGACCATTGCGCCGAGCCCTGTACAACAAGGAGTAATCTGGGTGGGAACTGACGATGGCAACGTCCAGGTAACTAGAGATGGTGGGAAGACCTGGAAGAATGTTGTGGAAAATATAAAGAATCTCCCTGCCAGTTCATGGTGTCCTCACATTGAAGCATCCAAGTTTGAAGCGGGAACTGCCTTTGCTGTCTTTGACGAACATCGTCGCAGCAACTGGACAACGTACATTTATAAAACCGAGGATTTAGGAAAAACTTGGAAGAGTCTTGCTGGAAATGACTCGACCAAGGATTCTGAGCACGGAGTATGGGGATTTGCGCACGTAATAGAGCAGGATCCTGTAAACAAAGATTTACTCTACCTTGGAACAGAATTCGGCTTGTACATTAGTTTTGATGGTGGGAAAAGCTGGGAAAAGTGGACACACGGTATTCCTACTGTTCCTGTACGGGCGTTAATTGTTCATCCCCGTGATCACGACCTGGTAATCGGAACACATGGTCGTGCAGCCATCATTCTAGATGATATAAGGCCTCTTCGTACAGTAAACAAAGAAATTTTAGAGAAGCCACTCCACCTTTTTGAAATTCCCCAAACTTACATCCATCACATAAAACAAGTCGATGGCTATCACTTTTCAGCAGATGGAATATTCATGGGTGAAAACAGGCCTTATGGTGCACTTATATCCTATGTCTGCAATCCTCCAGAAAAGAAAGTAAAACCTAAAGCAGAAGAAAAAGAGGAACTGGGAACAAAAAGACCTGTGATGGCAAGAGGTATGACAACAGAAAGAGAAGGCTCCATAGAAGGGAAAAAAGAAGAAACCGTAAAGATTGAAATACTTGATGACTCAGGGAAAATAATACGGAAAACAGAAGGTCCGAGAAAAAAGGGTGTCAACCGTTTTGTCTGGAATTTGCGCATGGATGGTTTTCGCTTTCCTAGACTTGGAGAGCAAATGAGGAGATTCACACCTTCTGGGCCTCAAGTTCTGCCTGGTATTTACACTGTAAAAATTTCGATGGAAACCCACAAGGCAACTCAAAAGATCGAAGTAAAACCTGATCCCCGTGAGCGCATTACGATACAGGAGCGTCAGGAAAAATTCGATACAATCATGAATTATGGTCAAAAGATAGAAATTCTTGCAGAAGCTGTTGACCGCATTCAAAACACAACCAAAGCCATTGACAGAATTCTAGGGCAGATTAGAAACCAAAAAGACAAAACTGCTAAAGAATTTCTGGTTGAAGGCCAGAATCTGAAAAAGACTCTGAACAATTTCTTAAAGAAGCTTCTTGGTGACCGGGAAGTCCAAGGAATACCTGATCGAAGTACGACCATTTTGTGGAAAGCAACATCCTCTCTCAGAGGATTAGGTTCATCCTTTGATGCTCCTACTCCTTCAGAAATGATAAAAATCAAACAAGCGGAAAAAGTATTAGAAGAAGCGCTCAATGAATTCAACAAAATATTTTCCGAGGAAGTAGCTGCATTCAAAGAAAAATATAAAGCTGCAAACATAGAATTTTTCCCTGAAAAAGAACCACTTGATATAAACTGGAAGCCAAAAAAGAAATAGCCCGAGTTGTTTCTCAACAGAGAAAAATACATTCATTAGTTCAGGTTTGACCTCAATTTTTTCAGGTGATATAAGCTGTTTAACTGAGAAGGATTAAATATTCAAATAAAACACTTAGAATGATGGATCTCGCCAAAGGAGTAAATTTTCCTCTGTTATGTAAAATTAAGTACTGCCTTTATTCAATCTCTCATCCCACGCTGAAAATAATGTTCATCATTTTTATCCTTTTTTTCCTCAATGTCTTTCAGAATTGTGAGTCAACATACCAGCCAGCAGAACCGGAAAGAAAAGACCAGCACGTGATTTTACTCCATGGTCTTGCAAGGACGAACCATTCGATGAAAAAGATAGAAAATAGTCTGCTCAAACAAGGTTATGGAGTTATCAATGTGGATTACCCTTCTACTAAGTATCCGATAGAAATTCTTTCAGATAAAATGCTTAATGACGTTATAGAAAAACACTTTAAAACATCCTCGTCAAAGATACATTTTGTATCCCATTCATTGGGAGGCATTGTTATCCGTTACTATTTAAAACATCATGAGCTTTCCAATCTCGGGCGTATAGTAATGATAAGTCCTCCAAACCAGGGGAGCGAGTTAGTAGATTATTTTAAAGATACTTTTTTATTCAAAATGTTTGTTGGCCCTGGTGCCCTGCAATTGGGTACAGAAAATAGCGGCCTATTGCTAAACTTGGGTCCTGTCGATTTTGAGCTTGGTGTTATAGCTGGCAGCAAGAGCATTAGTCCCCTATACTCCATGATGCTTCCTGGTCCAGATGATGGTGTAATTTCAGTCGAGAGGACAAAGGTTGCTGGAATGACAGATTTTCTGGTCTTGCCATACAGCCATCCATTTATAGTTAAAAGTGATGAAGTAATAGAGCAGGTAATATATTTTCTTGAGCATGGAAGATTCGAACACAAATCTTCTGATAAGGGTAAAACAGATTTAAAATGAAAGCCTTAAGAAATACAAGAACCGTCTCTGCAGGTCTAAATGGCAAAAGCTACTCTGTGATCACACTGTGGTCTCAAAGAAAACGCCATGAGTGAAACAATAATACTTCCGTTATGGATAGTATTTATTATATGCATACTAGCTGCCTGGGCAGTCTTTAGCCTTGTGTTATTGCCTTTGTTCCGGTGGATCGTTAAGAGACGAATAAACCGTGTCATTAAAGAGGTAAATGACAGGCTCGACCTTCAGCTTCCTTCTTTTAAACTAACAAAACGCGATGTGCTTGTTGATCGACTTTTGTACGATGACGAGGTACAAAGAGCCGTGGAAGAACATTGTCGAGACCAGGGCGTATCTAATGATGCGGCTATGCAAAAGGTTAAGCGCTATTCTGAAGAAATTCTTCCTTCCTTCAATGCCTACATCTACTTCCGGCTTGGAAACTTGATTGGCAGGTTTTTTGTGAGGCTACTCTACAGATTTCGTCTTGGCTTTGCCGATGAAGAAGGTCTGGCAAAAATCAATCCACAATCAAGCGTTGTATTCATCATGAATCACCGCAGTAACATGGATTATATCCTCCTGGCCTACTTAGCAATACACAGAATAGCCTTGAGCTTTGCAGTAGGCGAATGGGCAAGAGTCTGGCCTCTGGAGCAGCTGATCAGGGCGATGGGAGCATTTTTTGTAAGGCGTGGAACAGGAAATATCTTATATCGCCGTGTATTGGCAAGGTATGTGCAGATGGCGACTGATGGGGGAGTGGTACAAGCAATATTCCCAGAAGGCAAACTAAGCAAAGACGGAAGATTAGGAGATCCCAAAATTGGGCTGCTTGACTATCTGTTGCGTGGCTTTGACTCGAACAAAGGGCGCGATTTAGTTTTTATTCCTGTGGGAGTAAATTATGACCGAGTACTTGAAGACCGATCACAACTGTTGAGCATTAATCCCGATTCGAAACAGAAATCTCGCCTTCGAATAATAAAGACAACATTAGCTTTTATCGTTCATAACATGTGGCTTATGGTACGCGGCAGATGGTATCGTTTTGGTTATGCAGTTGTAAATATCGGCACTCCAGTTTCTATGCGTGAATATGTAAAGAAGCACAATATTGATTTCCAAAGCCTAGAGAAGAAAGTTCGTGTTGAAAAGGTAAAGCTGCTGGCTCGTGATTTAATGCAAGCAGTTTGTAAAGTTATTCCTGTAGTGCCTGTTTCGCTGATTTCTTATGTTTTTATAGAGAATCTAGACAAAGCTTTATCAGAGCTAGAAATAAAAACTCGGGCTCAAAAATTGATAATTGAACTTGAGAAGCATGGAGCTTGTGTTTATATTCCTCGAGGCGACCAGGACTATACTATTGAAGTCGGACTTCGTATGTTAAAATTGCGACATCTTGTGCATGGAGATGGTCATCTGTTTCGTGCTTCAATTGAAGAAATTAAAGTCTTAAAATACTATGCCAACTCAATCAGTCACTTTCTATAAAACAAAATAAGATTATCATGATGAATTTTAGAGAGGAGGCACTATGAAAACATCACAACGTTCAGTCTTTCTTAATATTTTTGGTATCATTCTGTTTTTGCTGTTTTGTGCTTTCAACTCATACAGCCAAAGTGCAGCTAAAATTGATAAAGTTTTCGAGAAGCTTTCCTGGAGATGCATCGGGCCTGCTGTCATGGGAGGCCGCACAGTTGATATCGATGTTGTTGAAAAGAAGCCCTGGATTATTTATGCAGCGATTGGACCGAGTGGGGTCTGGAAATCAGAGAATAACGGAATTACATGGGATCCCGTCTTTCATAAAGAAAACACTGTCTCTGTGGGAGATATAGCTGTTTCCCAGTCTCATCCTGGCATCATCTGGGTTGGGACTGGAGAAGCTACATGCAGGAACAGCGTTACAATCGGAGACGGAGTTTACAAATCCGCTGATGGTGGAAAAACGTGGGAAAACATGGGACTTAAAGAAACACGACATATAAGCCGCATCCTGATAAATCCAGGTGATCCGAACATCGTGTATGTAGCAGCTATGGGGCATCTATGGGGCTCAAACAAAGAAAGAGGAGTATATAAAACCGTTGATGGCGGAAAGACATGGGAGAAAATACTCTATATTAATAAAGACACTGGTTTTGTTGACTTAGCCATGGACCCATCTGACAGTTTAATTCTCTATGCAGCTTCGTATGAGCATCGGAGAATGCCTTATT
This sequence comes from Candidatus Aminicenantaceae bacterium, assembly GCA_041862375.1. Classification (GTDB taxonomy): domain Bacteria; phylum Acidobacteriota; class Aminicenantia; order Aminicenantales; family Aminicenantaceae; genus WVZL01. Next base: position 9,663 of record JBGVTE010000030.1, read on the forward strand.
ATTTTTCAAGCGGAGGTCCTGGCAGCGGAATTTACAAAAGTGAAGATGCGGGGAAGACCTGGAAGCGGTTGGAAAAGGATTTGCCCGAGGGGATAATGGGAAGGATAGGTGTTGCGGTTTCACGGAGTAATCCTGAAGTTGTTTATGCTCTCATTGAACACAAGGATGGGGGCATCTGGCGCTCCGAAGATAAAGGAGAGTCCTGGAAGAGAATGTGTGATAACAAAACCTATAAATTAGTTAATTATCGGCCATTCTATTACAGCCAGATCCGTGTCGATCCCACTGATGATAAAGTTGTTTATGTTTTTTCAGGCGGTCTTTTTGTCTCTGAAAACATGGGAAAAAATTTTATAGGAATCTCTGGCGGAACACATGCAGACCATCATGCGCTCTGGATAGATCCTGCTAATCCTCTTCATCTTGTTGACGGAAATGATGGAGGTATCGACGTAACTTATGATAGGGGAAAAAATTGGTACGATGTTCAGTGCATTCCTGCTGCAGAAGTCTATCAGATTGGATTTGATATGAGGTATCCCTATTATGTCTACTGTGGACTACAAGACAATGGGCTTTGGGGAGGACCGAGTACCACTTTGGATGCAAGGGGAATAACTAATGACCAGTGGTATAAGATAGGCGGAGGAGATGGCTTCTATGCTCAAGTTGATCCCACAGATCCAAACACAATCTTCGGCAATTACCAGATGAATGGCCTTTACCGCTATGATTTAAAAATTAAGAGAAGAAAGAATATTAAGCCTCTGGCATCACTGGAAGAACCTCCTTACAGGTTTAATTGGAATGCACCGATTCACATATCCCCCCATGACCCAAGGACTGTTTATACAGGAGGAAATTATTTATTCAAGACTACTGATAGCGGCCATTCTTGGCAAATAATCAGTCCCGACCTATCTACTAATGACTCAAAAAAACAAAGGGACTCAGGAGGCTCGATAACCCTTGATAATACAGGAGCAGAGATTCATTGCACCATTATAACAATTTCTGAATCGTCTGTTGAGGAGGGAGTGATCTGGTGTGGAACAGATGATGGTAATGTCCAGGTAACAATAGATGGCGGAGAGAATTGGGAAAATGTTGTTAATAATATCCGCGGTTTACCCCCGAATACCTGGTGCTCCCGAATTGAAGCTTCGCATTTCCATGGAGGGACAGCATATGTGGCTTTTGATGGGCACCGGCATGACGATTATAATACCTACCTTTATAAGACAACTAACTACGGCTATACATGGAAATCAATAAGATCCAACCTCCCATTTGGTTGGGTACATGTAATCAGGGAAGACTTAAAGAATGAAAATTTGCTTTTCGTTGGTACTGAATTTGGCATTTATGCTTCTCTTGACAGTGGTGATAGTTGGTTTTCTCTTATGAACAACCTGCCTACTGTGGCAGTTCGAGATATCGCCATCCATCCTCGAGAAAATGATTTGATTATCGGTACTCATGGAAGGGGAATATGGATAATGGATGATATATCCCCTCTCCAGGAGATGTCAGAGGAGGTGCTTGAGTCAGATCTTCATCTTTTTAATATCAGGCCAGCAACCATGTTCTTACGTTTTTTTACTGGTGAAACATCGAGCAGGCCAGTTTTTTCTGGTAAAAATTCTCCTTATGGTATGATGATAACTTCTTATGTTAAGACAGTGCCCAAAGAAAAGCCAAAACTCTCTATTATCGACAAAGCAGATAAGGTAATTTTTGAAATTTCTATTGCCAAAAAAGCAGGTATCCAACGAAATACATGGAATTTACGCTTCACTTCAAGGACAATAGAAGGCAAAAAAATCAAGGCCTCTCCAACTGGATTCTACATGATGCCGTATGTTTTCCCTGGCGAGTATACAATAGAGCTTTCTGTGGGGGAGATGAGAGTGAAGAAAAAAACAGTAGTCCATTCTGATTCTCGAATAATTGTTAACGAGCAGGAAAGAGATGCACAGATTGAGGCTATTACTAGCACAATGGTACTCTCTAAAAAAATGGGACTTTCTGTAACTGCCGCGAAAAATATTAGGCGAGAACTGGATAGGATATCAAAATCATTAGAGGAGCTAAAAGAAACCCCGGAGCTAGTTACATCAGCAATTAAAGATTTTGAGGGACATTTTCGTCCCTTAGAAGAAGTAATCATGCCTAAGGGAATAGGCTACAGAGGCTCAATGGAAATGGCTCTACGAGGAGGCTCTGTATACCAGCAAATTTTGTCTTTAGGAAGCTCGATCAGCGGGTATCATGCAGCCTTAACTGAAACTGATGTCTTCAGGCTCAAAGAATTGTCTAGAGAAGTTGATATGCTGGTAAATAAACTGAATGAAATCATTAATGTTAAGATACCTGAGTTGAATAAGCTGCTGAATGAACACCAGATCAAAACGCTTAAAGTGCCAAAAGAAGTAAAACTATAACAGAAGAGAAAGTATAAACTGAAGCAAGAATATCTCTTTTCTCTAGTTTATTTTTTGCTCGATTTCAAGACAGCAATACCTAATGCACCGGGTCCAGAATGAGCACCTAAAACAGGTGCGGCATTCATAACCATAGCTGCTTTTAAACCAAAGCTCTGGTTTATCTTCTCAGCAAGACTTCTTCCTAATTGTGGAGAATCGGTATGAGCAATTGCTACGGATGCGTCATATTCAGGGTAAGTTTTCTTGATGTTTATGATTTTCTCTGAAGCAAGATCAAAGACTTTTTGTTCTAGTCTTTTTCTCCCCCTAATTTTTCCTATGGGCTCAAGAGCCCCTTCTTGATTAACGGATAGAATCGGATTTATCTTGAAAATTTTGGCAATAAATCCTTTTGTTTTTGTGACTCTTCCCCCTTTTACTAAGTATTTTAAAGTGGGGATTCCGATAAAAATTTTTACATCATCAATAGCCTGCTTTAATCTATCTAAAACAATATCATGACTCAAATTCTCTTTTACGGCTTTAATTCCCTCCAGCATTATTAAGCCAAGACCAACAGAGATATTTTTTCCGTCCAGAGCTGTTATCCTCTTAGGAGCAACCTTGTGAGCGGCTTGAAGAGCAGTCTGGAAAGTTCCACTAAGGTTCCCAGACAATTGGAGAGAAATGATTGATTTATAGTGGACAGTAAGATGTTCATAGACTCTAGTAAAATCCACGAAGCTTGGTTGGGAAGTTTTGGGAAGAACAGGCGAGGAGCTCATTATCTTATAGAATTCCTCTGGTATTATGGTTACTTTATCTATGAAAATCTTGTCTGATGCCTGTACTTTTACAGGAATAAAATAAAGGTCATTATCTTCTACATATTCATCGGGAATATCGCATGTTGTATCGGAGACTAAGGCGAGAGCTGTTTTTTCATTGGCAGATTGTTCAGGATCAAATTTAAAAATTTTTTTCGTTGTAAGTTCTCCAAACTGTGCAGCACTGTAAAATACATTTTCAGGATTATTGGTATTAATATGAATTTTTGCAAAATGCAAAGAGCTGTAGAAGATTAAATCAGTACCGAGTGTATTAAGCTTTTCGATTAACTGAAGACGGTCTAGATTCTCTCTCCTTACGCAGCATTCTGCACAAAATTGAGCTTTTTTCACTTTATCTTCAGCTTTTCTTTTTATTCGCAGTTGCTTTCTTTGAGGGGATATACGTTGGAGTTTGCCTTTTTCGATAAAATGTATTATACCTTCAAGAAAATAGGTGAAAGCCTTCCCGCCCGCGTCAACAACTTTATGCTTTTTTAAAACTTCAAGCTGATGTTGAGTTTCCTTGAGAGCTAATTGTGCCTTTTCATGCGAATTCTTAAGGAGCGGAACAAAATCATTCGTTCTCTGGGAAAGACTTCTTATCTCATCTGACCACTCTTTGAATACGGTCAAAATAGTTCCTTCTTGAGGGTGTTCTAATGACTCATAAGCTCTAGTAACAGCTTTTTCTGCTGCTTTAACAAAATGATCAATAAATACACGCTTATAGTCTTTGAACACATCTGCAAAGCCTGAAATGAATTGAGCAAAGATGATTCCTGAATATCCCAGGGCAGAATCCAGAGCTCTATCAGCAATATCTAGGCTTATGCTGTCTATTGAGGACTCCCACAAAGGATATCTTTCGAGTAAGGGTTTGAATGTTTTCTTTAAGTTTGACCCTGTGTCTTTGTCTGGGATAGGGAATACATTAATTTTATTCAGCTCTTTTTCGTGAGATATGACTTCTTCAATACCAGCAAGAATAGCCCGCTGAAAACGAAAACCATCGAGGTAACGAACTTGGATTATGGCTGTATTTCCCACGGCACATTTATATTATCATTATTTGACGGCGGATTACACAATAATTCTCTAAAACAAATATGCTCCTAACGAGCTAATACAGCCTGAAAAGAAAAAGTATAATTAAACAGACTGAATTTGGAGAAACTTGGTACTATTGCGAGTAGCCATGAATTCTGCTAGACTTGGTGAAAGCACTAAAGAGGAGATCGTATTTGTACGGGGAATCATGACTAGGAAACCGAGTATCATGCTTATTGGTCTTGGGAATTTAGGCAGTATTATCCTGGAATTTCTGGCCCGGGAAAAATCCTTGGGAAGAATAGTTGTTGCTGATCAGGACACTGCGCGAAGCATTGCCCGCTCGAACCTAGCTCGCTTAAGTGCAATGGCTCAGGGCTTTTCTCCCTCAATATTCTTCACTCCTCTTGATATAAACGACAAAAAAACTGTTGAAGAAATTGTGAGTAGAGAGTCACCTGACATTATTATCACCACAGCAACCATGCAAACCTGGTGGCTTCCTGATCTCTTGCCACCTGAAAAATCAACAATCATTAAGAGCGCTGGATTTGGAGTGTGGCTTCCTGTTCATTTAACTCTAACTATGAAATTAATGGAAGCTCTGAACGATATAGATTATGGAGGAATTACCCTCACGGCTCCCTTTCCTGATGTAGTAAATTGTATCCTCGGCCATCTCAATTTAGCTCCTACCTGCGGAGTGGGAAATCTTGAAGAAATTGTCCCAAAATTGCGTGCTCTGGCTGCCGAGAGGTTAAAGGTACCTCTTGATCTTATCCAAGTACAGCTTGTAGCACACCATGCTCTTGAAACCATGGCATTTGGCGAGCAAGCAAAAGAAATTCCACCTTATTTTCTACGCATTGAGAAAGATGGAGAAGATATAACAAAAGAGGTGGAAGGGGATAAGCTGCTTTTTGCTCCCTATCCTCTCCCACCCGGACCAGCTATCCATTTTCTCACAGCTGGCACTGCTGTGAGATTAATCAAGGCCTTTTTCTCTGAAGATGAGGTTCTTATACATGCTCCTGGACCCAAAGGCCTGCCAGGCGGTTATCCAGTTATTGTGGGCCGCAGGGGAATAAAACTTGCGCCGATTAAAGGGATTTCTTTAGAAGAATCTGTTTCCATAAACGAGCGTTCGCATCGCTTTGATGGAATTGAAAAAGTAGAAAATGATGGTACTGTCGTTTTTTGTCCTGAAGCAGCCGAAATCATCCGATCGGAAATTGGATATGAATGCACAAGGCTTTCTCCCAGAGAAGCTGAAGAAAGGGCTAAGGAACTGATCGCCCGTTTTAAGGAATATGCACGGCGACAGGGTATAGAACTTAATCACTCAGGAGGTGATGTATATGCCTTTAAAGACAGATAAATCTAGAGATCTATACAATCGTTCCCTGAGTGTATTGATCGAAGGAGGGAGCTCACCTTCAAGAGGTCCAGCCAACTATGGCAAATATCCTCTCTTCATCGACTACGGCAAAGGCTCTTGCCTTTTTGATGCAGATGGAAATCGTTACATAGACTGGATGATGGCCTATGGCGCACTCCCGCTTGGCCATGCTCATCCTCGAATTTTAGAAGCAATACATAAAGGAGCATCACAAGGCACTCATTTTGCAACAGCTACTGAATTGGAAGTCGAAGTTGCAGAGCTGATTCAAAAGATTGTGCCGAGTGCTGAAAGAGTGCGATTTGCTAACACAGGAACAGAGGCGGCGATGGCAGCTATTCGCCTGGCAAGAGGATATACAGGCAAACCAAAGTTCATCAAATTCGAAGGACATTATCACGGCTGGTATGATGACTTCCTGGTAAATGCTCATCCCCATTTTCTCACTTCTCTCGGTCACTCTAAAGATCCAGTAAAGATTGCTGAAAGCTCAGGCTTAAACCGCTGTGCCCTGAATGATACCATTGTGGTGCCATGGAATGACCTTGCCGCTGTAGAGAGAGCAATTGAGACACATAAAGGACAGATTGCTGCAGTTATAACAGAAGGAATTATGACAAACATGGGTGTTATTCCTCCAGAGGCAGGTTACTTACAAGGTTTACGGGATTTGACTCGAGACGACGATATTCTGTTAATACTCGACGAAACAGTTACAGGCTTCCGGACTGCACCGGGAGGGTGCCAGGAATACTACGGAATAAAGCCTGATATTTCCACTTTTGGTAAAGCCTTGGGTGCGGGTCTGCCAGTAGCTGCATTCGTCGGTAGGGCAGACATAATGGAGGCACTGGCCTGGGGTGGTGTGTTGCATTATGGTACTCAGAATGCATCTCGTGTTGGATTACACGCAACCAGAGCAAGCTTGCAGGAACTTCTCAAAGACGATGGTGCAGCGTTTCGCCACATGTGGCATATTGCAGAAAAGTTATGTTCGGGGCTTCGAGAGATATTTAGAGAAACCGGAACCAAGGCTATTATCCAAAGTGTAGATCCTATGCTGCAAATCATGTTTACCCAGCAGGAAGCTATCCATGATTATCGTCAGTTCTGTAGCGCTGTTGATAGAGTAAAATACCAGAAATTTGCCCTTTCACTTTTCGAGCATGGTGTCTACATGACTCCCTCTGCTGCCCTTCATTCTGTAGCAACTGTGGCTCATACTGATGAAGATGTAACTTTTACACTCGAAGCTGTAAGAAAGGTTTTGGAAGATGCCAAGCTTTGAATCTAGAGAGTCAAGAGGAATCCTGAAGAATAAAGTAGCTTTAATCACGGGGGGATCATCGGGAATTGGGAAGGCCATAGCTCTGCTTTTTGCCCGGGAAGGAGCAGCAATCTCCATTGCGGATTTGAATCATACAAAAGGAAAAGCCGTAGCCCAAACAGCGAGAGAAGCTGGGGGAGATGCCATCTTCGTACCTTGTGATGTAACATGCTCGGAGGACTGCAAGCGGGCTGTAGAACAGACTGCAAGTACATTTGAAAGACTTGACATTCTTGTAAATAATACCGGTATTATCCGACGGTCTTCTGTACCTGAGACGAGTGAAAAAGAATGGGACCAAGTAATGGCGGTTAATGTAAAGTCCGTGTTTCTACTATCCAAGTTCGCGATTCCATACATGGAAAGAAGAGGCAGTGGTGCGATTATTAACATCGCTTCTGGATGGGGATTAGTAGGCGGGACTAAGGCAGCTTCCTACTGCGCTTCAAAGGGGGCAGTGGTGCTTTTAACAAAGGCAATGGCACTCGATCATGGTGAGCATAATATCCGTGTCAACTGTATTTGTCCAGGCGATGTAGATACTCCACTTCTTAGCAGTGAAGCTGAGCAGCTGGGCGAGCCGATTAAACAGTTCCTTGAGAAAGCAGCACAGCGTCCACTGAAGCGAATCGGAAAGCCGGAAGAAATTGCGCAAGCAGCTCTTTATCTTGCCAGCGATTCTTCATCATATATAACTGGTATATCATTGATAGTGGATGGCGGAGGGCTGGCAGGTTGAGGAGGAAATCATGCGTGGATTGAAAGGCAAAAGAGTACTTATTACTGGAGGAGCAAGAGGCATTGGAGCTTCAACAGCGGCCCGTTTCCTTGAAGAGGAAGCACAGGTAGTAGTATTGGACTGTGACGATGAGGAACTCCATCGCCTTGAGCAAAAAATGCCAATGCTGAAAGCTACTATTTGTGCCGATGTCTCAAACGAGAGAGCTGTAAAAAGTGCTTTTGATGAAATTGATGAATTAACAAGGGGATTGGATGTTTTGATCAACAATGCAGGAATCAGCCATCGAGAGGATTTCATGAGAATCACGCCTGAGCTGTGGCAGAAGGTGATCGAGGTTAATCTGAACGGGGTTTTTTTTGTTGCTCAACAGGCTGCTAGGCGGATGTTAACAGGAAATGGTGGAGTTATCCTGAATATGGGCTCAACTAACGGGTTGATAGGTTATCCTCTGTATGCCTCTTACAACGCATCCAAAGCTGCCGTTATTGAGTTGACGCGTTCAATGGCGCTAGAATTAGCCCCAAGGGTACGAGTAAATGCTGTCTGCCCCGGCTATATCCTGACCGCGATGCAAAAGGCAGAATATACTCCTGAAATGCTCCATGATTGTGAGAGTAAAGTACCTCTTGGAAGGCTTGGTAAACCTGAAGAGGTGGCTGCTCTCTTTGCCTTTCTTGCTTCTGAAGATGCGAAGTTCATCACGGGCCAGTGTTTTGTAATTGATGGAGGAGAGATTGCAGGTGGACTTGCTAGCCAATATAAGAAATCATAGAGATAGATGCTTGCGTCTTCAGGAAGGTTCTCCAGTTTAAAAAAACACAACTATTACTGCTTCAATTCTGGCAAAGAGGAAATGCCATATTTCTTAGCGTCGGAGAGCATTATCTTCTGAAGCTCTTTGGTAACATCATCGGGTAGTATAGTAGGCGGATTTTTCTGGAGAAGTTCATCTATTTCCTCTGAGGCCCTGTCAGAAATCGATTTTTTACCTAGGGAGACCCAGTAATCATACGTATCACGATCAATCAATTTAGGAAACGTATGCTCCTTCCTGTACCACTTTCTCGTATGAGCCATAGACAAGAAATGTGTTTCTGATGTAAATCCCTCGAATAAATTCTGGGCCAGAGGCTCTTCTCGTTGAGAAATTCCTTCTATCAAGCGATAGGCCATCCCACAGATTTCATTATCAATAGCAAGCTTTTCCAAGCTCTGGCAGCTTTCAAAATTCATCATTCCCGGACCTGAGATGATGTTAACACCTGCAAGGGCAGCCAAAATTGTCCCAATTCCTGTTTCAAACCCTGCTTGAGAATCTATTATCTTTGAATCGCTCAATCCCATGTACGCATGAGTGGGAAGATTTAAGCGTTTTCCAATCTGAGTGTAAGCGGAATCAATCATCATCGTTTCTATTGCTCCCATTGGAGTAGTTCCCTTTCTCATATCAAAGCTCGATGGAGAGCCTCCAAAAATTACGGGAGTTCCTTTTTCTGCCAGCTGGCATATAACTATACCAGATAGATTCTCGGCTACATGCTGAACAAGAGTACCTTCTATGGTAATAGGCGATGTAGCGCCAGTCATCCCCATTGAGACTAATTCTGAGGGGATTCCAGCGCGAGCGCAATCAATCAAACTTTGAGTTGTGAGATTGCTCCATTTTAGGGGAGGGGAGGGGCAGGCATCAAAAATAGCCAGAGGCTTTTCAGCTAATTTTTTTCTGCTTCCTCTTACTGCAGCGAGCATATCAAACATCGGCTTGAAACCCTCAACTCGGAATGTTCCTGTCACTACTGGCTTGGATGAATACTGAAGCCCGAGATATAAACGGTAGCTGTCAGAAACCATCTCTGGAACATCACTGCTGACAAGTCCGGTACTCTGGAAATGAATATGCTCTAAACAATCTGTAAGGCAATAAAATTTGACCAGGTCTATAGTTACTGCCTTTCGTTCTTCAGATGTCTTGTGGTCAAAAATTGTAATAGCCGCTGAACCAGGATTGAAGTGAACACAATTCTCCCCAACTGTGTAGTCTTTTATACATTCCCGATCAAACATTTTGAGTGAAGATGGAGTTGATGAAAGGCAGTCTTCCACGAGTTGAGAAGTTATGTGAACCCTTTGACTGGATTGGTCTACTCTCATCCCTGCTTCTCTCAAGAGTTCGAGTGCCTCTTTGTTTTCAACAAAGACACCTTCCCTCTCAAGAATAACAAAGGCTTCATCAATGATTTTTTCGATGAATTCTTTACTGAGAAGTTTTATGCTAGGTCTTACGGATTGAATCATTGTTTTTTCCTTGATTTTTATTTCCCCATGAGATTTTTTGCCACTTTTACAGCAATCATGGCATTCTCGCCGTACCCATCTGCTCCGATATCGTCTGCCCATTTCTGGGTTACAGGAGCACCTCCAACGAGTACTTTAAACTGTCCTGATAAATTCCTCTCATTTAAAGTCTCTATGACCTTTTTCTGACCGATCATGGTTGTCGTTAAAAGGGCAGAAAGGCAGATAAGGTCTGCTTCCTCTGATTCTGCTATTTTTATAAATTTTTCTAATTTAACATCTGCTCCGAGGTCTATAACATCAAATCCATTTGCTGATAGTATTGAAGCTACAAGGTTTTTTCCTATGTCATGAATATCTCCTTCTACTGTACCGATGATTACTTTACCTAAAGAAGCTAGTTTGATATTTGTCTTTTCAAGTTCAGGCTGAAGAATGGCCATTACGGCCTTCATACATTCTGCACTGGTAATAAGCTCTGGCAAAAAATACTCTCCTTTTTCCCATAAAACGCCAACCTTTTGAATCCCTGGCACATAGCCCTTTTCGATTACTTTGTTGAGATCCATGTTTGCTTCTAGTGCTTTTCTTGCCAGTGTTTCTGCTTCGTCTCTGTTTCCCTCGACTATAGATTTCTCAATCTTTAACAAAAATTCTTCATTATTCATCATGTTTCCTTTCTAGAATAATAGTCAATTGTTTCATCGGGTAATCATTTCAAAAAATTTCTGATTTTTAAATATTCTTTTCTTTAGATTTTTATATATAGATGGCCTCAGAAAAGAATTTCTTCGGATTAGAAAAGGAATTATTACACAGGAAAAATACGATGTCAAAAGTTCAATAGCAATGTATTAATCTTTCTTTCCGTATTGCTTTACTCGGCGGCGTAATATGGTACCTCTTCTTCTCTAAGAACGCTCCGTTTAAAAAGAAAGATACAACAACAACTTATACGTATAGAAGTACTTGTTTTACAACAAAATGGAGTTTTCAAGTTATATCGACATGGTCTGGTTCAATTGGAAACGTGAGTCTGACGCCTGATGCAGCACCCAGTCCTAATGAGAATAACAATTGGGATGATTCAGAAACGTACACTCTCTCAGCTTCAGGTGGTGGTACCCTCTTAAGCATTGAGCTCACAATGAGTATAACTGTTGGAGGTGGAGACGGAGCAACGCGTACAGATATTGTTTGGGTAGATGATGTTGAGAAACTTCGTGAAACTACCACCTTCAATCAATCATGCAGTGCTAATGAAAAGGTAGATTACGAAGTCATCTATACGAGAAATAGCACAGGAACCTTCACAGTAAGGCATAAGGTTAATTTATCAGGGGGGAGTACTGCACGATAATTCTGAGATATTAGAGAACCTGAGATAAAACTAGATCAGAGATTATTTATTAGTTTGAACATCTTCTCTATGTATGAGGGATCTGTACCGCAACACCCTCCGACAAGATTAGCTCCGTTTTTTATCATTTCAGGAATGTATTTAACATAATCTTCGCTGCTTTGAGAATAAGATACCTTCCCATCAGAAGAAAGGGAAGGTTGTCCAGCGTTTGCCTGGGCTATAATTGGTAACGCTGTTTCTGCTCTTATAATTTTAACCAAATCAGCCATATCAGCGCTGTTGAGAGTGCAATTTGTTCCTAAAGCAGAAATACCTTCAGCCTCTAATTCTTCTACACATTGGGAGACGCTGTTTCCCATGAGAGTGAAAAATCCTCTCGGGTTTCGGTTGAAAGTCATAGTTACAAAATGCGGTAGATGAGAAACTTCTTTTGCGGCTTTCAAAGCACAGCGGGCTTCCCTTAAATCATACTGAGTTTCGATTAATAAAAAATCAACTTCTCCCTCAGTCAGGCCTTTTACCTGCTCAGCGAAAGCGTCCTGAAATTCTTCTTCAGTGAATTCACCCTGCGGTTTAAGAAATTTGCCCGTAGGGCCGATACTTCCTGCCACATATTTGCCTTCAGGCTTGACTTCGTTTGCCAAGGTTGCCGCTGCATAATTTAATTCATAGCATTTATGCTCTAAGCTGTAAGAAGAGAGCTTTATTTTGTTCCCTCCAAAGCTGTTTGTCAGCACCACATCGGAGCCGGCTTCGAAATAACTTTTATGGATCTTTTTGACTATTTTTGGATTCTCTGTGTTCCAAGTCTCAGGGCAAGCTCCCTGGGGGAGTCCGTGCCTTATAAGCTCTGTTCCCATACCTCCATCAAGAAGAACCACTCTTTCTTTGATTAAATTAAAAATAGAAGCTGCCATTTTTCTCCTCCTCACTATGAAGCAAATAACTGTTTAACCGATGGAAACAATTCCATGTCTGTATGCGGTAAAAATAGAGCTCCAGTAAATTCACTCATGTAGCTCGGTTCAGTGTTGAGCTCTATATAGGTCATTTTTTCAGAAGTTTCGTTAACAAGAGTTCTATTTTTATCAGAAAGTAGAATAAGGTAAGCTCCGAGAAGAGAACTATTTCCAAGATAATGAAATTTGCTCCGTTCTAAATCAGGTAAAAGACCGATGCGGACTGCATTCTCGATGTTTAAATTTTGGCCAAAGCTTCCTCCTATGTAGAGAGCATCGATTTTATCGAATGCAAGGCCGATGTTCTTCAATAGCAGTGAACAGGCGGAAAAGACCGCTCCTTTTGTCCTGATAAGGTTGGCAATATCATTCTCTGTGATTATCAGATCTCTCTCCCAGAAGCAGTTTTGACTCTGTTCTAAGAGAAATCCTAAGCCGGTTTCATCTTCCACGATTCTTCCCTTGGCTTTTTCCAGAATAAGTTTTCCCTGACGGTCAATATAACCATGGACGAACAATTCTGCCAGAAGATCAATGAGACCAGAGCCACACAAGCCTTTGGGTCTGTAACCGTTAATTACTCTGTACTCCAAATTTCCTTCTTCCTTAATCTTTATTTGCTCGATTGCACCTTCTGTTGCAGGCATGCCGCATTTTATTCCGCTTCCTTCGAAAGCGGGGCCAGCAGAACAGGCACAGGTCATGAGCCAATCTCTGTTCCCCACAACCAACTCGCCATTGGTGCCTATATCAATAAATAGAGAAATCCTCTCAGAATCACTTAAAATAGGGGTGCAGAGCAATCCTGCGGTAATATCACCTCCAACATAGCTGCCTACTGAGGGAGCACAATGAATTCGTCCTTCATTATTTATTTTTAAACCTAGATCGCGGGACAGAATGAAAGGAGCTTGATTCAGAGTAGGTACATAGGGTTCTTCCCGAATATGGCGAGGCTCGAGATTCAGAAAGAGATGAATCATTGTAGTATTTCCCGATACAGAAGCATAATAAATGTCTGATAATGATACTTGAGGAGATTCTGTAACCTTTTTTACAAGATTGTTAATAGTCATTATAATGAGAGTGTGAAGTTCCTGGAGCCCCCCTGGCCTCTGTGTGTAATTAATCCTCGAAATAATATCTTCCCCACATTTTATCTGTTGATTATAATTCGAGGCAGTATTTAATATTTTCCCGTTAGATAAATCCACCAGATGTACGGCAACAGAAGTTGTTCCAATATCGCAGGCAAGCCCATAAGTATTTTTTTTCCCTGTTTTCGGCTCAACATCGATTATTGTCCAGGTTCCCGCTGATTTGAATAAGATAACTGAGATTTTTCCTGTATTTTTTCTTACTTCGTAAGCCATCCTTTTTAATACTGAATATTCACAATGAATAAAATCTACCCCAAGGTTCCTTTGAAGCTCGCGTTGTATTCTCTTCAGATCGCTGTAATTATCATCCAATGAAGGGGAGGGAAGCTGGAGATCAATTTTCTTTACGAGAGGCTTTACCTCATAAATACCAGAAATATCTTTTTTGTGATCATCAAAAAATTGAGAATCAAAAACATTAGATATTGAAAGCTGATGGAATTGTGGTAATTGGACAGTGCAATTATCTATTATCTCTGTAAGGCAGGCAAGGGCATATCCTTTATCAGCAAGCCGTTCTGCTAAAGCTGCTGACTTTTTACTCTTGTACTTTCCAGACAAGACTTGTACTACACACTCGCCACATGTACCTTTGCCACCGCAGGTGGTTTTTAAAGGAATTTGAGCATTTTTGATCGCATTTAAAATGCTTGTTCCTGGTGCAACAGATATTTTGATTTCAAAAGGAAAAAATTCTATCTCAAAATTATCCTTTTTATCCTGCGAGCTAGTGCGATGCATTTTTCTAAATTTATGTTATTCTGACACTCTTTATAAATGCTGGAATATCGGATGCTTCCTGGCAGCCTACGATAACTTCCCAGCCAGGTAACTTCTCCTCTAAGTCTCCGCTAATCTGGGCTACCAGCCCTGGAATCACGATTTTTCGTGTTCTGACGTTCTGTTCTAAATTAATTTCTTTGATGAATTTTGCTATTGTTTCACCGGTAAACTTACCAGCCGCCCAGGCTGTGAGCACTGATTGGCCCTCTGCATCGGCAATTATAAGATGGGCTGATATGCCTGAATTTTCAATCTCACCTGAAACCATGAAATAGGTGAGAGAAAAATTTGTAGTAACAAAAACAGGGGAATCAGGAGTTGGCTCTCCTATTTGATATACTTTAGGATCAACTTGAATAGGCTTTTGGGGATCAGTATAGATGTTTTGACGGAGGGTAAACAGGGCATACAGCATAGCTTTATCATACTTGGGCAAGACAATAATTGAAGAGTATTTGCAAAGATTTAAAGAGGCTTTTGCCAGTAAGTCATATGAATCCTCAGCCTGAATAAAGGTAAATAATGGAAAACCAAATGGCTTAAAATATTTTTTAAGAGCACTGCGCCGTAAAATTGTACTGTTCTGTAGTTGATAACCTAGATTCTGAGAATTCATATTTAAGATTATATTATTCAAACCAGAAGACTTTGCATACTCGGATTGGCTCTGCAAATCCTCAAAAGAATCAGCTGTTATTATAAGACTGGAATCAGACGTTTTCGCCAATTTAACATATTCATCAGTTAGCTTTTCCCGTAAAAAAATTGCAGGCCGATCATCTTTGAGGACTTCAAGACTTATTTTCAAATTCTCTGTGTCTGAACAGTCCAGGATTATTCCTTTTGTTGAATTTTGTTTTGTGATATTCACAGTCTTGAGGAAGCTGTCTCTATCAGCAGAATCTTGGGATATAAAGAACAGGTCAGCATTCAGTTCTTCGCCAACTCGCTCTGCTTTGTAGCTTTCTACGTTTTCTATTTCCTTAAGGAGTTTTTTTTCCTCCTTTGAGCATAGAAGTTGGATAGCAATTCCTGTTGGGTGGAAGAATGTTTTCTCATGGCGAAACATGACTGTTTCATTCCCTATTTCTAAAGACGGTGGGCCTCCTATTTTCACTAATCTGATCGGGGGCTCGCTCGCAGCACCCAGTGTGGCTTTAGCTTTTTCAGAAGCATGGGGACATTCACTTAATTCAGCCTTTTTCTGGGCAAGCTTCAGGGCAAAAGCCATACAGGTTGGAACTCCACAGTCTCCGCAGTTAGTTTTAGGCAGTAACTTAAATATATCTAAACCAGACAACGCCATTTCAGCTTCCTTTTTTCGAGTTAAAAATCTCACTAATCTTATTTTTTACAACTTCCACTGCTTTTGGATGATAGATGATCAATAATTCAGCTCCAGATGCTAGCAAGCTCATCGCAGTGGCAATTTCCCAGTAAGCGCACCGCAGCTCTTGATCGCCCCAATCAGGATTATCCTCTATTGATGCTCTGGCTTCTTTCACCACGGCGCTTTCATAGCCAGGATTTATGAGCATGGGAAAAGCAAGCATTTTATCTCCAGCCAGGCCGTCATTGCGAATTCTCTCCATGATTGAGTATGTGTATTCTAATCCATATCCAAGTGTACTTGTTAGAGGATCCATAACAATTCTTTCAGCTGGGAAACTCATATCTGTTAGGAGAATATTCAATTGCTTGCCCAGATTAACATCTATAGGTGATTGAGCTACGATTGTGTGATTGTAAGCGATACAAGAGGCTGCGATCGTCTTATAGTTATCAGTTTCTACGTAGTTAATTAAACAGTTTTCTCCTGCCGTTATTTCACACACTTTTTTTATGACTTCGTTAATTTTTTCAAAATGGCTGTGTCCTGTAATGATAACAGGAACCTTTACACTTTCGAGAATTTGTCTTACTATGCCTGCTGCTTCATCAGCACTTTTGTTTCCCTTTTCAGGATGAGTTCCTTCAAGACGTACACTGATTAGCTCTGCTCCGTACTGTTCAACGCATTTTTTGGCCATATCTGCGGGCTTTTCAATAACATCACGATAATACTCCATCAGGGAATGAGGGTATTTATTCGGAACCTTATCAAAAACCTCCATGGCTACTCTAGGTGGATGAGGATGCTTCCCTTCAAAGAAATGGAAGGGCGGAGAAGTACTTCCTCCAATAGTTATGGTATGGGAACGAGTTCCTCCCTCCTCGGGAGTGGCTCCAATTGTAACTTCAATGATTTTCCCAGAATAATTTTCTTTAGGTGTTTCAAAATCCATATTCCCGACCTTTCTTTCTCGGCATTCATAATATCTGGAAAAGTTATTATGTTACCTCCTCATTTTTAATTGATTGCCTGGAATTTGTTCAGACTATTTAATCTGCCATTTTTTATGTAAGAATGTGCCTTTTCCCAAAGAGCAGGTACAACGGAGAATGTTGTTTGAAATGAAGTTCATTATACCATGAATAGTCTCTGAATTATCTAAAACTTTGTAATCTCTTAGAGTTACTGTAATATTTTTTTCATCAATTGTTCTATAGCTTTATAGGCAAGCGAATGTTCGAGGATAGGCCAAATTGGTTTTCCAATCTGGTCCGTTTTGAGAAGATCGCCATCTTCTGGAATTGAAAATATAAGGTTTAATCCTTCTTCCTTGATACATTCTGTTACTGGTCCAGGAATTGATTCATTAACTCTGTTCAAAATTAAGTATTTCTCTTTGACTCGTGTCTCTAATTCTTTTATAAGCCTGCTTATCTTTCCAGCAGTATGAATTCCCCTGATAGAGAGATCAGATACTATCAGTAAATAATCTATATTTTGTGTAGTCCGCCTGCTAAGGTGTTCCATACCAGCTTCGTTGTCAATTATCATGTATTCATAATTGTTACTCAATGTCTTGAGAATATCCCTCAGTAAAGTGTTGGCATAGCAGTAGCACCCTAGTCCTTCGGGACGCCCCATGGCTATGAGGTCAAAGTCAGGTGTTTCCACCAGGCTGGATTGAATCTTATAATCGAGGAACCGCTGCTTTGTCATTCCCCCCGGGAGATTATGAATCTTGAATTTCATCTCTTCTCTGATAGCTCCTGCAGTATTTTTTAAAGGGACACCAAGTAGATCATTCAAATTTACGTTGGAATCAGCGTCTACAGCCAGAATTGATTTTGAGATATTGCGGCTCAGCCAGCGAATTATTAGAGAGGTTAGAGTCGTTTTACCTGTCCCGCCTTTCCCTGTAACTGCGAGTGTCTTCATTAGAATTTATGAGGTTAAAACATGGGTGGCATTGAAAGAGCAGGGTGATCCATTCTCGTTATATAAGTTAGTACCTCCTCCTCAGTTATGGCCACTGTTTCATCAGCTATCATATCAAGAAAGTTTTCAATGCCTTCTTCTTTGCCAATTCTACGCATTACTTCCTTCATTTCTTCTTTTAGGCGGCTGTCCATCCACACGATTCGTTTGGCACCGCCATCAGCACTGATGAATTTTTTACTGCCGATGTAGTGTTTGCTGTGGCCAATAAATCCCGGGATTTGCACTCCACCGCCAACCGTTCCGGCTAAGGTTGAAAACTTCATTCCGCTGGGTGTCATGCCTGTATAATCACGGAAGACTGTCATTATTCCATTGGTTGATGGCAGCACACATGAGATGCACTCGAAACATCCACAAGAAGTCATTGGGTATTCAATAATGCTGTAAGCATTGAAAACTTCCAGCATTTTGTGAGAGTTGTTAAAAATAAACTCATTGATACTCTGCCACTGGCCCTTTTTCGGATCAATTACTTTGCCTTTCTTCACTGGCTGGTTAGGGCCTGTAGGGGTTATTTGATATGCTGCTTTTCCATCAAGCCAATTATAGGCACCGCACAATCCAGAACGTTCGGGAGTGATAATACAAACATGATTTGGAGCAAAGGACTGGCATAATGTACATGAATAAAAAGTATCAACTGAGTCATCAGTCATGTCAGCTATGCGAGCATCTCGTTGTTCATATACTTGTCTTGCCGCCGTTATAAGTTCGGCTATTTCTTCCTCACGCGTATATATTTTTATTTGAACTTTATCCACAATTTTTCCGTATTCTCCATGAAATTTTGCATGGAGGATAGAGCCGAAGTGCTTAAACGTAAAACCTTTTTTCCTTGCTTCCTTATTGATACGGGCCCAGTTAATATCTCGCTGCCCCATATGCCACACGCCATGAGCACAGTTTATGAGATCGTGAATTTGGCGTTCCAGGATTGGCTCAAAATCAGATTGCATCTCACGGCCTGCAACTTCGACCCAGATTGCTAGAGGTATCTGGCTTCCTTCTTTTATCTCATCAATCTCAGGTCCTATGACTTCTACATTACCGTCTTCTACTTCATTCAATTCTTTGGATGTTACGAATTCAAAACCGGGTTTTTTCTGCCCCGCCATCTCAACGTACATGTCCTCCTTCCGGATCCTTTCACCTTGAAAAGCAGGGCCAAATGCAACTGGTATCGGCACTTTAGTGATAGTAATCTTTAATCCCCTTACTTCTATTGCTTTTGCAACAATTTTATCGTGGGGTACAGGAGAGACAACGTGTTCATAGGTGCAGATACCGGTTGGAAGTATCTTGTCTATATCAGTATCAGCAATGGTGGGAAATCCATAATTAATAGCTCCAGCAGCCTGGGCGTGTTTTTCATCGTCAACAGGTCCTAGAGCCAAGACGAAGGCAAATACTCTATTTTTATTGTAACGCAGGACTTTTTGATAGTCCCCTGGCTGAGCACCGCCGAAAGAAAGAGCTACTCTTGTTGCAAAACCGAGAGAATGAATAGTAGCAGCAACATCAGTGCCATAGGGTACGAGACGCGTATCCCAGCCCATCTCAACGCCTTCCTCCTGTAATTGTTGAGCCATTGATTTTCCTTCGGTAGCAGCTGACATAAAGACATAGAGATTTTTTTCTTGTAATTCACGTGCAATTTCCACTGCAGTTTTATTGGATGGACAGTAGCCGACACAAGCTGCAAATCCAGGAGCTGTCCCATCCACAAATTCTATTCCCCGCTCTCTCATGATCACGTCATTGGCTGCCCCTAACCAGAGATGCCCATCTTTTGGATTTGGCTCAGGCAAGTAGGGTAGGGGATTCTGTGTGTACTTGATAGCCTCAATTATCTCATCGGCAAATAAGGTGGCCATGCCCGCATCAAGGGTGTGTCCTAAATAAGGCAGCCACAGCTTCTTATCAGGAATTGGCGGAAGCAATTTTTTGGCCTCTTTTAACAGCTCTTTAAGTCCTCCGAGAGTTTCAATATTCATCCCTAATATGCCGTGAGAGATTGGCAGGTAATAACCTGTATTTGGGAATTCAACTCTCGTCTGTGGGCTTTTTTCTTCCAAAGCTTGATTAAGCTCTTTATCTGCTCGAGCAACTAATTTATGTGCTCCACGAATAGCTCTTGTTGCAATGAGTTTTGACATGGATTCTACCTTTTATTCAATTACACGGAAGAAGAGCAAATTTTGATTTGATCTATACTTCCAGTTCTCTTCTTTTTGCCATATCATAGAGAACCCGTTCTTTAGCTGTACTAATACCCAGTTTTTCTCTCTTCTCATTGATGTGGTTAATGATTAACCCTGCCATTTTGTTAATATCGGTCTCAGTTGCCCACATGCCACCAAACAACTTTTCAAATTCTTTAAAGATATGACGGCAGAATATTTCACTCCCACGAACGGGGAGCCCAACGCCGAACACTGTAAAAACTCCGGAAGAAACAAAATATTGACCGATAGATATTGCCTTCTCGCTCATCCACTCAGGGGCAGCACCGGCAGCAGGAAGTTCACTTATGTCCTTGCCTAAACCACCAATCTTAACCATTTCAGAGAGGGCAATAAGAATACGGCTATTATCAACACAAGAGCCTGAATGAAGTACGGGCGGAATTCCTACTGCTTTGCATACTTCGGCTAGACCTTTGCCAGCATATTTCTCAGCTGATTCTGGAATAAGAAAACCTGCTTTAGCACAGGCAATAGCTGAACACCCGGTCTGAACAACGAGGATGTCATTAGCAATAAGCTCTTCAACTAAACCAACATGTCCTTGATCATGTGCCACTTTAGGGTTGCAACAGCCAACAACACCAGCTACACCCTTGATTCGACCATTAATGATATTGTCATTAAGAGGTACGTAGGAGCCTCTGAAAGTCCCCCCCAACATGTAAATGATTGCCTCATGACTGAAACCTGCTACAAGGTCCATTTTTTCTTCAGGAATATCAATGCTGGCACGATTAGGAAAGTTCAAAATCGCCTCTTTGATAATCTCTTTGGCAGTCTGCAGCGCGTTTTTATCAGAAAATTCAAAATACTGAGCTCCATCAATCTTCCCTTTGGAGGAAGTTGTAATCAGGAGCGTATGGTAACATTTGCAAACTTCTGGTAAAGAAGGCATAATACACTGCACATCTACAATCATTGCTTCTATTGCCCCAGTAGATACAGCCAATTCCTGTTGGAGAATGTTACCTGCAATAGGTAATCCATGACGAAGGAGAATCTCATTGGCTGTGCAGCAAATACCAGCGAGATTTATTCCTGTAGCTCCTTTCGACTTGGCGAGCTCAACTAATTCCTTATCTTGAGCTGCTAAGGCTAGCATCTCTGAAAGCACAGGCTCATGGCCATGAACCACAATATTGACGTCAGTCTTTGAAAGAACTCCTAGATTGACCTCACCGCGAATAGGGGAGGGGGTACCAAAAAGTATATCCTGCAATTCAGTGGCAATCATAGAACCACCCCATCCATCTGCCAATGCAGTTCTGGCTCCTTGGAGCATGATATTCCTGTGGTCCTGGTCTACTCCCATAGTGGTTCGATGCATCATCTCCACAATTTCTCTATCGATACCTCGAGGTGCAATTTTTAACTGTCGCCATAACGCCTGTCGCGTCTCAGGAGCAAGCTTGATGAAAGATACCTCGCCATCTTGATTGCTGAAATCTTTCAAAGCCTTCTGAGCTATTTCTTCAGCAATTTTTTCTTTTGATCTGTCCTTTGTGGATACTCCCATGGCCTGAGCGACTTTCTTCAGCTTATTCACATCTCTAATGGAATAGCTGGAGTCAGGATTCTGAGAAACTGAAAGTAGAGTCTTTGCCACCTCCCGTCCATGGTCAGAGTGAGCTGCAGCTCCTCCAGCAATCATTCGTGCAAAATTTCGGGCGACAATCACTTCTGGTGAAGCTCCACAAACTCCCCTCTGAGGGCTTTTTCCATGGGGATTAATCCGACATGGTCCCATAAAACAGGTATGACAGCAGAGACCACGCTCACCAAAGCCACATCGTGGCTTCTGCTGGTCTGATCTTCCCCAAATTGTCTCAAAATATTTACCGCTGTTTTTTTTCTTCATTGTTGACATTTTATCGGTCTGTTTTTATTTGTAGTATTCTTTTAAAACAATTATCAAAGCTACTATTCCAACGCATTTTACTGTTAATGACGAAGCAATGCACTCAATTCTGACAGTTGGTTAAAAACTTTATCGGAAAGTTCAACTGAAGTAGAGCCTGTACCGCAGCTGGGAGTGATCAAACACTTTTCCCATATTAAGTCTTTACTGGCTCCTTTAGCAGCCAAATTATTCACCAAATTTTCCAATTTTTTAATTAAAGATTCTAGAGTTTCCTGGTTAATTTTTTCAGATGTCGGTACTATGCCCCAAGCTAAAACTCCTCCGCCTTGTAGAAAAGTTTTAACCCTATCAGTATAATACCCAATAGTCTCACCATATTCGTATGCATCGAAGCTAATGATGTCAACACCTGCATCAATCAGGATTGTCCATTCAGTGTTGCCACAACAGTGAGCACCAGCTAAAGCATCTTCTCTATGGATTGTCTCAATAACCTCGTTTAAATAGCGTACAACATCAGTTCGTTGTACGCTTACATATGTGGAGGAGCCGAAGGCAGAAAGGATTGGCTCATCGATAAAGCAGATTTGTTTAAAGCCAAAGGATTTATATTTATTTAAAAGCCAGCGAGCTTTCATCGCTATCCCCTTGACCACAACATCACGAAATATATCATTATAATAGATAGCTCTTTTACTCTCATCCACAATGCTCAATCCGAATGTAACAGGACCGGTAACCTGACTCTTAAAATACTCGATAGAAGATTGATCTTTTTCAGGCAGTTTTTTCGCCATCTCGTGTACACCGCGACTAAATTCTGGCGATATTTTGAAATAATCCAGATTTTCTGCAACAACGTTTTCATAAAATTTTTCGAGTTCACTCGTAGGATCACCACTGGTATCAAAATACATTCTTTGTTTAACCTCGTCCAGAACAACTCTTGGTAATCCTTCACTGTATTGAATTTCCATCTGCTCCCTGAAATCAGTGTTTGGCATTTGAGGCCAAACGGGAATTTCAGGGAGAGTATTCAGGATAATATCGCAGACTATGCTTGGATCTTTATGAGGAAAACTTCCTATGCCAGTTGCCGTGCACTGTGGATTGAAAGCCATTTTTTTTCTCTTTATAAATACTTTTAAACCTTTCTCTAATTATATCCAAATTACTTTTCTTAACTCAAAAAGTAATTAAATATTCTGATTGAATATAGTACTTTTTTGTTGATTATAAAAGAGATTTTTTAAGTTTTTTGAATATGTTCAATTAAAAGTGAATTGGAGTGGCTTTATGAAGATAAGCCAAAGGCAGAGGGCTTTAGAGCCTATGTTTCTTTTTGTTTTATGCATACAAGAGCTTTATAAATTTTATTAAATTCCTCTTGCAACTTTTCGTCGAGTAATTCGATTAATGCTTTTTGTGATAGATCAGCATTCTGAATTATTTCATGATAAGGGATTGTTCCTATGATTATATTGATGGGAAACTGCTTTCTGATCCAGTATATTTGATTCTCATTCTGGATTTTATTGGCAATAATGCCAAAAGAATTAATTCCTATTTCTGCGCTCAATTTCATGATTGTTCTAGCAGTATGAATGCTTCTGGAGCCTGGCTCCACGATTATGAGCATTTTATCAATGTATTGAGCGGTAGCTCTGCCTAAATGTTCAATGCCAGCTTCCATATCTACTATCACTACTTCATCGCGGTTGAGTATAATTTCAGATAAAAGATTACGAAGAAGTACATTTTCAGGACAGGCACAGCCGCTCCCTCCTTTCCTTACACCACCCATTACAAGAATTTTTATACCGTTAAAATTCATGCAGTACTTATCTGGAATATCATTAACAGTGGGATTAATTTTAAAAAGTTGTCCAAACTTTCTAGGAGTTGCTCCTGTTCTATCTTTAACTAATTCAGCCTGTTCAGAGATGGGAATAATCGAATTAGACTTTTTTGCGGGGAGGCCAACCGCAGAGGCTAAATTTGCATCTGGATCAGCATCCACAGCCAACACTTTATAACCATCTTTGCGAAAATAGTGGGCTAATATGCCTGCTATAGTTGATTTACCGACTCCGCCTTTACCTGTGACTGCGAATTTCATTAGAGACGCTTTCTTAATTTCTAGTTTGTTTTTATACTTTGATTTTTAAATTCTAAAGCATCTATAAAATTTTCTTGAAATGAAGGTTTTACTGCTAATGAAAAATGCTGAATCTTTTTCACTAATGACTCTACTCTTTTTCTTGCTGAATTTGAGAGCAATAACGCTTTTGCCCCTCCAATGGAGGAATTACCTATAAAAACTATTTTATCTTCATCAATTTGAGGCAAAAGCCCGATGCGTATGCTATTTTTTATGTTTAAATAATTTCCAAATGCACCAGCAATAAATATTCCGTCCAGATCTTCTGGTTTTAATTTTAGCTTTTGTAATATCATTTTTATTCCCGTCTTTACAGCAGCAACAGCCAATTGCATTTCTCTGACATCTTTCTGAGTTATAAAAATTGTATCAGTGATTTTTATCTTTTTCGTTTCATTTTTTATAGTGCCTTTTGGAGTAATTTCGCCTTTGTCTAAAAATATGCGAATTAAATCGATAATCCCTGTACCACAAATACCAATTGGAGCTTTATTATCTATTGTATGTAGAATGAGTTTATTCTTATACTCTGCTTTGTAAATTGCACCTGGAAGGGCCAGCAGACCGTTGCTGATATTCATGCCTTCGAAAGCAGGGCCAGCCGCTGTGGAAGTGGTGATAAACCTGTCTCTCTTTTTTAATACTAATTCGCCATTTGTGCCCAAGTCTATGAACAAATAATTTCCTTTTCTGCTTGAAAAATCAGAGGAAATAAGCCCAGCAGACACATCTCCTCCCACAAAACTTTTTATATTTGGAGCTACATAGACCTTTCCATTTTTATTTATTTTGAATCCGATTTCATGTGACGATAATTCAGGCAGTGAGGCAAAAACGGCATTATAAGGAGATACCCCAAGGGATGTTACAGGAGTCCCCAGAAGGAAGTGATTCATTGGCGCGTTTCCAGCCACTACAATTTCATAAACATAATTATTATCCAAGTTATTCCTAAATAATAACTTTTCAATCATCTGATTGAGCTTTGTTAAAACAGAATTCCTTAATTCATTTAAATTCTTATTACTCGAAAGAGCAAAAGTAATTCTTGAGATTACGTCAGAGCCATATTTTATTTGGCTGTTAGGTTCAGTTAAAATATCAATACTTTCTCCTGAATTTAAATCAACTAGTTCAACTACTATAGTAGTTGTGCCCACATCTATTGCTATTCCCGCATTTAGATTTGTTGTATCTTTTGGTTCAATATCCAGTATTTCTTTATCGTCGAATATAACCGTTGTTATATTAAATTTATTTTTTTCCTGGATATAAGTCATTTTTCTTAATAAGTCGACATTGGTTAAGAGCTCTTTATTTTTAAAGTATTTCCTTATTAATTCTAATATTGAATAGGGGTGTGTTATTTCTGGTTTATCTAGTTTAATAAAATATTTTTTTATAAGAGGATTTACTAAGATTTGAGATTTAATTCCTGTTTGTAAAATAGGAGTTTTTAGGATTATTGAATCATCTGGAATTTTTATTCTTAAATCATTTTTAATTCTGTATAAGCATGCAAGCCTTAAATTATTTCTTAATTTTTTTTGTTCTATAAGACTTTTTTCTTTTTCTTTTAGTTCAGGCAGTATGCCTTTTTCAATCTCTACAAAACATTTCCCGCATATTCCTCTTTTATTACAATAAAAGCTTAAATTTATTCTTGCTTCTTCAATTTTTTCTGCAAGATTATCTCCTTTTCTTGCTCTAATTATTTTATTGTCTGGTAATATTTTTATTTTATAATTATTCATTTTTTTTAAATTATTTTCTTACTTTTTATTATTATTTTACAACAAATATTATTATTTATAAAAGTAATTTGTTTATTATCTAACATTTTATACTCTACTATTCCCATATTTTAAATATCATTATTTATTTCTTTAAATTACACTTTTATAATTTTATTAATTATTTCATTGTCATAATAATATTTTTTTATAAATTATTTTTTTTCTTATTTATTACAATAAGTATGAATTTAAATCAGAGTAGGTGATTTATATGTTTTTATTTTTCTCTAATAATAATGATTTTTATTTTATTTATTATTATTTTTTAATCAAAAATTGTATCTTTATTATTTGTTTTAAATTAAGTGATATTTTTTTTATGTATTATTAATTCGTTTAAGTATTTTATATTATAATCTAATTGTTTATTTTTTAATTTAAGCTATTTATTATCCAATCATAAATATTAATTAAATTAATTATTTTCATAACTTTATTTATTATTGTCGGCATGCCGACATTTTTTTATATGTAATGTTTTTATTTTATAATAATTATTCTTAATATATATTAGATTTATATAATTAACATTATGCAGATTTAAAAAGATAATATTAATAGATAGGAATTTTTGAATTATTATGGTTTTATTACAAGTATTATTTTTATTAGAATTATTATATTATTATAAAAAAAATAATTTATTAATATTTCATTACATACTACAAATTAATTTAAAAATTTTACAAAAAAATTTAAAAATAAATTAATTTAATAGTATTTTTTGTAAAATAATCAATTTTTTTATAAAAAATAAAAAAAATTAATTTTTTTCTTGATTTTTTATTTAATATTTTATATTTTAATCTCGTTAATTTTTGAGGCAAAAGTTGATAATTGCAATAGCAAATCAAAAAGGGGGAGTAGGAAAGACAACTACTGCTTTGAATGTTGCATCTGCTATGGCTTTGATGGGGAATAAAACTCTATTAGTAGATACTGATCCTCAAGCTCACTGTACATTATCTTGTGTAAACGATCCGAAAGAACTTAATAAATCTCTATATGAGGCTTTAGTAAACACTGATAATAATATAAAAGATGTAATTGTAAAATCCACAATACCTGGATTAGATGTAGCAGTATCAAAAATATCTATGGCAAAGCTTGAGCCTACTCTGTTAGGGGAGATAGACGGTCACTACAGATTAAAAGATGCCCTTGAAAGAGTAAAAAAAAGATATGAACACATAATTATTGACACTCCTCCAACTCTAGGATTAATTACTTTAAATGCTTTAGTAGCAGCTCAGTTCATACTTATTCCTATCCAATCTTCATATCTTTGCCTTGAGGGAACCGATGATCTTCTTGAAACAGTGGATAAAGTTAGAAAAATTGCAAATCCAGCATTACAAATAATTGGTGTTCTTATAACTCTTCATGATAGAAGAACTAATATTTCAAAGGATGTTATAAAGAGAATAAAGAGAGTTTTTGGAAAAAAAGTATTTTCAACAATAATTACTAAAAGTGTAAAACTTGAAGAAAGTCCTGCATATAAGGAATCAATTTTTTCATATGCTAAAAATTCAGCAGGAGCAATTCAATATAAAGAATTGGCAGAGGAGATAATTAACCGTGTACAAAATAAAAAAAACAGGATTACCTAAATCAATTAATATGCGCCATGATAAGCATTTTGTAGAGCTTATTGCATCAAGAAGCCGTGGGCCTATAACAAGGATGATACCGATTGTTAAAATTTATCCAAATCCTTATCAAGCCAGGAGCGAATTAGGCAATATTAATGAACTTATGTTATCTATAAAATCAAAAGGAATTTTAGAACCAATTTTAGTAAGGCCAAAAGATAATAAATATGAAATAATTGCTGGAGAGAGACGTTATATCGCTGCGAAAAGAATTGGATTGACAGAAATACCTTGTATAGAAATGGATGTTGAAGATAATGAAGCAATGGAGTTAGCACTTATAGAAAATCTGCAAAGAAAGGATCTTGACGCTTTTGAAGAAGCAAATGGTCTAAAATCTCTTATAGATATATACGGATATACACATTCACAAATATCAGAAAAAATAGGTAAAGCAAGATCTACAATAACTGAAATAATAAATATAGCCAAAATACCGAATGAAATAAGAGAATTATGCAATAATAAAAATATAAAAAATAGAAGCACTCTTATAGAAATATCAAAATTAAAAAGTAAAGAGGATATGAAGAAGCTTTTAAATGAAATAATAGAAAGAGGATTAAGAAGAACTGATACAAGAGAATTATCTAAAAAAATAAAAGGGGAAATAAAAAGAATTAAACATTTCGTGTATAATTACGCCCCTAATGATCATAGCTATAGATTGAGAATAGAATTTAAAAAGCAGAATATAGATAAAACAGATATTATAAGAATTTTAAAAGAAATATTAAGAAAGTTAAGTTATAATAAATAGAATAATAAAAAATATTAGATAATAAGCTATAATATTAAAAATAATAGGTATTAAATTATTGATAATAAATAATATAAAAAATTAATAAAAAATTTAAAATAGTTGACATAATATACCTTATCCGACACAATATTAGCTTATTATTCAATTCATTTATTATCAATAATATAGAAAAATCATACCCCTGTGGAAATCTAAAATGCCCAAAATTTATGCAATTGTGAATAAATTTATGAAAGTTATTTAAAAAACAAAATTTTTATTGAAAGTAAAAAATAATAATTAAAATATTATCAAAAAAATTATATATAAAATATTTTTTAAAATAATTTCCAATATCTATATGATTAATAAATTTTAAAATTTATATAGTGAATAGATAGATTGTATAATTTATTAGAAAATTATATTTTTGAAATATAAAATAAAATTAAAGTATTCATATTAGCTATTTTGAAACTTGATTATGTAAGTAAATTTATTACTTAAATTTATCATTTTATTCAAGAGAATTTCATTTTAAATATGAAAATAACATTCGTAAGTAATGTATTTAAATTAAATCCAATTAAATTGGTTTGTTTGACTAAAAAATTAATATAAATATTAAATTTTTCTAAGGTTAATACCTGAAAGCATGTCTGATTAATCTAACTTATTGATAATAAAACAATTAATTCATATTTTGCACAAAATAAAGTCTTAAACAACCTTTTTAAGTTCAAAAATTAGCTTATAATAAAAAAATATTATCAAATCAAGATATATTTCTATAAGGCAATCCTCTCCTATCGATTTATTAATGATGATTAATTTTTCTTATTTTTTATAGAAAAAATATTGATTATATTAATAAGCTAGTTAAATATATTAATATATTTAGCAATAAAAATTAATTTTCTTTATGCAGTTATGCTAGGTCAACTGATTGATAATAAATTAATTAATTCATAAAAAAACTTTTTTATTCCCTTAGAATTCAGTTTTAATACATAGATGACTAATTTAACGAGCTACAGCCACATAAGCTTTCTATCTCAGTATTAGGAATGTAATTCCAGCTTAACCAAGTGCACTCCAAAATTTGAATCACCTAGAGTGCTAGGATTTCCGAATTGAGATTTCCAAGTCCCGTGTATGACGAATCTAGAAAAAAAGTATTGATTGGATTTGCTTCACATCCTCACATTCTTTCACAATTTTCGCCCGCTGCAATCTTGAATGAATATATCACAGTCAAAACGGATATTTCAACGACCTTTGAGCCTCTCCCCTACTTTCTAAAAGTTGATCAGAAAAAGGGAGATGAATTGCATATTATTTATTATCTAGGAGGCAGAATGCTTAAGAATTATCTCGAGATTGTCCTGAGAAACACCAGAAAACAAAAAGGATATTCATTCATCAACATTTAATTAGAGGAAGGGCCATGTTCATAGGTGCCATAACTGCCATAATAAATTAGCTGCAATTTATATGATGAATCCCCGAATATTAATATATTGCTGCTGCTGTAGACATCGAGAAGTGTAAAGCGAGAAAATAGACGTTTTCATCAAAAAAGAAACCGAGTATCTTCACCCTGTTCACATCAAAAACTATTTCCTTTTTGAAAACGAGTTCAATCAATTTAAATGTTTTCGAACTCGAATATTGAGAGACTCTTCTGCATATTTCCATTGTGAATTTTTTAGGATTTTCTCTTTGAGGAATGAGAAATATTGTATATTCGGTTTCGTTCAGTTGGATTGTATCCATAAATTTTGGTTGGCGTTTCTTCTTTTTATCATAAGATATGCATAACTTTACTTCGGGCTCTTCTTTTACTACTCTTAAACCAGAAATGTTTAAGAATTTCTCTAGAGTATTCTTCTTATCATCAATATTCACGAGAAGCACAATATTTGGTTCATCTTTTTTTTCTTTTGCCACCTTCCTCCCGTATTGGGCCTCATAGAGTTTTGTCTTTATGTGGACAGTAGTATTAAAGTAAGGGAAATTAATTTTATGTAATATGAGCACTAGAAAGATAACAAAAGCGATTACTCCCATCCTTTTCATTTCTTTTATCTCCTCACCCAAAATAAAGCAAAAAGTATGCCAAGTGTAGCATTCTCCCTTTATTTAATCAAACTGATAATGAAATGTTCCCTATCAATGTAAAGTAAATTTACAAACTAGAAAACTTAATGAATTTTCTAGCTTTTTATATTCAGAATATTTCTAACTTTTTTCTTGTCAATCAAATAGAATTCTCACCCTTCCATAGAAATCTCAATTGCACATATTTTATGCAATTCTGGGAAATTAAATGAATTGAAGTTACAATTTTTAAGTATTATCTTCTGTTCCATTCTGGATAATCGGCCGCCTTTATAGACAATTTTGAGAATGTTGGAAGAAATATACAAATCCTACGTCTAAAATATGTATTGTATATAAAACTTCCGGCGGTATACTGCATCATGAAGTATGCGGCCGGCAGAAAGGGCGAAGAAGCCCAATCCAAATCAAAATAAGGAGGGAAATCGTATGAAACGCACTCTTGTCCTAATATTCATACTTATTGCATTCGCTTCTCTGGCTGTCTCTGCTGAGATCAAGCTTGACGTCAAGGAACATGTGCTTTCCAACGGGTTGAAAATCCTTATGATCCAGAAGCCCGGTGTTCCCCGCGTAGTCTGCCACATCTATTTTAAAGTAGGCTCGATCAATGAGCGCCCTGGCATCACCGGCCTTGCTCATCTCCATGAACACATGATGTTCAAAGGGACCAAGATGATGGGAGTCACGGATTTTGTGAAGGACAACGCCCTCAACAAGCGGATCGACGAGCTCATCGACAAAATTTACCGGGAGAAATTCTGGAAATCCGACGGAGGCGACAACGAAAAGATCGCCCAGTGGCAGAAGGAATATGAAGAGCTGGTCAAAGAAGAAAAACAGTATATCATCAAGGACGACCTTTGGACCTACTACATGAAGAACGGAGGCACAGGACTCAATGCTTCGACCGGAAATGAGAGCACGGGGTATTATGTCACACTCCCCTCCAACAAAGTCGAGCTCCAGATGCTGCTCGAATCCGATCGCATGCTCAATGCTTATTTCCGTGAGTTTTACTCCGAAAAGGACGTCGTCATGGAGGAGCGCCGCCTGAGCGAGAACAGACCAGGCTACTTATTCAACGAGCAGGTCAATGCTGCCTTCTATGCCGCGTCACCTTACCACTGGGGCGTCATCGGCTGGATGGACGACCTGAGGAAAGTCACCAAAACTGACCTCATAAAATTCCACGACCGCTATTATGTGCCCAATAATGCGGTCGCCATCTATGTGGGTGACCTCGATCCCCAGAACATCATTCAAATGGCGGAGAAATATTTCGGCCGAGTCCCGAAGGGTACGGACATTGAGCCCATCCGGACGTTTGAACCTCCTCAGTACTCCGAAAAACGGATGTACGGTGAAGGGCCTGCTCCGACCAGCCTCCAGATGATGTTCCACACGCCGCAGGAGGACCATCACGATGTGGCCGCTCTATCGGTTCTGGCCAATGTGCTCGGCTCGGGAGGAAGCGGCGGTAGAGGACGTTTTCGAGGGAGAGGCGGTGGAGGAGGATTCGGACGACTGTATAAAATCCTCGTTCAGGAAAAACAAATGGCCGTCAGTGTCTCCGCCCGCAACCGTGCCCAATGGTATGTGGGGGCCTTTCAGTTCAACGCCAGGCCTCGCCTCGACAAGAATGTTAAGCCCGAAGACCTGGAAAAAGAGATCTGGGCAATAATCGAGGAGATTAAAAAGGAAGGCGTTACACCTGAAGAGATCCAGCAGGTGAAGAACCGCTCAAAGGCTATGTTCATCCGAAGCCTTTCCAGAGCGGCGGGTCTTGCAAGAAGCATCGGCCGGGCCGAACTTAACCGAGGATGGCGCTCTCTTCTTACTGACCTCGACGATATGAAAAACGTGACGAACGAGGACATCAAGCGCGTGGCCGCAGAGTACTTTGTCAAAGACAACAGACTCACGGCCATCTACACGCGTAAAATGGCGAGACGTCAAGGAAGGAGGAGATGACCATGAAAAAAACACTGACCATACTGTTTGCCATAGGATTCCTATTTGTGTCGTTGGAACTTGCACAGGTCGAGAAGCCCTCTGATCTGAAATTTCCGCCGCTCAAATACGAGCCCCCCGACCCTAAGGATTTCCGCACGGAGTTTGCAAACGGCTTGCGCGGCTATATCCAGGAAGACCACAGTCTGCCGCTGTTTAACATTTCCGCCATCATCAACTTTGGCAAGCTCTATGTATCCAGGGATAAGCTTGGGCTCGATTCAATTATGAGTGAGACGTTAATCAAGGGTGGCACCAAAACCAGAGAAGGCAGCGAAATCGAGGAAAGGATCAATTTCATCGGTGGTTCATTTAGCTTCAGGGCCGGCGAGCGGATTTCGACGCTGTCTCTCTCTGTGCTCAGAGAAGACTTCGAAGAAGGGCTCGAACTATTTTTCGACGTTCTGATGAATCCGGAATTCAGGGAAGCTTCGTTGAATCTCGCCAAGGCCAGTCTCATCCAGGACCTCCGGCAGGCCAATG
The DNA here is from genome assembly GCA_041862375.1 of Candidatus Aminicenantaceae bacterium. Classification (GTDB taxonomy): domain Bacteria; phylum Acidobacteriota; class Aminicenantia; order Aminicenantales; family Aminicenantaceae; genus WVZL01. The sequence goes on from JBGVTE010000030.1 coordinate 42,403, forward strand.
ACCAGCCGAGCGGAGTGTTGAGCCGCGAATACGAGCGCCTGCTCTATGATGAACATCCACTGACTTGGCAGCCGATCAAAACATCCTATGAAGGCATTACTGGTACCGACCTGAAAGCGGCTCATTCAAAGTACTTCTTTCCCAAGAATATCATCCTGGCTGCATCAGGTGATTTTAATAAAGCTGCGCTCAAAGCCAAGATCAACAAAATGGTAGCCGGCTGGAAGAATAAGAGCTTAAAAATCCCCTCCTTTTCCAAGAAGTTCCCTCAACCAGAGCCAGGTGTGTACTTCATCGAAAAGAGGATCAATCAGGGATATGTTAGTCTCGGACATCTGGGCATAGAGGACACCAATCCCGACTACTTCGCCGTTCAGGTCATGAACTTCATCCTCGGCGGCGGAAGCTTTTCGTCCCGTATCACGATGAAAGTTCGATCGGACGAAGGCCTGTCTTACAACCAGGGCAGCCGGTTCCGCTACAGGTGGGGATTTCCTGGGACGTTTTCCGGATACGTTCAGACCAAGTCCTCCACGGTCGGATACGCCATCTTTTTGATCATGGACGAGTTCAACCGCATTCGCAGAGAGCGTGTCACAGAAGACGAAATGGATACGGCGATAAATTACTATCTGGAGAGCTTTTCCAATTCTTTCGAGTCCCCTCAGAGCACTATGACCACTTTCGCGAATCTTGATATGACAGGAAGGCCGATGAATTACTATAAGACCTACAGAGGCAAGATAAAGGCCGTGACAAAGGCCAGGATTCAAGAAGTAGCCAACAAATACATCCATCCGGACAAAGCCGTCATCATGATAGTCGGAGACTTCGAGCCGTGCAACAAAGGCGGAGTCAAGTGGCCCGGTCCTCTGGAAAAGCTGGGTAAGATGCACAGAATTAATCTCAAGGACCCACTGACAGGAGAAGAATTGAAGTAGCTTCTATTGTTTTTAAAGGGAAGTTTCCCTTTCTGTTCGGGGCGCACACTCAGCTGTAATCCCAGCGAATACACATTATGTATCTCTGAAGCACACTTATGAAAGGTTTGGAATCTCAGTATCAGCGCATCAAGGCATTGAAGAGCAGCTTGAAAGTGCCGTGAGTCTGGCTCCGGTGCTGGGTGCGGAACCCGATGAGAATCACCCGGCCTTTGCCATGTATAGCAGAGACCATTGCTGCCTTATTGGCCAAATGCTGTTCCCCGATGAGCCAACCGCTTTGAAGGATATCCCTGTCGATGTAGCGGACAACGGTCTCATACCGATCATTGTGTTGACTGGGGATGATCTCAAATGCAAGATTGGATCTAAAGAGAACTAATCCATCTGAAGGCATTCCGTAGGCCAGTGGATGAATGTTGTCGAAAGTCACTTTTAATGTCGATCCCGGACAGAAGAATTCCTTTGTGCCGATGTTCTCCAAAGCATTGCGGACATTTAATGCAAACTTTTCGATCGCGAAGCTGCACGCTTCGCCGAGCGCGACTACGGTTCCTCCCTTCTCCACGAATTCCTTCAAGGCTGCGACGCCCTCATTGCCGATACCGCTTCTGTATTCCGGGGGGTATTCCGATAAGTAGCGGCGGTATCTAGGAGGGATTTCGCCCATGATCATGCCCGTTGAATCGTTGGGAAGTATAATGACATCATACTTCTCGTCGAGGTCTCCTTTTTTAATCTCAATGTCCTTGAGTGAGGTATATGGAAACGAGAATTTTTCGAGGAGAAAGCGTGTCCAGCCCTCATCCATGTTGCCGCCCCAATAACGCTGATACATGCCGATGCGCTGCCTTTTGACCTTATGAGTATCTTTCTTCATCTCGCTTTTCAGGGATTTGAAATCAACACCCGTTTGCTCTGCAACGTCTTTGAGAAAAGCCTCTTTTCCACTGAAAACGATAAAGTCACCGGGGCTTAAGCCTGAGACTGCTTTATCAACCCGCCGAACTGCAATTCCCTTATCAAGAAGTAGATTCACGGCCTTGAAGATGTCATTCAGCCTGCTGTCAAGTACATATCCAGATCTACCCGCCTCGACCTTTCCTGAGATCTGAACTTTCCCTGTAAGTATCTGAAAGTCGCCCTTGACTGCCTCACTAATCGGGTCGACACGCACACCCATGAACTCGTTCATAGTATGGGTTGCCAGATCGTAAGGCCGGCGCGGCGAAGCGTCATTGTCTCTGGTCCATTCGTTGTCGGGGTATAAAGTACGGCCGATCATATTCCTGATCAAGCCCATCTTTGGCTGTGCCAGAGAGATTATGAAAGAGCCTTCCGGATAAGTCATATATCCGATGGTAAATGCTTTACGCGCCTGTTTGATCTCGATTCCAGACATCAACAGCGTGTTGATCATTTTCACGGCGGTAAGCGGGTCATACTGAGTCATAGGAATGACATAAGCCTGGGGCTTGTCCTGAGCGCCCCTTTCAGTCTGCCTTTTGGCTTTAAGATAGGCATTCCAGAGCACGGTCTCTTTGTTCCGGGCCGCGAGGTCCAGGAGAGCC
>JBGVTE010000031.1:0-7353 GCA_041862375.1 Candidatus Aminicenantaceae bacterium
GTAGGAGTTTCCAAACTTAATACTGATGAAGAAGATAGAGCTTTAATCCTTATTCTTTCAGGGAAAGTTCTTAAATAAATTAAAAACTATCCTTGCATTTAATTATCTCTTTTCATTGACATCTAAACTTTCTTTGTTATAGGCTTCCAAAGAACCACGAAAAGTATAATTACCATAAGATGAATCTTTTTTTTCGTGATATAGAAATTTTGTTATTATAAAGACCTTCTTGTATCACGAAAAAAAAGTTTACATTACCTTGTTGAATTTCAAAGGACTCAAATTATATACTATCGAAAAAAAGGAAGTGAAGTAATGAGTAAAATTAAAGCATTGATGGCTTTCTTTCTGATTTTAATTCTTGTTAATCCCTCATTTTCGCAGAAAAAGGTGAAAGATTTAGAGTTCCACCATATGCAGAATTACTGCTGGATGAGACTTGCCAAGGTTGTACCTGAGCTGACAGACAGAGTAATTTTGCCCATAGGAACAGTTGAATCACATGGTGCAGTTGCAATCGGAGCTGACAATATTATTCCAAACAATCTTGCTGAAATGATTTGGAATGAATGCAATGCATTGATTGCGCCACCGATAAATCATGGATTTACAGGTCAGAGTATATCTCAGTTCCCAGGTTCTATTACTGTAAGAGAGGATATTTTTGAAGAATACATATACGACGTCTTGAAAAATCTTACCAGAACTGGTTTTAAGAATATTTTGATAATTAACGGTCACGGAGGAAACACCGAACCTACAAAAAGAGCAATGACACGCCTTCATGTTGAAACTGGAGCTCATTTTATGGTGGTAGATTGGTGGAAGATTGCTTTTAACATTGTTAATGAAGTTTATGGAGCGAAAGCCCAACAACCCGGTCACGGTGATATGGAGGAGGCAGCTCTCGTCATGGCATACGATCCTAAACTAGTAGATAAAGAGATGTATGAGAAGCTCGGTAAGGATAATGTGGGAACAGCTGGAGCTGAATCAGGGTTTGTGATGATGCCTTCATGGGCTACATCAAGATATCCAGAAAAAGGATTGGGATATCTTGATTTTGATGTTGAAAGAGCTAAGGAATATACCAGAAAAAAGGCAGATTATATCGCTGATATATTTCTCGAGGCTGTAAAGAGATGGGAAAAGATGGAGGAGTGGAAAAAATAAAAAATTGTCAGGGAAATATGCGGACATACCAGCCTTTTAAGAAAACATCTATGATCTTTCTTTTCATTTTCGCTGTTTTAATAGTGAACTCATGTTGCAAAAAAGAAAACGGCAAAGATTTACTAAACTATAAAAATACTGAGCTGTCGATAGAAGAGCGGCTGGATGATTTAATATCAAGAATGACTCTTGAGGAAAAAGTCTCCCAGATGGTTTATGATGCTCCAGCTATCGAGCGTCTTGGTATCCCGGAATATAATTGGTGGAATGAATGCTTGCATGGAGTTGCCCGGGCTGGTGTGGCAACTGTCTTTCCACAGGCCATTGGCCTTGCCGCTATGTGGGATACAGAACTTATGTATGAAGTAGCCTCAGCTATCTCTGATGAGGCGCGGGCAAAACACCTTGAGTTTGTTCGCCGGGGAAAAAGAGGAATTTACCAGGGATTGACATTCTGGTCCCCTAACATCAATATTTTTCGCGATCCCCGTTGGGGGCGAGGAATGGAAACTTACGGAGAGGATCCCTATCTTACAGGAAAAATGGCTGTTGCGTTTATTCGTGGTCTTCAAGGGGATGACTCTCGATATTTTAAAGTCATCGCCACACCCAAACACTTTGCAGTCCACAGTGGTCCCGAGCCGGATCGTCATACTTTTGATGCTCGAACAAATGAGAGAGACCTTCGAGAAACCTATCTGCTTCATTTTAAAATGGCTGTGAAGGAAGCCGGGGCATTTTCCGTGATGTGCGCATACAACAGGTACATGGAAGAGGCTTGCTGTGGTAGTAAACGCTTACTAACGGAGATTTTGAGGGATGAGTGGGGCTTTGAGGGCTATGTTGTTTCAGATTGTGGTGCTGTAAGGGATATCTATAAGTATCATAAGGTCGTCGAGACATCAGCAGAAGCTGTAGCTTTGGCTGTGAAATCTGGATGCGACTTGAACTGCGGAAGCGAATATAAAAACTTGCTTGAAGCTGTTCGAAAAAAATATATTTCTAAAAAACAGGTTGATGCATCTGTTAGGAGGCTTTTCAGGGCAAGGTTTAAGCTCGGCACATTTGATCCTCCAGAAATGGTTCCTTATACAAAAATTCCGTATACTGAGGTGGATTGCGAGGAACACAGAAAATTGGCTCTTGAAGCAGCACGGGCATCAATTGTTCTTTTGAAAAATGAAAATGACATGCTTCCTCTGAGAAAGGATCTAAGCTCTATTGCAGTTATCGGACCTAATGCTGATGATGTTGAGGTACTGCTTGGCAATTACAACGGAAATCCTGCTCATCCGATCACACCGCTCATGGGGATTTTAGAAAAAGTCTCTGAAAATACAACTGTTCACTATGCTTTAGGTTGTCACTTGGCTGAGAACCTTCCCAGCTTTGAAGTCGTTCACTTTTCGGCTCTCTTTACGTCCGATGGAATTGAAAAGCAGAGCGGATTAAATGCCGAATACTTTGATAACCGTGAATTTAAAGGTGAGCCAGTTTTTGCTCGTATTGATAATCAGATCAATTTCAACTGGTGGGATGGAGTACCAGCAGGAGGTTTTAGCGACGATAACTTTGGAGTGCGCTGGACAGGGGTACTCGTTCCTCCGGTGACTGGTACATATTTTCTAGGCGGAGAAGGATTTAATGGATTTAGGATTTTTCTCGAGGATGAACTCTTTGTGAAATTTGATGGAAGGCATCATCCCAGAAAGACCTATAAAACCGTGAATTTTAAGGCTCATCAGCCTTACAGAATAAGGATTGAATTCTTCGAGCGGAGTGAAGATGCGCACATGAAATTACTGTGGTCTGTCCCGGGGAGAGATTATGAGGAGGAAGCTGTGGAAAAGGCAAAGAACGCCGATGCTGTCGTCATGGTGATGGGACTTTCACCGAGGCTGGAAGGAGAGGAGATGGATGTTGAGGTCGAAGGCTTTGAGGGTGGAGACCGGCGACATCTGAGATTGCCGGCTGTACAGGAAAAGCTGATACAGACGATTGCAGACCTGGGCAAACCGGTTGTTCTTGTTTTGCTCAATGGAAGCGCCCTGGCTGTTAATTGGGCCAATGAGCACATACCAGCTATTGTCGAAGTATGGTATCCTGGCCAGGCTGCGGGCGAGGCTGTTGCCGATGTGTTGTTTGGAGATTATAATCCGGCAGGTAGGCTCCCAGTCACTTTTTATAAATCTGTTGATCAACTGCCCCCATTCAAAGATTACACTATGAAAGGCCGTACGTATCGCTACTTCGGGGGAGAACCACTCTTTCCCTTTGGCTATGGACTCAGCTATACGAAGTTTAAATACAGCGATCTTGTAGTCCAAGATACAGTTCAAATGGGTCAAGAAATCGAGGTTTCTGTAGATGTGGAAAATGTGGGAAAGCGCGCCGGGGATGAAGTTGTTCAACTCTATGTGACCGATATTGAGGCGACTGTGCCGGTTCCAATCCGTTCGTTAAAAGGTTTTCAGCGGATACACCTCGAGTCTGGAGAAAAACAGACGGTTAGATTTGTCTTGACACCTAAAGATTTGTCTCTACTTGATGGTGAATTCAAACGAGTAGTTGAGCCGGGAATTTTTGAAGTGTCAGTCGGAGGAAAGCAACCTGGTTTTACAGGATCTGCTGATGCAGATACGACTGATGTACTCATAGCTCAATTCGTAGTTAAAAGGGGACGGGCTACTTTTTTTTAAATATACAATATTTATCACTTTTTTCGTTGGTTGATATTCTTTTTGCACGCTCAGCAATATCAGAGTCAGCGTCTTTCTAGAGGTCGAGGAATTTCTCGTAACTCTCGATGGCTTTATCCCATTGTTCTAAATCAGCGTGAAATATTCCCAGAATATAGTTTGCTACAACGCCCTCTGGATAAATCTTGATTACTTTATTAAGGATTTTAATAGCCTTTATGCGGCCAATGTCGTATTTGGCATAATCGGAACTGTCTCAGTCACAGAAAGCCTTCGTAGGATAGATGTAAGACTTTATGATTGTTTCTCTATTTGCTTCGCCTTAGCCAGACGGTCATCTCTCCTGCCCCTCGATGTGACCATGCATAATAGGGAATCGCTATGAGCAGAGTTTCTTCTGAATCGCTTTTTAATATATTGACTCCTCCGAAAAGGTCATTACGAAATTCATCCACAAAGCCTAAATCATCAGGAATAGCGCGGTCTAAGACACTTCCGTTATTATCCACAGCTTCAAAGGCATATACAATTGGCCCTCTCTGTAATGCTACTTTACCAGAATTGTCTTTCACCTCCTCAAGGGCAGTAACTCGGCGTACGGGCATGGGAAGATTCAACTCTATAACATCACCTTTCTCCCATCGGCGTTGAATACTGATATATCCCCTCTCAATATTCAGAGGCAGTTCTTCAGAGTTGACTTTTAAAGTCACTGGTTCATCGCTCTTGTTGAGATATGAATACAGATTACTCGGCACAGGCTCATTCTTGGCCCAGCCAGGAATACGTACATTAACAGAAAATACAGTTGATTTCTCTGGCTCGATAGAAATCCTGACCTTTCCTCCACAGGGATAATCAGTCTCCTGAACTACATCTACAGAATCCTCGCCAGTCTTAACAGTCGCCTTACTCCCAACAAAAAGATTCACATAGAGCGTATTGTTCGTATGAGCATAGACATATCCGGGAAAGGACGGCATAAAACGGGCAAAATTTACAGGGCAGCAGGCACAATCAAACCATGGTTTCCGCGTTATTTCCCCCTGATTGAACTTGTATTCCCCGTTCGATTCCAGCGGATTGGGATAGAAGAAAAGGTCACCGCTCAAGGATATTCCAGAAAGAAGACCATTATAGAGCGTTCTCTCCAGGACGTCGATGTACTTGGCATCTCCGTGAAGGAGAAAAAGGCGGTAGTTCCAGAAAACATTGCCGATAGCTGCACAGCTCTCATTGTAGGCTGTGGCATTGGGCAGTTCGTATGCTTCTCCAAAGGCCTCACCTTCATGGCGAGATCCTATGCCTCCGGTTACGTAAATCTTCTTTGAGACAACATCTTCCCAGATTCGATCAATGGCATTGATATACTCGACATTTCCCGTCAGGGCTGCTACATCTGCCATTCCAGAATACATGTAGGTGGCACGAACAGCATGGCCTACAGCTTCTGCCTGCTCTATAACAGGCTTATGAGCCTGAAGATACCAAGCCTGGTTGTAGATTGAAAACGGAGAAGAATCAGAAAAAATTTTTTTATGCTTTTCTGGACCGCGTTCATCCAGGAAAAACTTAGCCAGCTTCAGGTACTTTTCGTCTCCAGTAATCCGGTACAGTTTGACCAATCCAATCTCTATTTCCTGGTGCCCTGGAAACCCATGCCTTTTTCCTGGCCCAAAAACACTGTCGATAAAATCTGCGTTTTTGATGGCAACATCCAGGAAGTTACGCTTTCCCGTTGCCAGATAATAGGCAACTGCAGCCTCGTACATATGGCCGACATTGTAAAGCTCATGACTTGAGCCGAGGTTTGACCAGCGTTCTTTGCCGGAGCCTGGCGCAGGATTCTGGGGATCAATAGTCCGTGTTGTGAACAGATATCCGTCCTCTTCCTGAGCAGCTGCAATTTTTGCGATCAGGTCATCCATGTATTTCTCAAGCTTAGGATCCCGACGCAGCCTCAGCGAGTATGCTGCTCCTTCCATTGCTTTAAAGACATCAGAATCGTTATACCTGATTCCTTCAAATCTACCAGGCAGAAGACCTCCAGCCTTGGCAAAGTTGTCGATGCGCCCCGTTTCTTCACATTTCTTGAAGGCGAAAGGAATCGTAACCTTACGGTTAGTCTCCATTCTAGGCAACCAGAAACTGTCCTGGATCTGCACCTCTGTAAATACAACAGGCTGTATGGGATAATCTTTTTGAGCTTTTTTCGCACAGGTAAGGCAAAGGAGACATATTATTAAAAGTAAGGTTGTATAAATTACTATTCTCTGTTTCATTTCAACCCCGATTTTTTTGAGCATTGGAAAGCTTTAAATCTCCCATATTTTTTTCATATTTCTTTCGTCTTTTTTCTATCTCCGTAGCGTAATTTAGAGATGCTTTAGGGGTTCCCTTCTGTTTTGCGTTAATCATTTTGCTCACGGCTTCAGCGGTCCAGTTATAAAGAGAAGTAGCAATCTTCCAATCGCTGGGAGAAGCATGACCACTTTCCATAAATCCTAATTGATATTCAATTAGTAATTCAAGTCCGCATATAAGATTGACATCAGGTTTAAAAGCGAACTCTTTCATTTGCTTTTGGGAAAGACCATCTAGATCAAAATGGTTTTTTAACTGTCTTCTCATCATGAAGGGCATCAATTGCATCAATCCTAATGCGCCGACTGGGCTTACTGCTTGAGGATTGAATTTACTCTCATAATCTAGAAGAGCTAAAATTAATGGATAATCAAGCCCGATGGGAATTTCCCCGTTTTTACCATACTTGTTGTGATATCTGTATATTATTCTCGATATTTCTATTGCTTCTTTCTTGTTCAAATATTTCGAATTATCGAAGACAATGTTTTCTATCAATTGGAGCAAAAGAATTTTTTCTGATAAAAATCTCATATCACTCACTTGCTTTTCGAGATTAGAAATTTTATTTAATAAATCATTTTTAGCTTGAACTGTCTGCTTTTTCTGAAAAACTGCCAGATAGATGGAAAATAAAATTAAAGAAATCACAAGGCAAATAATAAAGCCCAACCAAAAATCCTTGATATTTCCCATGCTGCCAATACTTTTTTTCATTTTTCCTCCTTAAACTATTTTCAACATACTACGAAGTGCTGTATATTCTGAAGTTTTAGATAAACCTTTTTTGCTATAAAATATTCATGAGGAGTTTTTTCGCCGTGCATTTTACCTATTCTTTTGCTTCCTTTACTCTACTTGCCTTTAGAATAATAATTATTCAAATTAGAGTCAAATAGAATATATATACTTTGATTAATAGTGTATTAGAGAGGTGGTTATATTATTTTTATTCTCGCTCGAGGGGAAATATGGCAGTCTATTCAACATTCAATCATTCCGTTATATCGATTTCAGTTGATTTTTACCATTTTTCATACTTGACAATATCAGAAAAAGCTTTACGTTTTTTAGGCTTCGGCTCATCATCTGGATATCCTAGTGGTGTGAATGCGAC
>JBGVTE010000032.1:0-35277 GCA_041862375.1 Candidatus Aminicenantaceae bacterium
TAAAAGAAGTGTTCGAAAAAGGCAGTTCCATTGTCATTGCGAGCGATTGAAGAGAGCGTGGCAATCTCATTGAAAACAAATAGATTAATGCCCTTCCTTAAGAGATTGCTTCATCGCTTCGCTCTTCTCAATGACAAGGCATCCCGTCACTTTGGGACAAAGCCATTTATTTAAGGAGAGATGCCATATGAAAGCAGATGTCACTCTGGATTGCTTTGGATTGCTTTGTCCCATGCCCATTATACATACAGCTAAGAAACTAAAAGAATTGCAGGTTGGTCAAGTTTTGGAAGTTTTATCTACTGATGAAGGTATTAAAGAAGATATGACTGCATGGTGCAAAGCTACTGGGAATGAGTTTTTAGGGGTTGAGGAAAAAGAAGGTGAATATAAAGTTTATGTCAAGAAGTCAGAAAAGAAATGATGAATTCCAGCTCTTTTGGAGAATTAAGATAAAATCTATCCAACTCTGCGTGATTCAGAAACGGGCAGGGATTTTTAGATAACTTGGTTTGAATAAAGGAGGAATTATGCGTAAGGTTACGGTAGGGATTTTGTTTTTATTGGCAGCCTGGGCTGCAGCGGGCTATGGAGGCAGGTTTGTAAAAAAGCAAAATATTATCATTAAAGAGCAAGAGATTACCATTCCGACTTATCCTATAGGTAATGACAATCCTTATCCTTTCTTTACTTCCATGTATCCTTATCCCTATAAAGGTGAGCAAACGGTCAAAAAAGTAAACAGAAAGTACACGAAGCTTGTTCTCGAAAATAAATATCTAAGCATTTCAGTCTTGCCAGATTTAGGCGGTCATCTTTACAACTTATATGACAAGATCACAAAAAGAGAGGTGATTTATACGAATCATGTTATTAAACCAGGCTACTTTGGCGGACGAGGCGGTTGGTGCTCAGGAGGCTTTGAATTTAACTTCCCCCACGCTCATACTTATCTGTCGATTAATCCCGTTAATTATGATTTGAGAAAAAACTCTGATGGAAGTGGCTCAATTATTATCGGCGCTATTGACAGACTCTATGGTATGTGGTGGCAGGTTACTCTTACCCTTTATCCGGATAAGTACTATTTAGAACAAAAAGTTAGATATGCTAATCGAACATTGCTGCCGCATCGCCACCAGTTCTGGACGATCGTGGCTACGCATGCTCATGAAGACTGCCAGGTTTTCCAGCCAATAAGGCGAATAGTAGACAATAACTACAAACAGCTGCTCTCCTGGCCTATTCAAGAGGGAAAAGATGTGAGTTGGTGGAAAAACTTGCCGTCAAATATGTCTTGGTTCCGTTACCAGCCCACTGGCGGCTACTGGTGTTTCTACGAACACAATCATCAAGCTGGAATGGTCCATTATGCAGATCTGCATCTTATTCCAGGTGGTAAATGGTATGCTGCTGGACCCCAAAATTCAGGTATATGGCATCAGTCTTTTGTAATAAGCGATGAAGACGGTCCTTATACTGAACTCGACAGCAGTCCTGAATTCACTCAGAGCGACTACCGAATCCTTAAACCTCTAGAGGCGAGACATTGGACTGAATACTGGTTTCCAGTAAACAAACTCGAGGGAATTGTCAAGGCAAATCGTGATGCTGCTCTTAATGTGATGCGTAAGAATGGGAAAATCACTGTTAAACTCAATACAAATTTTGTCCTTGATAATAGTCAGATTGAGGTAAAAGTAGGTAATAAACCGATAAAAAAGCAAATTGTTTTCTCAGTGCCAGGTGGCGTTTTTTCACTCGAAACGAAAGATAAACCGGGCATCATCTCTGTTCTGCTAACTGATGCCAAAGGTAAAAAAGTGATTAGCTATACAGAGGAAGTAATTGAGGAAAGCGAACTCCCCCCAGTAGGCCCTCTTCCACAACCTGAGACAGAGACAGACAAGATGACCTCTCAACAGACATATAATTATGGTATCTACTCTCTCGAGCAGGAGAAGATGATGGAAGCAAAGAGATATTTCGAAGCAGCAATAGGAAAGCAGCCAGATCTTTCACCTGCTCATACACAGCTAGGCATAATCTATCTTAAACAGGGATTATGGAATGAAGCGGAGAAGGAGTTTAACTTAGCCATTCCTAAAGCGTTTTCTCGGGATGGTTCACCCTATTTCTACCTCGGAAATCTTCATAAACTTAGAGGCGAGGAAGAAGAGGCAATTAAAAATTTCATACAAGCAACTAAATTTGGCGAAACATACGCTGAGGCCTTTCACTCTCTGGCGCAATTAACACTTGCTAAAGGCGAATACGAATCGGCAATGGATTATTTTAACCGTGCATTGGAGAGAAATGCTCTTTCAGGAACAACACAGGTCCTCAAGGCTGTAGTTTATAGGAAAATGGGAGATAAGGAGAAAGCCAAGAAGATCATCTCAAAGCTTCTTTTAGAAGAGCCAGTAAATCTTTTTGCAAGAGTTGAGAAATCTTTTATAAATGCCTTGGACGTAGAATCTACTATACTGAATATTGATCTTCAGCAGGGAGCTAATCCTATCCATTCTTATCTCTATATTGCCCGTGACTACATGAATTCAGGCCTTTATAAAGAAGCAGTTCGATTGTTGGAAACGATAGTTGAGCAAACTAATCAACAGTGCTATCCAATGGTTTTCTATTATTTAGGCTACTGTCTTAAGAAACTGGGCGCAGTTGAAAAGGCCAGATTATTTTACCAGATGGCGTCAAAAGTTAAGGATTGTAGATATTTATTTCCGAATAATGTTAAAGATTTTATTGTCCTTGACGATGTTTTAAAAGAATTTCCTCATAATGGGTTGGCTCATTATGCCTTAGGAACACTACTTGCCTCCCGTTTTCGTACGGACGAGGCAATAAAACACTTTGAAACTGCAATAGATAGAATGAAGAACTCGGGTGCTGCGCAAATACCTGCTAAGGACCATCTAATTGCTGTTACATACCGCAATATCGGGTATTTATTGGAAAAATTTAAAGAGAAACCTGAAAAGGCTATTCCCTATTACCAACAGTCTATTAAGTATAAATCCAATCATAGCCAAGTTTATTTTGAACTTGCACATCTTTACCGTCAACTTGAGTCTACAGGAGAGGCTATATCTATACTCGAAGAGGGTTTGGAGAAAGCAACAAACAACATCTCCGTACTGACTAAGCTTCTCACTGACCTCTATCTAGGCAAGAAGGAATATAACAAAGTTCTTAAGATTATTGATAAATACGGCTCTCGTACCGATCACTGGCATCGGTACTTTTATCTTATGCCCTCATACCGTAAAGTACAAATGGAAAAGGGAAAGCAATATTTCCAGCAGAAAAAGTACGAAAAAGCTTTGGCTGAATTTGAGGAGGGCTTGATATACCCGGAGTCTTTACGCTTTGGAAAAGATATCTATCCAGTATTTGCCCTCCTCCATTGGTGGCGGGGACTTGCCTATAAACAGATGAACGAGCCCTTCAAAGCAAAAGAGTGCTGGCGCAGTGCAATTTCTGAGAGGCATGGACCAACATCGATAGCGCGTCTTTATCAGGCAAAATGTCTAAAAAGATTGGGTAGAGAAAAAGAATTTGAAGAGGTGGTTAAAGAGGTGCTCGCGGCTTGTAAAGCAGCTATTCCAGGTGTAGGCGAAGAAGAGTTTCGCAGAAGTTACTTTGCGAATTTAAATTATATTGAAGCATTAATATTAGAAGAGAGAGGTCAAATTGAAGAGGCCATGGAGAAGCTCAAAAAAGCCTTAAAATATCAACCCACTTGGAGCGAGCCAAAAGAAAAATTAGAAGAGCTCAAGAAAAAAAATTTACAAGAATAAAAAAGAGAGACTAAAAGAATTGTTGCAGAATAAGGGGCTTCAAACGGCCTCAATATAAAAATGATAAATTCCCATTATAAAATTTCTTGTTGACACGGTGTGGACATAATGACTAAAAATGTTTCAATTTATGTGATTCAGGCTATAACTTAAAAATCACGTACGTGGCTAAAAAAAAGAAAATAAAATGGCGCGCCTGGCAGGATTCGAACCTACAACCTATTGGTTAACAACCTTCAGCTCTGCATATTAAATGCTATGATTAGTATCATATATTATAGAGGGGATTATCTCAATGCGATTGCCTAATGGGGGGATATGGGTGAAGTATTTACCTGCTCCTAAACACAGCCACCCTCTTCCTGGGATTCAAGTTTTCCCTTATTTATATTTTTTCACAGTATTAATAAAATTTGTCCAATGTTCCTCACTCATCCCCTCATAACCAAAGAGGCAAACCCCTTTTGCTCCGCTCTCAAAAGAGTAATCAATCGCTTCAACCAATTCATCAGGATCTAATTCAGGAATATATAGCCCACTAATCAGCGGAATTTTACTATTTAAAGCATCAATCCCCTCTTTTACAGCATTTTTTATCCAAGAAACATCCTTTTCATAGAAATTATGATAAACCATAGGATAAACCATATCTAAATTCCAATTAACCCAATCTTGCCTAACCATTTTCCTTGCTATTGTTGGGGTGGGAAATACAGCCGCACTTAATCGTTTATCTTTTTGATGCACAATATCAGCTAATTTATTCACAAGATTTGTTATGCTATCATGACGATACTGTCTCCATTCCTTATTCATAGAAGGGTCTTTTAGTTTTGATGGATCAATGCCTGTCTGATCCTTAAAATTACTTATGCAGACATCACAATAACAAAAATCAAATTCTGGATATTCTCTGTCCATCACTAGGTTGTACTTGCTCCATAATCCTTTAGGTAAAATCACATCAGAATAGCGAATATAATCAAGGTGAATACCTCTTAATCCTTCTATATCTGCCAATCTTGATACTTTTTCTATTAAATAATCTTGCACTTGCTCGTTAGAGGGACATAGCCATTTGTAATAACCAACAAATGGGGGATTATCTAATGTACTCTTACATTTGCCACTAATAGTGAACCAATCTTTATGATTTTCCATTACATATTCATCTCTGCAATTCAAAATAACTTGCCAAGCGTGTATCTCTAAATCTGTCCTGTCTGCAATTTTTATTACATCAGGGTATCTATCAGCAGAGCATTGATACATTACTCCATCTACTCTTGCCTTCTTCAATTTATTAAACTGTGTTTTTAGATATTCATCGGAATGATTTTTGCCTTCTTCCATCCAAACAAAGATTTTAGGAGATTTGCTTTTTCCATTTTCTAAACAGTTAAATAAAAGAATAATAGTAAATAATACCGCTGTTATAAGAATTAATTGTTTAAGTTTCATTTTTCAAATAGGAGTAGAGAGTTGGAAAAGTGGTTTAGGCAAATCAGTAACTGCTCTTTTCATCTGGCAATGCCTGATTGGTTTAATCAAGTTCTATCTCTAATTTCCCTCAAGAAAAACTTATTACACTAAAATATTTTTGAAGTCAAAATTGATAAGTCAAAATCATGAGAATCCTCCCCCCTCTTTTCACCCGCTAATTCGCTCAGGTGTCTAAGAAGCGGAAGGCTAAGATAGCCCGGCTTTTACTCGCCTCAAATTACCGTCTCTTTTCTTCTCTTTAAGAATTATTGCCTCAAATTGGTTTCATGAAATTGGAGTCCACAATCAAGACATTCATATTTAATATATTCTACTTTTTTAGGATATTCCCTATAAGGCCCTCCTGCTTTATCATCTACTTTATGTGATATTTCCTTTATATTGTAACTTCCACAATCTGGACATTTTATTATATTTTGCATGCGTGCTCCTTTCCTAAAAATTCCCCTCCTCTCACTTGTCTATCTCAATGAGGCATTATTCAGGCTCAGCCAGCCTCTTCCTCGTATCTTCAACCTCAGTAATACCAGAGTCAGCCTCTTTCCAGAGGTCGAGGAATTTCTTGTAATGCTCTATGGCGATGGCTTTCTGGCCTTTGTTTTGCTTTTTATAGATTATTAATCCAATCCCATTTTCTTCAGAAGTGCTGTGAATCTTGGATCGGAACGGAGGCTGTCAAATCGTGGGTCTACTTTGAGATGAACCAGGAAAAGATCAGGCTCCTCAATAGCCTTATTTAACCATTCGAATGCCTGATTCTTCTGGCCAAGTCCGACATAAATTAATGCTAAGTGATAGGAAGATATATATTTTCGCGTAGATAGCTCCTTCAGTTCATTGACTACCTTCATGGCCTCTGCTTTCCTACCTGAAACTGCATAGCTGTAGCCGAGGTCTCCCATGTTCTCTTGGAGGCTTCCTGAGAGGGTTATTGCTTCTTGAAACTCAGCGATAGCTTCCTCATATTTTCCCTTTTGCACATAAGCCCTCCCGAGGTATTGGTGAAGTACCCAGAAGTTCGGGTCCATCTCGAGCGCATTCATATAATATTCTATTGCCTGATTATAACGGCGTGCGTTATACAACACGTACCCCATATTGGCGTTTATGATAAGCGAATGAGGATCGAGCTCCTTGGCCAGATTGATCTCTTTGATAGCCTCTTCATGCCGACCCATTAACATTAGATCGTAGGCATACCAATGGTGAGCCGTCGCATAACTAGGGCTGAGCTCTATAGCTCTCTTGTATTCCTTCTCTGCACTTTTCCAGTCAAAATAGAACTTCATAACATCTGCCAGTGAAGTGTGAGCTTCGGCAAGCGTATCATCAATCTCCAATGCTTTCAGGGCCGCCTTCTTCCCCTTCGAATAAGCCTCTGTTGGCGGAAAAGCAATGTAAGACGGAAGAACAAGGTAAGTGTCGGCTAATCCTGTATATGCCAGGGCGTAATTGGGATCTTTTTCGATTGCCCTCTCGAAATACACTAGTGCCTTCTTCAAATCTTCTCCTGTTCTTTTGTTCCAGAGGTATCGGCCTTTCAAATAGAGCTGATAAGCCTCTGGGTTAACAGGGCTAGTCATTGCAAGGCGCACCTGCTCCTCTGGTGTCACCGCTATCTTGATCTCTTTGGCAATGGCCCTAGCCAGCTCTCTTTGTAAGGCCAAGATATTGCGCAGATCACGCTCGTAGCTATCAGTCCACATAGGCTGGTCCGTCCTCGCTTCTATAAGCTGGGTTGTTATTCGCACTCGCTCCCCAATAAGCAGCACAGATCCTTCTACAATCGCGTCTACATTCAATTCACTGGCAATCTCTGGCAGTGACTTTTCGGTTTCCTTGTAACGCATCACCGATGTCCGCGAAATCACTCGCTGAAAGGCTTTTATCTTGGCCAGTTCTCTAATCAATGCTTCGGTCATTCCATCAGCAAAGTATTCCTGCTCAGGATTGCCAGATAGATTATCTAGCGGGAGCACTGCAATGGAATCTATAGCCTCCCGGCGCCCTTTGAATAAATAGATTCCTCCCACCATAAGCAAAATTATGATGATAGCCATACTCCCGTAAATAATAAGTCTCTTCCTCTTAATTTCACCAATTTTTTCTTTCTTAGGCTTTCTCTCGGGAATCATTCTCTCTGAGGTAGGAATTCCTTTCTCTATCTTGCTTAATTCAGAAAGCAGCTCCTCAACTCTCTGATACCTCTTCTCTCTATCTTTCTCCATACATCTCAATATCACTCTGCTGAGATTTTCAGGGATTTGTGCATTAAATTTCCTCGGCTCTAAAGGTTCTTCTGTCTTGTGCTTCAAGGCGATGCTTAAAGGTGTATCTCCTTCAAAAGGGAGCCTTCCTGTTATCATCTCATAAAGAATCACTCCTAAGGAGTAAATATCAGAACGCTGGTCTGTTTCCTTCCCCTCCACCTGCTCGGGGGACATGTACTCAGGTGTCCCAATTATCACTCCTGCAGCTGTTATTCCTTTGGACTCAAGAGACCTTGCGATCCCAAAATTCATAATCCGGGCATTCCCCTCTTTATCTATGATGATGTTGCTGGATTTTAGGTCACGATGGACAACACCTAACCTATGAGCCTCAGCCAGTCCCTCACACACCTGTTTGGCTATGAAAATAACTTGTGCTGCACTTAACTGTCCCATCATTTTAATCATGCGTTTTAGATTTTCCCCAGGCACATATTCCATAGTGATGTAGTGTGTGCCTTTCTCTTCACCAAGGTCATACATCTTGCACACGTTCCTGTGGGCGATCTTGCGTGCCATCTTCAGCTCGTTACTGAAGCGTTCAATAGTTTTTTTATCTGAAGCGATTTCAGGTTTGATGAGTTTGAGGGCGACTTCTTCCTTTATCTTTTTATCTTCTACTCTGTAGACTTTACCCATGCCGCCTTTTCCCAGCTCTTCGATGATTTCGTATCTTTCGGCAAAAGTGGTTCCTCTGGATAATTCTTCAGTTGGTGTTTCGAGAGTTTCAGTGACAGGGATTTCTTTCGAGGATGGAAGTGGGGTAGCACAATTGCTACAAAAGCGTGCAATATCTGTGTTATCTGAATGACACTTAGGACACTTAATTCCCACTTAATTCCCTCCAAGCTGAGGTGTTAATAAAATATCAATAAATCAAGGTAGAGTCAATTTGAATTTATATGCTTTGAATTAGTATCAGATATCAGTAAGGGGATTATCTCAAGTTAAGTGGCTCATGGGGGGATATAGGTGACTTTTATGATATCCTCAAGGCAACTTTTTAATCTCAGCTAAGCGAAGAAGGATTTTTATAAAGAATATCTTTCTTTGCAGAATGCCCCTTTTCCACTTCTTCAGAAGACACATCTATTTCATAGTCTCTCAAATATCCTAGGTCTTTTGCCGTTTTATACAACTTAGTAATGAGTGGTCTAAGCTCTCCAAGTTTGCCTGCATTAAGATAATTCGTAAATCTTAAATAGGTAACAAGTCAACTGGGAATGGTTGATTGGCTGTATTGATCTGGTCTTTTTCCATTACTTTATCTCCTTTAAATCAATACTTGATAGGCATTCTTGTCTAGACTTATCCTTTCATTTTCCGGTCAGTAATTCGGTCAGTAAAATCAGACTAATTTCAGCTTATAATGACTAATTCAGACTTAATCTGATTAAATTGCCGAAAATTACAAATAAGTTGTAAGTTGCTGATTTGGATGCAAGAACAGGGAGAAAATGTGGCGCGCCTGGCAGGATTCGAACCTGTGACCTACGGATCCGGAGTCCGTCGCTCTATCCCCTGAGCTACAGGCGCACCATTGCTATTTCTTTTGAGAGGCCTTCTCCAAAAGTCTAATTGAAGTATGCCACGCCGCTTCAAATGTAACTTTTAAATTTGTTGGGATTAAATATTCAAGACCTTGCCGCCAATTATTTTCATATTCAGACTTCCGCGTAATAACTTTATCAAGGTCTATTGCATCAAGTGAAATCCCTTTGGCCTGGCATTTTTTGGGAAATGCTTCTATCACTTTTTCAATACTGTCGACATGTCTTGATAGATGATACAAATCAAATATGTCATGAGGAATTGCTTGTTTCCTCTGGCCAGAAAAGGCCCTCAATTTCTCTGCCATCATTTCTTCCAAACAATACACCTTTATAGCTGCAGCAGGCAATTCCTCTCTGTCCGAATATTGGTGAAAAACAGCTAGAATATTAGTTGGGAATACAAGGCTCTCATCTCGATTTGTATGAATTCGTATTGAACGAGGTGAGCCACCATAATTCCAAGGTCCAAAGTAATATATCCTAGCTTCATAGGATTCTTTGCCGTAATCATCCTCGATAATATCTACCACTAGCTCTCTTTCATCAGTTCGAATGCCAATTGCATCCTGCATTGCAATGTTAGCTGAGCCCAGGACATCTCGGAGATTCTCAACGGAAATTGTACCCAGAACTGTGAAGTCAAGATCTTCTGAAAAGCGATATTCCTTAAAATAACATTTCCGAAGTGCTGTCCCTCCTTTGAAGAGCCATTTTTTCTGAACAGTGGATTGGGTACCCAAGAAACACAAGTAGCAACCCAAAACATAATCATTATCAATCACTCTCGGCTCTAAGCCTAATGTGCCAGCTATCCTTTGGACCTCACCAACTGAAATCAATCAAATCTCCGTATTTATCAGAATCTTCCAGCGAGTGGAGATTTTTCCTGACTTTGGCCCGGCTGCATTAAGAGCGCTAATCCCTTTGGTCAATCCTTGTTGCCATTCCTCAAGCATATTCTTTGCTTCTATAGGCAACTGAGACACAAGCTTCTCAAAGAGATAGCCGAGGCGCTTTTTAACGGCTCCATTAGGAAATCGTTCTGCGTATTCGTTCAATCTTGCCCAGGAAATCTCCTTGGCAGCTTCTCTTACGGCCTTTGCAAGCTCCATGATGGATCCGCTCCTTTCTATATAATCAGCACAGTCTATGAGTGTTTTCTCCTTGTCGGTGATTAGACAGGCCTTTCCATCTCGCCATTCTTTAGTGTGACCATAGAATTTTCTTTTTGAAACCGTAATAATTTCGTATTCCACACCGAAAATCTTATGCTTAGATCTCGATTTTCTTTTCGTTGTCTGAACATAAATGACCCGAGGAATTTGCTCAGTCCAATTCCAATGGCGTATGGCAGTCCAATAGGCAATTGCCGCAGGCTCTGCAATGAAGCCTGCTACGACATATGAGTCAGCACTCCACTTTCTTTGAGGGCCAGCTTCCAGAGGAATGATGAGGTACTTACCTCTTTCAATCCGCTCTATCCACCCTTTTTTTTCAAGCCTCCACAGAATGTCATAGGTAAGCTTCCTGCTTTTCCAAAAGTGAACAGCTTCATCCAGCAGGAAAAAGCCATTATTTTTAGTGGCAAAGAGAGAGATAAACTGAGCCTCTTTAGGACCTAATTCTGTTATATTTTTTAACATGAATCTCTTATTTTAAATCAGAATTTCGTGTAAAAAAATATAATAAATCCAAAAAAAAGTCAAGTTACCCAAATCCACAAGATCAAAATAATACTAATATTACTACTTAAGTCCAGACGCCACTTGGACATATAAGTTCAGTAGAACATAGCAAATAGCTGAAAATAACAAAGTAAAAATCTTTACTCAAGAATTAGTTATAATATAATGGTAATAGAAGGAGAAATTGTATTGAGAAAAGAAGACGAAATCACAAAAGAATTCTTAGAAAACATCTTGGAAAGCATGGAAGGGGGGGTCTTTACTGTAGATAAAAAAGCCAGGATCACCTCATTTAATCGTGCTGCTGAGGAGATAACTGGTTTCAAGAAAGAAGAAGTACTGAATAAGAAATGTTGTCGTATTCTTAGGAGTGATCTCTGTCAAGAAAAATGTCCTTTAAAAGAGACCTTAGAAACTGGAAAAACGTTTCACAATTATGAAATAATGATCACCAATAAAGTTGGGAATAAAGTTCCTGTAAACATAGCGACTTCACCACTGCAAACCAGCAATAATGAGATAATTGGTGCTTTAGAAAACTTCAGGGACTTAACTAAACATAAAGGATTATGGGCGAAGTTGCGCCTGGAAAGAAATAAAGCACAGCAGTACCTCAATATAGCGGGAGTTATAATCGTAGCCATTGATGACAAAGGAGTAGTCACCCTTATCAACAAAAAGGGGTGCGATGTTCTGGGTTACAGAGAAGAAGAAATTATCGGCAACAACTGGTTTGATTTATGTGTCCCGGAAAAGATAAGAGAAGAGGTAAAAGGTGTTTTCAAAAAACTGATGACAGGAAAAAACGAGGTGGTTGCATACTATGAAAATCCAATTTTGACCAAATCTGGTGAAGAAAGGATTATTGCCTGGCACAATACGATACTAACACATGAAAAGGGTCATATAATAGGCACTCTCAGTTCAGGAGAAGACATCACCAAACGTAAGCAAACGGAAGCAGAATTGATCAGGTCAGAGAAGCTTGCCTCCTTAGGTCAGTTAGCCGCAAGCGTTGCTCATGAAGTGAATAATCCCTTAGCTGGCATTCTGGTCTATGTAAAACTTCTTCTCAAGAAGTATAAAGAAAAGAAACTACAGACTGAAGTGACAGAAACACAGCTTTTCAAGATGGAAAAGGAACTGGAGAGAACTTCCCGGATAATCAGAAATCTTCTCGATTTCGCACGTCAATCAGAACCAACCAAAAGGCCGGTCGAAATAAACAAAGCAGTAGAAGCAGCTTTGTTATTAGTCGGACATCAATTTAGCCTTGAAAATATAACGCTTAAGAAGAAATTAGATACGCAACTTCCTCTTGTTCTTGCGGACTTTGACCAGATCCAGCAGGTATTGATAAATATCATCCTGAATGCAACCCAGGCAATGCCTAATGGCGGTATATTAACAATCACCACATCGGTTGCTGAAGGCATTAAAATCGGTGAATCACTCAAAAATACCGTAAGAATTGACATCAGCGACACAGGAGTTGGAATTTCCAAAGAAAACATGAGTAATCTCTTCACACCTTTCTTCACCACCAAAGAAAAAGGCAAAGGTGTAGGACTTGGACTCTCAGTTGTTCATGGGATTATCGGGCGAC
Organism: Candidatus Aminicenantaceae bacterium; assembly: GCA_041862375.1. GTDB lineage: Bacteria > Acidobacteriota > Aminicenantia > Aminicenantales > Aminicenantaceae > WVZL01. The sequence goes on from JBGVTE010000032.1 coordinate 12,433, forward strand.
ATAAAGGGAAGGTAGAAGTAGACAGTAATCCTAACGTCGGTACAAAATTTACGATATATCTGGAGGTTATGGATGAGAAAAAGGACGAAAATACTCGTCGTAGACGATGAAAGTATAATTAGAGAATCGCTCCGCGACTGGCTGAGCAGTGTTGGTTATAAAGTGGAAATTGCTGAGTCGGGAGAGGAAGCACTCCGGATAATCAGGCAGAAGAAGATTAAAATTATGCTTGCCGACCTAATCATGCCAGGCATGGATGGTATTGAACTAATGAAAAAGGCCAAAAAGATAGTACCTGAAATCTCAACAGTCATCATAACGGCTCACGGCACAATTCAGACAGCAATAACCGCGATAAGAGAAGGTGCTCATGATTACATCGAAAAACCTTTCTGCCCGGAAAAAGTTGAACATCTCATAAAAAACTTAGTGGAACATCAGGATCTGATTGAGGAAAATATCTCACTCCGGCGGAGGATTGAGGATAGATACCAATTCGAGGGTATCATCGCTAAAAGCCCTAAGATGCTAAAGATAATTGAACTTACTAAAATTGTGGCCCCAACTAGTGTCACAGTATTAATTATAGGAAACACTGGTACGGGCAAGGAAGTTGTTGCTCGAGCTATTCATCATCAAAGTCAACGACGAAATAAACCCTTTATTGCCACAAGCTGCGCAGCTCTTCCAGAAAGTTTGCTTGAAAGTGAACTCTTCGGCCATGAAAAAGGTTCTTTTACAGGTGCAGCGGAAAGAAAAAAAGGCAAGTTCGAGGCGGGAGACAAAGGCACCTTATTTCTTGATGAAATAGGCGAAATAAACGCCAATACACAGATCCATCTCCTAAGAGCACTTGAAGAGAAAAAGATTACCAGAGTTGGCGGTAACGAAGAAATTGATGCTGATGTACGTGTTATTGCTGCTACAAATAGGAATTTAAAAACTTTAGTTGATCAGGGGAAATTCAGAGAGGATCTGTATTACAGATTAAATGTAGTAACTATTGACCTCCCTCCCCTTAAGGATAGGAGAGAGGATATTCTTCCGTTGGCTGAGTATTTTTTAAAAAAGTATGCTGAAAAAAATAATAAAAGTATTAAAAATTGCTCTCCTGAGGTAGTAGAATTTATGCTGAATTACTCCTGGCCCGGTAATGTTCGAGAGCTAGAAAACATGATCGAACGCGGTGTAATTCTATCAAAAAATAATGCAATCACTCTGGCAGAACTTCCAAAGGACATTATTCATCCGACTCCTGCAAACGGAAAAACCATCGAAGCAGTGATGAGAAATCATATTATTAACGTGCTTGAAGAGACAAAAGGCAATATCTCAAAAGCAGCGAAGATACTTGGTATCCGGCGGATGACTCTTTATAATAAGCTAAAAAGATATAATTATACCGTCAATAAATTAGACATATAATGTCCAAATAATTTACAGTTCTCCCCTTTTTGTCAATCTTTCGTCAATCCTGATTTTTATCATAACTCATTTATTTTTATATAATTAGTGCAATCATTAAAACATACTTTAAACTATGCCCAGTTTTGGCACACTACTTGCAACATCTATATAATCCTAATGAGGTTACTAATACAAACACAGTATATGAAGTGTTATTGCGAGGTACGAAGTGAGGAAGCAATCTCGTTTAAATATGAGAAATTGCCACGCTCCCGATGGTCGCTCGCAATTACTATATAATAATATTTAATAATGCGTTTGTGTTAATTCCAATAGGATAGTTACCGTCGTACAAATTGTCCTAATGGAAATAGGCTAAAATTAAAAAGATTGGAGGTTAGCCATGCAAAAAGAATTTATGTTGGTTGTAGAAGATGAGGATATTTTGCGGGAGGCATTGGTAGATTACTTCTCAGGCGAAGGTCATAAGGTCGACACTGCCAATGATGGCGATAATGCATTGGAAAAAATTGCTTTAGAAGATTACGACGTCATGATAATCGATCTCAAATTACCAGGTCGTGATGGGCTTTCCGTACTGCAAGAAGCAAAAGCAAAGAATCCGAAAGCGAAAGTTATTATCATCACGGCTTATCCCTCGTTTGAAACCAAAATGGAGGCAATGCGTAGAGGTGCTATTGATTATTTGCCAAAGCCTTTTGAATTAAACCATCTTGAAACCTTAATCAAGAAATCCTACAAAGTTGATGTAGTCCCTGCTCCGCCTGTTGAAGAACCCATAGTTGAAGAGAAAATTGCCACTCCCTGCATCTGGATGCAATCGGGCATAGTCAAGAAACATATGTGTACGCGCACTTATCTTTGTGATAAAGGATGTAACTTTCATGCAGCGATGATGAAAAAAGATAAATTCAGAAATGATCCGAGGATTAAACCTTTCATTGACAAACTCACCTCTCTACTAGGAAGAAATCAGTGCAGATATATTATGAGTGGAAATCTTTCTTTCCGTTCCTGTGCAAGACTTTACCACTGCGAGAGCTGCGAACTTGACCAAATGATCCAGTATAAAATAGACTGCCAACAAGTCAATAAGGCTGCGCTCAGAAAAAAGATGCAGGCAAAAAAATTCGACCAGGTAACACGGAAGCATAATCTGGTCCAAGGCGACAACTGAATCCGATTAATTCTGATTCCTCAACCCGATTTAAATCGACCACTTTTTGGTTTATTTCAGATTGGAGTAAAATAAGTTCAAAACGAGGTATCCGTCCTACTGGCGAGAAGATTCTTTCCGTTCCTGTGCTTTTCTAATTTTTTCCCAAGGATCACGAAGGGATACAGTGTGATTGAAAACCAGCCTTTCAGGTGAAGAATCGACAGTATCAGCACAGAAATATCCCTTTCTCTCAAACTGATACCGGCTTCCAGGTGGGGCGTTCTTCAGGCCTGGCTCCAGCTTGCATGACTTTAAAACCTCCAGGGATTTCGGATTCAGGTTAGATTTGTAATCAGAACCTTCTTCTACCTCGCTCGGATCCCGCTTGGTGAAAAGGTAATTGTACAAACGCACCTCGGCCTCGATTGCATGCGCTGCCGAAACCCAATGCAGCGTACTCTTGACTTTGCGCCCATCAGGCGCATCGCCGCCTCTTGTTTCAGGATCATAGGTGCAATGTAACTCCAAAATTTCTCCTGTTTTTTTATCCTTTACAACATCCACACATTTAATAAAATAGGCATAACGCAAGCGCACCTCCCGGCCGGGTGCTAAACGGTAAAATTTCTTGGGCGGCTCCTCCAGAAAATCGTCCTTTTCTATATAGATAACCTGGGAAAAGGGAACCTTCCTTGTTCCCATAGTGGGATCTTCAGGGTTGTTGACAGCATCCAATTCCTCAGCCTTATTGTCAGGATAATTTGTAATTACAACCTTAAGCGGCCGCAATACAGCCATTACACGAGGAGCTGTTTTGTTTAATTCCTCACGGAGGCAGTTTTCAAGCATAACAATATCGACGATACTGTTAGCTTTTGCCACGCCGATAATATCACAGAACTTCCTTATTGCCGCTGGAGTATACCCCCGTCTTCTCAGGCCTGACAGAGCAGGCATACGCGGATCGTCCCATCCGCTCACATATCCTTCTTCCACGAGCTCCAGCAGCCTTCGCTTACTCATAATAGTATGACTGAGGTTGAGCCGCGCAAACTCAATCTGCTGTGGATGATGAACATCTAACTGTTCAAGAATCCAATCGTAAAGCGGTCGGTTATTCTCAAACTCAAGCGTACAAATTGAATGTGTAATCCCTTCAATTGAATCAGAGAGACAGTGCGCAAAGTCATACATGGGATAAATACACCACTCATTGCCTGTTCTGTGGTGTTCTGCCCGGCGAATCCGGAAGAGTGTTGGATCGCGCATTAATAAGTTAGGATGTGACATATCGATCTTTGCTCTCAAAACACGAGAGCCATCCTCAAACTCTCCCTCTCTCATGCGGGTGAACAGGTCCAGGTTCTCTTCAACTGAGCGGTTCCTGTACGGGCTCTCGATGCCTGGCTTTGTTAGGGTGCCGCGGTAATCTCTTATCTGCTCTGTACTCAAGTCGCAGACATATGCCTTGCCCTTTTTTACCAGCTCAACTGCATACTCGTAGAGCTTTCCAAAGTAATCAGATGCATAGAATTCCCGATCTTCCCAGTCGAATCCGAGCCATCTAACATCATTCTTAATAGATTCCACGTACTCGATATCTTCTTTCACAGGATTTGTATCGTCAAAGCGCAGGTTACAGAGGCCGCCATAATCAATGGCAATCCCAAAGTTCAGGCAAATTGACTTGGCATGCCCGATGTGAAGGTAGCCGTTCGGTTCGGGAGGAAACCGGGTATGAACCCGGCCTCCGTACTTATTTGTCTTCAGGTCTTCATCAATAATGTCTCGGATAAAATTTGACTTGGCTTCCGGATTTTTCATCTACCAACACCTCTCATACGTTCTAATACCTTTTCTTTGCCGAGAAGCTCCATTATCTCGAAGAGACCTGCTCCCCTCGTTTTTCCGCTGATCGCCACACGTGTTGGGTGAATTATGTTCGAAGCTTTGAGGTTTTTCTCCTCCACAAGGTCACGGCAGATTTCTTCTATCTTCTCATGCGAAAAATCATCAAGCTCCTCCAGCCGGTCAGCGAAGATTTTCAGGTTAGCTTTATTCTCTTCACTCCCGAGGTGCTTCCTCTTCCCGTCCTCATCTACGGTAAAATCGTCTGTGATAAAACAATCGGCAAGGTCCACGAATTCTCTCAGTGTCTTTATTCTTATTTTATAAAGGTCAACCAGCCTGGATAAGTAATCATCGGTCAGGCCGGCTATATCCAATCCTGCTTTCGATAGCTGATCTTTGATAAGGGGAAGAACCTCTTCTGTCTTTCTTTTCATTATATACTCGCCATTCAGCCACTTGAGTTTCTGAATGTCAAACTTTGCCTGAACATCACTCATATCCGATATATCAAACAGGCTAACTGCCTCATCCATCGATAATATTTCGCGGTCATCACCTGGAGACCATCCTAAAAGTATTAAATAGTTTGCAAGAGCTTCTGGCAAAAATCCCCCATTCCTGTACTCTTCGACTGAGACACCGCCGTGCCTTTTGGAAAGTTTTGCTCCATCAGGCCCCAAGATGAGCGGCATATGCCCGAATTTCGGCGGCGTCAGACCCAGAGCCTCGTAAAAAAGTATCTGCTTCGGAGTGTTTGAAATATGATCATCCCCTCTTAGAATATGTGTAACTTCCAGGTAAGCATCATCTATGACACAGGCAAAGTTGTAGGTGGGTGAACCATCGGATTTAATCATGACCTGGTCCTTGATTTCATCAGTGTTAACAGTAATACTTCCGTGAATCATGTCGTCCAGTTCTATTGTTCGGCCTTTTTCTATTTTAAAAATAAAAGCATCTCCTTCTTTGTAAGCTCTTCCTTTAGCGAGCACCTCTTCTGCCTTTTCTCTGTAGACATTGAAGCGCTGACTCTGGTAAAGCGGCTCTTCATCCCAGTTGACACCCATCCATTGAAGGTCATCGAAGATCTCATCGAGAAACTTTTTTTCAGACCTGACTTTGTCAGTGTCTTCTATCCTCAGCAAAAATTTACCTCCTGCGTGTCTTGCATACAGCCAGTTAAAAAGCGCAGTCCGGGCGCTTCCCAGGTGCAGAAATCCTGTCGGGCTCGGTGCAAACCTTACTCTTACAGTATTCATTTTCTCAGTAAATGGATGAGCAAGTTCTCAGTGTAACACTTGAGGGACTAAAACCAGATCCCAACTAAAGATTGATATGCTCCTTTCTTCTCCTGACAACTATGATATCCAGGCGTATTTTTTTAGTTAATATTTTCAATGAGAACTTGGCGCAACAACTACAGCGATTATTTCCGCCGCTTAATCTTACCCATTACATATAACATAGCAGAATTCTGGGGTCAATTAAAAAAGATGGGGCCGGGCTAAGCTATCTTCTTTATTTTCAATAGAAAAGATGGAAAAATCCAGGCGCAACTCAATTACTCTTATTGCAAACCCATTTTTTGGAATAATTTTCTATTTTTTGGAAGGGGGATTCTCTTTGTCTTTATTTTTATGGGAAGAGAGTGAGATGCCCATTTTAATTCAAGTAACTTTACTCTCCTTTTTTCTAAAACCTTCCACTCTAAAAGATTCTTCCAAAGAAAAATTCTCATCCCTGCAACAATTCCCCTTGAACCAACTACAACTGTCCAACGCGGACTAAAACTTAAGAATATTGTGAATAAGACGAAAAGGATGTAATTCTTATCATTTCCTGGTTCAACAACAACGAAAGATATACTAAAAAGTAAATAAAGTATCAAAAGAATCCAGCGCAGCCAGTTGAGGTGAATTGTTCGATTGAATTTTGAAGACCACTCTGTATAAACTATCCCAATTAACATTTTTTTTTCATTCAAAGTAAATTTATTAAGAAAATAGACGATAATACCTGACGAGGCAAAAGATGTGTAAATAACAAGAAGAGGGCTCATCATTTACCGCTCACATTTTAATTTTAGAGCTCATTTCAAAGTTACAGGATTCCTTGTCATTGCGATGAACGGAGTGAAGAAGCAATCTCATCCTTTCGATGCCATTACTTGGAATCCCCTCGTCTCCTAAATAAAACTCAATCAGAAAGAGAATATTTCATTCACCTGCTCGGAAGTTAGAGGAAGTGTGTATTTCTTCAACATTTTCCGGGCCCGATCAAATAAGATAACAGTCGTGCCATCTGGGTTTAATCCGGCAAAAACGCGGTATTTATCCAGGAGAATCGGGAATTTGATTTTGTTTGCGAATACAAAACCCTTTATCTGCTTTTCAGCAATTTTTATGGACTTATCATTACTATCATTACTGTCTGAATCTCTGACAGCAACTCCCAGAGTAAATATATCCTGACCGTATGAATGAAGTGTGTTACAAAAGTCTACAAGAGCTTCAAGGCATAACGGACAGAAAAGGCTTTTAAAATCAAAAATTATTACGATTAGCTTTCGGGTACTGCAAAGATCATGAGGTGGGATTCTTTCAGGGGATAATCCATAAGAATTCAAAAAAATGGAGCCGCCTATTGCAGCAACATTCAGCAGTAAAAGCCTTAATCCTTTCTTCAATCTCATTCTTCCGCACCTCCACATCTGTTCATTCCACTACAATCCCAAGCTGTCTTAAAAAGACTAGGGTTGGTGTGCTTTTTTTAAAAAATATTTTTTAATGGTTGTTCCCATGCCAGCTCTCGAGTAGAGAAAGTTTTGATCATCGATATGAATGCAGTGGCTTGATTCAGACAAGGTTACAGTGTTTAAATGGTTTCCTTCTGCATCAAGAATATAAACATCTCTGCTCCTGTTTTTAGATAGGTGCCCTCCTAAAATAAAAAGATTTCCTGATGTATCGAGTGCAATATCCTTGTAAACAACCTCTACTGGAAGCTCAGAAGGGCCGAACTTTGTTTTATCCATTCTTTTCCGCTTTACCTTCTTTTTTCCCAGTAAATGTTTTGTCCACAGCTTTTTTCCGTGTTTATCGAATTTTTGAATTTTATCCTCAAAAGAAGAAACTACATAAAGGTTGTGCTGGACGTCAATTTCAAACTTCTTTAAATTCTTCCAGTAATCCCTGCTTCCATCGAGATACCATAAATCTGATACAATTTTACCTTGAGAATTAACTATACGTATGCTTTTTTGTTCTGAAAAAAAAGAGGTGGAAATGTATATCTTCTCCGGAGAAATAATTTTTAAATCCAAGATTGGTATGCTCAAGGGAATATGTGTTTTGAAATTTAAATCTACATCAAAAACTTGAATTCCTGGAACACTCTGATCTGTAACATAGAGGCGCCCCTTGAAATGCTTAACAATCCTCGGAGCCAGGAATTCACCAGGACCCTGTCCTTTTCTTCCAGCCTTTTTAACCAGGATTCCTCTATCACTAAACTTCTTTATGGAATAATCCATCATATCTGTGACATAGATATTTCCCTCTGGATCGGTCGTGATTCCGGCCCACATAAATAAAACATCATCATCTAAGCTTCCGACTGATAAAACTTCTTCTAAATGAATGCTCTTCAGCTCTTTTCCTTGCAGTGCAATGCAGGAAATACTCACTACAAGAAGAAGAACCAATATCAGGAATTTGGATTGCCTCGACTGCCGCCTTCCCTCCCGCTTGTAATAATTGATACTAAAAATATTCCTATTCTTTTCCTTCCCTTTGAGAATTTCGACCATTGCTACTGAAGGATAACGCTCGAAATTATAGGATTATCTCAGTGAGCACTCCCCTCATAAATATACGATGCAGAAAAAATAACCTGGAAAGCAGTAGGCATACTGAATGCCCATCATCCAGTAATACCTAGACATACATTCCTCATACGCTTCATGGCAGTCTTTCATGGTAACTGCTTCCGCTTGATCAGCACTTTCAAACGCAAAAAAAGCTACAGAAAATATGATGAGAAGAAGAGGGATTATTCTTTTTTTTACTTTTGCTCTCAACATGACTTACCCCTCCTATTATTCAAAGAATTCCAGACAGAAAGCATATCCGTTCAAACAAAATCCAATCATAGAGATACCAAGAGCAGGATTTGCCAATCCAGCAAGTACTGCTGATGCCATGCATTTTACCAATCCCTTATCGCAATCAGCTCTTAAGGCTTTGGGTGCCGAGGGATTTGCGATCAGGATAAATAAAAGTACTATCAAGGGAAGAGCAAAAAGTTTTCTCATGCCATTTGTTTTTAAAATTTTCATCTGAACCTCCTTAAGATTTTTATCCTCATAATGTCCTTCCGTTCTTGTTTAAAGCAATTTTTATGCCATAGAAATGAGGTTGTAAAGATATCTGTAATTTATTGATTTTAGGGGGATTAGATGAATGGTGTGGAAGGAAAGATTAAATCGAGAGATAGGATGTCACACTTTTCTTGATTACATTCTGGTACTTGTTTTTTTTGTAGGTATTTAGTTGAGTGTGACATGACACTATGTGTGACATTTTAAAAAGGGGACAGGTTACTTTTTTTAAAATTAACAACTTTTGTCATTATACAAGGTCACGTATAGCTGTCCCCCTCTTTTAAAAAAGTATCCTGCTCCCTTTTTTTTTAACAAAAGTTGTCAGTCCCTTTTTTCCCCTCAAAAAGTGATAAAAAGTGGCAAAATTTAAAAAAGTAGCCTGTTTCCTTTTTAGGGGATTTTGATATTTTTTTCACGGGCAAACTTTATTGCTTCTTCATAGCCAGCATCAGCATGGCGGGCCACACCCAACCCAGGATCAACAGTGAGCACCCTTTCCAGCCGTTTGTCTGTCGAATCCTCTCCATCTGCAACGATAACCATCCCAGCGTGGATAGAAAGGCCGATCCCCACACCCCCTCCGTGGTGGACAGAAACCCACGAGGCCCCGCTGACCGCATTCAACAGGGCATTGAGAATAGGCCAATCAGCAATGGCATCCGAACCATCCTTCATGCCTTCTGTTTCTCTGTTCGGTGAGGCCACTGACCCTGTATCAAGGTGGTCGCGTCCGATGACAATAGGAGCAGATATTTTTCCCTGTTTTACCAGGTGGTTAATGACTGAGCCAAAACGAGCTCTCTCTCCATAGCCGAGCCAGCATATCCGGGATGGAAGCCCCTGGAACTTGACCTGCTTCTGAGCTTTCCTTATCCATCGTGCCAGTATTTCATCTTCTGGAAATTCTTTAAGCACCGCCTCGTCAGTCACATAGATATCTTCTGGATTTCCTGAGAGGGCAGCCCAGCGGAACGGACCTCTCCCATAACAGAAAAGAGGGCGTATGTATTCATGAACAAAACCTGGAATATCAAAAGCATTGTGAACGCCACCCTTTTCTGCCTGGCCACGAATGTTGTTTCCGTAATCAAATGCCTTAGCCCCTCTTCGCTGGAGCTCGAGCATTGCTTGCATATGGACAGCCATAGACTCATAGGCCCTCTTTATGTATTCATCGGGTTTTTCTTTCCGAAGCTTGATTGCTTCCTCATAGGCAATGCCGTGAGGGATATAGCCGTTAAGCTCGTCATGTGCTGACGTCTGATCAGTTAAAACATCGGGCACTACATTGCGCTCTACAAACTCAGGCAGAATATCAGCAGCATTTCCAAGAAGAGCTATAGACAGTGCTTCTCCCCGTTGTTTAGCATCTGAGGCAAGTTTCAGTGCTTCATCCAGGTTATCCACCATGGTATCAACATACTTTGTATCGAGCCGCCTTTGAACCCTCTCCCTGTCGACTTCAACCACAATGGCAACACCTTCATTCATGGTAACAGCAAGAGGCTGAGCACCTCCCATACCTCCAAGACCTGCTGTAAGAACAAGTTTCCCTTTGAGTGTGCCTCCGAAATATTTGCGTGCCACTGCTGCCAGAGTCTCGAAGGTGCCCTGGAGAATTCCCTGGGTCCCGATGTATATCCAGCTCCCGGCTGTCATCTGCCCGAACATTGTCAGCCCCTTAGCCTCCAGCCGCCGAAACTCATCCCAGGTAGCCCATTTTGGGACAATCAGGGCGTTGGCAATTAAAACGCGGGGAGCTTCAGCGTGCGTTTTAAAAACAGCCACCGGCTTTCCGGATTGGACAACTAACGTCTCATCATTTTCAAGCTTTTTCAAGCTGTCAACAATTGCCCAGAAGCATTCCCAGTTTCTGGCTGCTTTCCCTGTTCCTCCATAGACTATGAGCTCTTCTGGCTTCTCCCCTACTTCAGGGTCAAGATTGTTCATCAGCATGCGAAGGGCTCCCTCCTGAGACCAGCCCTTTGTCTGAAGTTGAGTTCCCCGAGGGGCTCTTATCTCCTTGTATTCATATTTTTTTTCAACGGCCATGATTCCCTCCCGTTTCTTAGTTATATACAATATTTCCTCACTTTCATCAACATTGGGGTCAGGCTTTCATAACTTTCATAACTTTCATAATTACTCGTTCTTTCTTTCTCAAGATTCACTCCTTTCCTTACACTCCCAGAGCCATCCTATCCGGCTCTATAACAAAAAGCAGGGCAAAAAAAGGGGTGTATATAACAGGATTTGTGTGGAAATAACACAGCGATTCTGCATAATTTCATTGATCTTGTGAGCATTTGATGATATATTCATTTTTCATCTCCTTCAACTCCATTCTATTAAGTAAAAGGAAATATCTATAGGATTGACGCATGAAGAAACGTGCGAGCAAAAGAGTTCCTATATATATATTTGACGAGCATGATGAGGCATTCTACTTCTGGCATAAAGCGAAATATGAGGGATATCTAAAAGAGCCTCTTGATCTTTTCCATGTCGATGGGCATGACGATATGAATAGAGTGGAAAAATTTGAAAGATCAATTTATTTCAATAGTTACCAGAGAGAGAGTTATCTAGAATTTTACGAAAATTTCGTAAAGAAAGAGCTGAATAATGCAAGCTTCATCTTTCCCGCAATCCTGAATGGATTGATTAAAGATGTCTATTTTATTTATCCGAAATGGAGAAACTTCAAGCCAAGAAGAAAACAGTTTACGGTTGCATCTGCTTTTGGTGAAGGAAAAATATTAAAGTACGGTATCAAAGTCGATAAACATTCTGATCCGAGAATTTTAAAAGCTTTGCCTGATATGAAATGCTTTAATTTTCACATGCTTGAAGTCGAAGGCATACCAAAAAACAGAAAGGTTATCTTGGATATCGATCTTGATTATTTTGCATGCAGGGATTCAATTTCGAACAATGTAAATTATTCACTAGAGATAACCAAAGAGCAATTTCTTAAAAAGGAGGCTGTTTTAAAAGATAAATCCCTGCGATTTAGTGGACTGCTTTTTCACTTCTTCAAGAAAAATAAGAAATACTATGTGAGGATTGAAAGAAAAAAAGTAAAGGATATGTCCTATTTACCGACAACGAAAGAAATTGAATCTTCCATGAACAACCTGATGAGCACCTTGGTCAGTAAAAATACAAAACCGATCGTTATTACAATTAGCAGGTCTTGTATTAGCGGTCATTGCCCTAATAATTACTTCAAATCGATTGAAACGAAGCTTAAACAAAAATTGGCACTCTTGCTTGATTCGTAAATGTAATGCTTCTACGGCCGATTCTTTCACTCGCTCCTATCCGGCCAAAGGTCCACTTCATCCTCACTGACCCTTTAAAGCTCATTAATACTCATTTATGAAAGTTATGAAAGTTATGAAAGCCTGACCCCAATGAATGGGGGGTTGACTCAAGGCAAAGAAAATATTATAAAAAAATTAAGTAGTTGATAATTCCAAAAGAGATAAAGAGCTACTCCCTGAATAAAAAGTTATTAATCAATTGAGGATTATGGCTCAAGGAAACATATTAATCCTGAATAAAAGCTCCCACGAAACAGAGCTCATCCATAAATTCTGTCAGAGCATCGGAACTGTTTATTCAACCGTCAACCTGGATGAAGCTATCTCTATTATTGAATCACAAACCTGTAATCTCGTCGTAGTGGATGCTTCCTTAGCCAGCTATGCCTCTCTCAAAGGCCTTTTTAAGAACACAACAAGTATTGTAATCACGGGAACAAATGAAAAGCAGCTTAAGGAAATCGCCATGGAATGGCCATTAGAGCATTATGTCGACTATCAAACCATCTCTTTTGAAGCCCAGGATAACGCCGGATTGCTTCGTTCCCTTAAAATTGCTATGGAATATTCTCTGCTGAAATCCGAAGCTAAAAACCTTAAAAAATCTATGAATCTTCTTCAAATTGAAATGAAGGAAGCATACTCGGAAGTCAAGGATATAATGAATTTCATACGGGAAAGCACCATCGCAGAACTAGAAAAACGCATAGCAATAGAAGAAAAATATATTGGGTTCCAGAAGGAAAAACTGAAATTAGAAAAAATTTTAAGAAAAATCTATACATCCCATGACGTTACCAACTTCTTTGATGTCATCAATGATATCAAGAAAATCATCCAGGCTGAAGGAATTACAATCTACATCCTCGATGAAAGTAAAAAGCTCGGCAAGCATCTTAAGCCTCTTGTATGGGATGACTCTTTCCTAACCCACAAAGACTTTTCCAGTCATATCCCCATTGATAGCGCTGAAGATTTTGCCGCTTCAGTTGCGCGTTATGGTAAGGATATTAATATTCATGAGATATTTCATGACAAGAGAGTCTCAAAGAGATACATTGAACAGACCAAAAGCCCGTTAAAAAGCATCCTCTGTGTCCCTATAATGCATGATAAAGAAATCATAGGCGTAACAGAAGTTTACAACAAAATGGTAAACGGAAAAATCAGCAAAGACGGCTTCTCCAAAGAAGACCTGGAAATTTTACACGGACTGTCTGAACACATATCGATTGCTATGACAAATCTCAATTTCATCCAGTATGATCCCCTTACAGGCTTACTCAGGGGCGAGGCATTTTTAGAGAAAGTAATCCAGAAAATAAACTCAAGAAGAAAGAGGCGTCAAGAAGAAGGGTCTTTTGCTATAGTGATGGGTGATGTTGATTGGTTCAAAAATTATAACGATAGAAACGGCCATGAAGCAGGAAACAGGCTTCTTCGACAACTTGCGAAAGTGCTCAAATCATCTATTCGCGAAGAAGACTTACTCTGCCGTTATGGAGGTGAAGAGTTTTTATTCTGTCTTTCCGGGATAATGAATACAGAAGAAGCATGCCATTTAACTGAAAGAATTCGGAAAAATGTAGAGGAACGCTACTTTGAATACCAGGAATTTCAGCCTAGAAACAATTTAACCATGAGCTTTGGGGCAACTCTCATCCCAGAGAGCAGGCTCAACAATACTTCGTTCATAACCAGGGATGAATTAATAAAAATAATTGACCAAGCAGACCTAGCCCTCGCAGAAGCAAAGGGGAAAAAATCTGTATCATTAAAGCCTCATGATAGGGGGAAGAAAGTTGTAACAAAAAACAAAGTTTGTGCATATTATGGGAGTTATGAGCAGGAAAAAAGCATGCCTGAGACCATAAGGCCATACCAAGAAAATATTTTCGAGGAAAAGAGAAAATTCAAACGATTTTACACCTCTACTCTTCTCATGTATAAAGAGGACGGCTCTCACCGAGTGACGAAGACGATAAATTTGAGTCTGGGAGGAGCTAAAATTATCTCTGATACTGAATTTTTTGTGACTCAGAACCTTGACCTCATACTCATCCTCGGCAAAAAAGCAACTCACTTCAAGGGAGAGGTAGTATATGCTGGTATAGCTCCTGACGAATCTTCACAATATTACATAGGAATAAAATTTAAGGACACATCATTTTCTGATATGAAGATTTTACAAGATTTTTTCCATTCTCTCTCAGATTATCGCAATAAGGAAATGAGGTTTGAGTTTTAGAGCATTAAATTAGACATAAATGCCTCTCCCTGCTACAACTCCAATGATTAACAAACTCATAGTTCTCTGCTCGCGCCTCAACTTCAGTCCTCAAGATTCGTCTAAAATCGAATATCTTTTGGAATCGGACTCGAACTGGGAACAAATAATAAAAAAAGCAGCCAAAGAAGGAGTCGCTCCCCTCTTATATCACAATTTAAAGAAGTACCGAGGTGAAATCCCCGTATTCGCAATGGAACAGCTTAAAAGAAAGTATCAAATAAGTACAGCTCGAAACACATATATATATAAGAATTTAAAGGCCCCGCTTCAAGCAATCAAAGACTCCAATTTAAGGGTAGCAATAACGAAAGGAACACGCCTGGCAGTAACTCTGTATCAAGATATCGGACTCAGGCCGTTCATGGATGTGGATTTAATCGCGCACTTCTCGGACTGGCAGAATCTCCGAGAAATATTAAAGGATCTGAGCTTTACTCACAATCCTTATGGAGAATACATATCAAAACATGACCAGGAAAGATATGATTGGACCTGCTACAATTATTTCAGAAAAGACAATCTGTTAATTGATATCCATTTTGACCCTTTTGATCTAAGGCTGCCAGCAAAAAACATCGAAAAATTCTGGGAATCGGCTCGAAAAGAAAATATTTCAGGTATCGAGAGCTATGTTTTTTCACCAGAGTATGAATTCTGCAAGCTCTGCGTTCATACTCAAAAGCATTCATATCATCCTCTAATATGGCTGACTGATATTGCTGAGTTTTCTTCGCGAGGGGGACTAGACTGGAATCAAACATTGAGAATCTGTCGGGAAGAAGAAATTTTCGCTCCTGTTTATTACGGTCTGCATATAGTTAACCGCCTCTGGCCCGGGACATTTTCAAATAATACGATAAATACATTTAAAGTAGGGATTCTCAAACAAAAATTACTCGAGTTTTTTTGGCCCGAAGAAAAAGTGTTGTCACGAAATACTTCTTTAAAAGTTCCCTTCCATACTCCAACAATCTTTCCTCTCTTGTCGCGTAAGAGGATTTTATTCAAATTGAAAACACTCTTTCATATTTTCTTCCCTCATCAAGACTGGGTGGCTCACTTCTACGAAATTCCGCCCAATTCGATCAAGATGCTACTTCACTATGCAGGCCGCTTCCTCAGACTCATATCAGTCTTCTCTAAGTTTTTATTCAGAATCAAAGGAAATCTATGAGCAAAAGCCCAGCCCGGAATCGCTGGAAGCTGGCTCAAGATTATCAGCTAGCGAATCAACTCCAAAAAAAATCAATCCTGGCAGGAACCGATCTAAAGTCATTTTATCTTGCACGCTACAGTTGCACAATGGCACTTTTCGGAATGGTCTCTAAATTTAAGGAAATTACTAATACTTCAAAAATCTTGGAAGTAGGATCAGGCCCTCACGGCGTAAGCTTCTACTATCCCCAAGGGATCAAAGTAGCGCTTGATCCCCTGGCTGTGTTTTACCGCCAAGAATTTGCCTTTATTCAGGATAAAGCGAACGTCTCCCTCGTCCAGGGCAGAGGAGAGAATCTGCCATTCCCAGCCAAGAGCTTTGATGTAGTAGTGAGCGACAATGTGCTAGATCATACTGCAAATCCTCAAAAGGTTTTATCGGAAATTTACGCGGTATTAAAAGATGATGGCCTGCTTCTTTTTACAGTCAATGTCCACCACTGGTTCTACAGAGTAAGTTGTGCAGTGTTCAGGTTCCTTTTTACGCTAAAGATTGTGCTGAACTTCCCGAATTTCAAAACCCACACCTTTTTTTTCACGCCTGCAAAAATCAATCGATTGATAAGAAGAAACGGATTTAAAATTCTTTCTTCTGAAATCCCGATTCACACCGCTCTGAATAAACTCTTTGCCGCCGTGCAGATATTCTTTAAACCTTTCCGTCACGTACTGAGCACGTTTGTCTGTTCAAAGCAGATGGATGAGAAACAATCCCCCCATTAAGAGATTGGATTTTCATCTGTTATTGCCTGCTGATAGACAAACATCGAGCGGTAATAATCATTGGTCTTCAAAAGTGAACGATGAGTACCTGTTGCCACAAGCTTACTCTTATCGAGAAGCAGTATGAGGTTTGAATCCCTGATAGTAGACAGCCGGTGTGCTACCACAAACAGGGTCTTGTTCTTTATTAAGGCAGGAAGTGAGTGAAAGATTGATTCTTCTGTAAGGCTGTCCAGAGCAGAAGTCGGCTCATCCAGCACGAGGATATCCGGATTCTTGACTAATGCTCGTGCAATTGATAAGCGCTGTTTCTGGCCCTCGGAAAGATTTACTCCCTTCTCACCTACTTTACTCTCATAATCCTCTTTCAAGCTGCTGATAAATTCATGAATACCTGCCACTTTCGCGGCACGAATGATCTCTTCTCTACCTGCCCTGGGATTTCCGTACCTGATGTTTTCCAAAATAGTACCAGATAAAAGTAGAGTACTCTGAGAAACATACCCGATTCTTCGCCGCAGGGAGCCAAGCTCAAACTCTGATGCTGGTTGGCCATCTAGGTAGATCTCACCCGAAGTGGGTTTGTAGAAACGAAGGACAAGGCTTAAAAGAGTTGTCTTACCCACCCCGCTCGGTCCGACAATAGCTACATGTTCTCCAGGCTGGATATGAAAGGAAATATCCTTGAGAACAGGTTCATCCTTATCATAGGAAAAAGATACATTTTTGAACTCAATATCTCCTTTTAACTTCCTAACCGATTTCCCTGTGCCCAGATTCTCTTCCGGGACGATGTCAAAGAGGGCAGAGACACGTTGTAGTGCTGCTCTTGCTTCCTGTAGTTGAAAATTTGCAAAAGCAAGAAATTGCGCTGGACCGAAAACATATCCCAGGTAAGCTTGAAAGGCCAGCAAAGAACCCAAACTCCATTGACCATTAATTATCCAGTAAGCCCCTACGCCCAGGACCACAACACGGGCAATAGCGGGCATGGCACTCACAAATATGTTTGCGAATGAACTTACTGTCGACTGCTCCAGTGAAATTCTAAAGGCAGCCTTTAAATCGGAAATTATACGTCCTACCATTAGATCTTCTGAGGAAAAAGCCTTAATCAGAGAAGCGGAAGAAAGAGACTCCTGGACAGAACTTGAGACATTGGCTTGCGTTTCCATACTCTGATGACTTAAAACATGAAGCTTGTCAGAAAAATAGTGAACACACAAAAAAAGACCGGGAAGAACAGCAACAACACCCAGAGCAAGTCTCCACTCCAGGTAAAACAGCAATCCAACTCCGCCTACAAATCGCACAGAATTCGTGAGTAAGTAAACAACGGTTCCAGAGAAGAGCCAGCGCAGGCCCTGCACATCATGAGAAAGACGGGACATGAGATAGCCGGTCTGATTCTTATCAAAAAATGATTTGGGAAACCGCAAGACATGATCGAACAGACCATGCTGAATTTCTACGATTACCCTCTGTTCAAAACGGGCACAGTAGAACTCCTGTAAAAGCTTAATAAGCTTTTCACTCAAAGAAATTCCGACAAGAAGAAGCAGGGCACCAGCTAAAAAATGAAGTTGACGGCCCAGGATGACATCATCAATAAGATAGCGGGTAATTAGAGGTTGGGGGAATCCAAATATGGTGGCAATGATGATAAGAATGGAGGCGAGAATAGCCTTTTTCCAGTGTCGCGTAATAAAGGGCCACAGGTTCTTCAAGCCGGCCTTCAAACCCGAGTATTCTTCCGGAGCAGTGATTCGGTCCTTCTGCAGCTTCCGGGAAAGCCCCCGCTTCAGATACATAAACCAACTATCCATAGTATTTAGCCTGGTAAATGGAAATGAAGAATATCGCCTATTTGAATGGCAGTATACAATAAAAGGCAAGCAGGTGAATAGTTGCTATGAAAAAAAATATTACGTGCTTTAAAAACGTTTATGCCCGGATGGCGAAAAAAGGAATTTACCCTCTCAGTAATCCAAAATTCCTGAGATTGAGCACCCAAAAGCTTAATATAATCAGGAGAGCTTCCACTCGCTGCATTTTGATCGCGTATCGACTTTGGTACATTGAGGAAAACCCTCAGGTCCGATATCTGCTGTGTACTGTCTCTTGCAAATAATCAGTACCGACTCCTCGCTTTTTCCCCTCGTTAAAACTATAAGCTTTGGTTTCTCCCAATTTTCTTTTTTATTCATAGTAATCACCCTGTTTTTCCTATATATATAATAAAACATTAAGTTTTTCTGTCAACCCCCTTTAGGGGTGAATAATTTGGTGTTTCTCTCACCCCCCTGCCTCCTTTCCCCAGCGATTTCGCCCTGGCATGAGCAACCTCACAGAAATACTCTATCCATTCATCCAGCTCTCCACTCTCAAGATGAGCATGAGCCGGACACCACATACAGAGGTTTATTATCGGGCAGATCCTGCATTTATTGTAGAACGCCTTCTTCTCTGACTGCATCTTCAGAATTTCAGGGACAAAGTTGTTCCAGGCATCAGCGAGGTTTCCTCTTTTTATATCATACACACAGTCCGGATGACAGAGAGAAGAGCAGAGGCGAAAAAGGCCATCATAGCTCACGGTGAAACTTCCGTTTCCCGCTCCACAGTTAAAGAGATGGCTGCAGGTGGAATCAGCAAACTCAGGAACCACAAGCTGCTCGCATCCTTTTTCAAGCGATGTGAAGCGCTCCGGATCTGACTGCTCCAGAGCAACAATTTCATCAGGCGTGAGTCTCTCTGACTTTATCTCTCTGTTTCTCTTTTGATTTCGGTCAGCTCTCAGGGTCAAAAAAGGATCAAAGCGGAAGTAGTCTTTCGTCTTTTCACGACAGAAATGGACAATCTCAGGAAACTCATGAATATTGGAACGAAGAGCCATTGCTTTAAGACGAACCTTAATTCCGCTTTCAAGCAGTAGATTAAGACCCCGCAGAAAAGCTTTAAATGAACCAGGTCTTCTGGTCACTCTCTCAAAGGTTTCTTTAGTCACTCCGTAAACTGTTACCTCTATATCCCTCGGGGGGTATTTGTTGAAAACTTTTATATGCTCCTCTGTCAGGATGGCAGCATTTGTGAATATCGAAACCAAGAGCCCTTTTCTCTTGAGGTAAAGATATATATCGAAAAAGTCCTCTCTCAGCAGGGGTTCCCCTCCAGTGATAAGACACCACAGGGATCCCAAGGACACAGCTTCGTCGGCTATCTTTGTAATCTCCTTAAACGATAATTCTCTCTCTTGCGCTTTTTTATCTCCGGCTGGAAGATTGATGCAGCAGTGCCTGCAGTTAAAGTTGCAGCGGGCAGTGACTTCAAGGTCGAATGAGGTGAGGATTCTCTCTTTCTTTACCTTATCCCAAATGGAAAATTCAGGCAGTGATACGTATGAAACAATAGATTCGCTCATCGTACCCGCTTCCTTTTTAAAACCCGGGTGATTCTCACCACCGGAAGAAAGAAAGGAGAAAGAATTCCTGCGCGTATCAACAGAGCTATTATGACTCTCTCCACTCCAAGGCCAAGAAAAATCCTTTTCCCTTCTCTTTCAACTCTCTTAACGCGACCCAGAATGTTCTCTCTGGGAATAATGCCGTCTGAATCGGGTGTGTTGTCCCCTTTTATGATATAACAATCTCTCCTTTTCCCGATCATCCTGTGGACAACTATCTTCCTTGTCCGGGGATTTACATAGACGAGCACATCACCAAGGCGGGGCTTACCTCCTGATAAGGAGTCGACAGTAATCACATCGCCATCCTTTATAAAGGGAAACATACTGAAACCTCTTGCTCGAAACCTGAAAGATGCTCCTTTCTCAAGCACTGCCTGAAGAAGTCTCGTAAGTTCCTGTCCAGGAAGCGACAGCTCCCCTCCTTTCTTCACAAAAAGCAGAGGCTTAAGCCCTGGAGACTTTAACAATCATTCTCCTCTTGAGAAGTTCTTCCATAAATCCCACTACATCCTGCTCAATCTCATCGGCAGGTGCTTTATACAGTAAAGAAAGCTCATTAACTACATCCTTTAAACTCTTTTTCTTGTCGAGTTTTTCCATTATAGCGCGTCCTGTTGCGTTCATCGTGAAGAGCTCATCCTCCAGATCTCCAATTCCTGAGACCAGAGGCACTACAATGAGCTCTCCCTCAATCTCTCTGATCACTATATCCTCAGAAGGAACATAAACTGTCTCGAGGGAAACATTTGCCTTCATAGATTCCTCCTTTTCTTTCATAATCTATATTCTCCTTTATGAATGCAAAAAAATTGATTATCTAACACGCCCTTGCCTCCACACGACTTCTCTCCTGAGGGATTGGTTCTTTCATTGAAAAATTCTTTATCCTCTGTTTCCAATTACGTACCTTCCAAGCCTTCTCGCCTTCTTTGAGTAATCCGAGGTATCGTGCCTGAGCATGAGCAACCTCACAGAGATAATCAACCGGAGTGTCCAGGGAACCATGCTCCATCCATGACTTGGCCGGGCACTGTTCGCAGAGGCCCTTCAGAAAGCACCGGGCACAGCGGGCTAAATAATCAGGATTTTTGGCTTTCATCTTCCTCATTCTCGGATAAAAATCCTCCATCGCCTCTCTGAGAGTTCCTCTTTTTAGGTCATAGATTGCTGCCGGGTGCCTCAACAATAAACAGGGCTGGAGACGGCCGTAAGCATCAACACAGCCACCACCTGCCCCTGCACCGCATGAGAAGAGGTTTTCTCCTGATTGACACATAAACTTGGAGCAGAACTGGCGCATCTCTCTTATGTATTTCTCTCTTCTCCTGGTAAGAATCGCCAGTCCCTCTTCGGGTGTGAGTCTGAGTCTTTTTATGAGCCGATTCTTCTCCTCTGAATCCCTGTGACAGCGGAGATCAAAAAACATGGAGAAGGTTGGAAAACTATCCGTCCAAGGGAGAGAAGCTGCCCAGGCTTCAAACTCCTTTATCTCATCTCTGTTTGGGGGAAGAATGGCAAACTTGACTACAAAGGGAACCTTCCTCTCCAGAAGTTGGTTTATTCCTTCCCAGGCAGCATCATAAGAGCCCGGGACTCTCGAAACAGCTTCATATGATTTTCTGTTCATGCCATAGGCCGTGATCTCTACTTTCTCCAGAGGAGGGATTCGGGCAAAAAGAGATGCAAGCTCCGGAGTAATTAAGGTAGCATTGGTAAAAATAGGAACCTTAAGGCCCTGTTTCCTTGCGAAGATGTAGAGTTCCTCAAAATCCTCTCTCAAAAGTGGCTCGCCTCCAGTAAACCTCACCTTTAGACAGCCCAAGGAAGCTGCTTCTTCCAGGATTGCCTTGATCTCTTCTGTTTTAAGCTCTCGTTTCTTCGCATTATAATCGTCAGCCGGCTGGTTTATGTAGCAGTGGATACAGTTGTTGTTGCACCGTTCGGCTAGCTCCAAGTCAAGATTACTCAAAAGCGGACTGCTCCCTTTCCGAAGGGATGCTCTATCAGCCCTCTGCTTGATATAGAAACTACCTTTTCGCATCATTTTAAATCCTAAAGAGATTTGAGCACATCTTCCACTCGGCCGGTTTTATCAAAGCAAAGGGAGTAACAGGGAACTTCACCTACTATCATCTCCACGAGAGCTAATGTCTTTTCCCACCAGTCAGCGGTCACTAAAGGCTTTACAAGGCAGGGCAGCAGTTTACTCACTGCATCTCTTTTGCTGTTGTGCTGAACCAGACGATTTTCTCCATCTTTATGAAGAAACAATATGGCTTTTAAAGGAGCAGAAGCTGGCGAAACATCTGGCACCTCACCGTGACTCCATGTGCCGTGAATCCTGAAGCCGTCCTCCCATCTTCTGACGATCATCCGGTCATCGCAGAGGATCTTGGCTTTATCTTTGAGCATCTTCACCATTGTGGATTTGCCGGCCTCTGAGTGACCTACAAACAAAAGCCCCTTACCATCAAAAATAACGCCACTTGAATGGAGGCAACATCCTTTTTTGTCAGCAAGGATTCGGGCTAAAAGAATCTGATCTGTTGGAAACAGAGTAAGTGAATGTAAACCACCTCTGCGGAAAGCTCTATCCTCACTGTTGTATATTACAGGTCTGGTATGATCATGGTTAAAAACCGCAACCTGATGAATTCTATTATTCCTTTTATTATCAGAAATGCCCACATATATCCAAGAACCATTCTTTCTGTAGATTGCCCAGGGAGTCCTTCTGTAGACCTCTTCTCCCAAATCCTTTTCATTGAGATCTGGCAGATAGAAATGGTGCCTTAATGAGATATTATCTTTTCCCGGTTCCTGCACTTCAAACAGCCTGAACTTAGGATGGAAGGTTTTATCTGTTATCGGAAGATCAGAATGGACTTGAATAGTTATGCCCGCAATCTTGTAGTAGCGGCAGTGGTTCTTTTCCAAATCATTCTTAGTTTTCATTGTCATCTCGAGCTCTATCCGCCCTGTCATTGCCAGCGACATTTACCTTGT
>JBGVTE010000033.1:0-3565 GCA_041862375.1 Candidatus Aminicenantaceae bacterium
TCAATCATTCCGTTATATCGATTTCAGTTGATTTTTACCATTTTTCATACTTGACAATATCAGAAAAAGCTTTACGTTTTTTAGGCTTCGGCTCATCATCTGGATATCCTAGTGGTGTGAATGCGACGGGTTCTACGCCTTCTGGTAATCTTAAAACCTCTCTTGCTGCAGATGGATTGAATGCTGCGATCCAGCATGTCCCTAAACCTAAATCTGCTGCAGCAAGAATTAGGTGGTCCATTGCAATCGTAGTATCTACTTCACTATAATTTTTACCATCCAAGCGAGACCATGCTTCAACGGGTATTGCACAGCAGCAGATTACAACTGGTGCTCTGTAAAACCATTCACGATTATATACCTGCTTTAACTCTAATTCTCGGCCTTGTGTATGAATAACAATAAAGCAGAAAGGCTGCTTATTGGCTGCTGTTGGAGCAAGACAAGCTGCTTTCAATATTTCCTGAAGTTTCTCCTCTTCTACTGGTTTTGATTTATAAGCTCGTACGCTGTACCTCTTCCTGATTAATTCGAAAAACTCCATCTTTCTTCTCCTGTCTGCTGGATTTCAAAAAGAATATCAACTAATTAGATAAGAGTCAAGAATGGCAAATTAAATTATCTAAAATCAAAGAGGTTTCATCATCTCTATTAAATCTTCAATGTAGAGCTGCAAGGGGAAAGAGAGCATGTCACAAGATGTACCACTCAATAAACTGGTGCTCCAGGGAACATCCCTTGTTCAATTCTAACTCTATTTGACATATAGGAATTGTTAGATTAAAATTAAAGCTAACTGACAATTTCCTTTTGGCTCTTCCATCATGAAAAATCATGAGAATAAAAAAATCTATAACCCGGGAAGGAATGGTATTTCCCGCCGTGAATTTTTCGAGCTTATAAAAGGAGGAGCTTTATTTTCCCTCTTTCCTTCTTTTTCATTGGCAGAGAAGGCAAAGCTAGATACAAGAATAAAGGCCAAGGGAGTATCAGCTGTACTTAACGACATTTTTCAAGTCAGAAACATTCCAGACCAGCCTTTCTATACCTCAACATATGCTCCGGGAAATAACCACCACATAGGTGTAGATACACTGCTCGATTTGATGGGTGAAAAGGGTTTAAAGTTTTATCGCTCGCCTGGTGAAACAGCTTTAAGCAGTCCATCTGGACTGATTGCTCCTGAAGATGTTGTGCTGATTAAAGTAAATGCTCAATGGAAGTACCGCGGCTGCACCAACAGCGATCTCATCAGAGGATTAATTCAAAGAATTCTCGATCATCCGGATGGTTTCACTGGAGAAGTGGTTATATTTGAAAACGGTCAGGGGAGAGGAAGTTTGAATTGCGATACAAGTTCTTACTATGGAAATTCCGAGATCCACGCTAATGCCATTGATGAGAGTCACTCATTTCTTTACCTAGTGAATACCCTTTTCAATGATCCACGCCTATCTTCTTTTCTGCTTGATCCAGTAAGGAGCACGTTTATTGGGAATAGTGATCATGTTACAGATGGTTATCGTTTATACGAAAATGTCTCTTATCCCTGCTTTACCACTGAGGGAGGACGCAGAGTAGAGCTTAAAGAGGGCGTATGGAATGGGAGTGGCTACAGCCAGAATTTAAAATTGATAAATGTCCCTGTGCTCAAGCATCATGATACTGGAGGCTCTGAGATTACGGCTGCCTTAAAGCATATGTATGGAGTTGTTTCCATGGAGGATGGTCAGAGTGGCTACCGTCACTACTTCGGATTGGGAGAAACCTGCGGGAAGATGATGGCTTCGGTTGAGACTCCAGTTTTAAATATCATGGATGCCATCTGGGTATCGCATGATTCTTTAGGAGGATATCCTCCCAGTACAACTTATCGTGCTAACCAGATTTTAGCCAGTCAGGATCCTGTCGCTCTTGACTACTGGGCAGCTAAGTATGTCCTCTATCCTGTCGATAACAACACCAGGCATCACCCCAGCTACACCGGAATTGATGTCTGGCTTCGAGATGCTCGAGATGCGATCAATAACCGAGGTGGTTTAAGAAATCTGGATAAGGGAATCGTGGTTAACCACGTAACAAAGAATGAAGAGGAAATGCAAGTCTACACCCGCGAAGCTGAGGTTATTGAAACGTTTAATCCTGTTAATCCTCCTTTAAACTTTACAGGAGAAAAGGTGTTAAACCGGTCTCTATTTTTCTCTGAATACATCAATATTCTTACTTGGGAGGCTAATCCAGAGAATGAGAATATTGTAGAATACAGGCTCTACGAACTCAAGGATGGAAAACAGAGTCTACTGGCTACAGTGGATGCCAGTACTTTTTCTTACCATCACAGAAATGTTTTAAAGAATAAAACATACAACTACGCTCTTGGTGCAGTGAACAATGAAGGAGTGGAGGGTTTACCAGCCTACTTAATCCTGTGATTTAAATGTATGTATGAGTTTTAACGAGTTATCTTATTACCTTTTACTTTTTGTCAACAGGTTATACACCAAGGCGAACACTATGCCAACAATAAAGCCGTCAACAGCAGCGTATATTGTAGCCACAACTACTCCTCCAAAGCCCCATGTGCCATAGTGATAGCCAGGGTAAATAGAGTCGACTGTTTTTAAAAATGCAACTGCATATCCAGGCCAGATTAGATTGGCAACGCCGGCCAACAGTACTATCAATCCCCATATAACTGAAAGTGTACAACCAAGACGTATTACATCTAATTTCATGTTTTCCCTCCTTTTAAGCTTTACTATCACGATGTTACCAAAAAATATAATACATATTATCTATATTAAATACAAAAATCGCTTAACAGGTTCACCCTAACTCGTTAATATATAACAAGATAGAGGTTGATAATGGCATCGAAAATGAAACACACAAAAGGTGAAAGGTAAAACATTCTTTTTAACAGGAAAACAGAAGTTTAAGACTGAATTACAAAGTAACAGAAGCTTGGCAATTTTCTCTCATAAAGTTGATATGGGGAATATTTATTTCTGTTCGGATGCGCACATAAGTTGTTCGAGAACGGACATATAGAGTAGAATATCGTTGAACAACCTCAAAAGATCATATTGGCATATTTCTTGCTAAATAAAATAGTGAATGTGTGGTACAAGCATGAGAAAAAACCATAAGAAAATATTGGTATGTTTGTTGTGCATCAAAATAAAGAAAGTGGATTATATGGAATATAAATTATACAAGTTTTTAGAAAATCTAATTATAAAAAAGGGAAGAGATATATTGATTATTTTATGGGTAATTGGTAATCTTTCTTATAGAGAATTGTTTATAAAATATACGCTATGAAATGTCCTAAATGCAAATTTGACAATCCCCCAGATTCAAACTACTGCGGGAAGTGCGCCACTCCTCTCCCTTCACCGGGAGACGTCTTTCTTATTTCCACAAAAACTCTCGACCCACTCGCAAAAGAGCTAACCCGGGGATCAATCTTTGCCTCCCGCTACGAGGTAATCGAGGAGCTCGGCGAGGGAGGCATGGGCAGGATCTTCAGGGTGGAGGACAAGAAAATAAAAGAAGAAGTGGC
>JBGVTE010000034.1:0-3550 GCA_041862375.1 Candidatus Aminicenantaceae bacterium
AAAGTTAAAAGTGTAGACCTGATCCTGAAAATTTGGTAAAAATACAGAAGATGTTAGAAAAAGAGATTTTAATTCTCGCAGGAACAGCTATCACTATTGGTTTTGTCCACACTCTCCTTGGGCCTGACCACTACCTTCCTTTTATTGTGATAAGCAGGGCCAGAAGATGGTCTCTTACAAAAACTCTTTCTGTCTCCTTCCTCTGCGGGCTCGGGCATGTCTTGAGCTCTGTTGTACTGGGTTTTATTGGAATTGCCTTGGGGATTGCGGTAGCCAGTTTGGAGGGAATTGAGGCTTTCAGGGGCACCCTGGCAGCCTGGCTTCTAATCGGGTTTGGATTTGCTTATTTTATCTGGGGACTTCACAGAGCGATCAAAAACAGGCCACATAGACATTACCATCTCCATATCAATGGCATTGAACATGAGCATCTGCACGCTCACAAAGCAGAACATACCCATGTCCACAATCATGAAGAGAAAAAGAACATTACCCCATGGGTTCTTTTTATTATCTTTGTTTTTGGCCCTTGCGAACCTCTGATTCCGCTCGTTATGTATCCAGCTGCAAAGCATAACATAGGCGGAGTTGTTTTAGTTGCGTCAGCTTTTGGAGTGATGACAATTATGACTATGCTCACTATTATTGCTGTTTCTTCTTGGGGCATAAGCTTTCTTCCTTTTGGCCGCTTGGAGAGGTATGTCCATGCCTTAGCTGGGGGCATGATATTTGTCTCTGGCTTGAGCGTTCAATTCCTCGGCCTTTAATTTTCCCTCATTTTATTTATTGAAAAGTCAATGGTTATTTTCTATCCTTAGGACAGAGATTCTTTTTCATGAAATTTATTGTTGACTGTATGCTCGGGAGATTAGCCAAATGGCTAAAAATTCTCGGGTTTGATGTCACATACTTCAAGAAAATTGGAGATCAAGAGCTTCTTTCCTTAGCTCAAAGAGAAGGGAGAATCCTTTTAACCAGAGATAACGGGTTAATTGAAAAAGCTAAGGGAATAGAGTTTCTCTTTATAGATAGCGAAAATTGGAAACACCAGGTTGAGCAGGTTTTAGGCGATTTTAGTCTGTGGGGGATGGTCAGGCCTTATTCTCGGTGTATTGAGTGCAATATCGAGTTGAAGGATCTGTCGAAAAAAGCAGCCAAGAATTTGGTCTCTTCATTTGTTTATGAAAGAGCTGAATCATTTGCTCTGTGTCCGCGCTGCGGGCGGGTTTTCTGGCAGGGAACTCATTTTCAAGATATGAAGTTCAAGATCGATGATATTTTAAGAAAGAAAAAAGTAAGCAGGCGAAATACAAAGTAAAAGAAAAACTTTAAAGGGATTGATTTCCTCTTTAGGCTTTATTAGAATGTGGCTTAATTTGCTTTTGCTTTTCCAACTCATAGAGGTGAGAAAATGAGTATAATAAGCAAACTATTTGGAAAATCCCCTTTTGAGCCTCTCTACCAGCATATGTTGAAAGTAAAAGAATGTGTAGATTTAGTAAAGCCTCTCATGGATGCTCTTCTTGAGGGGAAGAGTGAGAAGCTTGAAGATATCGCTAAGAAAATCTTTAAAGCTGAACATGAGGCAGATTTAGTGAAAAAAGAAATCAGGAATCGTCTGCCCAAGAGTATATTTTTACCTGTAGCCAGGGGTGATATTCTGAGATTTCTCAAAGAGCAGGACAGTATCGCCGATTCTGCTGAGGATTTAGCAGTTTTACTTACCCTCAGAAAAATGACCGTACCAGAGGAAATGAAGGAAGATTTAAATGATTTAGTCGATAAAGTAGTTATAACCTATCAAGCTGCTATGACTGTCTCAAGTGAAATTAAGACCTTGGCTGAAACATCCTTTGGGGGCGTTGAAGCTCATAAAGTCATGGATCTTATTGAGCAGCTCAAGATGGATGAGTGGGAAGCGGATAAAGCCCAGATGAAAGCAGCAAAGAAAATGTTTTCTCTCGAAGATAAGTTGGATCCTGTATCTGTTATGATGTGGACACACATTTTAAGAGAGCTTGGAACCCTGGCTAACCATGCTGAAAACGCTGGCGACCAGATGAGAATGATGCTCCACGAGAGCTGAGGAAAGCTGGAGCTCTCTCTCTGTTTTCTCCTGATCAGGGAGAATTGTATAAGATCATGGATTTTAAAAAGCGGTAAATTTGTATGAACATTAATCTGGCTCTCTTGGCTTTTGCCCTGTTAGTAGGGCTTTACAGTGCTATTAATATCGGAGCCAATGATGTAGCCAATTCCATGGCAACTTCAGTGGCTTCCGGGGCCCTGACGGTAAAAATGGCAGTTGTAGTGGCAGCCGTTTTTACTTTCCTTGGAGCTGTTTTTGTGGGAAGCCATGTGGCTAATACAATTCGAAAAGGACTTATTGATCCCTCACGTTTTGCGGATAATCCGAGACTTCTGTTGTTTGGAATGCTGGCAGCAGTTCTAGCTTCGGCTCTTTGGGTGAACATAGCAACTTATTTCAAGCTGCCCGTTTCCACTACCCATTCTATTATAGGTGCAGTTGTTGGCTTTGGTTTGGTTAGCGTTGGGTTTGGAGGAATAAACTGGAAAGTTGTGCTCTATGTAGTTTTGAGCTGGCTTGTATCTCCGATATTCGGGGGAATTATTGCTTTTTCCATTTTTTCTATTATTAAGAAATTTATTTTAAGCTCCCCTGAGCCTATAAGCCGAACTAAAAAAATTGGCCCTTTCTTTACGGGGATTGTGGCCTTTATCCTGAGTTTAGCTGTAATCTATAAAGGTTTGAAAAATCTCCATCTTAACCTTCCTTTTCTTGAGGCTCTCCTCATCTCTCTTTTAGTAGGAATTGGAGGCTTTTTTCTTGGCTACATGATCCTGAGAAGATACAGAGAAAGGGATTATGATCCCTATTATCAAGTAGAAAAAATGGCTAATCCATTACAGGTAATATCAGCCAGTTTTCAAGCTTTTTCTCATGGAGCTAATGATGTGGCCAATGCCATTGGCCCGATTGCCGCCATCGTAACTATTATTCAAACCCAGAGAGCTGAGATGGAAGTTTCTATACCACTCTGGGTCTTGTTCCTTGGTGGTGTAGGGCTTTCCCTCGGGATTTATACTTGGGGACACCGTGTTATGGAAACCGTGGGAAAGAGAATCACACATATTACTCCGACACGAGGTTTTTCGGCAGAGTTTGGAACAGCCACAACCGTGCTTCTTTGTTCAAGGCTTGGTATGCCCGTTTCAACAACCCACACTGCTGTAGGAAACATTATCGGAGTTGGTTTAGCCCGAGGAATCTCAGCTATCAACTTGGATGTGCTGAAAAGAATTTTTTCTGCCTGGATTATAACTCTACCCGCAGCAGCTATTTTCTCTATTGTGATTTACTTCGCTCTTGTCACTTTTCTTCCTAGTTAATTCCTTCTTCTTTATTGAGTCCGTCCCAAAATTGCTTGATTGTAATAGACACCATTAACAGTATTTCTCCAATTGTCATTGAGAGACTTTAATCAAGAAACTTTGAGACAAGGCCTCTTTATTATTGATTTTAATCCCG
>JBGVTE010000035.1:0-23711 GCA_041862375.1 Candidatus Aminicenantaceae bacterium
GCTGAGATCGGGAATAACCATGAAGGAGATTTTGAATTGGCAAAGCAGATGATACATCAAGCAGCAGAAGCGGGAGCAGATGTGGTGAAATTTCAAACTTTTAGAGTATCCGATTTTGTAACCTGCAGTGAAAGGGAAAGGTATAATCAGCTTGCAAAATATGAATTTTCATATGACCAGTTCAAGGAGTTATACACA
Source organism: Candidatus Aminicenantaceae bacterium (assembly GCA_041862375.1). Taxonomy (GTDB): domain Bacteria; phylum Acidobacteriota; class Aminicenantia; order Aminicenantales; family Aminicenantaceae; genus WVZL01. The sequence continues at coordinate 199 of JBGVTE010000035.1, forward strand.
ATTGCCACGGGTGAGGGCTTAATGTTTCTCTCAACGCCTCTCGACTTGAAGAGTGTGGATGCTCTTGACGGATTTGTGGAGGCATTTAAGATTGCATCGGGAGATAATACTTTCTGGCCTTTAATCGCACATGTTGCCTCAAAGGGAAAACCTGTTATCTTGTCAACTGGAATGGCAGAGGATGGAGAAATAGCACAGGCACTCAAAGTTTTAAAGAGGCATGGGAAATCTGAAGCTATTGAAGACTGGGTAGTGCTTTTACACTGTGTTTCATGCTATCCAACTCCTGATGATAAGGTAAACCTATTATCGATAGACTATTTGAAAGATAAATTTGGTTTAACCGTAGGGTATTCAGATCATACATTGGGAACTACTGCTTGTATTGCCGCTGTAGCACGTGGGGCGAGAGTGATAGAGAAGCATTTTACGTACAGTAAAAAGGATAAAGATTTCATGGACCATCGAATATCTGCCGACCCGGTTGAGTTTAAACATATAGTTGAAGAGATAAGGTTAGTGGAAACATCTCTTGGAGAATATAAAAATGAAATGATGCCTTGTGAGGAAAAAGTGAAGGATATGGCACGAAGAAGCATTGCTGCTAAAAGGTTTATTGAGAAGGGTAAAATGATCGAAGAGAATGATTTAACCTGGTTAAGACCTGCATCAGGATTCAGAGTCGGGGATGAGAATTTAGTCATCGGCAGAAGAGCTTCGAGGAATATAGAAAAGGGAGAGATAATCCGAGCAAAAGATCTGGAACAGAACTAATGCTTTGAAAGAGGATAAGTATGAGAAGGTGGAAAGTTCTCTGCAATGAAGATTTAAAACTTAAGCCCGATGCTTTGCAGGTTGTGGAAGTGATAGCAGATGTAGATTACATAGAGGCTCGTCGAGATATTCTTCTCCAGTGCATTGATAGGTATGATGCATACTACGCTTCTGCATGGGTGAAGGCAGATGAAGAAGTGTTGAAGCGAGCTCACCGATTAAAAGTCATTGCTACACCGAGCACAGGAACAGACCATATCGACCGAGATTATGCCAGGCAGAAAGAAATTGATGTGATAGATATCGCTGAAGATTATGATATCTTGGATACTTTTTCGGCCACTGCAGAGATGGCGTGGTGTCTTCTTTTAGCATGTATGAGACATTTACCGGGTGCTTTCGAAGATGCCAAGAAAGGGATGTGGTCAAGACAGAAATTCACGGGATGTCAATTACTGGGCAAGACACTCGGAATCCTGGGGTATGGGCGACTCGGAAAAATGATGGCTGAAATAGGAAAAGGTTTCCGAATGAGAGTCATTGCCTGTGATAAGAAGAAATTTAATTCTCCAGGACTTGAACAGGTTGACTTTGATACATTACTTTCAGAGTCCGATGTTTTGACAATACATATTCATCTTACTGAAAAAAACAGAGGAATTTTATCTCGAGAGGCATTCAGAAATATGAAGCAAGGAGTTGTGATTATTAACACAAGCCGTGGTGCTCTTATTGATGAAGAAGCTTTGCTGGAGGCCTTGGAATCAGGGAAGGTTGCTGCTGCAGGATTAGATGTGATTCAGGGAGAATGGGATCATAATCTGGTTGACCATCCCCTAATTAAATATGCAAGGGAACACGATAATTTGATTATAACTCCTCATATCGGAGGTGCAACTGTTGAGTCAATTATTGATGCCAGGATCTACGTTGCCCAAAAGCTTGCCTATTACATAAAGGAGAGAATGAGTTGATCATTGCTGTTATTCCTGCCAAGGGTGAATCAACGAGGATGCCCAATAAAAATATGCAATCTATTGCTGGTAAACCGATGATTTATTACTCTATTCTGTTTGCTAAGAGAAGCAAACTAATTGACGATATTTATGTTTCTACTGATTCGGATGAGATTGAAGCATATGCAAAAGAGCATGATATAAAGGTTGTAAGAAGAGGCCCTAAATTGAGCGGAGAAACACCCGTGGCCAGTGTATACCTACATGCATTGAAGGTAATAAATAATCCTGAGATAAAAATTGTTGTCGGCATTCAGCCTGATCATCCTGATAGGAAATTGAATGTCGATGAAGCAATCGAATATCTTTTGAAAAAAGATTACGATGAACTAATTACCGTGGATAGAAATGGGCTAGCAAATGGCTCACTGAAGATTATGAAGTCTGAGTCGTTATTGAATAAGAGAATGGGGAAAGTTGCTACTATGATGGATGACTGCACCAATATACATAATTATGAAGATTTGAAAAGAGCTGAGCAAAATTTGTTACAGAAGAGAGTTGATGTAAGCGGAAAAAACTAAATTAAATTCTGTTATCAAACTTTCATTCAGTAAATTTTTTAAAAGATAAATATTTTGCCTCAGAAAACATACAATTTTTACAAACAGCGAAGGATAGCTGTATTCGAGCCTCGCCCAAAATTAATGACGAATCCAAGCCTGGTAAGTCTAATAGAGGCATTCACTCAAAATGGCGCTCAGGTAGATGTCATGATGCCTGTGAGCGCTAGTTATCCATCAATTGATAGTCGCCTAGCAACAAGATATCCATTTCCCAAACAGTTTTCTCTCTGGCGTGGTGGAATTCGGGAAACACTACGTGGCTGGTTGGACTTAAGGGAAAAGTTCAAGCAGAACCAGATAGATAGTATGTTTACAGCCGGAGCTTATGATTTGATTATTGGTGTAGATAGTGAAGGATTAATAAAGGGATATGAATATGCCAAACGCTACAAACTTCCTTTGGTGTATCTATCTTTTGAGATTATATTCCGTGATGAGCTGAGAAGCCGTTGGGAAATTGAGAAAAAAGAAGAAGAAAGTATAGCAAGCCAGTTTGCAGATTTGATCATCATTCAAGACAAGTGGCGAGCAGAGTTATTAACTACCGAGAACAGAATTTCGCCTGAAAGAATTGAATATTTACCTGTTTCTCCCAGAAGTTCTAAAAGGACTCCCCAATCCAATCATTTACGTAAGCGATTTAATATTTCCGAGCGGGAGACAATTGTCTTACACTCTGGAACATTTGCAGAATTTACATGCGCCTCTGAATTACTTGATAGTGTTTCTGTTTGGCCAGAAGGATTTGTATTGATCATCCATACAAGATACAAACCAAGGAAATTTGATGGTCACATAAGGGCTATTGGTAAAGCTATGCTATCCAATGTGTTCCTTTCCACAGATCCATTGGCTCCTGAAGAGTATGAGAAGCTTGTAGCCTCAGCGGACATCGGCCTTGTACTTTACAAACAAGTGCCTCCATCGCCATATGAACAAAAAAATATTCAGACCATGGGTTTGTCTTCAGGTAAATTTTCTTACTATATGAAATACGGCCTTCCTGTAATTTCAATCAAACAAGATACATATGCTCAATTGCTTAATGACTATAAATTTGGCGAAAACATCGATTCATTTGAAGAGATGCCCAAAGCCCTAAAGCTTATCCAGACAAATTATGCTTACTACTCAGCAGAGGCCAAACGGTTGTTTTCTGAAAAGCTTTCCTTCGATATACATTGGCCGAGGCTTTCAGCAAGACTATTGGAGGTTATGAAGTGAATAAAGCTCGTAACAAAATTAGTGAGGAAAAAGGCAGAAGTGCTTTAGTAGAGAGAGTTTGCTGGGGTGAAATTTGCTTGGCCTTAATCATCCGGGCCAGCTTTCTACCAAATGAGACTACGTTTATAACTCCTCCTGAGTACAAGCAGCAGCTTGGTTACGTAGTTTATCCAGCCGGGAGCGGCATACAGCGTCACTTGCACCGGCCGCTGAGGCGCAATATTACTGGGACTTCTGAGGTGCTTGTCATCAAGCAGGGAAGATGTGAGATTGATATTTACAATGTTGATCAGGAATTAGTTGCAACTCGAGAGTTGTACAAGGGAGATATTATGTTGTTGGTCGAAGGGGGGCATGGGTTCCGTATGCTAGAAGATACTGTCTTTCTGGAGATTAAACAAGGTCCTTACCTCGGCTTGGATGAAAAGGAGCGGTTTTAAGAAAAGGATTGAAAATCAATAAACATCTTTAAAGTGATTTAAGCATCTCTTTATCTATGATGCGAGCTAAAGTAGTAATAAAAGGAATTACTATATTTTTTATCAAAAGTTGAATAGATTAAGATGACAAAGCAAATGATACCTGTAAATGAACCTCTGTTTGGCAAGCGAGAGTTAGAATATGTGACTGAATGCATAAGGACTGGATGGGTCTCATCCTCAGGACGCTATATTGACGAATTCGAGAAAGGCTGGGCTTCTTATTGTGGTCGGGACTATGGTATTGCTGTGAGTAATGGTACGGTAGCCTTGCAGCTGGCCGTTGCTGCTCTAAGACTAAAACCTGGTGATGAAATCATTATGCCCACCTTTACGATTATTTCTTGTGCATTAGCAGTAATCTACAATGGTTGTGTGCCAGTTCTAATAGACAGTGATCCTCGTACTTGGACCATGGACGTTAAACAAGCTGCGGAAAGAATAACATCTCGTACAAAAGCGATAATGGTAGTGCACATTTATGGTCATCCAGTGGACATGGATCCTGTTCAAGAGTTGGCAAGTCACCACGGGCTGACAATTATTGAGGATTCGGCAGAAGCTCATGGTGCTGAGTACTTATCTGGACATGAAACAGATCATTCCCGCTGGCGTCGATGTGGAAGCTTTGGTTCTTTGAGTTGTTTCAGTTTTTATGCCAATAAACTTATTACTACTGGAGAAGGTGGAATGGTAGTTACAGATGACCCACAGTTAGCAGAGAGGGTGCGTTCAATGCGAAATCTCTGTTTTTTACCTGAGCGACGATTTTATCACGAAGAACTGGGTTATAATTTTCGCCTAACAAATCTTCAAGCAGCTCTCGGGCTTGCCCAATTAGAAAGAATGGATGAAATTGTTAATAAAAAACGCTGGATAGGAGAAGAATATACTAGTCGATTAAAAAATAGTGAAACTCTACAACTTCCAGTTGAGGAATCATGGGCCCGCAATGTCTATTGGATGTATGGCGTCGTTCTTTCAGAAGAGAAGGATATGGATTGTCTTCAGCTCGCTCAGAGATTACGTGAGCGAGGAGTAGATACGCGCCCCTTTTTTTTGGGGATGCATGAACAGCCTGTTTTTCATAGAAGAGGACTTTTTCTCAACGAACACTATCCTGTAGCAGAACGGATTTCCCGTAAAGGATTGTATATTCCCTCTGGCATAGCGTTAACAAGAGAGCAACTGATCTATGTATGTGAAACCCTTCATGAAGTGCTTTCATGAGCAAGGTGTTTGATTCCATTTACGCTAATGCCTATGATCTTCTTTATAGGGATAAAGATTATGACTCTGAGTGCACCCTTATTGAGCGCATTTTCCAGACATACGGAGATGGGCATATCAGAAAAGTCATAGATTTAGGGTGTGGATCAGGCAACCACGCAATTCCTCTCGCTCAGCGTGGTTATAAAGTTGTAGGGGTGGATCGATCAGAAAACATGCTTACACATGCTCGGAGAAAAGCTGCTCACATCAAGGAAAGCAATCATATAGATTTTCATCAGGAAGACATTAGAACTGTCGACCTCAAACAGCAATTTGATGCAGCTCTGATGATGTTTGCTGTGTTGAGCTATCAACAAAAGAATGAGGATGTTCTTGCTGCCCTCGAAGCCGCGAATCGCCATCTGCGCTCAAAGGGACTCCTTATCTTTGATGTTTGGTATGGTCCGGCTGTGCTCCACAAGCGTCCAACTCAACGAGTTAAAGTGGTTCGAACTCCTAAAGGTAAAACTTTAAGAATAGCTACTGGGGAACTTGACATTCGTAATCACCTCTGTACAGTCCACTATCACCTTTGGCAACTTGAAGGGAAAAAGTTAGTTGCAGAAACAGAGGAAGATCATCAACTTCGTTATTTTTTCCCTAAAGAGTTAGACTTTTTTCTCGAGAGGTCAGGATTTATACCTATCAGGCTAGGAGTGTTCCCCGAGATAGATCGAGATCCTGATGAGAAGACATGGGACATCTTGGAAGTAGCACAGAAAGCCAAAGGAAAATAAGGTCTTATCATCTTTTCATAAAGAGCTAGGAATAAAAAATTAAAGATCAAAAGAGTATTTTAAAAATTTGTTATTTTCCTGGAAGAGAATCTGCTTACGCCAGAACAAGAGTTATTATCAAGGGCATGAAAGAGGCAGGCATAGAAGTCCTTGACTGCTCATACCCGAAAAGGAATGTGTTTAGGTATGTAATAGGATTTTGGAAATTCTTATTATATAAAAATAGATGCGATATAATTTTTGTTGGGTTCTTTGGTCATTTTATAGTACCGATTGTGAGATTATTCACGAGAAAAAAAATAATCTTTGATGCCTTTTTATCAATGTATCAAACCGTGGTAGTGGATAGAAAAGTTGCAAAGCCTCAAGGAATCATAGCCGGGATTTCTAAATTCATGGACCGGCTTTCTTGTCAATTAACAGATAAAGTATTTTTAGATACTAACCAGCATATTGAATATTTTGTAAGAGAATACAAAATAGAAAAATATAAATTTTACAGGCTTCTTCTAGGCTCTGATAACTCTGTGTGGTATCCACGTTCTGGAACAGAAGCAGAAGATTTTATTATTCATTTTCACGGCGAGTTTCAGCCACTACACGGAGTAGAATACATAATTGAAGCGGCAAAGAAGCTTCCCGACATAAAGTTCCAGATAATAGGAAAAGGAAAGACACTACATTCCTGTAGAGAACTAGCGAAGAGGCTAAATTTGAATAATATTAATTTTTACCCTCAAGTTAGGTATGAAGAGCTACCTGAATACTTGTTAAAGGCCTCGATTTGTCTGGGAATTTTTGGAGGCACTCAAAAGACAAGGTTGGTTATTCCTCACAAAGTATATGAGGTACTTGCTATGGGGAAGCCACTGATAACTGCTGATACTCCAGCTGCGAGGGAAATTTTAGTGAATGGCGAAAATGCTGTACTCTGCAGGCCAGCTGATCCTCAATCTTTAGCTGAATCGATTCTAATGCTTAAGAATGATCCAATACTGCGTACAAAAATTGCACAGAATGGAAATAAACTCTTTCAAGATAGGTGTACTCCTATGATAATAGGAAAACAAATTCTAAAAGTAGCAAGTAAAATTAAAGCTGCGCAACATTTCTCTTAATAAAACAGTCAGAGGGAGGAATATAAATAATGATATTTCAATTTTTGGAATGTTCCCAGGGACAGGGAAATATCATGACTTAGACCCCAGTTCGATATTTTATATACTGCCAAGCTTAAATTGGATCTGAAATACATCGTAAAAAAAGATAAATGAGAGGAACAATGGCAAAGAAAAAAATCTTTATTTCAGGAATTGCAGGATTCTTGGGTAGTCATTTAGCAGATGTTTTTATTGCAGAAGGACATCATGTGGTCGGATGTGACAATCTTGTTGGCGGCTCTCTTAAGAATGTTCCTTCTGAAGCTGAATTTTACCGTTTTGATTGTAATGACCTCAAAGCAATGATTAAGATAACTAAAGAGGTAGATATAGTCTATCATTGTGCTGCTTTAGCCTATGAAGGTTTGAGTGTGTTTAGTCCTTTTATTGTTACCAATAGTATTGTTGGTGCTTCTGTAGGCGTTTTTACTGCAGCCATAAATAATAAAGCGAAAAGAATTGTTTTATGTTCAAGTATGGCAAGGTATGGAAAGAATAAAGTGCCTTTTACGGAGGATATGAAACCTTGTCCTCAGGATCCTTATGGAATCGGGAAATATTCAAGTGAACTTTACCTGAGAAATATGTGTGAAACGCATGGTGTCGAATATGTGATTGCTGTACCGCATAATATAATAGGCCCTCGGCAAAAATATGATGATCCCTACCGAAACGTAGCTAGCATTATGATTAATCTTATGCTTCAAGGAATGCAGCCAATCATTTACGGAAACGGAGCTCAAAAAAGATGTTTTAGTTCTATATATGATTGCCTAGATGTATTACAGAAAATGGCCTTTGAGGATAATGTCATCGGAGAGGTTATAAATATAGGACCAGATGAGGAATTTGTTACAATAAATGAGCTTACCCAGATTATCGCTAATCTATTAGAATTTGAGCTTAATCCTATTTATTTAGGGGAAAGGCCGCAGGAAGTTATGTATGCCAACTGCTCAGTGGATAAAGCCAGAAGATTGTTAGGATACAAAACAAAACATACTTTACGAAATAGCCTCAAGGAGTTAATAGATTATATTAAGAAAGAAGGGCCTAAGCCTTTTGAGTACCATATATCTTTAGAAATAATTAATGAAAAAACTCCCGATGCCTGGATAAAAAGAATCTTTTAGCAAATCGTCAAATCAATAATTTTAAAGCAGTGAATCGAATGTATATTTGTACATTAAGAGGGAATGTTTCCCCTTCAAATATAAGTTTGCTGAAGAGAGCCAACAAATAAATTGTTCTAGACCATGGATTGATACCGAATTATTTAATATTATGCGGAAAAGAAAGATTATAATTGCAACGAATCGGCTTTGGAATAATCCATTAAAGGCTGGAAATCATCACTATGCAGAACTGTTTGCCAATGAAAACTATAAAATTTGTTGGCTCAGTTGTCCTGCGTCTCCTTTTTATGTATTCAGGATATACCAGAAGAGAAATTTTGTGAGATTAGTGGATTCATTGAAGGGCATGCAACGAGAAGAAGATGTTTTTCATTGCACACCCTTTTCCTTTTTACATTATTATAATAAGCCGTTTTTCGATAAAGAGTGGATCGGCCGAAATGTTCTCAAATTTACTTTGCCCTCGATTAAGAAAATTCTAATCAATTATGGATTTATAGACGTTGATGTCTTGTGGATTTCAGATTTTCTCTCAGCGTATTATTTGACCAAAATTGTCATGTATAGGAAATTGGTTTTAAGAATTGCCGATGACAATGCTGCATTTTCTAACAGTCCGCAGAGCGTTGAAGACATTCAGAGGAAGTTAATTAAAAAAGCAGACTATGTCTTTGTAACCGGAAAGAATTTAATGAACTATCAAGAGCCAGATAAACAAAAATTTGCATACTTGCCAAATGGAGTGGATATAGATCATTTTAGAAAAAAATTTGAAACACCAGAAGAATATAAAACAATCACTTCTCCCCGGGTTCTTTTTGTAGGATTAATTTATGATTGGTTTGATAAGGATTTGTTGAAGTACATTGCTTCGGAGTTGCCTGATCATAATTTCATTTTAGTTGGCTCTTCAAATACTGATGTATCAGACCTTAAAGCTGTGAAAAACATTCACTTTCTAGGGCCGAGAAATTATGAGGTAATTCCTGGTTATATGCAACATGCTGATGTTGGAATAATTCCCTTTAAGGTGAATCAATTAACAAATTCAGTTTCTCCCATTAAATTGTTCGAGTATTTTGCCGCTGGATTGCCTGTGGTTTCCACAGATTTTTTTGAAATAAGACAGATGAGGTCTCCGGCGACTCTGGCCAGAGATCCTTCAGAATTCCTCCAGGCAGTTGTAGAAGCCATTCGAAGAAAGGAGAGTAGAAAACAAGATTTCTTGGATTTTGCTCAAGAGAATAGCTGGGATAGAAGGTTTAGTATAGTTAGAGAGAAGGTTCTCAGTACGCTATGAATTGAGCTTTGTTACATCGGTCTTTATCCATATTGCTAATATAGAGAAATATGCAACATAAGATTTAGTACGGATTGCCACTGAGAAAAAGTTCTTTGGAAGAAGTTTTTAAGACATAGTAAGCATCTCTTTTTCCACGAGAAAGAAAGTTTTTCGGGAATAGCTTTGCTCCCGTTCAGATTTTTAACGCCATGAATATTCCGCCCTTCTCGGTTGCTGCGTAACTCGCATCCCCAGATGCTCAGACATACTCGCAAGTCCACTTTGTGGACTTCCCTCGAAGGCCAGAATTTTCAGGCTAAATCTTCAAAGGCCGCTTCAACCATTCCCAAAAAACTTTCTTTAAGCTCTCAGATATTACGGAATTAGAGATGCTTACTAAGAAATAGAACAGGTGAAAATGAAAGTTGGAGTAGAAATTAGCTTTGCTCATAAACCAGGGGGAGCGAGAACAGTTGCCATAAATACAATTAAAAGTCTGTCAAGTTTGAGCAAAAATGACAATTTTGTTGTTTTTTTGAACAAAAGATACAAGGAGTTAGAATTAGAGAATGTAGAACAAAAAGTTTTGTCCTCTCCTTCAGAGAAATTGCAAAGTCTATGGGATCATGTTATTTTCATGCACTTTATCTTGCCTTTTTACATGAAAAAAGAGGACATTGAGATAGCACATTATACAAACAACTTTGTTCCTTTTTTCAGACCATGTAAGACTGTGGTTACAATTCACGATATGACTCCCTTTGTGTTACCAGATGATTACTCTTATCTTCATCGGAAGTGGCTTAGATATTTTTTTAGGAGGGCAACACAATTTGCGGATGTCATTATTACAGACTCAGATAATTCAAGAAAGGATATAATAAACGTATTTAATATTTCTCGAGAAAAAATACATGTTATACCTTTTGGAATTTCAGATGAGTTTTTTAAAATGGAGAGTGATACATTAAAAAAGAAAATAAGTAAATACAGTGTAAAAGATAGATTTATCCTGAATGTTGGGACTTTACATCCTCGAAAGAATATTGAGAGAATATGTTTCGCTTTCAAAAAGTTGAAAGAAGATAAAAAAATACCTCACCAATTAATTATCGTCGGCCGGCGGGGCTGGTCATATAAGCAATTTTTTAACTTACCAAAAAAATTAGAACTTACTGATGAAATTAAATTTTTGGGAAATGTACCTCAAGAAGATTTGCCAGTACTCTATAATTTAGCAGAAGTTTTTGTGTATCCGTCACTTTATGAAGGTTTTGGATTGCCCGTCCTTGAGGCAATGGCATGTGGTGTTCCAATTGTCACCTCAAATACATCTTCTATTCCAGAGGTTGCAGGGGATGGCGCCATTAAAGTAAATCCGTATGATGTTGATGAAATAGCAAAGGCAATTTATGACTTAATGAGTGATAAAAAACTTCGACATGAGATGATCGGTAGAGGATTAGAGCGAGCACGAAAATTTTCCTGGGAGAGAGCGGCTCGAGATACATTAGCTGTCTATAAGGACTTAAGCACATTATAGAAATAGTCAAAACAATTGTGATCAATCTTTCAATTTCATATTTTTCCTCAGGTGTAGAAACAAACTAAGGCAAGACCTTTAAGATGATATTTTGAGATTACTTTGAAGCATGGAGAATTTTTGAGTTATTTCTTATATTTAATCGAGCTAAAATGTTATAATTCATTTAATCTGAGATATACTGGAGATAAAAGGTGAAGTTGATAATCCAGATTCCTTGCTTTAATGAAGAGAAGGGGCTTCCAGCGACATTAGCTGATTTGCCCAAGAAAATTGAAGGCATTGATATCATTGAAACATTAGTTATCAATGATGGCAGTACAGACAAAACAGTTGAAGTAGCTCAAAAAAAAGGTATTGATCATATTTTATCCTTTAAAAACCATAAAGGCCTAGCAAGAGCCTTTTCTGCGGGGATTGAGAAATGTTTAGAATTAGATGCAGATATAATTGTTAATACAGATGCGGATAATCAGTACAGCGGCAGAGATATTCCTAAGCTAATAAAACCTATCCAAAAGGGAGAAGCTGATATTGTTGTCGGAGATAGACAGATAGACGCAGTGGAACACTTTTCTTGGTTTAAAAAGAGGCTACAAAAAATCGGCAGTGGATTTGTTAAGCGGTTATCTGGCACCAAAATTCCTGATGCTGTTAGTGGGTTTAGAGCTTTTTCGAAAGAAGCAGCGATGAATATAAATATTCTATCTGAATTTTCATACACGATTGAGAATCTAATTCAATTAGCAACTGATAAATTTCAAATAGCTTCGGTGCACGTAAGCACCAATAGAGAACTAAGAAATTCTAGATTGCATAAAGGAAGTTTTCATTTTGTTTTGAATCAGCTAAGAACAGTAGTCAGATCGTATGCAATGTATAAAGCACTTAAAGCTTTTTTTTACATCGGAATTTTGTTTCTTCTGCCTGGGGTATTCTTAGCGTTTCGCTTTTTATATTACTTTATACTTTCTCCAAGTAGACCTGCAGGCCATATTCAGTCATTAATCTTTGCTGCAGTGCTGATAATTATATCTGTTATCTTTTTTATGATGGGCATTCTCGCCGATTTAGTATCAAAAAACAGAAAGCTGATAGAGAAGCTCCTCGTCTACCAGAGAAAGGAAAAATACACGAAGTGATTGATACTAATTAAACTTTTTTATTCTGGGTAATCTCTTCGGTTGATTAATAATATTCACCAAGATCAAATTAAGTAAAATTTTACTGCTGTTAGACTGAGACCGGGGATAGAAATGATGAAAATATGCTACGTTGCAGATGCAGAAAGTGCACATACTCAAAGATGGGTGAGGTATTTTGCTGATATTGGTCACGACGTTCACTTGATTTCAACTACATCCGTAGCAGGCGGAAGTATTGGAAAAGTAAAGCTTCATGTGATTAAGATGATTCGCCCACATATACGTGTCGTATCTTTTCCTGCTAAAGTGTTATACAGCATCATTCAAGTAAGAAAATTTATAAAGGAAATTGAGCCTGATATCCTTCATGCTCACTATATTACTGATTTCGGTTTTTTAGGTGTATTGAGCAGTTTTCACCCCTTTGTAATGAGTGCTTGGGGCTCTGATGTCCGCTACGATGCAAAGCATAATCGTATCATTAAGATACTTGCACAATATATACTCAAAAATGCAGATGTGGTCCATGTTGATGCAGATCACATGAGAGATGAACTGATAAGAATTGGTGTTGAGAAGGAAAAAATTAGGATCATATATTATGGAACAGATACCAAAAGACACTCTCCAGAAAAAAAGGATGAAAGCCTTAAACAAAAGCTTGGCTTTGCGGATCTTCCAACAGTAATATCCACAAGGAATTTGGAACCAATTTATGATGTGGAATCATTTGTAAATGCCATGCCGCTCATACTTAAAGAAGACCCTGATGTTAGATTTATAATTGCGGGCGATGGCACGCAAAGGGATTATTTAAAGGACTTGGCAAAGTCTTTGGGAGTTTCAGAATATATCAGGTTTGTAGGGCATATCCCGAGTAATGAATTGCCTCGATACCTGGCATCGTCGGATATATACGTCTCCACTGCATTCTCGGATGGGGGCCTTGCCTCCAGTACAGCCGAGGCAATGGCCTGCCAGCTGCCAGTTGTGATTACCGACTTTGGTGACAATCGAAAATGGGTTAAAGATAGTGTCAACGGATTCCTTGTTCCTTTGAAAAGTCCTGAAGAAATTGCTTCAAAGATAATCTTTCTTCTAAAGAATGAAAAAATGAGGCTAGAATTTGGCCAGGTTAGCCGGCAGATAATAGAAGAGAGGAGTGAGCGGGAGAAAGAGATGAGGAAAGTGGAGAGTCTCTACATAGAACTGGTCCAACGCTACAAGACAATAAAAAGCTCATAAAGTTACTTTCGGAATATCAGCGAGTAGGCTAAAGACATGATCAAAGATTTATCATCTTTAGTAAGAAAAATTAAATAGATCAAAACAACATAGATACAGAGAATAATAATTCCCACTATAAAAGGATTTACTAGGTTTTTTCCCAAGAGAAAAGGAATGATTGCAACTAAGGTGTATACTGCAGCTCGCATATACCATTTGAAATCAATTTTCACTGCTAAAATTCTTATGATAAACGTTAACGAGAGCGATGTAGCCATCATTAGAGATATGGCTGTAGCTATTGCCGCGCCGAGAATGCCATAATGTGGTATGAGAATGATATTGAGTCCTATATTTGTTACTGCAGATACGATATCTATTTTGAGGGGTAGATCTGGTCGGCCTATACCGCTCAAAGACCCGCCAATGGGTAATTCGATACTCCCATTGATTACTCTTGCAATTAGTAATACATAAAACGGCAAGGCGGCGTATATGAATTCCTTCCCGAATAAGGTTGAGATAATTTCATTACAGAAAAACGCTGCTCCGAGCCCTGCTGGTATCAGGATACAGGCAGAATATTTAACGCTTTTTTCGATCATTTTTTGAAGTTTTTGATGATTCTTTTGTGACCAATACTCGGATGTTGCAGGGTAGGTTATTCGGAGAATTGCCCTGGGTACTAAAAGAAAAAAATTGCTTAGTGTAACTGCAATACTGTAATAACCTACATCTTTGGCTGTTAAGAAATATCCCAAAATAATTATGTCTGCTTGGGTAAGTATTAGAGCTAATGTATTTGCTCCGAAAACCTTGCTTCCGAAAGAAATTAGTTTTTTTGCGTTTTGAACAAAGTAGTAAGGTTTCAAATGAAGGAAATTTCTCGTAATAAATATCCCTACAAGACATCCTCCTGCTGCAGAAAGTACTATTCCCCATACAGCCCCATTAATGCCATATCCAATCTTGACGAAAGCCACTATAAAAAGAATCATCAAAAGCTGACGTAGAATCATCAGGAAAGCAAATTTTTTTATCTTTCTTATGCCGTTTAAGAGCCCCAACAAAGTCTCGAGAATGGAAGTAAAGGGAAATACAAGGGAGAGAATTTTAATAAGACGTGCCAGTTCAGGCATTTTAAAGACAGAGGCAAGTGCTCCTGAAAGCATATACAAGAGAAAAAAGACACCGATACCAAAGATGATTGAACTCACTAAAGCTGAGAAGAGAGTTTGAGTTAGCGTATCTTCATCATTCTTGTATTCTGCGACATATTTGATTACTGCAACAGGAATTCCAAAGGTAGTAATAAGCGCCCCGATACCCTGAATAGTAATGACCATGCGGTATAAGCCGAGGTCAGATGCCCCCAGCCATCGAGCAAGAACAATACTGAGAAGGAAACTGATTATTAGGGTTACTACAGAGCTAATGAAAACCCACCCGATATCAAAAGCAAACTTCTTTACTTCTTTCATATCAAACTGCTTTAATCTGGCTTTCACAATAAAACGAAGCCCATAGTATAATACACATCTTTGGTAAAATCAGTATGTATTAATTGCTTTTTTATCTTTGCCGAAGTACATCACCGATGAAACGTTCTGTTAATCCTTATTTTTTATTTTTTTCCTTCCTCTACCTTGTAGGATTTTGTTTCTTTTATTACAAATATGTACCTCTTATCAAGTCTTTCCAGGCGGTATTGATTCCCATTCTTTTTATATTGTTTGCCTTAACATCCATAAATATTAAGTGGGGTATTTTATTTTTTGTTTTTTCTTTTCCTTTAATAAATAATCTTCCTTATTTCTTTGGAATACATGGACATATACCTCATGCTCCTACAGCTCTCATTCTTTTTTTAGCTTTCTTTCTGGGATGGCTTAGTAATAATACTATATCTCACTTTAAATATAGATTTAACTTTTCCATTTTCAGACCACTTTTCTTGTTTTCCCTAATAATTTTGTTATCAGGGATAATTACTTTCTTGCGGTATGCCAATTTTTTTCCCTTTGTTTCAAGCAATATTCTTGAACTCATCGTTAATGTGAATGAAGTCAGAGCAGGCGGGGCGTTGATGAGTGATGTCTTCAATTTTATGAGCTATGTGACCGGGTTTTGCTTGTTTTTCATACTAATTAACAGAATAGAAACTAGGGAGTTCATAAGGAAAATTTTAGTTGTCTTGTCAATCTCGACTTTTCTTTCTCTCTTATTTTCATTGCTACAAAAATATCACTCTACAGATTTGGGTAATATGCCCTTTTGGGTTTCACTCGATCGAATAAACGCAACTTTTAAAGATCCTAACTCCTTTGGAATATATATCTCGGCGTTCTTCCCGGTGCTTTTAGGGATGACGATCTCATTCCGTAAATATGGGAAGATTCTTTTTTTGTTCCTCATAATTTTTGCATTATTTATTTTTCCCTCCAGCGGATCAAGGAGCGGATTTTTAGGTCTCGCAGTTTCTTTTTTTGTGTTTTTTCTTTTGTTCTTGATTAAGTATAAAACAAGCACTAAGAAGAAATTTATCTTTGTTATTTCTTTCTTTCTGGTGGTAGTGATTTTCTTGCTCTCATTTTTCTTTTTTTCAAGACAGACGAACCTCTTCGATAGGCTCGATCGGAGCTTGAGTATACTAGGTAATAAAGATTCAGTAGAAACAATATTTGTCGGCAAGTTAAATCTTTGGACAGCTGCCTATCATATGATTAAAGATTATCCTTTGTCTGGAGTTGGATTAGGAGCTTATATTGTTGAATTGCCAAACTATTCGAATCTTTTAGGATTTCCTGTGAAGCATACTGATTCCGCAGAAAATTATTTTTTCCAGGTAGGTTCTGAGTTAGGACTAATCGGGATTTTTCTTGTGTTTTGGCTCTTTTTTGAGATTATCAGACATCTGAGAAGTAGTTGGAAGAGTATTTTAAATGGAGATAGGAATACATTTATTCTTATAGGGATTATAGCAGGAATAGTATCAATTTTTGTTAATTTTTTCTTCCATAGTTACATCGGAAGTTTCGAGATCAAATATTTCTTCTGGCTGTTAATCGCCTTAGCTTTTGCCTATCCTCAGGCTCTAAAAAAATCTGAGCATAGTATTGGATTCGGTTCGAAATTCATCGTTGCTGCCATTATTTTTATGGTTGTTTATGGAGCAGTCCATCTATGGAATTCAACACATTCGCTATCTATTAACAGCGAAACTAAGACGTACGGATGGACACAAAACTATGGCCTTTATGGAGTAGAAGAGGATAATAGAGGTTTTCTCTTTCAATGGGCAAAAAAGTCTGCCGGGATTACAGTGGAAAATTTAGGGCCTATTCTTGTCATTCCAATGGTGGCATCTCATCCTGACATAGAAGAATATCCAGTAAAAGTTAAGGTGTTTTCAGCAAATAAATATTTTAGAAAAAAGAAGTTGATTAAAGAAATTGTGTTAAAGAAGAGAGAGTGGCTAGATACTGAGTTTTCGGGTCCTTATTTATCTGAGAAAAAAATGTATCTGGTCTTTGAAACCGATCGAACCTGGCAGCCCTTGAAATACTTGGGTGCTCCAGATCCCAGAGCGCTGGCTGTAGGGTTGGGAGAGGAGTGGTTTAGGTACCCTGAGGTGTTATCCGAACATGTAATGAAATCTGTCCAAAAAATTTCTTCAGAAAAGTGGGAGGGAGATTTGAAAAATAATCTCCTGACAGGAGCAGTAAGTTACATGAAATTTAATGCTAAAGAAGAAAATTTTGCAATTCGATTATGGGTAAGAGGAGAGAAAGCTTTTGGCATAGGTCCTTACATTATAATAAAGTCAGACAATCATATTATCGGAAAAACCCAGCTAACAACTGAGAACTGGGCGTCCCTAGTTTTTACTCCTGAAATAGGCATTGGCCAACATATTTTGAGCGTAGAATTTATAAATGATTTCTATAATCCTGAGTTAGGTCAGGACAGGAATGTCTTTCTTGGGGATATAGATATTATTTATCTACAGTAAGGGTAGCTTTTGTTCATGGCTATGGAATTAAAAAGATTTTCTGTTGAAAAATAAATATATTTAAAAGTAGTGAAAAAATGAAATGCTTACACAGCCAAAATCAATGTTGACCAGTCTAAGCCATTTCGTTATATTAGGGACTTTGTAAATTATATTATCATATGTGATAAAAGTCATAGAGTAGAAATTGGAATCATAATAGTTATAAAAAATGAAATCCGGTAATTATTCAAATTATAAAGAATTAGCTAGGAGCGTCAGGTTAACTATTCTCAGATTAATCCATGAAACGAAGAGTCCCCACATCGGATCTTCTTTTTCAATTGTAGAGATTCTAGTTGCCCTCTATTTTAAAATTCTGAAAGTATCACCCGAAGATCCTTTTAATAAGGAAAGAGATAGATTCATCTTGAGTAAAGGGCATGCCTGTCCGGCTTTTTATGCCGTGCTCCATGAAAGGGGCTTTTTAACGAAGGATGAACTCAATGGATTTGCTATCAATGAGGGACTGCTCGAGCAGCACCCAAGCTTAGACTTAAAACATGGGATAGAGATTACATCAGGTTCTTTGGGTCATGGGCTTTCTATCGGAGCGGGAATGGCACTTGCAGGAAAACTCGATAAGGCAAATTATAAAGTGTATGCACTTCTGAGCGACGGGGAGTTGAATGAAGGCTCTACCTGGGAAGCAATGATGTTTGCTAATCAACATACATTGAATAATTTAATAGCGATGGTTGATTGCAACAAGATTCAAGCACTCGGACACACAAAGGATATTATTGACCTTAATCCGATAAATAAAAAATGGGAGAATTTCGGCTGGCATGTAAAGCAAGTGAATGGGCATAACTTCAACCAGATATTTAAGGCCTTTAATACACTCCATAGAGATAAGCCTAACGTAATTATTCTTCAGACTGTAAAAGGGAAAGGTGTATCCTTCATGGAAGATAATGTGCTCTGGCATTACAGACCTCCGGATGAAGAGGAATACGCGCGAGCAATTAAAGAGCTGTCAAAATGAGAGTGAACTTTTTTAGAGCCCTCCAGGATTTAGCTAAGGAGAGGAAAAACATTATTCTTCTAACAGGAGATTTAGGCTTCAAGCTTTTTGACAGCTTCCGCTCTCAATATCCTGACAGATTCTATAATGTCGGTGTAGCAGAGTCCAATATGATTGGCATTGCTGCTGGGCTCTCCTTAAGCGGAAAAAATGTATACTGTTATTCAATTATTCCTTTCCTGATAATGCGAACATTTGAACACATAAGGATTGACTTAGCCTATAACAATTTAAAAGTTAAGTTAGTAGGAGCAGGTGGCGGATTTACCTACGGATTAGAAGGGTATACACATTTTGGTCTTGAGGATTTAGCTCTTATGAGGAGTTTACCGAATATGACAGTTGTGGTACCAGCAGACCCGCAGGAAGCAATTTCTCTTGCAAAAGCCTCAGTTGAATACGATGGACCGATATATATAAGATTGGGAAAAACGGGAGAGCCTTTTATTCACGAAAAGCCCATCGAGTTTAGAATTGGACGTTCTATAATACTCAGTGAAGGAAAGGATATTGCTATATTTGCCATCGGGAGCATGGTGTATCCTCTCATAGCCACAGTTGAACTTTTAAAGAAGGCTGGATTTAATGCGACTTTAATAAACATGCATACCTTGAAACCCTTGGATAAAGCAATAATCGAACAGGTGAGTTCATCTCACTCTTTCATATTTACGGTAGAAGAGCATTATGTTAACGGTGGACTCGGATCTGCAGTTGCAGAAGTTTTAGCTGAATCTGGCTTTAATGGTTCATTTAGAAGGATAGGAATTCCCAACGATCTCGGCAAGTATATCGGTAAATCGGACTATTTGAAGGGTAAATATGGTTTAACAACTGAAGGTGTTTATAAGAAAATTATAGAGTGTGTTGAAGAGGTATAAAATGAGTGATACGGCAAATAAAAAGAGTCCTTACAAAGTCCGCTATGCTGACCCAGGGAAAAATTACCTGATGATCAAAGACGAAATAAATGCAGTGTTCGCAGATGTGATTTCAAAGGGAAATCTGGTAATGAGAGAAGAGCTTGAAAGTTTTGAGAGAAATTTTTCTCGTTTTGTTGGAACAAAATATGCGATCGGCGTTGGAAGCGGATATGATGCATTACTTGTTTCATTAGTCTACATAGACTTAAAGCCTGGAGATGAGGTTATTGTTCCAGCACATACATTTGTCGCCTCTGCATCTGCTGTTGTTAATGCTGGAGGAAAACCTGTATTGGTAGATGTTGCTAAAGATTTCAACATAGATCCAAACAAGATTGAGGAAGCAATTACACCGAGGACAAAGGCTATCATGCCTGTTCACCTCAATGGTAGAGTGTGCGATATGGATGCTATTATGTCCCTCGCTGAAAAATACGATCTTGTTGTGATTGAAGATGCCTGCCAGTCTTTGGGTGCGACTTTTAAAGGAAGAAAATCAGGGGCATTTGGCCTTGCCGGGTGCTGGAGCTTTTACCCGTTTAAAATTCTTGGATGTTATGGAGAAGGGGGAGCACTTACTACAGACAATCCTGACGTTGCCAGGATGGTAAGCCTC
Source organism: Candidatus Aminicenantaceae bacterium (assembly GCA_041862375.1). Lineage (GTDB taxonomy): Bacteria > Acidobacteriota > Aminicenantia > Aminicenantales > Aminicenantaceae > WVZL01. The sequence continues at coordinate 20,377 of JBGVTE010000035.1, forward strand.
TATAGGTATAACGGCGAGGATAGAGAAACTCATTATTATCATTATCATGGAGCGAGTTGTCTCTTGGACAACCTGCAGGCTGCTTTTTTAGATGTAAAACTCAGACATCTTCCTGAGTGGATAAGGCGGCGCCAGCAAATAGCTGAATACTATAGTAAAGGCTTAGGTGATATTGGAGAAATAGATTTACCTATTTTTAATGATGATAGATTCGTCGATGTTTACCAGAATTACGTGATAAGAGCCTCTAGAAGAGATGAGCTGGTTAACCATTTGGATGAGAATGGTGTCGAAGTAAATGTTCAGTATCGAATTCCTTACTATCGTTACGAAGCGCTTGAATTGGAGGATAGAGGATTTCCCGAGACTGAAGCTATCTGCCGTGAGGTAATTTCTCTGCCGATGAATGTAGAAATTACAGATGAACAAGTTGAATACGTAGTCAGTGTTGTACGTAAGTTCTTTAATAAAGCCTGAAATTAGAATATTTCTGTTTTTTTTAAGACAATTAAATTCTGGAGTGAGCTGAAATGAGTAAAAACATAAATCATTTTGATCGTATGGTCAAGGAAATAGATAATTTACTTGCTCCTTGTTTGGCCCAAGATTGGCCTAACCTTCCAGTGGAGCGTGCTGAAGGAGTGTATGTCTATGGTCATGATGGTCGCCGGTATCTTGATTTTCTCGCAGGTTTTGGTACCTGTAATGTAGGACACAATCATCCTCGCGTTATTGAAGCAGCAAAAGCTCAGATGTCAAAGATGGTCCATACTGCAATTGGGGTAACGAATTATGAACCACTGTTGTATTTAGCTGAGGAATTAGGCCCGATAATGCCTGGAAAAGCTAACATGTTTTTTTTCGGGAATAGCGGTGCAGAAGCAGTTGATGGTACTTTGAAACTTGCCCGCTACGCTACTGGCCGAAAGGCAATCATAGCTTTTATCGGGGGTTTTCATGGTCGAACATACGGAGCAACTTCAGTTGGGAGCTCTAAAGCTAAGTATAGAACTGGGCATGGTCCTCTTCTGCCTGACGTATATTTTGCCCAATTCCCTTACCCTTTCCGTTCTGCGACACCAGAAAATCTTGAAGCATGTACACAGGCTGCAGTAGATGATTTAATCCGGCTGTTCGAGTATGTAATCGAGCCTGAAGAGGTTGCTGCACTGTTTGTGGAGCCAATTCAAGGTGAGGGAGGATACATTATTCCCCCTCGCGATTGGCTCGGTGAATTGCGGAAAATATGTGATCAGTATGGTATTCTACTCGTTTTCGATGAAGTACAGACAGGTTTTGGGCGTACTGGTGAATGGTTTGCTGCGCATTTTTTTGATGTTCACCCTGACATAGTAGCAGTAGCAAAAGCAATTTCAAATGGATTCCCGTTAGGAGCTGTTGCTGCCCGAGCTGAAGTCATGAAAAAATGGGGAGCTTTATCGCACGGTACTACAGGAGGAGGAAATCCAGTTTCTTGTGCTGCTTCGCGTGAAGTAATCAAAATAATTCGTGAAGAAAGCCTGTTAGAGAATGCGCGTAAACAGGGTAAGTACATGGTTGAGCAGCTACAAGAATTTCAACAAAACTCGCCTTACATAGGAGAAGTGAGAGGAGTCGGGCTCATGGTTGCAGTTGAGTTTGTGAAATCAGAATTAAGTAGAGAACCTCATCCGGAATTGGTAAAACGAATTCTACAGATTTCACTGAATAATGGGCTGCTGCTTTATCCTTGTGGGCATTGGACTCAAACAATAAGGCTCATTCCACCATTAACTGTTAATCAGGATCAAGTTGATGAGGGATTGCAAATATTTACTAATGCAATATTAGAGGCTCAGAAGAGCTGAAGGCTAAATCTTCAAGGTCGCTTATTTATTCCAAGAATCTTTCTTTAAACTCTCAGATATTACGGAGTTAGAGATGCTTGCTTTTCATAAAAAAATTGCTTCTCTGAGGAAAATATGTTTAAATCTAAACAAAAATATGTAGAATATTCTAAGTAATAAAGAAAGAGCTCAAATGGTTTCAGAAAATAAGATAAACAACGTTTTAGTGATAGGCGGGGCAGGATACATCGGATCAATCATAGTCAAAAATTTATTGAAAGAGAATTTTACCGTAAGAGTGTTAGATTCGTTGATATTTGGGTATCAGCCGCTAGAGATTTTCTTCGAAGATTCTCATTTTGAGTTTATAAAAGGAGATTTTAGAAACATTGAAGATGTGGTGAAATCAATAAAAGATATGGATGCTGTAATTCATCTCGGAGCTATCGTAGGAGATCCAGCTTGTAATATAGATAACGATTTATCTTCAGAGATAAATACAGCTGCAACGATGCTCATCGGGAAAGTATGCAAAGGATACGGAGTTAACAAATTTATATTTGCTTCAACGTGCAGTGTTTATGGAGCTACTGATGAGATAATAAATGAAGAATCTGCCCTCAATCCAGTTTCGATATATGCAAGATCCAAGATAGAAGCAGAAAAAGCAATATTGTCATTGAACGAGTCATATTTTTCCCCAACGATATTGAGAATTGCGACAGCCTTCGGTAAATCGTACCGACAGAGATTTGATTTAGTTGTAAATCTTTTAACAGCAAAAGCCCTCAAAGAAGGAAAGATTTCAATTTATAATGGCTTTCAGTGGAGACCCTTTATTCATATAGAGGATATTTCAAGAGCAATTTTATTGTTGCTTGAGGCACCCATAAAATTGGTTGGAGCTGAAATCTTTAATGTCGGTTCAAACCATATGAATTATCATATTTCTGACTTGGGCAATAGGATTAAAGATTTGATTCCTGAAACTGAAATTGAACATATTAAAAAGAATGAAGATCCACGAAATTACAGAGTTTCATTTGACAAGATAAAAAAAGTCATAGGCTTCTCCTGTCAGAGAAATCTCGAGGATGGAATAAATGAAATAAAAGACGTTTTTGAGAAGGGCTCTGTATCTGACTATAGAGATTCCATATACAATAATTGTGATTTAATAAAAGAATTGATTGCTAAAAGAGAACCATCTCCGTTTAAGATTATACTCTAATAAAGCCTTCCTTTCCTGATTGTCTTTACAAAACACCATTTACTCCATTAAAGATGAAAAGTACTGTTTTTTTCTTATTATTTTTGCAAGAAATAGTGCTGTATGATGACGAGTAATGTAATAAATTGAGTTTGTCCAAAAGTGACGGGATTAAAAGAAGTGTTCGAAAAAGGCAGTTCCATTGTCATTGCGAGCGATCGAAGAGAGCGTGGCAATCTCATTGAAAACAAATAGATTAATGCCCTTCCTTAAGAGATTGCTTCATCGCTTCGCTCTTC
>JBGVTE010000036.1:0-26872 GCA_041862375.1 Candidatus Aminicenantaceae bacterium
ATCTCTTAAGGAAGGGCATTAATCTATTTGTTTTCAATGAGATTGCCACGCTCTCTTTGATCGCTCGCAATGACAATGGAACTGCCTTTTTCGAACATTTCTTTTAATCCCGTCACTTTGGGACAAACTCAAAAATTGATAAATCAGAAGTGGTTAAGGGACGCAACAGGAAAAATTCCTCATAGGGCAAAGTTTATCTAGAGGCTTCTCATCAATGAATCCGATAATTATGCGGCCTCTTGCACCAATTTGCCTTCTTTCATGCCCGCATCAAAGGCTCTTAGATTTTGGATGCAGTTTTTCTTCCTGCTGACTGATTCCAGAACTTCTCTTAAATCTTTGTATTTAAACGGAACCAGCCCTGTCCCCACAGAGTAACCTATAAGTACAATATTGGCAGCAACAATAGAGCCTATTTGGCTTGCAATTCCACTTGCATCACATGTTTTTACAATTATTCTTTGTTTTTTCAGGTAATCCATGACTTTTTTATCGAATGAATCAGGATTTGATAGATTTGCGAAACACCTGCCTCCGCTTTTCAAGAATTTTAGGGTTCTGTAGGTTTCATCCTTTTCAAGAGAATACAGGAAGTCAGCAGTGCCTGTTCTAATCATAGGGCTTTCGAAATTGCCTAGTTTCAGGTGAGCTATTACTGAGCCGCCTCTTTGGCTCATCCCATGAGTTTCTGAACCCATTACATTGAGATTCAATTTTAGGCCTAACTCAGAAAATAATTTTGAAGCAAACAATATCCCCTGTCCACCTAATCCAGCCAGTATGATCTGTACTTTCATTGCTGATTAAGACCTCATATATTTTATCTATTAATAGATGACGTCATTTAAGCGTTTTTACTAAGAGGAACAATAGCACTCCGCGCACAGGTATTCATGCAGACTCCGCAGTCTACACATAACGTTCGGTCTATATCGACGCGGTTTTTTTCGCTATCTGAGTAAAGTGCGGGGCATTCAAAAAAATCTATGCAGTACCTGCAGTTGTTGCAGTCATCAGTAATTTCTACCTTTACAGAATTTTCTCTGAGTACTTCTGGATAGCGTATAAGGCAGGGATACCTGGCAATAATTACAGCTATCCCCCCGTCACTTCTCTGAGTATATTCTCTGGCCTTTTTGAGAAGGTTTATGAGCTTTTTTACCTCATAAGGATTTACAGCCTTAATCCATTGGACTCCGCATCCTCTAATCAATGTCTCGAGTTTTATTTTCCTTCCCTGGCTGCCATCGGCTGTAATTCCTAAGCCCGGGGTAGGCTGCATACCAGTCATGGCTGTTATTTCATTGTCCAGAATCACTAAAATAAATCTTGCATTATTGTAAACAGCGCTCAGGAGTGATGATGTTCCTGCATGATAAAATGTAGAATCGCCCATAGTTGCTACTATAGGAATGTCTTTTTTATCCTGATGATAAGCTTGATAGAATCCACTTGCCAATGTAATTCCAGCACCCATATCTATAACAGTATCCACTGCTTTAAGATTAAGGCCTAGAGTATAACAACCTATATCACTTGTATAGATAGCTTTTGGGAGTGCTTTTTTAATGGCAAAAAAAGCAGCTCTTTCTGGACAGCCAGCGCATAATGTAGGTCTTCGAACAGAAATCTTAAGCTTTTCTATCAATCTATCGAGTTTTTCGTCTGAGCTTTTTTCTAAATCTGTAATCTTCATATCGCTTAAAACTTTTGCCAGAATATCATGAATCACTTCAGGAATGAGTTCTCCCTGTTGAGGAACGTGGCCGGTGAGCCTTCCCAGCACTCTGCTTTTATCGATTATTTGAGACTCGATAACAGCGTCAGTCTCCTCGATCACTAAAACCTTCTTATGTTTCTTTATAAACTTTGCAACTCTTTTTTGAGGGAGGGGATGAGGCGTTCCGATTTTCAGGACATTAATAATACCTTTCAAATTCAATTCTTGGAGAATATCCATCAGTATGGCAAAACTTACACTGCAGGTTATGATACCCAGCGACACATCACGTCCTCTCCCTAGCTCAAAGTTCCATCTCGTGTTTTGTTCAAATCTTTTTTGGATTTTCTGGAGAGTCTCATTAAGCTGTTTATGCAGAACTAGCCTGTATCGTGGAGTAGCTGCCCAGCGCTGTGGATTTCTTTTGAAATTTGCTCGTCTGTCAAGAATCTCAGGGGAAAAGAATTTAATGCTCTGCTTGGCATGGGAAACTCGTATTGTCGGGCGTAAAAGCACAGGGATCTGAAATGTCTCTGAAAGCTCGAAAGCTTCCTTTACCATTTCTTTTGCTTCCCGGGGAGTTGATGGATCATAGACAGGCACTTTTGCAAACAGGGCAAAGAAGCGGGAATCTTGTTCTGTCTGTGAGCTGTGAGGTCCAGGATCATCGCAGCTAATTATGACCATTCCACCTATAACTCCTGTATAAGCTGAGCTCATCAGAGAATCAGAGGCAACATTGAGCCCAACTTGTTTCATGGCCACTGCTGATCTCTTACCCGCTAAGCTCGCTGCAAGAGCGTTATCATAGGCTACCTTTTCGTTTGCAGACCATTCAATGTATGTATTCAAGCCCAGTTCCTTTTTAAATGCCGCTACTGCAGGAATGATTTCAGAGCTGGGTGTGCCAGGATATGAGGTGACTACATGGCATCCGGCTTCAATGATCCCCCTCGCTATGGCAACATTTCCCAGTAATACCCTCGTTTCTTCTTCCTGGCCAATTTTTCTCATCTTATTTAAAAAAGGGACAGGCTATTTTTTTTGTAAATAACAATTTTTGTCATTATCTATGATTGCGTATAGCAATGCTTCTTTTCCAAAAAAGTAGCCTGTTCCTTTTTTATCTTTTTTATTGATTTTGTCCAAAAGTGACGGGATGCCTTGTCATTGCGAAGAGCGAAGCGATGAAGCAATCTCTTAAGGAAGGGCATTAATCTATTTGTTTTCAATGAGATTGCCACGCTCTCTTCGATCGCTCGCAATGACAATGGAACTGCCTTTTCCGAACACTTCTTTTAATCCCGTCACTTTGGGACAAACTCAAATATATAAATAAAACTGTCCCCGATCTTTGTTCGCAGCGGAGGACTTCAGCTCAAAGTGATAATATCCTGATTATAGCTTTAATGCAACTTTTTAGAAATAAGCTCGTTTACTAAATGTAGGTTCATTGAATTTTTTTTTTAAGTATGTTAATTTTATTTAAAGCCTTTAGGAGAAAGGAAAATGAAAAAGTACTTTATAATTTCTATGATAAGCTTCTTCGTTGGAGCCTTCCTAAGTGCCCTACTTTTTGTGTATTTACCGGAAAAAAGCGCTCAGGAAAACTTCTCAGATGAATCATCTTCTTTTTCTTTCACTTCCCCACTCTATGCTTCATCATCTGCTCAGGTAAAGCCCGATCTGGATTTTGTTCGAATATCAGAAAAGGTTGGTCCTGCTGTTGTAAAAATTGAAAGTGATAAAGTTGAGAAGGTAAGAGTCCGTGGTTTCGGTGATGATTTTTTTTCTGATCCATTCGAAGATTTTTGGGATAGATTCTTCGGACGCCCCCGCGAAAGAGAACGAGAATACCGTTCGCGAGCCCAAGGTACAGGCTTTTTTATAGACTCAGAAGGATACCTGCTGACGAATAATCATATTGTCGAGAATGCTGTGAAAGTTACTGTTTTCACTATCGAGGGTAAAGAATACACAGCTAAAACTATCGGCACAGATCCAAAGACTGACCTGGCCCTATTGAAAGTTAAGGCAAAGAATTTACCTTTTGTAGAGATGGGAAATTCTGCAAGCCTGCGCGTAGGAGAATGGGTTTTAGCTATCGGAAATCCCTTCGGGATGGAGCATACCATAACGGCTGGCATTGTTAGTGCAAAAGGCAGACAGCTCGGTGTTGGCCTGAATACACCCGAGTATCAAGATTTTATCCAAACTGATGCAGCTATCAACAGAGGAAATAGCGGCGGTCCGTTGGTGAACATGAGGGCAGAAATCATAGGAATCACAAGCAATATCCTGACTCCTTCAGGAGGGAACATCGGAATTGGCTTCGCCATCCCTTCCAATCTAGCAAAAAAAGTAGTGAAACAACTGAAAGAAAAAGGAAGAGTTATACGAGGTTACTTGGGAGTTGGAATTCAACCAATTACTGAAGATTCCCTGAAGGCTCTAAACTTAAAATCGAAACGAGGAGCTTTAGTTGCATCAGTCGAGCCAGGAAAACCTGCTGAAAAGGCGGGATTTAAACGATACGATGTTATTATCGAAGTCAATGGCCAGCCTATTAATGATGAAAATGACTTAAGGTTTAAAATAGCTGATATCGATCCTGGAACAAAAGTCAACATTAAAGTAATCAGAGATGGAAAGGAAAAGATTTTAACTCCGACTATCATAGAATTGGAACCCGAAGTGGAAAAAGAAGCAGCAAAAGATACAGGTAAAGATTTGGGTATATCAGTCACAGCTATGACTTCACGACTTGCCAGAAGGTACGGCTACAGAACTCAAGAAGGACTATTAGTTACTGAAGTCCGCAGGTATAGCGAAGCAGAAAGAAAGGGAATAAAAGCTGGAGATATAATATTAGAGGTGAACAGGAAAGAAGTTATATCAGTTAAAGAATTGGAAAATATTATGAAAAAAACAGAATCTGGAGATGCTATCATAGTCCTTGTCCGAAGAGAGCAAAATGGAGAAATCCAAGATTCTATTCTAACCTTAAGGATTCCCTAGGTGATATTTACCAAAGTCCATTCTTTGGGCAATGATTTTCTGATTATTGACCAAAAGAAAACTCCAGAAGTTTCCGACATAAGTGAGTTTGCTCAGAAAATATGCGATCGCCATATTGGAGTAGGGGCAGATGGTTTGCTCCTTATATCTGTTAAGAACAAATCAAAGGGCCATGCCAGTTTCAGGATATTCAATGCTGATGGAACAGAAGCTGAAATCTCAGGTAACGGGCTCCGATGTGCAGCAGCTTCTCTCTATTATCACCGAAAAATAGAATCCCCTCAAATTCTTTTCTTAACAACTGCAGGCAATAGAGAATGCGATCTTATCGAGCAAAATAATAATCTCTTCCAGATCAATATTGAAATGGGAATTCCCACTCTCTCCTCTACAGATATCCCATTTGATGATGGAACTTTCCATGAAGAAATCATAGATTACCCTCTCTCCATCAATCAAAAAATTTATCCTGTAACAATAGTATCTCTTGGCAATCCCCATTGTGCAGTCTTTGTCGACCGCTTTCCTGCTCGTATTGAATGGCATCAGATTGGAAGGGAAATCGAATCTCACCCTTTTTTCCCGAATAGAACAAACGTGGAATTTATTAGAGTACTCAATAAAGAGGAAATTGAAGTTCTCTTCTGGGAAAGAGGAGTTGGCGAGACCCTCTCATCAGGAAGCGGTGCCTGTGCTTCTGCTGTGGCTTCGATCTTGAAAAAATTTACTGAGAAAAAAGTGAAGGTAAAAACAAGTATGGGTGAGCTCACGGTAGAGTGGGAAAAGGAGAAGGTGTTCCAAATAGGCCCAGCTGAGATTGTCTTCGAAGGCTCTTTGCTCTCTACTTAAACACCCTCAGCTAAAAAACATCAAAGAGAAAAAGTTATTCCCAAGCCAAGAATAAAGACATCGAGGTCATACTTTTCAGGAAGGGTGAAACCAGATAAACGTTTCTCTCTCTCTTTCCCTAGAGCATAGATATAGGTGAAGTCAATCTGCATCTTTCCTGCTCTATAGCCTATTCCTCCAACAATAGAGATCTTGTCAACATCTATGTTTGTTATACTCAGAGTTTCCTCAGGGGAAGCAGAACGGTCAATGCCCATTCCTGCACGCAGGGCAATCCCCTGGGGAAGCACATATTCAAATCCTGCCCTCCAGATGAGAATGTTTTTAAAATCCAGCTTCTCGTCTACTTTCATATCCCCAGTAAGGGGGATGTTTTTTATCGTCTTTTCAACTTTATCAAGAGTTGACCACATGGTGTACTGAGCACTCGTGGAGAAGAGGAAATTATCAGTTATTCGGTAGGAAAGGCCAACCTCTATGTCCCAGGGAAGATTAAAGCTCGTTTCTGAATCCAAGTTTAATTTATAGCCTTCATAATCCATAGAACATATTCCAGAAATATTCATCTTGGTTGGTCCCCTGATACTCATTCCAATGCCAACTTTTTCGTTCGGTCTGAACATAAGTCCAAAACCAGCAGAAAGAGCTGTTCCGCTTTCTTCTGTACACATTGATCCAAAATATAACATTTCTGTATTAACCTTTAACATGGCTCTGTAATAGTAAATGTTGAAACCAAGAGATAATTTTTCGGAAACTTGATAGGCTAAAGTCGGAGTAAGAGAATAAATACCAAGAACAGATTTTAAAGGATAGCCAAGATCGTTCTTTTTCCAGTCAACTCCACCGCCAGCATAAGGAACAAACATCCCGAACCCGAGAGTTATCTTTTCGCTCGTCCTGTAGGTTATAAATACCTGCGGCAGAGGATTATTGTACTTACTATTGATTTTTGCACCTGAGGGCATTGTGTATTGATGGGTGGGCCAAACATAGAAGCCATCAATAGAAAAATTGAAGTCGCTTCTTTGAAAAACAAGTCCAGCAGGATTATGGAAGATAGCGCTCGGGTCATCAGCCACAGCAGTAAAGGCTCCTCCCAATCCCAGAGCTCGACAGCCCATGAGAGTATTGTTCCATCCTCCTGCCCATAAAGAATATCCAGTCAGGAGAATAGCAATTGTTAGAATAGCCCCTTTTTTTGCCATGGAATCCTCCTTTTAACTCAACTGCGTATTTGGATTCTTACTATTGAATTATAAAAAGTAAACACATTTGTCAAGTGGGGTCAGGCTTTCATAACTTTTATAATTTGAAACAGGTGGTTAAAAATTCCTATCTAGCAGGTCTTCAAGTCTTGCTTTTTTTAAAGTGCTGGTAACCTTGAATCTCCAAAGGTTTTCGTTTCCCTCTGCGATCAACTGTCAGAATCCTCTTTTCTTTAATAATCTTTCCTATGAAAGTTATTCTATATTTCTTTTTTAGTTTCTCAATAGAATCCAAACTGTGAGAAGGCACAGTGAAAAGAAGCTGATAGTCTTCGCCTCCATGAAGAGCCAATCTGTATGGTCGTTTCTGGAATCGGTTAATTTCTGGAGAAAGTGGCAGTTTATCCACGTATATTTCTGCACCTACTCCACTCTCTTTACAGAGATGATGTAAATCCACAGACAGCCCATCACTCACATCTATCATGGAAGAAGCCGCATTAAAACGAGATAGCTCGCTACCCAAAGAGACCGGAGGACAAGGATCTAGAAATGCTTTTAAAAAGACATCTGCCCTTTCGTCGTCACCCAGCCTGTATCCCTTCTTCAGAAGGATTAATCCCTGTGCAGCATCACCGAGAGAACCAGAAACAAAGATAAGATGTTCCTCCTCAGCACCATTCCTCTGGATTATTTTTTTCCCCTCCCCGATTACTGATACAGATATCGAAATTCTTTTTGATTCCGAAACATCTCCCCCTACCAGAGAAACTCCTTGCTCATCAGCTGCAGATTTAAATCCAGATAAGTATTCTTTGAGCCAATCTGGATCCGTTTTTGGAGGCAGTCCCAATCCGAGCAATGAATATTTTGAAACTCCACCCATGGCAGCTATGTCGCTTAAGTTTACATACAGGCTTTTACGTCCTAAAAGGTATGGCGGATGAAGATTCACGAGAAAATGGACGCCTTCAAGAAGTACGTCCTTGGTTACGATTAAATGTTTCTTCCCGAACTTAATAACAGCAGCATCGTCTCCGATTCCTACAATAACTTCCGGGGATAGCTCGGAGTATTCTCTCCTGATTGCTGATATTAATTCTTCTTCCTCTAATGTTTTTAGCTTCATAAATTGGAAAACAGATAAGATGAGCTTGTTATTTCCCCTGACTGGCTTTTTTGTTACCCACAGGTTTTGCTAGAGCATGATTGAATACATCTTTTGTTTCTTCAGCAAAAATAAAGCTTATTTCTCGTTTTACCTTTTTAGGGATATCAATCAGATCCTTTTTATTCTCAAGGGGTAATATTATCTCTTTTACTCCAGTTCTCTGAGCAGCTAAAACTTTTTCTTTAATGCCTCCCACTGGAAGGATGTTCCCTCTAAGAGTAATCTCACCTGTCATGGCCACATCCCTTTTCACTTTTCTGTCACTGCAAACGGAAATAAGTGCTGTTGCAATAGTCACGCCTGCGGAAGGCCCATCTTTAGGAATAGCACCTTCAGGAATATGGATATGAAAATCATTCTGAGAAAAAAATTCACTCTTTATTCCAAATTCTTTAGCATGAGATCGCGCATAGCTTAAAGCGGCTTGAGCTGACTCCTTCATTACATCACCTAAAGATCCTGTCAAAGTTAAATTCCCTTTACCTTTCATTCTGGTAGCTTCAACAAAAAGTATTTCTCCTCCGCTCGCTGTCCAAGCAACTCCCGTTGCTACTCCCACTTGATCCTTTTGCAGAAGCTGATCCTTAAATATCTGGGGGGGACCTAAGAATTTCTCGATGTTTTGGTACGTTACTTTAGTTAATCTTTCCTTTCCTTCAGCGACTTTACGAGCCACCTTTCGACAGACAGAAGCGATCTCCCTTTCCAGATTTCTCACTCCAGCCTCGCGTGTATATTGGGAAATTATTTTTTTGATTGCTCCTTTTGTAAAAGAAATAAAATTCCCGCTCAGGGCATTCTCCTTTATCTGCTTGGGCACCAAGTGTCGCAGGGCAATCTGCAATTTCTCTTCTTCGGTGTATCCTGGAAGTTTGAGGGTTTCCATCCTGTCTCGAAAAGCAGGATGAATGGGATCAAGGAGATTGGCAGTAGTGATGAACATCACTCTTGACAGATCGAAAGAGACACCTAGATAATGATCTCGAAAAGAAAAATTTTGCTCGGGATCGAGCACCTCCAGCAATGCAGATGACGGATCTCCCCTGAAATCTGCTCCTATTTTATCCACTTCGTCCATCATAAAAACAGGATTATTAGATCCTATTCTTCTTAGACCTTGAATGATTCTTCCAGGCAAGGCTCCAACATAAGTTCTTCTGTGACCTCTAATTTCTGCTTCATCCCTCACTCCTCCGAGAGAAATTCGAATAAATTTTCTTCCTAAAGCTCTCGCTATAGACCTTCCCAGAGAAGTCTTGCCTACTCCTGGAGGCCCTACAAAACAAAGTATAGGCCCTTTAATCTTCTTGGAAAGCTTCCTTACTCCTAAGTATTCAACTATTCTTTCTTTAACTCTATCCAAACCATAGTGATCTTCGTCCAGTATTACTTTTGCTTTTTTAAGGTCCAAGTTGTCAACAGTGCTTTTGTTCCAGGGAAGATCAAACATCCAATCCAAATAGTTCCTGACTACAGCTGTCTCGGCTGACTCTGGATGCATTTGGGAAAGACGACTGATTTGTTTTTCCAGTTCTTGCTTAACTTCCTGGGAGACTTTTAATTTTTTTAACTTCCCTTGATATCCTTTGATCTCCTCCTGTAGTTCTGTTCCTTCTCCCAGTTCTTTCTGGATAGCTTTCATCTGTTGCTTTAGAAAATACTGCTTTTGAAGCTTTTCCATCTCTCCTTTAGCCTCACTGCTGATTTTGGATTGGACATCAAGAAGTTCAAGTTCTTTTGCCAAAAGCTCATAAACTCTTTTCAATCTCATGACTGGATCTACTATTTCCAGAACCCCCTGAGCCTCGTTTATCCTTAATTCCAGGTTTGCTACAGTCAAATCAGCAAGCCTTCCAGGCTCTTCGATATTTGATGCAATAATCAATATCTCCGGAGGAACATTTTTCCCTAGGGAAGACGCCTTATCAAGCCCAGATCGAACATTTCGTATCAAAGCTTCAGTTTCAATTGTTTTCTCAATATTTTCGGGCTCGTGAATAACTACTACATCAGCTGAATAGAAAGACATATCTTCCTCGAAACTATCTATTTTCGCTCGAACAATTCCCTGAGCAAGAATTCTTACTCTTCCATCAGGAAGCTTGAGCATTCTCATAACTAAAGCAACTGTTCCTATTTCAAAAACATCCCCCCGTTTTGGCTCCTCGATTTCCATATCTTTTTGAGTTAAGAGCAGAATCATCCTATGAGAAGACAGTGAATTGTCAATAGCATTCTTAGACTTTTCTCTTCCTACAAATAAGGGAACAACCATATAGGGAAAAACAACAATATCTCTCAATAGAAGAATTGGTAATTTTTTGGGTATATGTAATTTCTGATCTTGGTCGTCAATGATACCTTCAAATTTGTCTTCACTATTACCCTCTTTTTTTGCCATTTTTCTCTCCTTAATTATTCCCCAGTTTCTTGGATTTGTACCGTCACTCCTTTCTCTCTCTTTTTTCTTAGTTTTTTCATGGATATTGTTAAGACTCCATTCTCGAAAGTAGCCTTTGTTTTCTCGGGTATAACTGTGCTAGGCAAAGAGATAACTCGGCTAAAATTTCCATATTCTCTCTCAAGCCTAAAATACCTGATTTCTGTTCCTGGCAGGACTTCTCTCTTTACTCCTCTAATTTCTATCCTGTTATTATGAAGCAGTATCGTAATATCCTTTTGTGAAACACCAGGAATTTCTGTTTCGATAGTGATTCTGTTCTCATTCTCATAAATATCTATACGGGGAACCCAGACTTCATCCAACCTAAAATAATTCTTCTTTCGAAAGAATACTTCCCCGATTATTCTATTTATTTCTGCCTCAATCTTGGCAATTCTGGATACAGGCTTAATTCTCCTTACCATTGCTGAGGCAACTTACTTTTCTTTCAAGAGGCTTTCTAATTCTTTCTTAAACTCCAATACATCCTTGAACTCACGGTAAACTGAAGCAAACCTTACATATGCTACCTTATCAAGAGCTTTCAGCTTTTCCATGAGAATTTGCCCTATCTCTGAAGTATTCATCTCTTTTTCTGGTTTTTCATGAAGTATAGTCTCTATCTCTTCCACAATCTCTTCCAGTCTTCTTACAGGAATTGGCCTTTTCTCGCAGGCTTTGAGTAATCCACGCAAGAGTTTTTGACTATCAAAGGGAAGTCTTCTGCCATCCTTCTTAATAACCATGTAAGGAATTTCTTCAATTTTCTCGTACGTAGTGTATCTTTTTTTACACTTGAGACATTCCCTACGACGGCGTATAGAGAGATTCTTTTTACTGTCCCGAGAATCAATGACTTTACTCTCCAAATGACCACAGAAAGGACATATCATTTATCAGCATTCTCTCCAAATTTTTTTAGCTGTAATAAAGAAATTCCTTCTTTCCATAATATAGCATATCCAATCACACAAGTCACCACTATCTGAACAGCATGAACGACAATGGTCATAGCCACCGCTTGGGTGACATCCACGTTGAAAAGGGAAGTCAGACCTACTTTGCTGAAATAATGAAATCCCCCAACCATACCTGGAGTCGGAACAGAAGCTCCTACCATGACTAAGAATGTATAAGGAAACAACAGAAAAAAAGGAAGCGAGATATTATACGCACGTAAAAACAGCCAATAATAAAAAATAATACCAAGCCAAACGACAAAGGAAAGTAATATGTATATAAGCAGATTTCCGACTGAATGGAAAAATTTTAATCCCTGGATAAACTCACTCGAGAGCTTAATCACTTTCTGGGAAATCTTTTCAGGAAAGGGTTTCAAAATAAAAGAAATTAGGGAAAGCGATTTTTCTCGAAAAAAATAGAGAAAAAAAGTTAAGAATAATAGAATTGAGGCAAAAGTGACTCCAACTATTCCAAATAAATATAAATTCGAATATGCTTCTTCACCAGCTTGAAAATCAGGAACATAAAAAGGTCTCGCTAAAAGAAAAAATCCAACTAAGAAACACATAGTGAATATATCAAAAATCCTTTCAACAACAACAGTGCCAAGGACAAATCCTTTGCTCATTCTTTCCTTGTAAGCTAGATAGAGAGGCTTTGCAAGCTCACCAAGTCTTCCTGGAAAAATAGCTGTAACAGTGAAGCCAACTGCATTGCCTGCGAACATGTTAAAAAATTTTACAGCCTTCTTCTCATGAAACAGGAGATATCTCCACCTAATGGCTCGAGTGATAAAATGTAAAGGCACAAAGACAACTATGAGAATAAAAAATGTTAGATTGACATCAGTCAAGTAGCCAATGACTTTTTTCCATTCAACGCTTCGGAAGAAAAAATACAAAAACACAAAAGTAAACAGGGTTATTATTAATAGTCTAATCCAGGTCTTTTTCATTTTAGAATCGTCAATATTATCATCATCCCTATTCCCTGTCAATTAACTGATTTGCATCATTGGATTTTCATTTTCTTGTTGTAAAAGATTGAACTATTAGCTTTTACAGGCGTTAATTATGACTCTCATTTCTAGTTATAGACACGACCTGTTTTCTTCCCTCAAATATGGATATACGCATGTTCGATTCTGCAGTTTCCTACCTGACTCATTCGATCAATGAAAAGAGAAAAGTGGTAGAGTGGCGGGTTGAAAAAATGTCCTGTATTCTTTATTATGTTTTTGCGGTTGGGAAGTCGTCCAACGGTAGGACACATGACTCTGGATCATGGAATCGGGGTTCGAATCCCTGCTTCCCAGCCAGCCTGATTCCCTTAATTTCCCCTGATTTTTCTTGATTACTACTTTCAACTATGGATAAATGATTATAGGGAAGATGCGTTACTAATGTAATAAAGAGTGTTACACCAAATTTGAATTGACACAGATAATTTGAATAGTATATTTATAGAAGAGAATTGATTAAAAATAATGCTAGTTAAGGGACTTCACTTTAGAAAACAGAGTTGAGGCTACAAACAATATAACACATACAATTGAGACAGAGTGAATCATAGGAGATTCTTCACAATCAGTTACTGACTCAACAAAAATAATAACAGAACTATGATGGGATCCCAAAACATGAACTATAATATTTCTTAAGAAGGGCATAGTACTGGCATAGATGGTTTCCTGGCGGATTCAAGAGAAGAGATGGGTAAGATAAAGATTGAAGTGGACTTGCCCGTACTCAATGAAGAGAAACAACTAAAACCAAATGTCGAAAAGGTTCGTCAATTCCTTAAAAAAAACATGAGCGAGTATGAATGGCAGATAGTTATTGTCGATAATGGCTCGAATGACCGAACACACACGATTTGTAAAAAACTGAAAAAACAGTATAAGGATGTGGATTTTATAAGGCTTCCAAAGAGAGGCAGGGGAAGAGCATTGAGAAAAGCCTGGACTGAAAGCAACTCAGATATATGTAGCTACATGGACATAGACCTGTCTACAGATCTTAGAGCATACCCAAAACTCATAAATGCGATTGTAAAGAAAAAATATGATATTGCGACAGGCTCAAGACTCATGAAAGGCGCTAAGATAAAAAGGTCCATTAAAAGAGAGATACTCTCCAGAGGATATATATTTTTATTAAAGAATTTTCTTGGATTCACGTTCAAAGACGCGCAGTGCGGATTTAAAGCAGTGAACAGAAAAGTCATAAAAGAGGTTTTGCCCCATGTCCTTGATCAAGAATGGTTCTTTGACTCTGAATTGCTATTCAAATGCCAGAAGTGGGGATACAGGATTAAAGAAATTCCTGTAAGATGGGTTGAGGATCCGGATAGCAAAGTAAAGCTATACCAAACAGTTAAAAATTACTTGCTGTCAATCTTAAGAATCAAACTTGAATTTACTCAATCAATAGCCTGCACCCAAATGATCAAAAAAATAATACATAGACTATGTAGTAATCCTGTAATGAGCAACCTGATAAGGAATATCATTGAAGCAGGCATGATAACTGTTAAAAGTAATATAAAAAAAGAAATAAGAAACACAAAAAACAAGAAAATAATTGATATTGCTTGCGGAACAGGACAGTTTTCAGTCCTTGCTAAGGGAGAATATGTAGGCATTGATCTTAACAAAAGACATATTATGTACGCAAGAAAGAAGTATGGCTCAAAAAAAAAGAAATTTCTTATAATAGATGCAAACTCACTAGCGTATCCAGACAAATATTTTGATTATGCATTTATGCTCGGTTTTCTGCACCACATTCCTGAAGTAACCATAGGAAAGGTATTAACTGTAGCAAGGAGAATTACAAAAGAAAAGATCATAATTATTGACCTTGTTCCTCTAAAATATAACCTGCTAGGAAAGTTTTTATACAAGATAGATCAAGGGAAGTTTATAAGGCCTTATGAAGAACAGCTTCGCCTTGTCCGAAAATATACAAAATTAAAAAATGCAAAGATATTCAGGTCTGGGATGGACTTGCATTCTCTAATTGTATGCGAGACAGAATAAATGCTCAATCTCCTTGATGAAGGAGAAGATATTTTCGATTGATCAGTAGAAAAGCTGTTGATAGCTTAAAAAATATCAATATATTAAAGTCTCTCTCTCTTATTTTTTGTAGCGAATTAACTATTATAATTCTGCTATTTCTTGTGTCCCTCGTAGTAAGATATCTTTCAATAAGTCCTTTGGAATCTATAGGTACCGGTGATTCAGCAAATTATGTTGAAGCAGCTCAGCGCCTTCTTACAGAGCATAAATATATAAATAACCCAGGACTCCGTTCCTTCTGGCCTCCTATGTTCCCTTTCATAATGGCTGGTATCTTCAAGTTGTTCGGGTGGAATTTTTACAACGTACAAATATTTAACATCTTGATTAGTGCTTTTTCATGTGTCTTAGTTTACTTTATTACATCAAAGTTGTTTGGGAGATTCGCTGGAATCGTTGCTGGGACAATATTCGCATTTTATCACCTATTTATTTTTTATTGTAATTACCTTCAGACAGAAATTCTTTATATATTTTTTATGTCCCTTTTTTTGTATTTAGCGATAAAACTATTAAAAAATCCCTCGATGAAAACAAATATTATATCCGCACTTTGCTTTGTATTTGCATATTATACTCGTATAGAGATACTATCCCTCCTCCCTTTTATCTTATTTTGGATTATGTTGGACAATAAAGTATTTAATAAACAAAAATTAAAATATATATGCATGTTTTGCTTAGTATTCTTTTTAGCTTTGGCACCCTGGATAATCAGGAACTACATTATCCATCATACCTTTGTTATGGGCACAACTAATATGGGAATTTCTCTTTATATAGGTAATAATCAATAAATCTCAATTTTTAAAATTAACTTTAAAAAAGTTTAATCTACAAGTTCTTATGCCAAAGGGGAAAATAAGTATTGAGATAATTGCCAGAGGTGATCAAGCTCAGGATATATGTCCAGAGATGGTAGTGGAAATAGATGAATACAAAATCGACTCAATTTCTGTCTGTTCTTCCTCGTGGAGAAAGTATAATTTACAGCATAGTGTAGATAAAGGCTGGCATGAAATAAAAATATTTTTTATAAACGACTATGCAGGTCCAGAAGGTGATCGAAATCTATATATAAAAAAAATAATCCTTAAGAGGGTAATAGAAAAATGTAAAAAGAGGAGATTATGACCGATAAGCAAGATGAGAAGGCTGAGGCTATTCGTAGAGCACAGGCTTGGTGGGAAGGAAGAGAGGATCCGGAGAATGCGGCTTGGGGAACCTATGTCTGCGATTCTTGCAATGGTCCCATCCATGATAAGGAAAGAACTTCCCTCGTTGGAACTTATATGAGATGTAAGAAATGCACTGATCGATTATTTGAGTAGAATTCAAAGAAGGTAAGTGGTATGTGACCTCAATCCCCTCTTAGGAAGAGCGAAGCCTGAATCGAGCCGCTTTGACTCGCTGGGGCAAAGCGAGCGTGCCTTCAAGCCGTATGCCCATCGCTCAATGACTATTTTAATTTTCATCACGGAAAAAAAGATGCTTCATAAGATAATCACCTCTTTAATATCTGATATTAATCAAAGCATTTAATTCCATGACAGATTGACAACTGTATATATGGGTTGATAATATTTTTTAAGAAGTTTGAAAAAGCAAAATTACCTTTTCTTGTCCAAAATCTCACTCATTTTAGTTGCAACCTTTATCTTAGGTGCCCTTATTTACACAGAAACAAACAAGCAACTTGATATCTTTTCTTTCTACACAAACACTTCGGTGAAACTGCTTGCCAATCAACTTCCACCTGGCCGCTCTCTGGGAAGTTCCGATCGTGATTCCAAGAATCCTGATTTCCATTACAGCTGGGCGAAAAGAAAAAGCCTGGAGGTGATAAAGCAGGAGCTGATTGAGAAGTTCAAGCGGATAGTGGAAATCAAGGAACTCGAAGGAAAACAAGCACTGGCATGGTGGTATGCACTGGTCTGTATTAATTGGGCTAACCTTAATGTAGATTTCGGAAGTCCTGTAGCAAACAGCCTTGATTGGAACCTCCATGAAAAATGGGCAGTGGACCAGCCCCCCTCTGTCTTACTAGAGCAATTAATTATGCGAATAAATAAGATTTTCCGCAGCTATATAAAGCCGACACAAAAGATTGTCCCGAATTTATTTATTCACCCAAAAAACGTTTTGGTTGCTACCGAATTTAAAGAGGGTACTATCTTTGTATGGTATGAACTTAATGCCAAAGGACAGCTAGAAGCTAACACAATCGAAATGGGCATTTTTTTAAGAAGAGGGCCTGATGGAATCTGGCTCAAAAAATGGAAACTGGATTCATATCTTATGGACATACTCAGAACTTATGGGATAATACAGCAGAGTTTTAAATTTAAAATGCCTGGCTGGGAAGGAAGCAGCTCTAAAGATAAATATTTGTTATCAGTACATGCTGATCCTGATAACCGCATAAATGAAAGCAACGAAAATGATAATGTAGTCGAGAAAGAATTTGCTTGGTATTAAATTACAGAGACTATAAGACCAGACGTTATCTCCCTAACTGTATATTTACATTTTTCTCATCAAAAGAATACCAGGCTCCAGTAACCGCATCTATAACAACAGGAATCAAACCGCCAAGAACATCTAAAATTATCCAACCGGCTCCAATATGGTGAGTAAGGTTTACAGTCCTTGGTTCATAGCCAGGAAGTCTAAATTCAATTACGTACGTCTTTTTAGACTCAAGCGTGAAAGCAATCGGAGTTTTTCCCATTAGTTTTCCATCAATCCAAATTTCAGCACCCACAGGATTTGAATTTAAGTTTACTTCTTCAGTTGTCCCCTTGAAAAGTGTAGCACAGCTTGTTGATAAGAGAAACAAAGAGAAGATGATTAAGATACTGATGGACTTTTTCATGCCGCTTCCTCCTTATAGTTTTAGCATTACAATTATTTTATAGATTCTATACTAGAAATGTCAATTTAATTTAGAATAATTCTTTTAATTTGCCTAATTGACAATTTTTTATTAAAATGAAGCTGCTCTTTCATAACAAATATTTCAAGCTTAATAATATATTTAGAAAAAAATTTTAAGTTGGTCTCTGCCTCCAAAGATAGAAATTTTAAGTATTACTAGATTAATAAGGCAAAAAATCTAAAAGCAAGGTCAGTCAAATGGCAAAAAAAATAATTAAACAATTGGATTTAAGAAGAAAAAAATACATTAAAGCTCTCCTCAGCAAAGATCTAAAGGAGCTTAAATTCTGTGTTCTCGGAGCTGGTCACGGCGGATTAGCAATGGCTGGACATCTCGGCATAATGGGCTTTAAGGTGAATCTCTATAACCGGGGCCGAAAAAGAATTCGCCCTGTAAATGAGAGAAAAGCGGTCAAGGTAGAGGGAGAAGTAAAAGGAGTTGGAAAAATTGAGCTTGCTTCCACCAACATAAAAGAATGTCTTGCTGGAGTAGATATACTAATGGTAGTAGTGCCTGCAAACGCACATCGCTTTATTGCCCAAACCTGTACTCCCCATCTCAAAGAAAATCAAATTGTTATTCTCAATCCTGGTCGGACTGGAGGAGCCTTAGAATTTTTCAATACACTCAAAGAACACGGTTTAGAAAAGTTTCCTTTCATCGCAGAAGCTCAAACATTTTTATATGCCTCAAGATCCATGGGCCCTGCTCATGCAAGAATATTTTCCGTAAAAAATTCAGTTCCACTTGCCACTCTACCAGCATACTGGATCCCAGGCGTGGTGAAGGTTATCAATCGTGCTTTCCCTCAATTTGTACCTGGAGATAACATTTTCAAAACAAGTTTTGATAATATTGGCGCTGTTTTTCATCCAGCTCTTACAGTACTTAACGCATCATGGATTGAAGAAACTCATGGTGACTTCGAATACTACGTCCAAGGAGCTAGTGAGTCAGTCTCGAAAGTATTGGAGAAATTAGATAAAGAGAGACTTGAAGTTGCCGCAGCATTGGGAATAAAAGCTATGAGCGCTAAAGAATGGCTTTATACGGCCTATAGCGCAACAGGAAAAGACCTCTATGAAGCTATTCAGGATAACCCAGGCTACTCCGGTATCAAAGCGCCAGATCGCCTGCACCACCGCTATATTGATGAGGATGTTCCTATGAGTCTTATTCCCCTTGCTTCAATCGGGAATATGTTAAAAGTCGAGACTCCAACAATTAGATCTATTATCCATGTTGCCTCAATGATGAGGGGAGTAGATTTTTGGAAAGAAGGGCGAACTGTAGAGAAATTGGGAATTGAAGGAATGTCCATTAAAGAAATTCGCCTTCTAGCGGTATCAGGAGAAATCTAAAGTGACTCCCGAGACTAAAAAAAAAATTTTGGGCGCTTCTATAGGTAACTGCGTCCATGTCGCAGGAGTCCTTAATTTTTTAAAACTCGCTGACGGTTTCGGATATGAAACATTTTCTTTGGGTCCTGCCGTTTCTATCGAAAGATTATCAAAAGAGATAAAGCGAAACAAACCAGATATTATTGCAATCAGCTACCGCTTGACCCCAGGAGTGCTCGAAAGACTTTTAGTCTCTTTTAAAGCTGAAGTTAAAAAAAACCGATGGGAAGATAAAACATTCGTCTTTGGCGGAACACCGCCAACAGCTGACGTTGCTCGAAAGAGCGGCCTGTTCGATGCTGTTTTCAGCGGCCTCGAGCCTGTAGAAGAAATAACATCTTTCCTTAAGGGAAAAATTAAAGAAACTAAAGGAGATAAAGTTCCGCCTCAAAATCTTCTAGACCGAATAGCCTTCAGCTCTCCTTATCCTCTACTCCGTCATCACTTCGGACTGCCCACAGTGGAAGAAACTGTCAAAGGAGCAAGAGAAATTGCTCTTTCAGAAACGATAGACATTATCTCTATTGGACCAGACCAGAATGCTCAAGAAAGCTTTTTCCGTCCAGATGAAATGAAAAAAGGGCAAGACGGCGCTGGCGGAGTTCCTCTGAGGAAAACTGAAAACCTTACATCCATTTACAAAGCAACTCGATGCGGAAACTATCCACTTCTTCGCTGTTATTCAGGGACAAGAGATTTAATCAAATGGGCAGAGATGTCGCTTAAAACAATAAATATAGCCTGGGGAGCTGTCCCCCTCTGTTGGTATAACCAGCTCGATGGCCGCTCCAACCGAACTCCCCAAGAATCCATCAGAGAAAATCAAAAAACAATGAAATGGTATGCGGAGAATGATATCCCTCTTGAAGTCAACGAATCTCATCATTGGAGCCTGAGGGATGCTCCTGATACTGTAGCAGTGGCAGCAGCGTTTTTAGCAGCCTACAATGCAAAAAAAATGGGAATAACCCATTATGTCTCACAATACATGTTCAACACTCCGAGCAAAACCTCTCCTTTAATGGATCTAGCAAAAATGCTGGCAAAAATAGAGCTCATCGAGTCTCTCCATGACAAAGATTTCACTACGATTCGTCAGACGAGAACAGGATTAGCCAGCCTTTCTCCTGAGCCTGATGTGGCCAAAGGACAGCTTTCTTCTTCTACGCTGTTTCAATTGGTGTTGGACCCGAAAATAATTCATGTCGTCGGTTTTTGTGAAGGAGACCATGCTGCAACTTCTTCTGATATCATTGAAAGCGCAAAAATTATTCACGGCATTATCCAAAGCTATTCTCTGGGCTCACCTCAAATTCTGAATGATCCACGAATTAAAAAAAGAAAGAAGGAACTCGTTGAAGAAGCACAATATCTTCTTCAAGCCATAAAAGAATTATCTTCTGAAAAAGTCGAAGATCCATGGACAGACCCAGAAACACTATCTCAGGCGATTAAAACAGGATTACTCGATGCCCCTCATCTAAGTGGTAATCCTCATGCCGCGGGTAGGGTCTTCACTCAAATAATAAATGGAGCTTGTATAGCTGTAGATACAAGATCAGGCAAACCTTTGAGCGAAAAAGAAAGAATCTCTCCTCTATTGAGCTAATCCACCAAGTAGTCTTTGTAAGCCATCTAGAGGAAAAGTAGTTATTACCTAAACCTCATTTAAACAAAGAACTCTTCGAGTATCTCCACTGCGTCCCTAACGAATTTCGTGCATTGTGTATCAAATACATTATTTTCTTTTGCACTATCATATCCTTCTGGAGTACTGAGGTCATGTCCGATTAGCTCACGGCACTTTATAGTCTTGTTTCTTTTTTTGAAACGTGAAGCAAATTCCTGAGAGAGCTTGTACGCCTTTTCCTTAGCTTCCAGATCTTCTTCTTTGGACATACCATGTTTTAACCCGATGACCATCAATCCACCAGTAACGGCCCCACACACTTCGTCCATGTGGGCCATTCCGCCACCAAAAGGAGTGGCAATCTTCAGCGCAATTCTCCGCTTAAGACCAAGTTTTGGAGCAAAGACAGAAAATACACATTGAGCACAATTAAAAGTTCCCTTGAAACATTGGACAGCAAGGTCGGCTCTATTCATGAATCTCCTTTTAAATAAAAATTAGAGCTTATCCCAAAGCCCTGGTCTGTTTCGATACATTTTTCTAAAGAAGTCTATTATCTCAAAAAACTGTTGTCAACATTCCTTAAAATATGCTATTCAAAACATTTGATAATTTATTCGTAGACATAGTTGGAAACTGGCTTGAAGCTCGATTTGATATCAGCGATGCAGCTGTCAAAAAGCACGAATATTCACTACGAATTAGAACAATGTTCTAATCCATTAAATTATAGCAAATATAGCCTCTTTTCACAGTAAAGGAGGCTTTTTTGCTTATTAAATTTTTCACTTTAGATTGGTTGGATATATCCCAAAATCTCCAGGAATAACAGATAGCAGCGCTACGGGGATTCGAACCCCGGTTTGATGGCTGAGAACCACCTGTCCTAGTCCCCTAGACGATAGCGCCTCAGGCACAAAATTAACAGATAAGGTATTTATTGTCAACAATCTTGAGTAATCTTTAAGGCCTCAAGAGATTCAACCGCCATGCTATATTTTCTGCGTATATCTAGCCAGGTGTACTACTTTTGCAGTATGATACAAAATTATTGAAGAATGGCACTAAAGAAAAAAACGACTGCTGAATTAGCGGAATGGATCGCTTAATAACAAGCATAGTACAATTGATAAAAGAGGACTACTTATCAATCTTCCCTGCCCTTAGAATATTTAGTGGGAACAGAACTGGCAGCTCAAGGTACACCCACCAAAGTCCCTCAATTACTATTTATGCATTTTTTTTATGTGAGGCTCTATATGAATAAGAGCATTTACGGGTCGGGATAATCTTTTCTTAATTTTTTCTTCAATTTTCATTGAAATTTTATGGCTGTCCAGAACTGATAAGCTCGGGTCGACTAAAACATGAGCATCCACAAATAATTCCACTCCATGCTTTCTTGTTCGTAACGCATGCCAATGGAAAACATCCTTTTCCTCGGATAAAACATTTTCAATAACCCGAATTGATTCTCTATCTGCAGAATGTTCGGATAGCTCTATTAAGTTATCGTACAGTATTTTGCCTGCCACCGCCGCAATCATAAAGCCGACAATGATTGTTGCCGCATGATCAGCATAACCCCACCCAAACAAACTTGCTAAGCCTCCCATCAAAACTGCCAGCGATGAGAAAGCATCGGAACGATGATGCCAGGCATTTGCATACAAAGCAGAACTCTGGGTTATTCTAGCAATTTTGCGCGTCAGGAAAAAAAGAGTTTCTTTGGCAATGACTGAAACTACCGCCACTATTAACATAAAACTGCCCGGGAAATTTTCTCTATGATGGTAGATTGAAGTAGCAGCAGACCAGATAAGTCCCATACCTGCACCCAGGAGAATAATAGCTACAAGGAGGCAGGCAACAGTTTCTATTTTGCTGTGACCATATGGATGGGATTCATCCGGGGGTCTGTAAGACAATTTTGTACCCATTAAAACTATAAAATCAGTGGCTAAATCTGAGAATGAATGAACTCCGTCAGCAATAAGGGCAGATGATTTAATCCAGATTCCGACAATTATTTTCAAAAACATCAGAAAAACATTGACTAAAACTCCCCATAGAGTTATGGAGCGTATTTTTTTCTGCCTCTCATCATTTGTCAGTAGCATTGGATAATTCATCTTACTGAGAACAAGTAATTCTGAGCTATTTTATGATCTAACTCAAATCTCTCTTAAAGGTCAATCGTTGAATAGTAAAAACATAGTCTAGAATTATAAAACCTCCTGAATATTTTTACAAATATTCCAGCGATGGAATAAAAATGTCTAAGATCCTTCTCGTTTGTAATATAAAGTGAATTATGGTAGATATGGAGCAAAAAAAACAAAAAAGCGAAATGCTTTTTCTCAATTCCTCATTTTTTAAAAGATATTTATTACCAGGCTTCGTCTTCCAATCAGTGGTTATAGCAGGAGGATACGGAACAGGAAGGGAGATCGTCGAGTTTTTTCTAAATTATGGCCCGATAGGTGGAATCCTGGGAATGTTGTTAATAACAACTGTCATGTGGTCTGTCATGCTTGCATTGACTTTTGAATTTTCCAGAATGTTTCACGCTTATGACTACCGGACATTCTTTAAGAACCTGCTCGGGCGCTACTGGTTTCTCTTTGAAATTCTATACTTAATTCTACTTCTTTTTGTACTTGCAGTAATAGGTTCTGCAGCAGGGATTTTGATTCGTGACAACTTTGGAATTCCTTACATGTTTGGTGTAATAATCATGCTCTCAGCCATCGGTTTCCTTACATTCAAAGGAAGCGGCCTGATTGAAAAATTCCTTTCTGGATGGTCACTCGTTCTCTATATTATCTATGGAACTTTTCTTGTTGTAGCTTTTCTAAAATTCGGTCCGCAAATCCAAAAAAATTTTTCCGATTTTGCAATCCTGCCGAGGTGGGCTCTGGGGGGATTTAAATACGCTCTTTACAACCTGGGAATTATTCCGGCAGTTCTCTTCTGCATCAATCATATTGAAACAAGAAAGGAAGCAATTTGTGCTGGACTTATCGGTGGGCTCATTGGCATTCTTCCCGGACTTCTTTTCTACATCGCTGTCATCAGCCATTATCCGGCAGTTCTTCCACAAGAAGTACCGGCAGTTTTTGTACTCAAAAAAGCCGGCTCTCCCATTCTTCTTATAACATTCCAGATTGTTCTTTTCGGCACTTTAATAGAAACAGGCACTGGTTTTATTCATGCTGTTAACGAACGCATCCAGTCTGCTCTCCAAGCTAAGGGAAAATCATTTCCACGGTGGTTGAGACCACTTGTAGCCTCTGTTCTGCTTATATCAGGCATAGGAATATCGACCTTCGGGCTGATAAACCTCATAGCAAAAGGATACGGAAGTATAAGCTGGGGATTTTTAGTTATTTTCATCATTCCTCTTATGACTTTAGGTCTGTATAAAATAATAAAAAAGAATTGGAAAACTCAAAAAACTGTATGAAAGAAGAAACAAGAAAAAGAACGATGAATGCTTTGATTGAATTGAATGTTGCAGCTTACGTCCAAAAGATAACAGATATTAACTTTATCTTCGGATTTCTTTTCCTGAGGCTAAACGTTCCAGCTGTTTGATTCTTCTTAGAATTCTTTCTTTCTACTATTTATTCTTGCAAACAAAGTCTATTCAAGCAAAAATTATATTTCAACTGACGATCAGGAGGTATGATGGATTTCAAAATATTGAAAAAAAGGCTTTATAAATTAGATACAGCCTGTATCTGCGATGCCAATAAGAATTTGAGAGTTATGGATCCCGGCATAAAGCCTATAAACCAAGGATTAAAAATGACAGGAATAGCTCATACTGTACACAGTAAAGGTGATTTTCTTGCGGTCATTAAGGGACTTTATGACGCAGGAGAGGATGAAGTATTAGTAATCGATGCAGAAGGCAAAAAAATCGCTATAGCAGGTGAATTATTCTCTATGGAAGCCTCCAGGAAAAAGCTTGGCGGAATCATAATAGATGGAGGATGTCGTGATGTAAAACAGGTTCAACGAATTCGTTTTCCAGTATACGCACGATACATAACTCCTCTTGCAGGAACAGCTTCTAATATATTCAAAACTCAAACAAAAATCACTTGCGGCGGTGTTGATGTCTCTTCAGGAGACATCATTTTTGGGGATGACGATGGAGTAGTTGTTATGAGCGAAGAAGAGTTGATTGGAATTCTAGATCTCGCTGAAAACATCCAGAAAAAAGAAGAAAAAGTATTGTCACAAATTGAAGATGGCAAGAGTCTCATCGATATGCTTAATTTTTTCGATCATTATGAAAAAATAAGCGAGCAACAGGAAAGCATATTAATATTCACAGTTTAGAATTTTTAATGAGCAGAATATTGAAAATAAGCAAATGATCAAACAGAACTTTACATGAATTCAACTGAGGTATATAAATAAGGATAGGTTAACTTTAAGAAAAAGTATGTTACCGTCTGGATTGACAACTCAAGCACAGGATTCTACCTGACAACAGGTAACCGTGATGAAACGGGAAAGGTTATGACAGAAACCGGAGAATGGCCTGATCCTATGACTGGTGGAATCATAAAAGTCAGAGCCATAAGCAGAATGATCAGCAAAGATGAGCTTACCTATGAGTTGTACATGACAGGACCAGACGGCAAGAAATTCAAGACATTGGAAAATCTAATGAGACGGAAGAAGTAACAGATGATAATAAACAATAAAAAAGGATTAAATTGTTGAAAATATATATCAGAAGAAATAGAATTCCTAGAGTACAGATCACTTCATTTATTAATAATGATCATAAAAAAGATTTTTTTATGATTGTTGAAATAAATACAAGTGAGAGAGCCTACAGAGGAGGAAAAGAGTGAGCGAAAAAATATCGATTGAAAAGCCAACCGGCAAATTAGGCGTTCTTTTACCAGGTCTGGGAGCAGTGGCAACTACTTTTATCGCAGGAGTTTCAGCCATCAGGAAGGGAATCGCCAAGCCTTTTGGCTCATTAACCCAGATGGGAACTATTAGACTTGGAAAACGGACTGATAAGAAAATTCCTATGATAAAAAACTTTGTTCCCCTGGCAGAACTCAACGATCTGGTCTTTGGAGGATGGGATATATTCCCTGATAATATATACCAAGCAGGACTTAAAGCTGGAGTTCTTAAAAAAGAACTGCTGGATCAAGTCCGAGGAGAAATCGAAGAAATTCTTCCTTGGAAAGCAGTCTTCAACCAGAACTATGTAAAAAAATTACAGGGAAATCATGTTAAAAAAGCCTCCACAAAATATGATTACGCTCAAATGCTCATAGAGGATATACAGAAATTTAAAGATTCGCATAAACTTAACCGAATGGTGACGGTTTGGTGCGCAAGTACTGAAGTTTTTATGAAACCACACCCTGTCCATGAATCCATCGAATCCTTCGAAAAAGCTATGAAAGAAAACAATCCGGCCATTGCACCAAGCATGATCTACGCCTACGCTTCCATCACCGCTGGTGTGCCCTTTGCCAACGGAGCACCAAATCTGACAGTGGATATTCCCGCTTTAACAGAGTATGCCCGTCAGAAACAAGTTCCCATTACCGGAAAAGACTTTAAAACTGGTCAAACATTGATGAAGACCATCATTGCCCCAGGGTTGAAAGCCCGTCTTATAGGTTTAAATGGCTGGTTTTCAACGAATATCCTCGGCAACCGGGATGGCGAAGTACTCGATGATCCAGAATCTTTCAAAACCAAGGAGGAAAGCAAGCTGGGAGTTCTCGAATATATTTTGCAGCCTGAGGTCTATCCCGATTTATACCATAACTTATACCATAAAGTCCGAATCAACTATTACCCGCCACGAGGAGATAACAAAGAAGGCTGGGATAACATAGATATATTTGGATGGCTGGGATATCCGATGCAGATAAAAATTGATTTTCTCTGCCGGGATAGTATATTAGCGGCGCCCATTGTTCTTGATCTAGTTCTTTTTATGGACTTGGCACAGCGGAGCAGAATGAAAGGTATCCAGGAATGGTTATCCTTTTATTTTAAAAGCCCGATGTGCGCGCCTGAACTTTATCCGGAGCATGACTTATTCATACAGTTGATGAAACTGAAAAACACCCTTAGACATCTTAGAGGGGAGGATCTCATAACACATCTTGGTCTGGAGTATTACGACTAAACCAGAGATGCCGAGGGTCGAACTCGAACCAGCACGTTGGATAACCAACGAGGGATTTGTAGCGAGCACAAAAGCAAAATTCCTATCCCTAAATCAATTACCCTTGAGATTGAGGGAGTAGGTTCTGTATATAATAAATTAGGTAAATATCCCTTGAGGACATGTAATGTGTAAACCAAACACGCTTTCTTATGTGTGGTTAGATGGTGAACTTGTACCAATTGACCGTTGCATCGCTCCGTTTATTGTACAATTAAATCAATTTG